>JAXEDY010000028.1:0-76830 GCA_034104345.1 Christensenellaceae bacterium | reverse complement strand
CCGCAGGCGGGCGTTGCGATAGGTCTTTCGGAACTTGCGGCGCGAACCATAGGCGGAAGTACGGGCGCGGTTATTCAGACCATAATAATGTCGTCGAGCATACTTTACGAACTTATAGGTCCGGGGCTTGCGAAACTCGCGTTGTCGCTTTCGGGCGCGATAGGCGGTGCCGAAGTTAACGCAAGTTTAGCGCCCGAACCTCAAAAAACCGAGCGCGAAATTTTAATTGAGCGAATGAACGAAATTCAAAGGGAAATAGAAAAAAGCAATTATGCCCGAAGCGACGAAGAAAAAGCCTTTTCCGACGCCGCAGACGAGCAGGAAGAAATGCTTATAAACGAAGATAAAAACAGAAAATTTATAAACAGGAGATAGAATGATGAAAGACGTTTTAGCCGAACTTATGGGCGAATGGTGCTTAGGTATGAACGTGGGCGGGGTAGTTTTAAAAATAGTTTTAGCCATAGTTCTCGCCGCGATAGTAGGAAGCGAACGCGCTACTAAACGCCATGCCGCGGGCTTAAGAACTTTTATACTCGTTTCGCTTATATCTGCGCTTGCCGCCGCCGTGGATAAATATCTCGTAACGCAATGCGGCGTAGTTGTTCCCGTGGTTACGGGCGCTACGATGATAGGCATCGCCATAGTAAGTTCAAACACCATTTTATACAGTTCGAAAAATCAGATAAAAGGGCTTACAACGTCGGTCGCGCTTTGGGGCAACTGCATATTGTCGGTTTTAATCGGGCTCGATCTTTATTTAATCGCGCTTATTTCGTTCGCCGCGTATATGATTTGCCTTACGGGTTTTATGCGTTTCGAATATTCGTTAAAACGCAAATCCGATTATTTCGAAATCCATCTCGAACTTAAAAACAAAAATTCGCTGCAAGAATTTATCGCTGTAATACGAAAACTCGGTCTTAAAGTCGACGATATCGAACTTAACGCCGCATATATGAACACGGGGCTGTTCGTTTATTCGGTTTCGCTTTCTATCGATAAAAAGAAAGTAGGCAAAAAAGTTAAGCACTCAGATATTATTGCGGCTGTTTCCGAACTCGATTACGTTAACTACGTCGAAGAATTGGGTTGCTGAATTTTTTAGTCCGCCGCTTTTTACGCGTTAAAAAAGAGTTTTTACTCTTGTCCGGCATAATCGAAACGTTTACCGACGGAACGGGGTGAACGAACAAATCGGGCTGTAACAAGATAAAAAAACGAACAAATCGTTTAATCGTTAAAAAATGCGATAAAATAACGAAAAAATGATTGGTTTTTTATGTTGACAAACCACCGTTTGCGTGTTAAAATTAAAACAAAAATAAAATTTTTTATTCGGTGTAAACATGAACGAGTTTGAAAAAATAATAAAAAAGGTTCACGAATTTTTAAGCGACAACGCTGCGCAAAAAAACGGCAAACTCGCGTCGGGTTGCTATTTTATAAATGCAGACGACGTTTTGTGTCTGCCGCGCGACTTCGGCGATTCGCGCAGACCTTATTCGGCAAACGGGCTTACGCTTTGGGCGCATTCTTCGGGCAATATTAAAATCGAAGAAAGCACCTTTAATTATAATTTGGAGTTCGATTGCGGAAAAGATCCGAAAATCGCTTTTTATTTCGGCGAAAACGGCGAAAGAGATAAAGTCGGCGAAAACAACGAATTTTTGCCCGTTTCGATAACGGGTGCGGGCGTAAACGCGCGCGAAAACGGCGTTAAACGCTATTGCGTTTTTACGGATAGCGGCGCATATTATATTGCCGAAAGCGAAAATTTTGTTGGCGGGGTGTTTGCCAACGTAGACGGCAACAAACGCGTAAATTTCGAAGTTTTTGTAAAAAACAACGGCAAAAAAACAAAAAACACATATCTTTCGGCTTATTACGATTTGATTTTGTTGCATAAAAACTTCGAATATATTGAAACAAAGTGGTATCGTGAGAACAACATAACCGATTTCGGGTTTTTAACCGAAACCACCGAATATTTAAACAGAACGACCTGCCTTAACCATTATGCGACGATCGAACGCCGCGCGGGCGAAGGCGCGGGCAAAACCAAGGTTTATTCAACTTGTTCGCCCGCAAATTTCCGCGGGGCGCAGCATTTGCCTCTTGCTTCGGCTTGCTCGCTTAAAACGGGAAAAATCGAAAACGGGAAAAGAGTTACGGCGTTTTCCGAAGGCGCGGTTTCGGCAGACGTTATTCCTTTAACCCTTAACGCGGGCGAAAGCGCAAGCGTAAAATACGTTATAACCGTGTCGCCTGACAAGCAAAAACTTGTTTCGGCGGTTGGTAAAGAAGAAAAAGAACCCGACGAATTTTTATCGGTCTGCAAGAACCTGCCCGAAATCGAATTTAAAGGCAACAAATTCGGCGTTTCCGACTTTGTGTTGTCATCTTTTGTAAAAAGCGTTTTAAAGCAAACCGAATTTTGCGCCCGCGCCAAAAACTACGCGGGGCCGCTTATCGGCGTAAGGGATATTTTTCAACAACTCGAAGCCGCCATGTTGTGGATTCCGGATTACTGCCGCAAAAAGATAGTAGAAGCGCTTAATTTTGTGGGCGACGACGGCAGATGCCCCCGGCAATATTCTTATCCCGATAATCCGAGCGTTCTGCCCGAAATGGATTTGCGCGAATACGTCGATCAGGGCGTTTGGGTAATTTCAACCGTTTACGGATACGTTTCGTTAACAGGCGATTATTCGATTTTAAACGAAATTTGCGGATATTATAAATTTAAAGGTCAAACGATAGATTTTTCAGACAGAAAAGACAGCGTTGCGGATCACCTTATCGCAATATGCGACTTTTTGCTTGCAAACGTCGACGAGCAAACGCATTGTCTGCACGCATTATACGGCGACTGGAACGACGCTCTCGACGGGCTTGGCAAAACTAAAGACGCAAACAAAGAGTTCGGCACCGGCGTTTCGGTAATGGCAACCTTGCAACTTTATAAAAACCTTAAAGAACTTGCCGAAATTTTAAACGCGACGGGAATACGCCTTGAAAAGGCGAAGTTATATCTTGAAAAGGCCGAAGAAATAGCAGGCGGAATTAAAGAATTCGCCATAACCGAAAAGGGCGGCGAAAAGAAAATTCTGCACGGCTGGGGCGATAAACGCACCTATGAAGTGGGCGGGTTTTGCGATAACGACGGAGCGTCGCGCGACAGCGCAACGTCGAACGCGTTTTTTGTGCTTTCGGGTATGATAGAACAAATGCCCGAAATGAAAGAATTTATCGAAAAAGCGTATGCGCGGCTCGATTCGAAGTTCGGGATAAAAACGTTCGAACCTTATTTTACGCTTGATAACAAAGAAGTAGGGCGCATAACGCATCTGCCCAAAGGCACCGCCGAAAACGGTGCCACCTATATTCACGCTACGCTTTTTGCCATATGGTCGCTTTTCAAGCTCGGAGACAGTGAAAAGGCGTGGGAGCAGATTGCAAAAATTCTGCCCGTAACGCACGATTTTATATCCACAACGCCTTTCGTAATGCCCAACTCGTATGTTTATAATAAAGAATTAGGGCTCGACGGCGAATCGATGAGCGACTGGTTTACGGGCAGCGGCTGTGTTCTTATAAAAGTATTGCTTTTGTGCGCGTTCGGAATAAAAGCGGATTTTAATTCGTTAAAAATAGAAATGCCGAAGACTTTGGCGTTTGATAAAATGAGCGCAAAACTCAATTTAAAGGGCGGCGAAATAACCATTATTTATGAAAATCGCCGCGACGGGAACGCGAAAAAAACGAATACCGCAAACGGTGAAACCCGCGAATTTTATGTTGACGGCAAGCGCGTCGATTCGGTTTGTTTAAGCAATGCGGATATTGCAGGCAAAGCCCTGAAAGTAGAGATAATCGACTAATCCGGTTTCTTAGAGAAATAAATCGCGCGGGCGAAAACTCGGATAGAACGGATAAAAGCCAAATAAAAAAGCATTAAGCCGAAATAAAAACAGAAGTTGCGGGCTTTTTTAAAGAATAAAAAAACTCGCAACCGAAACAGCAAAATCCATAAAAAAGAGATTATAAATCATTGCCGCGAATTCCTTGAAAAAAAGGTTAAAAATTCGCGTTAAAGCCGTTGACTTTAAATTTTTTAAGTGATACAATATACGAACTTATAAAAAGGAGACGGGCTTTTTGCTTTACGGCGAAAAAGCGCTTGTTTGCCACGCGGCAGTTTATGATAATACGCGAATTTAAAAAGAGTGACGAAACCGAATTTTTAAGATTATGCGGCGAATTTTATTCGTCGGATTCAACGCTTAAGCCGTTTTGCATAAACGTTGCAAAAACAACGTTCGGGCGGGTTATGGAAAAACATGAAAACCTTTGGGGGTATTTGTTTTGCGACGGCGAAACGAACGAACCTATCGGATACGCTTTGGTAACTTCGTATTGGTGCAACGAAGAGGGCGGAAACGTGCTTGTGTTAGACGAGCTTTACATTTGCCCCACAAGCCGCCATCACGGCTACGGCGACAAATTTTTAAAATGGATAGAGCAAAAATTCAAGGGCAAGGCTGTCGCCATTACGCTTGAAGTTTTAACCACCAACCAATCCGCGCAAAGCCTTTATAAAAAGGACGGGCTTGTTCCCGACGGATTTGTAACTTATACAAAATCGATTTAAACAAAACGGGTAGAAAATCATTAATAAATTAAAAACAAAAAACAGGGCGAAATCGTCGATAACCGACCTATAGCCCTGCTTTTTTATTTTTTACGGCGAAAAACTCAAAATAAAAATCAATAATTTTCGTCGATTATTTTTTTTAGTTCTTCTTTTGTAACCCCCAGCGACTTATAATATTCCGCGTCTTTTAAAAAGCGTTTTTCGGCAAGCGAAAGTTTAACCGATTTAAGCGTTTCGGTTCGCTGTTTAACATAGCTGCCTTTTGCGGGGAGCGTGTAAATAAAGCCTTCGACCTCTAATTTTTCGTAAGCGTTTTTAATGGTTATAACGCTTACGCCGGTCTCTTTCGAAACCGTTCTTATCGAAGGCAGCATTTCGTCGGGTTTAAGTTCGCCGCTTAAAATCTGCGAAACTATCTGCGAAACGATTTGTTCGTAAACGGGCGAAGCGCTGCGCGCCGAAATTATAAGGCGCATTTCAATAATCTGCCTTTTCGAAATTGTCGCCCGCTTTTTTAATGCCCGAAAGGGTAAGCAAAGCGTATATAACCGCGCCCGAAACGCAGAAAATCGCGCGGTATAAAATTCCGCTTAAGGCGTATCCGTCTAAAACCGAGCGGACGGCGGGAACGGCTTGCACCGCACATTCGAAAACGGCGTAAACGAGCAAAAACACGATGGTGCCGAAAAGGGCGGGCAGCCCGAATTTATAACCCGTTTTAAAGGTTTTTGCAAAGAAAATAAGGTTAAACGCGCCAAGGCAGATAAACGCTATGCCGAAATATGCAAGATTCGGATCTATGCCCACGATATTGCCGACGGGGAACATCATTTTCGCTAATGGCGCGCATATTGCCGAAATTAAAAGCGACGCGATTTGCGTTATTACGAGAACCATACATACCGAAGACGAAACGTCGCGTTTTTTAACGGGAAGCGTAAGCGCGAACTCGGTAGAGCGGTTTGCAAGCATAATTCTGAAAAAAGTTATCGCTTCGACTATTATGTATCCCGCGCCCACGATTATCGGGTAATCGGGGATTAAAACGAACGCGCCGAACAGCGGAAACAGCCATAACGGAAGCGAAAAGTTAAGTTTGAACTGCATTTTTAAAAGTGATTTCATCGTTTTTGCCCCCTTATTTTTTATCGCCGTATTTTGAGCCGTATTTTTTGGCTCGGGTGTAATAAATTATAACGTCGTCGATCGTCGGTTTTTCGGCGATTAAGTTTGCGTGTTCGCCGTCGGTTTGTTCGAGTTTTTTAAAGTTTTCGCGGGTAATAAGCCCTTTAAAGCCGAAAGCGTTGGGCTTAACCGAAACGAATAGCGGTTCGTTTTCCGCATTTAAAACCGAAAGGTCGCCGCTTAAAAGATAAAGCGAATCTAAAAGTTCGTCTTTTTCGCGGTCTACGATTATTTCGCCGTCGCTTATAAAAAGTATGTAATCGGCGCATTTATCCAAGTCTTCGGTTATGTGCGTCGAAAACAAAACGCTTTTTTCGCCGTCCGAAACGACGTCGCGGAAAACGTCGGTAACTTCTTCGCGCGCGATGGGATCGAGTCCGCTCGTCGGTTCGTCGAAAATAAAAACTTCGGCTTCGTGCGAAAGGGCAAGCGCAAGCGAAAACTTAACTTTCATGCCCGCCGAAAGTTCGCGCACCTTTTTGTTTAAATCGAGATTAAACTTTTCGCAATATTCGTTAAATATCTTTTGGTTGAAATTGTCGTAAAAAACCTTATAACAATCGGCGACGTCGCAAAGTTTTTTCATGGGGAAATATTCGAAAGTGCCGTTTGAAAATGAAATTTTGCGTTTTAATTCGCGTTCGTTTTTTTCAAAATCTTTACCGCACAAAATAACTTTTCCGCCGCTTGGCAAAACCTGCCGCATTATACATTTTAAAGTGGTGGTTTTGCCGGCTCCGTTTTGCCCCACAAAACCCGTAATGCACCCGTTTTTAAGTTCGAAACTAACGTTTTTAAGCGAAAACGACGGGTAATTTTTGCATAAATTTTCAACTTTAAGCATTATAAACCGAAAACTCCTGTCTGTGTATATTCGATATATACAGTTTATGCCGGGCAAAAAGAATTGTCAAGCAAAAATGTAAGGCAAAGCAAAATAAAAAACCAAAATTTGCTTATGTTGTGATTTGCGGTTGACTAATACGCGGGCGTGATGATAAAATAGTGCTTAAATATATCAAGCGTTATATGAAGGAGATAAAATGCTCGAAATTAAAAACTTAACAAAAACATACAAGGGCGGCTACCGCGCGGTGGATAATTTAAGCCTTACCGTTAAAGCGGGCGATATTTACGGATTTATCGGACACAACGGCGCGGGTAAGTCTACCACCATAAAATCGGCGGTCGGCGTTTTGGATTTCGACGGCGGCGATATTTTTATAGACGGGCATTCGGTTAAAAACGAACCCATAGCGTGCAAAAAAGTAACCGCTTACATTCCGGATAACCCCGAACTTTACGAGCATTTGACGGGCATACAATATTTAAACTTTTTGGGCGACGTTTTCGGGGTTGATAAGCAAACCCGAACCGAAAAAATAGGAAAATACGCCGACGTTTTCGAAATTACTTCGAATCTCGGCGATCTTATATCTTCGTATTCGCACGGAATGAAGCAAAAACTTGCCATAATCGGCGCGCTTATTCATTCGCCCAAACTTCTGGTTTTAGACGAACCGTTCGTGGGGCTCGACCCGAAAGCGAGTTTCGAAGTTAAGAAAATTATGCGCGAGATGTGCGAAAGCGGCGCGGCTGTGTTCTTTTCTACTCATGTTTTAGAAGTAGCCGAAAAACTATGCAACAAAATCGCAATTATAAAAAAGGGCAAACTCGTTTTAAGCGGCGAAACGCAGGAAGTGTTGGACGGCGCGTCGCTCGAAAGCGTGTTTATGGCGGAGGAAAACGCGTAATATGCATAATTTTAAGGTGTTTTTCTCGCTCGTAAAGTGCGACTTGTTGCAACTTTTCGGGTTTAACAAAATGCTTCATTCGGGTAAAAGCGGAACAAAAGCCAAATTCGTTCTGGCGGTTATAGGGCTTGCGTTTCTCGGTGTGTTCGTTGCCGCAATGAGCGCGGTTTATACGTTTTTGTTCGCCGTCGCTTTAACCGAATCGGGTTCGGATATTCCCGTTTATAACGTTTTGGGCGTTTTTATTCTTTTATATATTATAGTCGCGCTGTTGTTTTCGCTTACGAGCGCAAACGGAACGGTGTTCGGCGGCAAAGATTACGACACGCTTATGTCGCTTCCGATAAACCCCGTTTTCGTGGCGCTTGCCAAAGCGGCTTACGTTTATATCTTTTTGTTTATAATGGCTCTCGTAATTGTTTTTCCGTCGGCTACGGTCTGCGCGATTTTTTCGAAAAGCGGGGCTATAAGCCCGTTAACGATACTTTCGTGTATAATTTCGCTTCCGTTCCTGCCGCTCGGTGCGGGGCTTTTTATCGGTTCGGGCATAGCGATTTTAATGGCTAAGGTAAAACGCAAAAATCTTTTAAAAACCATTTTGTCGTTTATCGGAATGGCAGTTTATTTTTATTTCGTGTTCGGGCTTGATCTCGATTTCGACGATTCTGCCGCCCTTTCGGCAGGCATAGGCAACCTTGTAAAAATGATCGCGCCCGCGTGCTTTATGGCAAGGGGCTTTATGTCTTTCGGGCTTGAGTGGTTGGTTGCGTTTTTGCTTCCGATAGCGGTAAGCGCGCTTTATTTCTGGTTTGTTTCGGCAAATTATAAAAAGATAAACACGCTTATTTTAACCAAGCGCACAAACGGCAACTTTAAAATGAGCGGGCAAAAACAAAACTCGCTTTTTAAATGTCTTTTCGTGCGCGAAGTAAAGCAGTGGGCGGCTTGTTCGGGCGCGGTTTTAAACCACCTTATCGGCCCGCTTTTGTCGCTCGCTTTGGTGATTTACGTTGTGGCAAGCGGAAGCATAACCAAAGCGCTTGAAAATTTTATGGGCGAAGATATAGGCGTTCCGATCGAAAAAGTGTTGTTTTATTGCCGCGGAATTTTGCCGCTTATCCCCGTGTTTTTCGTAAGCGTTGGCATTTATACGTGCTGCTCGGTTTCGCTCGAAGGCAAATCGGTGTGGCTTATAAAAAGCCTGCCCGTAAAATATTCCGACTTTTTAAAGCCGAAACTCGCTTTGGGGCTACTTATTTCGCTTCCGATAACTTTAATAGTCGAAATTTTATTCGGCATAACTTTTTCGGCAAGCGCGCCCGAAATAATTTTTTCGGTGCTGCTTGTAACGCTTTATTGTTTGACGGCAAACCTGTTCGGCTTGTATATCAACCTTAAACACCCGTTTTTAGACTGGAAAAACCCCGCCGAAGCCATAAAACGCGGCGCCGCCGCTACTATATGCACGCTTCTTGGGATATTTATGATAATTCCGCTCGGAATAATAGCGGGCGTTTGCATGGCGTTTCTGAGCAATTACTATATCGCGTGGGGGCTTATCTTCGGGCTGTTTGCTCTTTTCGCCGCGCTTATGTTATGGCTTTTTAAGCGCAACGGCAACAAACTTTACGTCAAGTTGTAAGTTTCGATTAGCCGAGTGTGGACGTGCTACGAGCGAACGGTTGCAAAAAAGCGACGAAAACACGCCTTTAAGGTTTGACGGGGCTTAGTTTCGCTTCGAAAACGCTAAAAAAAATTTGCGGCGCTTTTATCGCCGCCGTAATCGTTAAAATCAAATAAAAATCGAAATTAAAGCATAAACATATATCGTGAGACAGGTTTATGCTTTTTTCGTATAAAGACAGAATTATAAAAGAAGGGCTTTTTATAGCCGAAACGGGTGCCACCGTAAGAAGCGCGGCTAAAGCGTTCGGGCTAAGCAAGTCGTGCGTGCATAAAGACGTAACCGAAAAACTTAAATTTTACGATTTTTCGCTTTACGAAAGGGTGAAAAAGGTGCTTGAAACCAATTTTTGCGAAAAACATCTGCGCGGCGGTTATGCAACGAAACGCAAATACGAAAAACTTAAAAAGGACAAAAAATATCGCAAAAAAGACAAAAAATAAAAAAATCGTTGCCCGATTTTATTTTTTGTGTTAAAATACAGGCAAATAAAATAATCGCCTTTTAAAGATTTTAAAGGCGGAATTTTAAGTTTTAGGCAGAATTTAAATGTCGAAAACGGTTTAAAGGGTAAAAAATGACCGAAAACGAAAAATATTATATTGGAATAGATTTAGGCGGAACGTTCGTTAAGTGCGGAATTATAACGCGCGACGGCGAAATGATTATAAAAAACCAAATTTCCACAAATCCCGAACTCGGTGCAAAAGACGCGGCAAGGCGCATATCGCTCGAAATAGACGATATGATAAACAAAGCGGGTTTATTGCGCGAAAAAATTGCGGGCGTGGGAATGGGCGTTCCGGGGATGATCGACGGCGAACGTGGGATCGTTGTTTACGCCGACAATTTAAAATGGCAAAACGAACCTATCGCAAAATATCTCGAAGAATATTCGGGTTTTAAAGTTAAGGCCGTAAACGACGCAAACGCGGCGGCTCTCGGCGAAGCGACGTTCGGGGCGGCGAAAGATTATTCCGACAGCGTGCTTTTAACGCTCGGCACGGGCGTGGGCGGCGGTATTATTATAAACAAAAAGATTTTTGCCGGTAACCGCGATGCGGGCGCCGAACTTGGGCATATGATTATAAAAGCCGGCGGCAGGCGCTGCGGGTGCGGTCTTAAAGGGTGTTTGGAGGCTTACGCTTCGGCAACCGCGCTTATAAAAGAGACCAAACGTCAGATGCTTAAACATAAAGATTCGAAAATGTGGGAAGTCGGCATCGAAAACGTGAACGGCAAAACTTCGTTCGATTACGCCGAAGCGGGCGACGAAACCGCTCGGAAGGTGGTCGACGATTATTTGAAAATGCTTACCGTGGGGCTTATAAACGTAGCAAATATTTTCCGTCCGCAGGCAATAATTATCGGCGGCGGAATTTCTAAGCAGAAGTATTTAGACCGCGATTTGCAAAAGTTTTTAAACAAAGATATTTTTGCGGGCAAATACGGCCCCGAAGTTAAGGTTTTAATTGCGAAATTAAGAAACGATGCCGGCACTTACGGAGCGGCGGCGCTTTGGTTTTAACTTTTCGGCGGCGAAAAACGTGAACAAAAATAAACGGACAAAAAACGAAAAACCCCGCTATAGGTCGATTATCGGCACTTTTGCGGGGTTTTAACGTAATATTCGTTTGTTTTTGGAAAGTAAAATTATCCGTTTGCGCTTATCGCGTCGGGCGAGAAAACGTAGATGTTTTTTTCAAGTTCGTAAACTCCGCCTTTCAAAGCGCAAACCGCGCCGCAAAGCATATCCAAAACGCGCTGGGCGGTGTCGTCTTGCAATTCTTTAAGGTTTACTATAACGGGTTTATTCACCGATAACAGGTCGATAACGGTCGAAACGTCTTCGAACGAACGCGGAAGTATAACGCGGTAGCCGCTTGCGCCTATTTCTCCGCCGTTATTTTGTTGCGGCGTAAAATTAACGGTGCGGCGCTCGGTTTTGTTCTGCGTTTTTTTATCGTTTTTCTTTTTAGGTTCGGTTTTGGTAAAAAAATCAAACATAGTTTTTCTCCTTAAGTTTTTTGCGGCGAAAGCGTAAATTCAAAATAAATTTGTTCGGCGTTCGTTCGCTTTATTCGGCTTTCGGTTTAGTTTTCGGTGTACGACGGCTTTTCAGGATAGACTCGTTTTCCGAACAATGCTTCGCCTATGCGTATCATATTGCTGCCCGCGGTTAAAGCGATTTTATAGTCGTGAGACATGCCCATCGATAAAATGCTTAAAGGCTGCGGGGAGATTTTCGTTTCGTTTATTATATCATAAAGTTCGCGCGTTTGCAAGCAAAGGTTATAAGTTTGTTTTTTATAATCTTCGCATACACGGCTTTGTTTGTCGGTTCTTAAAGGGGCGGGTAAAACCGCCATTAAGCCCTTAACGCAAACGTTTTTAAAGTTTTCGGTTATAAATTTTAAGGCGGGAACAACTTCTTTGCTTAAAAATCCGAATTTTTGCGTTTCGCGCCCCGCGTTTATTTGTAGCAGAATATCTTGCGTTATGCCGATTTTTTGCGCAAGCGCGTTTATTTTTTCGCAAAGAGAAACCGAATCGACCGATTGAATAAGAGAAACCTTGCCCACCAGAAATTTTGCCTTGTTGGCTTGCAGATGCCCTATAAAGTGCAGGGTTACGCTTTGCGGATAGGCGTTTTGTTTTTGCAAAAACTCCTGAACTTTGTTTTCGCCCATTTCTTTAACGCCCGAATCTGCGGCGTTTATAATCGTTTGCGCGCTAAGCGTTTTGGTTGCCGCAACAAGTCGCACCCGCTCGCCCAAAGCGTTTGTTTCGGGAAGATCGTTTAAAAACGTTTTGATTTTCTCGTTTTCCATATTCGCGTAAATTATATCGCAAAAATAAAAGAATGTCAACAACGGCGGGTTGATTCGCGCGTTCGCTTAAAAAATTTTTAACCGAAATTTGCTTTGAACTTGATATTATTCCGCGTTTGATGTATAATAATGTTAGCCATGCGGGTATCCGAGCGAAAAAGATCGACGCGCGAAAACTAAAAAACACGAAAAACGAAAAAAAATTAAAAATTTAAGTTTTGTTTAAGGATAAAGTGTTAAAATTCGGCTATAAAAACAAAAAGTCGAAAAAACGAAAGCCGCAAGTAAAGGGATAAAACGCGGATAATAGCGGATAAAACGCGAGGACGGCGCATTAGCGAAAAAAATGCGGCGCAGCTTTAAACCGACGGCGTTATATTAACCGAATTTTAACTTTTTAATATTATAATTTTAAAAAAAACGAAAATTTAAGGGCACGTCCGAAAATCCGAAAGGCGGGCGGCGCAAAGGAGTTATAAAATGAAAGGCATAACAAAAAAATTGGCGGCAATTTCGCTTGCCGCAATTGCTTGTTTTTCTGCCGCGGGGTGCGGCGAAGCGTTAAGCGCATACGACATTGCCGTTAAAAACGGCTTTACGGGAACCGAAGCCGAGTGGCTTGCTTCGCTTAAAGGCGAAACGGGCGAAAGCGGAAAAGACGGCAAAAACGCAGCTATCACCGCAGGCGACCTTTACGACGAAGCGGTTAAACGCGGATATACGGGAAGTTATCTCGATTTTATCGAAAAATATTTCGGCGGCAACCTTTCGGGCGATTATTCAAACGTTATAAACGAATGCGTTAATCAGGTTGTTCGCGTTAAAAGCACTTTCCCCGTATATTCGGGTTACGGAAAAACGACCGAAGAAACCGCGGGCGGTGCCGGAGTGTTCTATAAAGTAAACCGCGAAGCGGGCGACGCCTACGTTATAACCAACTATCACGTCGTTTACAACGCCGATAGTTTAACCGCCGATAAAATCGCGAGTAAAATCGAACTTTATCTTTACGGGAAAGAAGGCACCTATTCGCAGGCGAGCGGAAATTCGAAAGTGGAATATAGTTACGCGGTAACCGCCGAATATATCGGAGGCAGCTTAAATTACGACATAGCCGTTTTAAAAGTTACAAACAGCGACGTTATTAAATACAGCAACGCGACCGCCGTTAATTTTTCGACCGAAACCGAAGTAAAAGTGGGAACTACCGCTATAGCGATAGGTAATCCCGGCGGCGGCGGAATAGCCGCTTCGCTGGGTATCGTAAGCAAAGATTCGGAATATATAACGATGACCGCGGCAGATGAAAAAACGAGCGTTACGTTCAGATGTATGCGCGTCGATTGTGCAGTTAACCCCGGAAACTCGGGCGGCGGCTTGTTTAACGGAAACGGCGAACTTACGGGTATCGTAAACGCGAAAGTCGTCGAATCAACGATGGAAAACATAGGCTACGCAATTCCCGTGTCAAACGCAAAAGCGGTTGCCGAAAACATTTTGTGGCAATACGAAACGCAGGGCAAAACGGGCGTTTATCCGCAAAAAGCGCTTATGGGCATAACCTTGGTTATATCCGATTCTTCGGCTGTTTACGACGAAGTTGAAAAAAACACCCGCATCGTAGAAACCGTGTCGGTTGCAGACGTAACTTCTTCGTCGGCGCAAAAAGTGTTTAAAATAAACGACGTTGTAAAAACGCTTACGATCGGCGGAAAAACCATCGAAGTTAACAGAATGTATCAGATGGTCGACGCAATGCTTACCGCGCGCATCGGCGATAAGGTTAAAATGACCGTTCTGCGCGACGGCGGACTTGTAGAGCTTGAATATACCTTAACGAGCGATAATTTTACCGAGATAAAATAATAAGATAACCATAATAAAGTAATAATTTAAAACAAAAAGGCTTTTATGAAAATTCCTTCACCCGAAGAAATATTTCCCGTAAAAAATTGCAAAACGGTTACCAACGTTAAGCCCACGCTTAAAAACGAGCATATCGTTGCGGGCGATTACAGTTATTTCAGCGGCGTTTTCTTTAATAAACACGTTACGCACCGTTACGATTTTTACGGCGACAACCTTATAATAGGCAAGTTTTGCCAGATTGCGGCGGGCGTCGATTTTACGATGAACGGAGCAAATCACCAAAAAAACTGCGCCACAACCTTTCCGTTTTATATGATGGGATGGGAACAGGATTATCCGTCGCTCGAAAATTTGCAAAGCCGCGGAGATACAGTCGTCGGTAACGACGTGTGGATAGGCGAAAACGTTACCGTTATGCCCGGCGTTAAAATAGGCGACGGCGCGATAATAGGCAAAAATTCGACGGTGGCAAGCGATATTCCGCCCTATACGGTGGCGGCGGGCAACCCCGCAAAGGTTATCCGCGAACGGTTCGACGAAGAACTTAAAAATCTGCTTTTAAGTTATAAGTGGTGGAATTTGCCGCCCGAAAAAATCGCAGAAATAATTCCCGTTTTAACTTCGCCGGATTTAGAAAAATTGCGTAAATTTTTAAAAGCCGAACTGAAAAAATAAAATTTGATTTGGCGGGTAATTCAACGTCGCCCTGCGATAAAACGGTAATTGAAACGGCGGGCGGCAGGCGTTTGGACTTAAGCGCTTGAAATATTTTAAAAAGCCGCTTGTAAGCCCGCCTTGCCGCTTTCGTAATTTTATAGCGATAAAAAAATCCTTTTTTGATTAAAAAAGGATTTTTTGTTTTACGTAAATATTAAAAGTTTACTTTTTTTCGGCGGTATTTTTTCGCTTTGATTTTTCGCTTTCGCGCAGGTCGTCGCGCTCGCTTTCTTCGCGGGCGTTTCCGCATGCTCTACATCCGCCGCATCCTAACGAGCAACCGCGCCCGCCGCGCTTGTTTTTTCCGCCGCAACACGGGCGGCTGTTTTTAAAATGAAAATATAATGCAACGCCTGCCAGAACGGCGACTGTGCATAAAATCAGAATAGTAGGTAAATTCATATAGGTTAATTATCGGTCGTTTGCGTCGAAAACTTTTGCAAAAATCATACTGCGCCGAACGCAAGTCCGATAAGTTTTACGATAAACGCGAAAATCCAGGCGATAAGGCATTGCCCCACGACGGTGAGCGCCGCCCATTTTAATCCGAGTTCGCGCCTGATCGAAGCGATAGCCGCAACGCAGGGCGTGTATAAAAGGCAGAATACCAAAAGCGAAAACGCGCTTATCGGGGTTATCAGCGACGTAACGGCGGTAGATCCCAAAAGAATTTCTAACGTTGAAACTACGCTTTCTTTGGCGATAAATCCCGTGATGAGAGCGGTTGAAATTTGCCAGTTTCCAAAGCCGAGCGGCGCGAAAATCGGCGCAATGAATCCGGCGATCGTTGCCAGAATACTGTTTTGCGAATCGGTTACGACGCTTAGTTTAAAGTCGTAGGTCTGCAAAAACCACACTATTATCGAAGCAAGGAAAATTATGGTAAAAGCGCGTTGCAAAAAGTCTTTCGCTTTGTCCCAAAGAAGCATTAAAACGTTTTTTGCGCCCGGCAGACGATAGTTCGGAAGTTCCATAACGAAAGGAACGGCTTCGCCTTTAAACGCCGTATTTTTCGAGATAAGCGCAACTAAAATAGCAACCGCAATGCCGATAAAATAAAGCCCCGTCATAATAAGTCCGCCGTATTTCGGAAAGAAAGCCGCGGTAAAAAATGCGTAAACGGGCAGTTTTGCGGTGCAACTCATAAAAGGCGTGAGCATAATTGTCATTTTGCGGTCGCGTTCCGAAGGGAGCGTCCTGCTTGCCATAACGCCCGGCACCGTGCAGCCGAAACCTATAAGCATAGGCACGATACTTCTTCCCGAAAGCCCTATTTTGCGGAGTAGTTTGTCCATGACGAAAGCTACGCGCGCCATATATCCGCTGTCTTCTAAAAGGGATAAAAAGAAAAACAAAGTTACTATAATCGGCACGAACGACAAAACGCTGCCCACGCCGCCGAAAATGCCGTCGACCACCAGCGATTTCACAACGCCGTTTATCTGCCATTTATCGAAAAGAAACGAAACCCCGCCAGTTAAAAGAGTTATGCCTTGCTCTAATAAATTCTGAAAAAATTTGCCTATAACTTCGAACGTTAAAAAGAACACCGCCGCCATAATAACGATAAAAGCGGGTATGGCAGTGTATTTTCCGGTTAAAAATTCGTCTATTTTTTTACTGCGCAGGTGTTCTTTGCTTTCTTTTGGTTTAACGACGGTTTTTTCGCAAAGTTTGTTTATAAACGAAAAGCGCATGTCCGCAATGGCGGCGGCGCGGTCGAGTCCGCGTTCTTCTTCCATCTGCGTTACGATGTGTTCTACCATTTCGCATTCGTTTTGCGTAAGGTTAAGCGATTTTTTAACCAGTTCATCGCCTTCGATAAGCTTGCTTGCCGCAAATCGCAGCGGAATCTCCGCCGCTTTTGCGTGGTCTTCAATAAGATACATTATGCTGTGAAGGGCTCGGTGAACGGCTCCGCCATGGTCGTTTTCGTCACAAAAATCCGCTCGGCCGGGGCGTTCGCGATAGTGCGCGACATGAAGGGCGTGGTCTATAAGTTCGGCAACTCCTTCGTTTTTTGCCGCCGAAACGGGAACTACGGGTATACCGAGCATGTTTTCCATTTCGTTTATGCGAACGGTACCGCCGTTGTTTCGCATTTCGTCCATCATGTTAAGCGCAAGCACCATCGGTACGTCGAGTTCCATAAGTTGCATCGTAAGATACAGGTTGCGCTCGATGTTCGTTGCGTCTGCGATATTTATTATGCCCGTCGGCTTTTCGTTTAAAATAAACTCGCGCGAAACTATTTCTTCGCCGGTGTAGGGCGAAAGCGAATATATACCGGGAAGGTCGGTAACGCTCGTTTTGGGGTGCCCTTTGATTTCGCCGCTTTTGCGGTCTACCGTAACTCCCGGAAAGTTGCCTACGTGTTGATTTGAACCGGTAAGCTGGTTAAACAGCGTGGTTTTTCCGCAATTCTGGTTGCCTGCCAGCGCAAACGAAAGCACCGCGTCGTCGGGTAGAGGATCTTCGTCGGTTTTAACGTGATATTTACCGGATTCGCCCAGTCCGGGGTGTTCGCTGTCGTCGGTTTTTTTGCTTGTTTTAAATTTTTTTTGAGCCTTTGTCGATTTGTTGTCCGCGGTATCTGCCGCGTCGTCGGTTTTTTTCGTTTGCGTTATCGGGATAACCGTAATTTTTTCGGCGTCGGCAAGGCGCAGCGTAAGTTCGTATCCGTGAATTCTTAGTTCGAGAGGATCGCCCATAGGAGCATATTTAATCACTGTGACTTCGGCACCCGGAATAACGCCCATATCCAGAAAGTGTTGGCGAAGCGAACCTTCGCCTCCTACTTTTTCGATAACCGCGCTGTTACCTAATTTTAATTCTTTTAAGTTCATAAAAAACCTTCTTTTTTTGCGTGTAAAAACAATCGGTTGCCTGTTTTTGGCATAACGAAAGGTCGCTTTATCCGCAGAGTTTTAAAAAATCGACCTTTTCTTCTAAGAATAAGTCGACTTTTCAGTTTTTTAACTTTGATTTTTGCAAACGCCCCGTTAAAAATAAACGAGGTTTAAACGTTACCGTACGAATCAGTTGAATCTTATTTTTTCTTCGATAAACGGCGCAAGTTCGTCGATGCCCAAACGAATCTGCGACATAGTGTCGCGGTCGCGAAGCGTAACGGTGCCGTTATCGAGCGTGTCGAAATCGATGGTGATGCAGTAAGGCGTGCCTATTTCGTCTTGACGGCGATAGCGTTTGCCGATAGAACCCGCTTCGTCGTAAGAGCAGGGGAAGTATTTGCAAAGTTTATCGTAAACTTCGCGCGCCTTTTCGCCGAGATTTTTCTGGAGAGGCAACACCGCGGCTTTATAAGCGGCAACCGCGGGCGAAAAATGCATAACCACACGGGTTTCGCCGTTTTCAAGCACTTCTTCGTCGTATGCTTCCGAAAGAATGGCGAGCATAAGCCTGTCGGCGCCTATCGAATATTCGATAACGTAAGGAATGTATTTTTCGTTGGTAACGGGATCGTTATAGAGCATGCTCTTGCCCGAATATTCCTGATGGCGGCTAAGGTCGAAGTCGGTGCGGTTATGAATACCGTTAAGTTCTGACCAGCCTATCGGGAACAGATACTGAATGTCGCACGCGGCTTTTGCATAGTGTGCGAGTTTATCGTGATCTTTAAAGCGCAAATGTTCGGCAGAAAGCCCCAAATCGGTTAAAAACTTGTGCGCTTTTTGTTTATATTGTTCGTAATATTCGTGGTCGGTGCCTTCTTTGCAGAACCATTGATGTTCCATCTGTTCGAATTCGATAGTTCTGAAAATAAAGTTGCCGGGGGTAATTTCGTTACGGAACGATTTACCTATCTGACCTATGCCGAACGGAATTTTGGCGCGGGTAGTGCGCTGAACGTTCAAAAAGTTGACGTATTCGCCTTGCGCGGTTTCGGGGCGCAGATAAATTTTGTCTTTCGCGTCTTCGACAACCCCGCGCGAAGTTTCGAACATCATGTTAAACTGGCGGATATGCGTCCAGTTGTTCTTGCCGCAAATGGGGCAGCAAACGTGATGTTCTTCGATATATTTTTCCATTTCTTCGTTGGTCATGGTGTCGGGATTAACCGTGCCATGCGAATGCGCTTCGATAAGATTGTCGGCGCGGTGGCGGCTTTTACATTCTTTGCAGTCCATTTTAGGGTCGGTAAACGAAGCGGTGTGTCCGCTTGCTTCCCACACGCGCGAGTTCATTAAAATAGCCGCGTCAAGTCCGTAAGAATTATCGCTTTCCTGCACGAAGCGTTTCCACCAGCAACGTTTAATGTTATTTTTAATTTCAACGCCTACGGGGCCGTAATCCCAAGTGTTGCCCATGCCGCCGTAAATGTCGCTACCGGGGAAAATAAATCCGCGTGATTTGCAAAGGTTTACGAGTTTTTCCATCGTAACCGCTCTTTTTTCGTCCATAGTTGTACCTTCTTGCTTTTTATACAGATATCTATAACATTTTATATTTTTATTTCGCCGTTGTCAACCGATTTTTATTATTGTTTGATTTTAAAGATATGTTTGCCGCCGGTTTGTTAATTTATAATATGCGGCTTACGCCTTGACGTTTCGACTTTGCCTTGCGGCTCCGCTCAATATGGCGATAAAAAAGTAGGGGACGGCGCTCGCGACGTCCCGTTTCCTTAAAAAAATAGAGAGAAAACTTTTCGATATATAAAACTTGCTTGCCGAAAGTCGCTTGCATAAGATGAATATTTTTTAAGCAGAAAAAAATTTTTTACAGCCGTATAAACTCACCTTTCGGGCATGCCGTTGTAAGGAGCATACAACTTATAAGGTTTAACCGCGTTTGTAACGCTTTAACCCGCTTAAAAAGTGTTTTTCGCGTTTTGCATAAATATTTATTTTTTGCATTTTTACACAACATATTGTGTGTGTGAAAAATTTTATACACAAAATGTAGAGTAAAATACTTGACAGCGGACACAATATATGTTATTATCGTTAGCGCATTGAAAAGTTCGTTTCAAACGCGATAAAAACGGGCTTTACCAAAAAACGAAGTCGCGGCAAGGGGCGGAAAAGTTTTTCGTTTGAACTAGCGAGCGAGAAGAAATTCCGTAAAATCTTTAAAGGAGCAAAAAATGTATCAGGTAGTAAAAAGAGACGGAAGCAAAGTAGATTTTAACATTAACAAAATAACCGGCGCCATAATTAAAGCGTTCGAAGCGCTTGAAAAGCCCTATGATAAAGACATTATCGACCTTATCGGGCTTAAAGTTACCGCCGATTTTGCAGATAAAGTTAAGGGCGGCTTAGTCGCCGTTGAGGACATTCAGGACAGCGTGGAAAAAGTTTTATCCGAAGCGGGGTATTACGACGTTGCCAAAAGTTATATTTTATATCGTAAAAACCGCGAAAAAATCCGCAACATCAAATCGACCATAATCGACTATAAAGACTTAGTAGACAGTTACGTTAAAGCGTTAGATTGGCGCGTTAAAGAAAACTCGACCGTAACCTATTCGGTAGGCGGGCTTATTTTAAGCAACTCGGGCGCGATAACCGCCAACTATTGGTTAAGCGAGATTTACGATCAGGAAATCGCCGACGCGCACAGAAACGCCGAAATTCACATTCACGACCTTTCGATGCTCACCGGTTATTGCGCGGGCTGGTCGCTTAAACAACTTATTAAAGAAGGGCTCGGCGGCGTTCCGGGCAAAATCACTTCGTCGCCCGCAAGCCACCTTGCAACGCTTTGCAACCAGATGGTCAACTTTTTGGGCATAATGCAAAACGAATGGGCGGGCGCGCAGGCTTTCTCGTCGTTCGACAGTTATCTCGCTCCGTTCGTAAAAGCGGATAATTTAAGTTATAACGAAGTTAAAAAGTGCATCGAATCGTTCATTTACGGCGTAAATACCCCCAGCCGTTGGGGAACGCAGGCTCCGTTCTCGAATATCACGCTCGACTGGACCGTGCCTAACGACCTTGCCGAACTTCCGGCGATAGTGGGCGGCAAAGAAATGCCTTTCAAATATAAAGACTGCAAAAAAGAAATGGATATGGTAAACAAAGCCTTTATCGAAATTATGATAGAAGGCGACGCCAACGGCAGAGGTTTCCAATATCCTATCCCCACGTATTCGATAACGAAAACTTTCGACTGGTCCGAAACCGAAAACAACAAACTGCTTTTCGAAATGACCGCGAAATACGGCACCCCATATTTCAGCAACTATATCAACAGCGATATGCAACCTTCGGACGTAAGAAGTATGTGCTGCCGTTTGCGCCTTGATTTAAGGGAACTGCGTAAAAAATCGGGCGGCTTCTTCGGAAGCGGCGAAAGCACCGGCTCGGTAGGCGTTGTTACTATCAACATGCCGCGTATCGCTTATAACTCGGTCGACGAAGCCGATTTTTATAAGAGATTAGACCGCCTTATGGATATTTCGGCGCGTTCGCTTAAAGTTAAACGCACCGTTATTACCAAACTTTTAGACGCAGGGCTTTATCCTTACACCAAACGTTATCTCGGAACTTTCGCAAACCACTTCTCGACGATAGGGCTTATCGGTATGAACGAAGCTTGCCTTAACGCAAAGTGGATAGGAAAAGATTTAACCGACAAAAAAGCGCAGGAATTCACCAAAAACGTGCTTAACCACATGCGCGAACGCCTTTCGGACTATCAGGAAAAATACGGCGACCTTTACAATCTCGAAGCGACGCCCGCTGAATCGACCACCTATCGTATGGCGAAACACGACGTCAAGGATTATCCCGACATCATCACCGCGGCTAAAAAGGGCGAAACTCCTTATTACACCAACAGTTCGCACCTGCCCGTAAGTTATACCGACGACGTGTTCTCGGCTCTCGAAATTCAAGACGAACTTCAAACCCTTTACACTTCGGGTACCGTATTCCACGCGTTTTTGGGCGAAAAACTTCCCGATTGGAAGGCTGCGGCTAACCTGGTAAGAAAAATTGCCGAAAACTATAAACTTCCCTATTACACGCTTTCGCCCACTTATTCGGTTTGCAGAAAGCATGGTTATATCAAAGGCGAAGTTTATAAATGCCCCGAATGCGGCGAACACACCGAAGTTTACAGCCGTATCACCGGTTATTACCGCCCCGTTCAGAATTGGAACGAAGGCAAGGTTCAGGAATTTAAAGCGCGTAAACTTTACGACGTTTTAAACCCCGCATATAAACCCCGTCACCACGAATGCGTTCGTTGCGACGAAAATGCCGAACAAAAGGCGGTCGGCAGCGCCGAGCTTAAGGGAATGACGCTGTTTACCACCGCTACTTGCCCCAGATGCAAAGCGATAAAAGCAATTTTCGATAAAAACGGCGTTGAATATACCACCGTAGACTGCAACGAAAACATAAGTTTGGTAGGCGCTTACGGCATAACCGACGCCCCCACGCTTATCGTTCCCGCCGACGACGGTAGTTTCGAAATCTATCGCGGCGAAAGCGATATTCGCGGATTTTACGACGCTAATTTAAGAAAGTAATTTACTTTTAACTTTTAAATCGCGTGTAAAATCGCCGATAAATCGTGGTGCCGAAAAAGCAACTTTTGGTAAAAATCGGCAACGCGAAAAAGAAAAAAACAAAATATAAAAACGAAAGCCTTCCTTAAAATAATTTTCGGGAAGGCTAAGTCGTTTAAAAGCAAATTTTATTGAATTTATAGCGGACGAAAAGTGCTAAAAAAAAACAAAAAACAGGGCTATAAGCCCGTTATCGGCACTTTCGTGCAGTAAAAAGCCGCTGCTTTAAAGCGGACAAAACGGAGAATAATATGGACGACGTAATTATAATAGGCGCGGGTATGGCGGGCATGACCGCCGCGCTTAACTGTTTAAGAAACGGCAAAACCGTTCGCATTTTCGAAGGCGAAGCGGTGGGCGGGCAGATAGCGAACTCGCCTAAAGTCGAAAACTTACCGTCGATAAACGAAATAAGCGGGCTTGAACTTGCCGATAAAACTTTTGAGCAAATATCCGAAAAAGGCGTTGAAATCGAATATGACAAAGTAACTTCGGTAGAAAAAGTCGGCGACGAATTTGTTGTAAAAACAAACTACGACGAATTTAAATCGCGCGCGGTTATCGCCGCCGTAGGCGTAAAGCACAAACATATAGGGGCCGAAGGCGAACAAAAATATTCAGGCAAGGGCGTTTATTATTGCGCGCTTTGCGACGGGCATTTTTATAAAGACAGAGAAGTGGCTCTTATCGGCGACGGCAACACCGCCATGCAATACGCGCTTTTGCTGTGCAATATTTGCAGCAAGGTTTACGTTTTAACCTGGTCGGATAAGTTTTTCGGCGACAAAGCGCTTGAAGTAAGGCTTCGCGCACGCGAAAACGCTGTTATAATGCCGTTCACTTCGGTTACCGCTTTTTCGGGCGGCGAAAAAATGGAAGCGGTCGAATATAAAGATTTAAAGTCGGGCGAAATTAAAAAACTCGCCGTTCCCGCGGCGTTCGTTGCGATAGGTCAAATACCCGATAACGCGATTTTCGCGGGGCTTGCAGATCTCGATAAAAACGGATATTTCACCGTTGCGGGCGATACGCCCACCAAAACCGAAGGCTTTTTCGTTGCGGGCGATTGCTGCGCGAAAACCTTTCGCCAACTTACTACTGCAATATCCGACGGGGCGACCGCTGCGTTCGCCGCTTGCGGTTACCTTGATAAAAAAGGGGTTTAATCGATATATAGCCCGACTTATTTACTAAAAGAGTAAATTTTATGAACACCGAAATCGCAAACGAAATTTTAAAAAATAAAACAATTGTCGTAATACGCGACGTTTGGGGCGACGAACTTAAAAAACTTTTAAACGCCTTTTATCAGGGCGGCGTAACGTGCGCCGAAATAGCCTTTGGCGTTAAAACCGACGAACAAACGGGCGAACAGATTGCCGAAGCCGTAAAACTTTTCGGCGACAAAATGATAATAGGCGCGGGCACGGTTATAACCGAATCGCGGCTTGAAATCGCGGTAAAAGCGGGCGCGCGGTTCTGCGTTGCCCCCGACGCCGATAAAGACGTAATATCTTCGGCGAAAAAACGCGGAGTTTTGTTTATAGCGGGCGCGTTCACACCTAGCGAAATTAAGCGCGCGTGGGTAAGCGGCGCCGATATGGTTAAAATTTTCCCCGCAAGCGCATTGGGCGCGGCTTACGTTTCGGCGGTTTTCGCTCCGCTCGGTTCGCTTTTGCCTTTTATCGTTTTCGGCGGAGTAACTTCGGATAACGCGCACGAATTTTTTAAAGCAGGCGCAAAAGGCTTGGGCGTGGGCAGCGAACTCGTAAGAAAGGACCTTATAAAAGCGGGCAGATACGACGAGATAACAAAAATTGCGAAAACGTTTTTTCAAAAAATCAACGGCTGAAAAGCATTGTTTTTAAGCCCCGAATTCTTGCAGTAATAAATGCAATTAAAGAACAAAAAACCGCGCTATAGGTCGTTTATCGCCTGTTTCGCGGTTTTTTAATATTCGTTTTCGGTTGGTTTTTGAGCGGATAAAAGCGGCTATAAAACGTTGTCGGCTTTTATCGAGCGGGCGTATTCCGACGGAGTCATATCGGTGTGCGCTTTAAACAAGCGCGAAAAATAATGCACCGAATTAAAGCCCATAATGCCGGCTATTTCGGTATAGGTATATTTGTTCTGGCTTATAAGTTTTTTGGATTCTTCTATTTTTAAAAGAATGTAATATTGAATTATGCTTATGCCCATATTCTTTTTAAAAACGTTTTTTATATACGTTTTCGAAAAGAAAAGTTCTTTGGCGATGGTGTTTAAATCGATAGACGAATAAAGCCGGCTTTTTAAAATCGCTATTATGTTGCTTACTATTTTGTCGGTTTGCAGGCTGGCGATGTTTTCGGTGATGTTTTTAACGCCGTCTTTTTCGCCGTCGGCGCGCAAAAGCGACAAAAGCATAAGTTCGATGCTGTTTTTAATAAACTGTTCGCTTCCCGGCGGCGTTTTTTTGCGCTTTGTCATTTTGGTTAAATAAACGTCGTTAAGTTTATCCGAAAAACAGCGGGGCGTTTCGGTTATTATTTTGCCGAGCAACGTTTTTTCGAAGTCGCCCAGTTTAAAAATTTTATCCGCAAAATAGTTCATTTCGCGGTTTAAGCAGTCGAACGAGATAATGGCGGAATTGCCGAAACTGTCGCTCGTGTAAATGGTGTGCAGTTCGTTCGGGCGGTGAAAAAACGCCTCGCCTTGCTTTAAAACGAATTCTTTGTCGTCGGCTATAATGCCCACTTCGCCCGAATCGACGTAAACCATTTCCCAAAAGTTGTGCCTTTCGGCGGGAACTGTAAAGTTTTTTCCGTATTTAAAGTAGTGAATGGTGTAAATCGCGCTTACCTTTATAACGCTTTTAAGCGTGTTTTTCTGATAATTTTCGTTGCGAATTTCCATAAAAACTCTCTTGCCGCCGCCCGCTTTTGCAAAAATTAAAAAAGCGGCGCGGGCGACTAACGTTTTATAACTATGTGCATAGTATATAATATTTTTTCCGTTTTTGCAAGATAAAATTTAAAAAACGGATATAATTTTTTAATCGAGTGTCTTTTTGTGCAAAAATTAGGGTTCTTTTTTTATTCACACGGCATTAAAAAAGTGCTATACTATAAATATGGCGATGCCATGTTATGATTATGGCATGAAAGCGGCATGCAATCGGTTCGTTAAAATTGCCGGCAGGCATGTTGCCGAAATCTTCCAAGGAGAAAATTGTTATGAAGTATCAACCACGTTACGATAAGGGCTTTGTTCCGATGATAGTCGCTTTGCGTTCGTTCAAAGAAGAGGTTAAAAACGAAGCGCACAAAACTTTGAAAATCTGCGTAGAACGCAACAACGGCTATAACTACGTTTATTCGCTCGATATTTTCGCAAGCGACGACGATAACAAGAAAAAACGCAATTTCGATATTGCCGAACGTATGATAAAATCCATTTTGTGGGTTGCGGGCGGTTATAAAATTTATATTTCGGGCGACGATTACGTTTACGAACACATTAAAGCCGCATATTCAAAAGGCGGTGCGCGCGAATTCGACCGCGACTTTATGTCGGGCGTTTACGAAAAAGATTTCGAAGTGGTTTGCGTAGACGACAAGCACTTCCCCGCCGAAAAGAAATGCTCGCTTGCAATCGGCGGACATCTTAACGGTTGCCGCATCGGATTCGATGCCGGCGGAAGCGACCGCAAAGTAAGCGCGGTTATCGACGGCGAAGTCGTTTACAGCGAAGAAGTCGTATGGTTCCCAAAAACCAATTCCGATTATAAATATCACTACGAGGGCATCAAGCAGGCAATGCTCACCGCGGCTTCGAAAATGCCCAGAGTAGACGCAATCGGCGTTTCGAGCGCGGGCGTTTATATCGACAACAAAATAATGGTCGCTTCGCTTTTCTTAAAAGTTCCCAAAGACGATTTTAACAAGCACGTCAAAACCATGTATATGGACATAGCGAAAGAAATCGGCGCACCCATCGAAGTTGCCAACGACGGCGACGTTACCGCTCTCGCCGGCGCTATCGACCTTAACGATACCGGAATTTTAGGCATCGCAATGGGCACCAGCGAAGCGGGCGGCTACATTAACTTGAACGGCACGCTTAACGGCTGGCTCAGCGAACTCGCGTTTGTTCCCGTAGACTTTAACAAAAGCGCTATGGTCGACGAATGGAGCGGCGATTACGGTTGCGGCGTTAAGTATTTCTCGCAGGACGGCGTTATAAAACTCGCCGAATATGCGGGGCATAAGTTCGACGAAAAACTTTCGCCCGCCGAAAAACTTAAAGAAATTCAGGCGCTAATGAAAAACGGCGACAAAATGGCAGAAGGCATTTACGAAGACATCGGTATTTATCTCGGCTATTCGATAGCGTTTTACAGCGAATTCTACGACATTAAGCACTTACTGCTTTTAGGCAGAGTAACCAGCGGCAAGGGCGGCGATATAATTATTGCCAAAGCGAACGAAGTTTTAAAAACCGAGTTCCCCGAATACGCGTCCGTAAGCATCGAAATGCCCGACGAAAACAGCCGCCGCGTAGGTCAGAGTATTGCGGCCGCTTCGCTTACCGACATCGGCTAAAGCAAATTCGCTTGCAACCCAGCGGCAGCGCTATCGTCCACGTTGAAAATCACTTTATGGCGATAAACGGATATAACTCGGCAACGGGGCGATAAAATTGCCAAAATGGCGATAACGGGCTTATAGGGGCACTTTTTAATTATTAAACAATAAAAAAAGCGCTGCGGATTTTTGTCCGCGGCGCTTTTTGCTGTCGTTTTTTCGGCTTTATATTACGCTTTGTCGTTTTGTTTTAATTGCTGTAAAATTTCGGTTAAAAGTTTGTCGGTCGAAGAAAGTTCGGGTTCGGCAGGCGCCGCGGGCTCGGCAACGACGGTTTTGTGCGGAACGACGTCGGGATTTTTCTTTTCCATGCGTTTAACCCATTTCTTTTCGATGTCGTTAAGTTCTTCGTCTGAATCTAACTTACGTTGAATATTGTTTTTCATAACTTCGTTATAATCGAGAGTTTCGCGCACTTTGTTTATAACTTTAATAATAAGAAAGATGGTAAGCGCTATTAAAAAGAAGTTGATTATAGAACTAATAAACGCGCCCCAATCGATATAAATCGAAGCCGCAAGGTCGAGCGTGCCGTCTGCCGCATAAACGGCGTGAAGCATCGTGTAAATGTTTTCGGCTTCTTTGCCGCTGTTTATCAGAAAAATAACTTCGTTGATAAGCGGTTTTAAAATGCCGTTTGTAAGGGCGGTAACGATTGCGGTGAATGCGGAGCCGATGATAACGCCTACCGCCATGTCGAGCACGTTGCCGCGAGAGATGAACGCTTTGAATTCGTTAAACAGTTTTTTCATTTTCTTTCTCCCGAAGTAGAATAAAATTTTATTAAAAAGGTCGTCGGCGGTTTTGCAAAAACACCGCGCGCCCGCCTTTTTTAACGTTTGTTTGTCGCGGTAGCCCCAAAGCACTCCCGCAAAATCTATTCCGCAGTTTTTCGCAGTTAAAGCGTCAACTTCGCTGTCGCCTACATAAACCGCTTCGCTTTTATCTATGTTCAAAACGGATAAAACGTAATTCACGCAGTCGGGCGCAGGTTTATGCGCAAAGTTTTCACGATGCCCGTAAACGAAATCGAAATTATATTTTTTTAAAAACTTGTTATAAACCACGTCTGTCGAAGACTGCGGTTTATTCGAAACGATAGCGATTTTTACGTCGTATTTTTTAAGTTTCGTTAAAAGATTGCCTATTCCGTCGTATAAAACGGTTTTAGACGAATCGCTCGAATCGTAAATGCGGTTGTAATCGTTTAAAACGCCGTCGGTTTTGTCTTTAAAAGTTCCTACCGCGCGTTCGGCGTATTTCCGCGCGCCGTTTCCTATATATTTTTTGGTTTGTTCAAGCGTTATAGGCGGCAGACCGTGAAGTTCAAGCGCCTCGTTCATATAGTGGTTTAAATCTTCCGAAGTATTTAAAAGCGTGCCGTCAAGGTCGAAAATAACTAATTTTTTCACTTTTATACCTCTTATGCGGGTTTTGATAACGCAAAAAAACGTTATAAATGCGAATTATTTTAAACACAAATTACGTGAGAGAAATGTTTATTGCCGGCGTTTTACATGCGCTCAGGTGCCGCTATGCCGAGTAGCGCAAGCGCGTTTTCTAAAACGGTGCGCGTGGCTTTGCAGGCAGCAAGCCTGAATTTAACCATGTTTTCGTTTTCGGCGGTTAAAATTTTGCATTCGATATAAAACTTGTTGAATATTTTCGCAAGGTCTATCGCGTAGCGCGTAACTATCGAAGGTTCGTATTTTTCGGCGGCGGATTTTACAGCCGCGGGAAAAGCCGAAAGTTGGGCTATAAGTTCGTATTCGCAACTTTCAAGCGTTTCGGGCAGGGTGTAATCGTCGTAGTTTACGGTTGATTTCGCAAGAACGCCGAAGCACCTTGCGGCGGTGTATTGAACGTAAGGTCCGGTTTCGCCGTCGAAGTTTAAAACGCGGTCGTAAGAAAACACTACGTCTTTAATTTTGTTATTCGAAAGCGCGCCGAATATCACCGCGCCCACGCCTACGTCTTTGGCAATCTGCTCTTTACCCGAAAGGTCGGGGTTTTTCTCGTCGATAACTTTATAGCATTTTTCAACGCACTTGTCTATAACGTCTTTAAGCCACACCACTTTGCCTTTACGCGTGCTCATCGAACCGTCTTCGAGCGACACCATTCCGTAAGAAACGTGAACCATGTCTTTATACCAAGGCTTGCCCAAAAGTTCTAAAACCTTAAAAATCTGCTTGAAATGCAGGTCTTGTTGATAGGCTACGACGTATAAACATTTATAAAAATCGTAGGTTTGTTTGCGGTAGAACGCGGCGGCTAAATCGCGCGTGGCGTAAAGCGAAGCCCCGTCGGAGCGCAGAATTATGCAGGGCGGCATATCGTAAGCGGATAAATCCACAACTTTCGCGCCTTCGCTTTCGACAAGCAAGCCCTTTTGCGTAAGTTCGTCGATTACGGGCTGCATTTTGTCGTTATAAAAACTTTCGCCTGCATACGAATCGAATTTTACGTTTAAAAGGTCGTAAATTTTTTCGGTTTCGGCAAGCGTAAGCGACTTAAACCAGTTAAAAAGTTCAAGTTCTTCGGGATTTTTGTTTTCGATAGCCTTAAAATACGCGCGCGCTTCGTCGTCCGCTTCGGGGTGAGTTTCGGCGTATTCGTGATATTTAACGTAAAGGCGGGTAAGTTCTTTAAGTTTGCCTTTTTCAACTTCTTCTTTATCGCCCCAATGTTTATACGCGTAAATAAGTTTGCCGAACTGCGTGCCGTAATCGCCTAAATGGTTTATGCCCACCGCGTTATAGCCCAAAAAGTTGAAAATTTTATAAAGCGCGCTGCCTATAACCGTGGTCATAAGATGCCCGATGTGGAACGGTTTTGCGATGTTTATCGAAGAATAGTCGATGCAAATCGTTTTTCCTTCGCCTTCTGTCGACGAACCGTAGGCTGCGCCTTCGCTTAAAACGTTTTCGAGCGTGCGTTTGCAAAATCCCGCGCGGTTTACGGTAAAATTCAAATATCCGTTCACCGCTTCGACTTTGGTTATAACGTCGTCGGTTTTAAAGGCGTTTTTAAGTTCTTCGGCTATTAAAACGGGCGGTTTTTTTAAAATTTTGGCAAAGCGGAAGCAAGGAAGAGCATAGTCGCCCATATTCTGCGACGGGGTGGCTGCTAAATATCCCGCAATTTCGTCGGCGCTTATTCCGTCAACGCTTATCTTGTTTGCAATGTAATTTTTATAGTCCATAAATTCACCGAAGAAGAAAAATTTTTGTTCGTTTTTGCCTTTTTATCGGCGGTGCGTGTTTGCTCGAAAGTGCCGATAATCGACCTATAGCCCTGCTTTTTATAATTTATGCGCAAGCATAGAAGCGATAAAAAACAAAAACGAAGGGGCTTTCGGCTCGGGTTTAACAAAGTTTAAGATTAAAATATTTTAGCATAAAATCGATAAATAAGCAACAATTTATTGAAAAAAAAGGATTTTTATTGTATTATATAGGTGTATTTTAATAAAAATTTCAGCCGCGTTGGTTTAAAAAGCGAATTAAAAAAGCAAAAACGATTATTTTGGCGCGGCGAAGGCGGAATATAATTATGAAACTCGGGGTAGTAGGCCTTCCGAACGTAGGCAAATCGACTTTATTCAACGCGATAACACATGCGGGCGCGCAGGCGGCGAACTTTCCGTTCTGCACGATCGAACCCAACGTAGGCGTGGTCGCCGTTCCCGACGAACGGTTAGATAAACTCGCCGCGCTTTACGACAGCAAAAAGATAACCCCCGCGACCATCGAATTCGTGGATATAGCGGGGCTTGTAAAAGGCGCTTCGCACGGCGAAGGGCTGGGCAACAAATTCCTTTCGCACATACGCGAAGTCGACGCCATAGTGCATGTCGTGCGCTGTTTTAACGACGAAAACGTAACTCACGTCGAAAGCGGAGTCGACCCCGTCCGCGATATTTCCATAATCAATCTCGAACTTATTTTAGCCGATCTCGAAACGGTTACCAAAAGACTTGATAAAGCGAAAAGTTACATAAAAACGGGCGATAAAAAATATCAGATCGAAGCCGCGCTTCTGCAACGGATTTACGATTGCCTGGCTGCGGAAAAGCCCGCGCGCTCGCTCGAATTCGACGAAGAAGAACAAAAATACGTCGACGATTTGTTTTTGCTTACTTCAAAGCCCGTGCTTTACGCCGCCAATATAGGCGAAAACGATATGGGTAAAAAAGAAGAAGATCTGCCGCTCGTTATGCAGGTTAAAAACTTTGCAAAAAACGAAGGCAACGAAGTTATGGTTATCTGCGCCAAAACCGAAGAAGAAATTTCGCTTTTAGAACCCGACGACGCAAAAATGTTTTTAAACGCGCTGGGGCTTGAAGAAAGCGGGCTTAACCGCTTGGTTAAGGCTTCGTATAAACTTTTGGGGCTTATAAGTTACCTTACCGCCGGCGAAAAAGAAACGCGTGCCTGGACCATTAAAGAAGGAACGAAAGCGCCGCAAGCCGCAGGCAAAATCCATTCGGACTTCGAACGCGGATTTATTAAAGCCGACGTCGTAGATTATAAAACGCTTTTAGAATGCGGCAGTTACGTTAAAGCCAAAGAAGCGGGCAAAGTCCGCTCGGAAGGCAAAGAATACGTTATGAAAGACGGCGACGTGGTGTTGTTTAAATTCAACGTTTAAAAAGCGTATAAATAAAAAAAACGCGCGCCTTAAAACGCGCGTTTATAATAAAAAAAATAAAGGTTAAACTACCGAGTTAACGTTAGTTATAATCGTAAAGTCAAAGCCGAAAAAAACGGCGTATAAAAAAATCGCGCCGCTTAAAAACAACCCGCGGCGTGACGAAAGTAATTAAAACTTAAAAAAAAGGAACGGGGAAACGGTGAAGGTATCCGTTTCCCCGCAGCAAGCGTTGTTGGCGCTTGCAAAAAAAAGAAGGAGATGGGTTGGCTGTTTTAAGTAAAGGGCTGCGCGTTTATCTCCGCAACTCACTTTACGCCCTTATTATATTCCCCAAAAAGTTAAAATTCGGTAAAATAATCGCCCTTGCAAAAAAATATCAAAAAATTTTTAAATCGGTAAAATTCTGCATTTCATGTGTTATTTTGCGTTATTATTGCAAAAAACGCGCAAAAAATAAAAAAACTTTTTAACGGAGAACTTTCTATGTATAACGTATTGGTTGTAGAAGACGAAGAAAACATATTAAAACTTATGAGCATCCGCCTTAAAAAATCGGGTTTTAACGTGCTTACCGCTTCAAGCGCGAAAGAAGCGCTTTCTGTTTTGAAAGGCGGAGAACCCGACGTTATGGTCGCCGACGTTATGATGCCCGTGATGAACGGCTTCGAACTCGTAGAAAAAATCCGCCTTGACGGGAACCGTATTCCCATAATACTCGCAACCGCAAAAGAAACCATCGACGACAAACGCGAAGGATTCAGTTGCGGCGCCGACGATTATATGGTTAAACCAATCGATCACGAAGAACTTGTTTTAAGAATAAACGCGCTTATAAAACGCGCCGACTTCAAACGCGATAAAAAACTCACCATAGGTTCGGTCACGCTCGATTACGAACAACTTTCGGTTTATAACGACAAGGGCGACGTAGAACAACTTTCGAAAAAAGAGTTTTTAATACTTTTTAAACTTTTGTCGTATCCCGAACGCATTTTTACTAAAAATCAACTTATGGACGAGTTCTGGGGATACGAAAGCGACACCTTTTCGGATACGGTTAAAGTGCATATAAACAGAATCCGCAACAAAATAGCGCGCTTCCCCGAAATCGACATCGCAACCGTTCGCGGACTTGGTTACAGGGGGGTAAAAAATGCTTGAAAAAATCGAAAAATCGCTTGCGGCGCGCATAACGCTGCTGGTGCTTGCAAGTATAGTTGCCGCCCAGACGTTAACGTTGGTGGTTTTTGCGTTATTGCTTAAATTGCATCTTATAATTCCGCCCGCAAAATTCACCATATATCTTGCGGTAGCGTTCTGCTCGTCGGCTGTTTTAGGCACGGCGATAGCAGCCGGTTTATCGGAAAAACTTTCAAGCGCATACGAAACTTATAAAAAAGCGCTGCGCGAAATAGCAAGCGGCAACTTCGACATAGTCGTTCCCGAACAGAAGGGTGCGCTTTTCGGGCAGATTTCACGCGATATAAACGCCATGACGCGCGAACTTAAAGGCAACCGTATTATGCGCAACGATTTTATTTCGAACTTTTCGCACGAACTTAAAACGCCCATCGTTTCGATAAACGGATTTGCCGAACTTTTAATGTCGGATAAGGTCAGCGACGAAGAACGCATAGAATATGCGGGCATAATTTATACCGAAAGTTCGCGTCTTTTAAACCTTGCCAAAAACACGTTGCTGCTAAGCAAACTCGAGGGGCAGTCGTTCGTGTGCGATAAAAAGGTTTTCAGGCTCGACGAATGTATCGAATCGGCGGCGATACTTTTCGCAAAACCCTTAAAAGATAAAAACATAACCATAAAATGCGATCTCGATAAAATTTTATATTGCTGGGACGCCGACCTTATTACGCAGGTAATAATAAACCTTATTTCGAACGCGATAAAATATAATAAAGAGAACGGCGAAATCGACGTAAGTTTGAAAAAAGTGAACGACGAAGTCGTGTTCACCGTTAAAGACAGCGGAGTAGGCATGGACAAAGCAACGCTCGACAGGGTGTTCGACCGTTATTTTCAGGGCGACAGTTCGCACAAAAGCGAAGGCAACGGGCTGGGGCTTTCTATCGTAGACAGAATAGTGAAACTTTGCGAAGGGCGCATAACCGTTACTTCGAAGTTGGGCGAAGGATCTGAATTTAAAGTCGTTCTGCCCGACCGCGCGGCGGCATAAAGCGACCTAATAAAACGGATAAAAAACAAACGGATAATAAAAATTTAAGCGTTTTGTTTTTTGCGGCGCGACAAGCGGCTTAAAATTTTTTTATTTTATATAAGGCTTAAAATTGATTTGACAGCGGCGGGGATAAAAGTATATAATATATAAGGTTTTAGAAAAAATGCGCGATTTTTAACGAAATACGTTGCGTTTTTGCTTAAAACACGTTAAAAAAGTTAAAAATAAAATAATAAATCACATTTTTTGGAGGACACAAAAATGGCAAAAGTCAGAGTTGGTATCAACGGATTCGGTCGTATCGGTCGTCTTGCATTCAGACAGATGTTCGACGCTAAAGGCTATGAAGTAGTAGCGATTAACGACCTTACCGACGCAAAAATGCTCGCTCACCTTCTCAAATACGATTCCGCGCAGGGCAGATATAAATACGCGGACGGCGTTTCTTACGAAATTTACGAAGGCGCAGGCGATAAACAGCCTAAGGGCGCGGTTATCGTAAACGGCAAAAAAATCAATATCTACGCCGAAAAAGACGCAAAAAACATTCCTTGGAAAAAGAACAAAGTCGACGTTGTTTTAGAATGTACCGGTTTCTACACTTCTAAAGAAAAAGCTTCGGCTCACCTTGCCGCAGGCGCTAAAAAGGTTGTTATTTCCGCACCCGCGGGCAACGATCTTCCCACCATCGTTTACAGCGTTAACGAACATACTTTAACCGCAGACGACAAGATCATTTCGGCTGCTTCGTGCACCACGAACTGCCTTGCTCCTATGGCTAACACCCTTAACAAACTCGCCGAAATCAAGAGCGGTATCATGACCACCGTTCACGCTTTCACCGGCGACCAGATGGTTCTCGACGGACCGCACAGAAAGGGAGATCTCCGCAGAGCGCGCGCCGCTTCGGTTAACATCGTTCCTAACTCGACGGGCGCCGCTAAGGCAATTGGTCTTGTTATCCCCGAACTCAACGGCAAACTCATCGGTTCTGCTCAACGCGTTCCCGTTCCTACCGGTTCTACCACTATTTTGGTTGCAGTCTGCAAAGGTAACGTAACCAAAGAAGCGGTTAACGAAGCAATGAAAGCCGCCGCAAGCGATTCGTTCGGATATACCGAAGAACAACTCGTTTCGTCGGATATCATCGGCATCACCTACGGTTCGCTTTTCGACGCTACCCAGACCATGGTTAAATATATGCCCGAAACCGACGAAACTCAGGTTCAGGTTGTTTCGTGGTATGATAACGAAAACTCGTATACCAGCCAGATGGTAAGAACCATCAAATATTTTGCCGAACTTCAATAATCGGTAATAAAAGGGTTATTAAACTTAAAAGTATAGCTTAAAAAGCGGATTGCCGCCGACGAATACGTCGGCGGTATTTTTTGTAACGAAAAAGTGGGCGGCGGCATACAATGATGCGGCGGATTTTCGCAAATATGTATATGCAACCTATATGCCGCCCGAAATACCTAAATAAAAATAAAAAAGCGAAGATTTAAGTTGACATTAACTTGCATGTGTGATAAAATCGTGATAAAGGTTTTATTTAAAATGGTTAATTGTTACAATGGATGAAGTGTTGTTGACAATTTGGATCGTTTTATTCTGCATTTCCGAATTAAACGCGCTGTATTACGCTTTTTTCTTTATTGCGGGGTTGCTTTTAAAGGTGAAAAAATACCCGATGGCAGAAGATAAGCAGCGATTTTGCTTATTTGTTCCGTGTCACAACGAAGAAGCGGTCGTTGCCGCAACGATAAAGAATTTTTGCGGAATAACATACGACGAAAAATTATTCGACGTGTATTTCGTTGCGGATAACTGCACCGATTTAACGGTGGAAAGGCTGAACGAAGCGATAGAAGAAAGCGGAAAAACAAATTTTCGCGTTCTTGTGCGAAACGTTCCCGATCCCGATAAGCAGGGTAAACCGCATGCATTAAGGTGGGGCATTGAACTTCTTGAAAACAGCGCGGGTTTTTACGATAAATACGACTTTTTTATGATAGTAGACGCCGACAACTTCGTCGACGCAGACGTTTTAAAGCACATAAACAGTCAATATTTAAGTTATAAAGAAAACAAACGCCCCGATATGATACAGGTGTATCACGACAGTAAAAACGCCCGCGGTCTTATCGCGCGCGGATATTTTCAGGCGTTCAGGGTGTTTAACCCGTTTTGGCAGAAATCCAAAGACAGGTTGGGGCTTACGCCCGGAATTTACGGTACGGGTTACGTTATAAGCACCCGCTTTTTAAAAGAACTCGGCGGCTTCGATTGCAATTCGCTTACCGAAGATCAGGAAATTCAGGTTAAGGCGGTTATAACGGGCAAGCGCGTCGCTTACAACGCGCACACGCGTATTTACGCCGAGCATCCCACAAAGTTAAACCAAGCGGTTCGCCAGCGCATAAGGTGGGCGCAAGGGCATTGGTATTTGTTTTTTAAGTATTATTTCAGATTATTTTTGCAAATTTTTAACTTTAAAACCTGGCGCGCAACGCTTAGAAAAATGGATATGATGGCGGTTTTGTTCACTAAAGTCGCTATGTTGTGTTCGGGGCTGTTAAGCGTTTTAAGCGGATATTATCTTATTTTCGATCGCGGCGCGAACGCGTTGCCGCCCGTGGTTAACTACATAAATTTCGCGCTCGGCGCGTTAAGCGTTATAATGGTTCCCGTTTCGGCGTTCTACGGCGGAACAAGCGAAGAAAAGCGCAGAGTTGTTATCGATTTTATCCCCAACGTTCTGGCAATAGGCGTTTACGGCGTGATAGACGCCGTAACAACGCTTATAGGTTTGTTTAAGTGCGGAAATCAAAAGGTTTGGAGCAAAACTTCGCACGGCGTAACGGTTATGACGGTTACCAAACAGCAAAAACTCGAAGCGAAAAACAAAGAAAAGCAAAACCGCAAAGAGAGAAAAGAAAAAATTAAACAAAAAACCATTGCCGTCGAAGGTGAATAAAAATTAAATTTTAAAATTAAAAGCGCGGCTTTTCTTAACCGAAAAGCTGCGTTTTTTTGTGTAAAAAAATGTTTTTGTTTTTTAGTTCGCCTGTTTTTATCGAAAGTTACGTTAACGGGCTTATAGCCCGACTTTTTCGATGGTTAAGCGGCGGAGTCGGGTTATTTAAGAGGCAAAGAATCGGGGCGTTTCGGTTTTTTTGCGCCTATAAGCAAGGCGGCAATCATAACAATCGGAAAAACCGCGGCGCATAAAATTCCGAAATTTAAATCGTCGCCGTTGGCGCCCGAAACGACGCCCGCAAGGGTAGGTCCGCCCAAGCAACCCAAATCGCCGAAAAGAGCCATAAACGCAAACATCGCGTTGCCGCCTTTAACGTTTTTGCTTGCAAGGCTTAACGTTCCGGGCCATAAAAGTCCCACCGAAAATCCGCAAACGCCCATTGCTATAAGCGAAATAACGGGCAGTTTTACAAAAGCCATAAGCAAATAGCACGCAAAGCACAGCAGTCCGCTTAAAAGCAAAAGCGTTTCAAGCGGCATTTTGCTTTTTGATTTTCCGTATAAAAGTCTGCACGTTCCCATGCATATCGCAAAAAACGCGGGACCTAAAAGGTCGCCGAGCGATTTAGGCAGCCCCAAACTTTTTTCGACGAAAGTCGAAGCCCATTGCGAAACCGAGTTTTCGCTCGCGCCCGCGCACGCCATTATCAAGGCGTAAAGCCAGAAAGTTTTGGTTTTTAAAAGAGCCGAAATTTTTATTTGTTCGCCGTCTTCTTCGTTTAAGGTTTTAAGCGGAACAAAGGCGAATAAAATCGCGGTTATTACGGGCAAAACCGCCCAGATAAGCGCCATAATTTTCCAGTTCGAAATCGAAAACAAAGCGAAAAATCCCGCCGAAACGCAAATTACGAACAAACAGCCCCAGCAATAAAACGAGTGCAAAAGGCTCATAGTTTGTTCTTTACGTTCGTTGGGGCAGGCTTCTACGATAGGGCTTATAACCACTTCTAAAAGTCCGCCGCCGGTTGCGTAAAGCAAAACCGAAATCAAAAGCCCTATAAAGGCGTTCGGCAGCAATGCGGGCAGAACAGCAAGCGAAACAAGCCCCGCCGCCGAAAACACGTTTGAAGCGATTGCGCACGCGCGATAACCTATTTTATCAATAAAAAACGCGGCGGCAAAATCGATAAAAAACTGCAATCCGAAGTTTATGGTTATAAGCAAAGTTATCTGTGCAAGCGGTATGTTGAACTCGCTTTGAAAGGTCAGAAACAAAAGCGGAACGAACGTGTTTACTATCGACTGCACGACGTAACCGAAAAAGCAGGCGATAAGCGTTGGCTTATATTTTTTTGCTTCGGTTTTTAAATCGGGCGCGGTCGGTTGCGGGGTAAATCCGTTTTCGGGCGCGGGTTGCAAAAATTGTTCGGGCACAATAATTACCTAAAAAAATACTTTTTAATTAAATGCGCAACGTTTGGTTGCAAGGTGTATTTTATCAAACGTGCGGACATAAGTCAACGTTTATCGCGGCATAAAAATAACATAAAAATAAAATTTAAAAAAGGCTTGATGCGTGCCCGTCTGCAACGTATCTTTTTGTCTGTCGCTTAATATTCAAAAGGGAGAGTGGTCGTCTGTGGTTTTGCTCTTAATCTAACTCCGATTCAGTTTGCAATTTATATTGACTTTTGAGAAGAAATTTCAAATATATGTCATAAGTATGACGAATACTATTTTCAAACGTATGACGAAAAGCGGACATTAGGTAGAGTAAAAGACAAACTGAAAGAAATCACCTTGCTTCCGAATAATGCGACGGATTTGATTAAGGAAATAAACGATTACAGGTCGTTTATTGTTCATAAAATTTTTCAGAATAATATTATTTCCGAAAATCTGAGCAAATCAGAAACGGTAAACAACTATATTGAAACGAGATTAGTTCCTATGACTAATAATGCTATTGAAATGAATAGAATAATAATTGAAGTAATTGAATTATATCGGAATGATTTGCGAACATATAAAACACAAGTAGGATTATCTGATTCAAAATAAACTTTTGCGGCGTAACTGAACTATTACGAGAAGTGCGTCCGCACGGTTGCTACATAAAAAACTCTCGCTTGGGCGGGGGTTTTTTTATGCGCTTTTTTGTGGCGTTATAAGTTTTTTTGAAGAGGCTGCGGTTGTCGATAAACGTGCCGAAATTGCCGATAACGGGCTTATAGCTCCACTTTTACGGTTAAATAGATAAGTTTTTGCGCACTTAAAACCTTAAACAACTATATTAAAATAAAAATCGTTGGGCGAGGTGTTGGGGCGCTGCGGAAAACAAGGGGCGGAAAACAAGGGGCAGAAAACAGGGTAAAAAACGGGGCAAAAAACAGTATGAAAAACAGCGGCAGAAAACTTTGCGGAAAAGTTATAAGCCTGCCGCGCTCTGTCGAAAAAACGACCGAAAAAAATACAGCCGATAAAATACACCGAAAACGGTCGAAAAAATCAAATAAATATTTATTCGCCTTTTTAAAGACGAAAAAAATGCCGATTATCGGCTTTTACGGTTTAAAAAACTAATTTTCAACTGTTCGATTATTCGGCCTGTCGAGCCTTAGTTTTTTTGTTTGCGCCGAGTGAGGTATAAGTAGTAATTATATATGTTATAACAAGAAATTGTCTTTTTTTGGTTTTTTGGCGGATATCGCGCGAAAAAAACGTTGACATAAGGTGGGCAAAGTGTTATAATGAGGCGTACTTATAAAATATGATCGGTCTATATGCAAGTTTTGCTGCATATTATGCACTAAATGCATAAAACGTTGCATATTATTCATAAAACTATTTTTTTTCGACAGAATGAGAAAGAAAGAGCGGTTTGTTCAAAGTATAAAAATTCTGCCAAGATTCAGAGAGTTTAAAAATGAAAAAAAGCAAAAAGATATTAACAATTGTTCTTGCGGTTTTAGCCGTTTCGTGCCTGTTGTTTGCTTGCGGCGAGCAAGCCGAACGCACGGGGCTTAAAGTCGTTTACGAACTCGAAGGCGGCTCGTTTAAAACAAGCACGAGCGCGGTCGAACTTCGCTACACTTTTAAAGACGGCGTTGCGAAAAAAATTAAACCTCTTAACGATTCGAGTTTCGGCGAAGTTGTAAAACAAGGGTATCGGCTCGAAGGCTGGTATAAAACCAAAACCGTAAACGGCGAAGACGTAAGTTACGCCGACAAATGGGATTTCGACGCCGACGAAGCGCCCGCCGAAGGCGTTACGCTTTACGCGCGCTGGGTTGTGAAAGCCGTTTATAAATACAGCATCGGCTATTACGACGGCGAAAACTTCGTCGAAATAGGTTCGTATGAAACCGAAGCGGGGGTTCCGTTTAAAGAAAGTTTTGTTAAAAAAGCGGTGCTTACCGCCGCCGACAAATACGAGGGGCACACCGCCACGGGCGAGTTTTTCGCGGATAAAGAAATGGCGCAGGTTTTCGACGAAAACTTTGCGTTTGAAGAATCTTCGGATAATCAGACGAAAATCGTAGTCGCGAAATACATCGACGGGCAATATAAAATCATCAACGCCGCTTCGGACCTTGAAAACGCAATCGATTCGGACGAATCGGCATATCAGGGCAAAGCGCTTTATATAATGAACGACGTCGACTTCGGCGGCTCGATACTCGATATGGATTCGCTTTTTGCGAAAGACGAAACCAAGGGGTTAAGATTTACGGGCATTTTCGGGGCGAACGGAGTTAAAACGCTTAAAAACTTTATAATTTCAACCGGCGGCGAATATACCGAAACCGACTACGACGGAAACGAGGCGGGCACGGTTCGCGCAAGTATTTTCGGCGACGTAAACGGCGTTACGATTAAAGACGTCAACTTCGAAAAAGTAGAATTTTGGGTGGACGCGGGCAACGATTCGGTCGTCGAAAAAATCGCAATGGCTCCGCTTTGCGGCTCGGCGGAAAACTGCACGTTCGAAAACTTAAAAGTTGAAATAACTTCTTATAAAGTTCTTCTTTTGATGAACGATCCCGAATTTAACGAAAGCAAAACGGGAAGCACCTGGAACGTTTTATTCAAAGACAAAGGGAACAACAAAATAACGGGTTGCTCGGCTACCGTCGCCATTCACCAAGTAGTTTTCGGGTTTTAACGGGCGGCGCGTAAAACGCAAAACTTAAACGCCGACAGAAGAAAAGTATTACGGCAACAACGGATAAATTTAAAAAATATATCCGAAAAAAATAAAAAAATTTTAAAAAGGCATGCCTTTTTGCTTAACGAAAAAAAATCGTCAGGCAAGGCAAAATTAACGGCAAAAACAACATTTATATACAGGAGTGAAAGAAATGAAAAACAGATTTGCAAAAAAGTTTGCGTCCCTTATGTCGCTTGCTTTAAGCGCGGTTATGTGTTTCGGTTCGTTTGCGGCTTGCGGCCCTGCGAATAACAATTCGGGTTCTTCTTCGGGTAATAACGGAGGAAAGACTTACGACAACGAAAACGACGCGCTCGTATTTTCGTCGCCTGCGGTAGATAAGGTGTTCAACCCCTTCTTTTCGACCAGCGGTGCAGACAGCAACGTTATAGGCATGACTCAACTCGGAATGCTCGGTAACGACAAAGACGGCAACTATACCTGGGGAGATAACGAAGAAGTTATAACAAAAGATTTAGGTATCGTTCATAATTCCGACGGCACGACCACTTATTACTTCGCGCTTAAAAACGACGTTAAGTTCTCGAACGGTTCGCCGCTCACCATCAAAGACGTTTTGTTTAACTATTACGTTTATCTCGATCCCGCATACACCGGTTCGAGCACCATTTACTCGACCGATATAGTCGGGCTTAAAGCGTATAGAACTCAAAGCGAAAACGAAGACGAACAAAAGAATTTCAGCACGCAGTTCCAGACCAAGGCTACCGCAAGGGTTACCGCTTTGGCAACCGCCGCTGCCGAAATCATTAAAAAAGACAGCACGCTTAACGTTGCGGGTTTCAGAGCGAAACTCGTAGAATATCTCAACTCGCATAACAGCGAAGCGAATAAAAATATCGTAAACGATTTCGATCTCGTTGCGGGCACGAGCAGTTCGAAAGGCTTCTTCAGGGAAGAACTCGAATCCGACTTCACCGCCGCTACCGGCACTTATTCCGAAATTAAATTCTACAACGAAGACGGCGAAGAAGTTACGACCGACAAAAACGGCAAGAGCATCGTTTTCACCACCGACGTCGAAGCCTTCTTCTATAACGAAGGTCTTTTAACCTGGAACAAGAAAAAACAGGAAATGTCGTTCACTTTGGATAACGATTTTGCAAAAGCCAAAACTTACACCAAAGAAAACGCAATCGAACAGGTTTACGGGCTTAACGTTCCCGCAAAACTCACCAACGTTCTTTATTATTGGCAAACCGCTTCTACGCTTAACGAATATCTCGTGAATGCCGAAATGGAAGCGTTCTTCAAACAGGGTTCGGGTTCGCGCACGGTCAAAAACGTAAGCGGTATTAAATTCGCCAACAAAGACGAAGCCGTAACTTTTACCAAGAAGAAATCGGTTATAGGTAAAGACGGCAAAGCCACCGTGGTTGACGACGGCACCGTTACTTATGCAAAAGCGGAACACAATGCCGACGGATCTGCTAAAAACAACGAAGTTTTGTCGATAACCATCAAAGGTGTAGATCCCAAAGCAATTTGGAACTTCGGCATCGGCGTTGCCCCCATGTATTATTATTCGGATAAAGAACACATCGATAAATTCGACTATGAAGAAAACTTCGGCGTTGAATTCGCTTCGCAGAGTTTCTTGAACAACGTAGTTAAAAACTCCGAAAAAATCGGCGTTCCCGTTGGAGCGGGCGCTTATGCGGCAAGCAAAGTTTCGGGCGGCATCGATAACGTCAAGGCAAGCGACTTCTATAACAACGGTTACATTTATTACGAACGCAACCCTTATTACAACATGGGTAAAGGCGGCGTGAAGAAAACCGCACCCGACGGAAACGAATACAACGTTTCGAAAATCAAAAAGGTAAGATATAAAGTAGTTACCGAACAGCGTATGGTCGACGACCTTATGGCGGGCGGTATCGACTTTGCCGAACCCAACGCGAAACCCCAGACTTTGGCAAACGTTAAAGCAGACGACAGGTTAGACGCAAAAACGGTAAGCACCGCGGGTTACGGTTATATAGGTATAAACGCCGGTAAGGTTCCCGGGATACATGTTCGCCGCGCGATAATGTATACTATGGATACCAAACTCTGCACCGACTATTACGGAACTATGGCAGAACGCATTTACCGTTCGATGTCGAAAAACAACTGGGCTTATCCCGCAGACAGCACCGCTTATTATCCGTATATCGGCGGACAGATCCCCGCGAATCTTAACGTGGTCGATCCCGATTATAAAGCGTTTGTTCAAAGCAAGGGCAAAAAAGCGGGGCAGACCTTTACCGCGGACGAACAAAAAGAATTTATCCAGAGCCTTGTTAAAAAGGACGGTTATACTCTCGGCGGCGACGGCGTTTACGCAAAGAGCGGCGAATCGCTTAAATACACCTTTACGGTAGCCGGCGAAACGCAGGACCACCCCGCATGGAACGCAATGGCAAACTCGGCTCGTTTGCTTAACAGATGGGGCTTCGATATAACCGTAACCACCAAGGCAGACGCGTTAAGTTTGCTTTCGAGCGGCGGACTTACCGTTTGGGCGGCTGCGTGGAGTTCGACAATCGACCCCGATATGTATCAGGTATATCACAAAGATTCGAAAGCCACTTCGGTTTTGAACTGGGGTTATAAACAGATTTTGCAGAACGCAAGCAACAAATATAAAACCGAACTCGGCATCGTAAACGAACTTTCCGGTATCATCGACGCAGCAAGAAAAACCGACCTTCAACCGAGCCGCAAAACGCTTTATTCGCAGGCTCTCGATATGGTTATGGAACTTGCGGTTGAACTTCCCACTTACCAAAGAATGGATATGTTCGCTTACAACAAGACTAAAATCGACGATTCGACCTTTAACCAGAACCCCACTTCGTATAAAGGCTTAACCAGCAACTTCACCGCAATTTCGCTCCGCACGAAATAACGTAAAGGATAGTTTAGGCTTTAACGAACGAAAAATTTGCGGTGCAAACGTTAAAAAACGCCGCAAAACACTAAATTCAATATAAAAGACAAAGGCGCTGTTCCGCTCGTGAAAAATGCGAGCGGAATAAGTGCATGGTGCTAAAATATGCTGAAATACATACTAAAACGGCTTGGAATATCGCTAATCGTGCTTTTGGGCGTTTCGGTGATAATTTATTCGCTTGTGCGAATGATGCCGAACGATTACGTCGACAATAAATTCTCGTCGCAACTTGCCCAGGGCTCGATAACATGGGACGATATCGACCGTTTTAAAGAACTTTACGGTTTAAGCGTGCCGCAGGCTTATTTCTCGGCGGAAGTCGAAGCCGAGGGAACCGACGAAAACGGCAACTCCGTCGACATTTCGGGAACTTACACCCGCAAGGTAAGGGAAAAGGCACACGAAAACGCGCTTCTTACCGACGCCGATCTGCAATCGTTCGTTCAGGGCGATTATTCGGGTAACGGGTTTGTTTTAAGAATAAACGAACAAAACGCGCAGTTTTATAAAGCGGATAAAGACGGAAAGGTAACGGGAAGTCCGCTTCTCGTCGCTCAATATTCCGCAGAAATAAAAGAAGGCGAAGTTTCGCTCGATATAAAATATCTTACGCAAAGCATAATCGAAAAGTGCGAATACAGCGTTGCGAAAGCAAGCCAGAAATTCGGAGCGATACTCGGCGGCTATTTCAAGTGGCTGGGTAACCTGCTTAAAGGCGATTTGGGGCAGTCGTTTCAATACGGCAAATCGGTTAACTCGGTTATCGCAGAAAACATGTGGGTTTCGTTCGCAATCGCGCTTATCGCCACGATTTTGCAGTTTTTAATCGCAATTCCGCTCGGTATATCCAGCGCCACGCATCAATATTCGGTGCGCGACTATGCGGTTACCGTGTTTACGATGATAGGCATTTCGCTTCCGACGTACTTTTTCGGCGCGATAGTTATAAAGGCGTTCGCGGTAGATATTAAAATTTTCCCCGCAAGCGGACTTGTAAGCGGCGAAGATTACGGCGGCGGCATAGGCGGGTTTTTCTTGAAAATAGGCGACATTCTGCACCACCTTGCACTACCTATACTCGTTAACGTGATGCTTTCGATAGGCGGACTTATGAGATATACGCGAACCAACACGCTCGAAGTATTAAATTCAGATTATATAAGAACCGCGCGTGCGAAAGGGCTTTCGGAAGGAACGGTTATTTACAAGCACGCGTTCAGAAACACTATGATACCCCTTGCGACTCTTCTTGCGGGCATACTTCCGTCGCTTTTCGGCGGTATGATGATAACCGAAGAAGTTTTCGGTATCGACGGCATAGGGCGGCTTGCCTATCAGGCGCTTAGGGGCGGCGACGTTCCTTTCGTAATGGGTTATAACATGTTCCTTGCAATACTTACGGTAATAGGCACGCTGTGTTCCGACATTATGTATTCGATAGTCGACCCGCGCGTTAAACTCGGAGATTAAGATATGGAAGAAAACAAATTGGATATAACAAACGGCGAAAACGCCGAAAATATTTCTTCCGTAGCGGATAAAAATTCCGTTGTTACCGAAGAAAATCTTCAAGCCGAAGAAATTGGCGTCAAAAACGAAAAAATAGATAACGTAAGCGGCGGCGACGTGATAGAAAAAGTCGAATCGGCAGAAGAACCCGTTAAAGAAACTTATAAAGAAATGAGCCCCGCAAGGTTGGTTTTGCGCAGATTTTTTCGCTCGAAACTTTCTATCGTGGGTATAGTGATGATAGTGTTTTTGTTTGCTTTCTCGTTTTTGGGCCCCGTGATTTATCCCAGATGGTTCGAATATGATAAAAGCGGACAAATTCAGGTTTTTCCGGACTATAACGGAAAAGTCGACGTAGAAGAATTAGAAGCCGAATACGTTCAGGACGGCGAAACCGTTACCGTAAAAATTTACGTTACGTTAAGTTCGGGGCTTAACATGCTCGCTCCCGTTTCGGGCGACCATATTTTAGGAACCGACAAACAAGGTTACGACGTGTTTTCGCGCCTTATGGAAGGCGGCAGAATTTCGCTTACCATCGGGTTTATAGTCGTAATTTTAGAAACGCTTATCGGCGTTATTTTAGGTGGTATTTCGGGCTATTTCGGCGGTTGGGTAGACCAACTTATAATGCGAATAGTCGATATATTCAACTGTATACCTACGCTTCCCATTCTGCTTATCGCTTCGGCGGTAATCGATTCGTGGAACGTTCCCGCAGACAGGCGTATTTATCTGCTTATGGCGATAATAACCTTTTTCAGCTGGAGCGGCGTTGCAAGGCTCGTACGCGGGCAGATACTTTCGCTGAGAGAGCAGGAATATATGACCGCCACCGAAGTTATGGGTATACCCACATGGCGCAGAATATTCGTTCACTTAATGCCTAACGTAATGCCGCAACTTATCGTTTCGATGACGTTGGGGCTTGGCAGCGTAATTTTATACGAATCTACTTTAAGTTATTTGGGGCTGGGCGTTCAACCGCCTAAGGCGGCATGGGGAACGATGATTTCCGCCGCGAAAGAAACCGATATACTTCAGAATTATATGAACCTTTGGCTTCCCGCCGGTATTATGATAGTTATCGCCGTTTTAGGCTTTAACTTCGTAGGCGACGGCTTGCGCGACGCAATGGACCCCAAAGCGAGAAAGTAATTTTTTATAAAGTAATTTAAAGTAAGCGACAAAACGAATAAGGCAAACGCCGCTTTCGAAAAAAAGTCGTTTTACGGTACATCAGCAAAGTTATTAAGGAAAGGCGCCGCGATTAAGGTGCGTTGTATATTACATAATGATTAAAGACAAAAAAAATTCGAACTATCTTTCGCTGAAAGAAAGCCGCGAAATAATTAAATATAACGTAAAGCAGATGAAGTTTTACGAAGCGCAGAAGCGCCGTAAACTTAAACCCGAAGAATATACCGTTGCCATGCGCGACGAAAATAATATTATCGAGATAGACGATCTGCACACGAGTTTTTTCACCGACCGCGGCACGGTTAAATCGGTGAACGGCGTTTCGTTTTCGATACCGAAAAACAAGATAGTCGGCGTGGTAGGCGAATCGGGTTGCGGAAAAAGCGTAACTTCGCTTTCGGTAATGCAACTCGTGCAGGCTCCGCAAGGTCAGGTAACGGGCGGGCAAATCCGCTTTAATTCGGACGAAGCGGGCATGGGCTTAAACGGAGAAAAGTTGGGCTTCGATATAACGAAAATGCCCACAGAAGCCATGCACAAAATCCGCGGCAAAGACATAACGATGATATTTCAGGAACCGATGACCAGTTTAAACCCCGTGTTTACCATCGGTTACCAACTCGACGAAGTTTCGTTTTTGCATAAACCCGAACTTAGTAAGGCGCAGGTTAAAGAATACAGCATAGAAATGCTGAAAAAAGTAGGCATATCCATGCCCGAACGCTTTTACGCGGCGTACCCGCACGAACTTTCGGGCGGTATGCGCCAAAGGGTTATGATAGCGATGGCGCTTGCGGGCAATCCAAAACTTATAATCGCCGACGAACCCACCACCGCGCTCGACGTTACCATTCAGGCGCAGATACTCGAACTTTTAAAAGATTTGCAAAAAAATCAGGGCTGTTCGATAATGCTCATAACGCACGATTTAGGCGTAATAGCCGAAATGGCAGACGAAGTTGTGGTTATGTATGCGGGCAAGGTTATCGAACGCGGCTCGGCAAGCGAAATTTTCCACAATCCGCTTCACCCCTATACGATAGGGCTTCAGAAAAGCAAGCCGCTTATCACTTCCGATTCGAACGAACCTTTATATTCGATACCGGGGCAGGTCCCTAACCCGATAAACCTGCCGAACACCTGTTATTTTAAAAACAGATGCAACAGGTGCATAGGCGCGTGCGACGGCGAATACCCTTGCGAAATTAAGATAAACGACGAACACTACGTTTCGTGCCACCTTTACGGGAGCGAAAAATAATGGATAAAACCCCTAAAAACGCAGAAAATAACAACGAGTACATTCTCGAAGTTAAAAACTTAAAAAAATACTTTCCTATTAAAACTTCGCTTTTCGGCAAGCCGCTCGCATATTTAAAAGCGGTAGATAACGTAAGTTTTGCGGTTAAAGAAGGCTCGACGATAGGCGTCGTAGGCGAATCGGGTTGCGGCAAAACCACTCTCGGCAGAACTATTTTAAGGCTTTATAACGTAGACGGCGGCAAGGTTATTTTCGAAGGAACGGATATAACGAACCTTAAACGCAAAGAATTAAGCCGTTTCCGCACCGATATTCAACTTATATTTCAGGATCCTTATTCGTCGCTTCCCCCGCGCATGACGGTAGGCGACATTATATCCGAAGCGGTTAAAGTGCATAACATAGTGCCCAAAGAAGAAGTTCATTCTTACGTTCTTGATATTATGGAAAAGTGCGGGCTTCAACCGCAATATTACGAACGTTATCCCCACGAATTTTCGGGCGGGCAACGTCAGCGTATATGCATAGCGCGTGCGCTTGCGGTAAAACCGCGGCTCGTTATTTGCGACGAACCCGTTTCGGCTCTCGACGTTTCCATTCAGGCGCAGATAATAAATCTTTTAAAAGATTTGCAGCGCACCATGAATTTAACCTACGTTTTCATTTCGCACGACTTATCGGTCGTTAAATATATAACCGACGAAGTTCTGGTTATGTATCTCGGGAACATGATGGAAAAGGGCGAAACCGACGAGATTTTCGATAATCCGCTTCACCCTTACACCAAGGCGCTATTCTCCGCCGTTCCCGTGCCGGATCCCGACGTGAAGATGAGCCGCATAATTCTTGCCGGCGATATTCCGTCGCCCGCAAATCCGCCTTCGGGCTGCAAATTCCACACAAGGTGTTCGCAGTGTATGGCGGCGTGCAAACTTATCGAACCCAAATATTCCGAAGTTACGCCCAATCACTTCGTAGCGTGCCATCTTTACGACGAACGGATTATGGCGGACAAAGAAAAATACGAAAGACAACTTGCCGATATAGAAAAAGCCGAAAAAGAAAGGCAGGAGCAGCAAGTTAAGCACGAAGAAGAACTTAAACAAAAAAACTTTTTCGCGCGTACCGCTATAAAAGCCAAAGAAGGCATTGCAAAATCTGCCGAAAAAGCAAAAGCCGAAAAGCAAAAAGCGCTTGAAGTAAAAGCCGAAAAACAAAGCGCCGAGGCAAACGGCGAAAATCCGTACGAAAACGGCGGTAAAGCCGAATGAGCGTTTTTAAAAAAGGCAAAAACCTTAAAAACGAAAGCGAAACGGCAGAAAAAACGAAAAAACGAAAGCCCGGATTTATCGACGACGGCAGAACCGTTTACGATATGTCGAACCTGCCTCCGCGCACGGGCGCCAAAAAGAAGGGCGAAGGCGTAGAAGTTACCAAAAAAGAAAAACGCGCCATAATAAAAGCGGCTTACGCGTCTTACGCTCCCGTCGTTATAATAATGATAATTTGTTTTTTCGCGGTGGCGCTGTTACTTTGGTTGTGGCTTAAATAAAAGCCGCGCATTAAAAAACAAACCGATTACTTGATTAAACAAAAGCAAAAACAAACAAAAACACGAAAAAATCTTCGCTTTTTGCGGCAATAAAAAGCCGCGCAAGGCATTAAAGGAGAAGCATGCGGATAAAATTCTTATCGTTTTTATTGGTCGCAATATTGTCTGTATCTACTGCATGGGTATCGTTTGCGCCGGTCTTTAAAGGCGATGCAAACGGCTTAGGCGGGGTAAACGCAGACGTTACCGCAAACGGCAACGAACTTAAAATCTTAAAAAGCGCCGATAAACTCACGCAGGAACAAGTCGCTTCGCAGATAAAAGCCGAATATTTAATAAAGAACGGCGGGTATAAAGACGAAGACGAGGTTGTTATAATGGTGGCGCTCGGCGGCGATTCGCTTATCGCTACTTACAACGCGGGCGGAACGGGCTCGGCTTCGGTTGCCGACTATGCGAAATCGTTCGCGGGCAGCGTTCAGCGCGCCGAAATAGAACGCGAACAAAACGCGCTTATATCTCTTTTGAGTCAAAGGGGACTAATTGACGGCGTAGAATATACTTACAGCACCGTTACCAACGCGATCGCGGTAAAAACCGCTTATAAAAACCTTGAAAAAATCGAACAGACAAGCGGCGTTAAATCGTGCGCTTTGTCCGAAACCTATAATCAGGTTCAGGCGATTACCGATTCGGTTTCGTATAACCCCGTAGAAATCGACGAAAACACGGGTATTTACAAGGCGGGCGAAGTCGAGGGAATCGACGGGCAGAAACACACCTATACCGGTAAAGGCACGGTCGTTGCCGTTTTAGACTCGGGCTTCGATATGAGCCACAGCGTGTTCAACATCGAAGGCTACGACGAACGCAACCGTAACAGTTTGGTTATAACCAAAAACACGCTCACCCAAAAAACCGCCGACGGAAAGCCGTTGCTTTCTACCATGAATGCAACCAAAACCACTAACGGGCTTACCGTTTCGGACGTTTGGTACAGCAATAAAATTCCTTATTCTTACGACTATGCCGATAAAGACGCCGACGTATTCCCTTACGATTCGGAACACGGCACGCACGTTGCGGGCATTATCGCGGGGCAAGACGACGTTATAAAAGGAATCGCGCCCGACGCGCAACTCGTATTGATGAAAGTTTTCCCCGATCTCGACCAAGGCGGTAAAACTCCGGATATTATCGCGGCGCTCGAAGACGCGGTAAAACTCAACGTAGACGCAATAAACATGTCGCTCGGTTCTTCGTGCGGTTTCTCGCGCGAAAGCGACGACGACCTTGAAAAAGCGAACGTAAACTCGGTTTACGACGCGATAAACGAAAGCGGCATAAGTTTAATCACCGCGGCAAGCAACAGTTACAGTTCGGGCTTCGGCGGCGAACAGGGCAACACCAACTTCGTTACCAACCCCGATTCGGGTACCGTAGGTTCGCCTTCTACTTATAAAGGCGCGCTTTCGGTTGCTTCGATAAGCGGAACGAAAAGCAGATATTTAGTCGCGAACATGAGCGCCGACAAAGAAGACGGGCAGATCCTTTTCTATAAAGAATCGAACTCGGTGGCGGCCAAAGAAAACGATTTTTACAACGAACTTATTTCGTCGGGCGCGTTAAGCGTCGGCGAAAACGGCTATACGTTCAACACGTTCGAATACGTCGTCGTTCCCGGGGTAGGCGTAAAAATTGCGTTCGATCAGGTAGCCGATAAACTTCAGGGCAGAATAGCGGTCGTAAAACGCGGCGAAAACAGCTTCGAAGAAAAAGCAAAACTTGCAAAAAGTTACGGTGCGGTCGCTTGTATCATTTATAACAACATCGACGGCGATATTATAATGTCGATGGGTAAAAGCGACCACGTTCCTACTATTTCGATCTCGAAAGACGACGGTGAAAGACTGGTAAGAGATTCGGTTGACAACGTGGGAACTTTAACCGTTTGCTCAGACTATACGGCAGGTCCGTTCATGTCCGACTTCTCGAGTTGGGGTCCCACTCCGTCGCTCGAAATCAAACCCGAAATCACCGCACACGGCGGTAACATTTACTCTGCCGTTCCGGGTAGTTACGTCGGCGAAAACGGCGAAATCAAATACAGATACGACCGTTTGTCGGGAACTTCGATGGCTACGCCTAACCTTTGCGGCATCGTGGTTTTAATTCGTCAGTATATCAAAGATAACTATAAGCAATCGCTTAACCTTTCGGATAAAGACATCAAAAACCTTGCAAACCAACTTATGATGTCTACCGCGGATATAGCGAAAAACGAAGAAAACAACCCCTATTCGCCGCGTAAACAGGGCGCGGGGCTTGCTAATTTTGCAAAAACCGTAAAAACCAAAGCGTATATTACCGTAGACGGGCTCGACCGCAGCAAGATAGAACTCGGCGACGACAAAAAGCGCACCGGCGTTTACACTATGACCGTAAACGTAGTAAACATTTCGTCGGAAGCGGTAAGTTACGATTGCTCGGTTACCGCAATGACCGAAAGCGTTTCTACTTCGGACGACAAGCACGTTGCCGAAACTCCTTATATGCTCGGCGGCGCCACCGTGGTTAAAACGGTAGAAAACGGCAAAGCAACCGAAGTTAGAAACGGGGTTATAACCGTTCCCGCGGGCAAGTCGGTAAGGGTAGAAGTTACCTACACTTTAGATAACGCCGACAGATCGTATATCGATTCGCATTTCGAAAACGGAATGTACGTCGAAGGCTTTTTAAAATTCAAAGCGCACGGCGATAACGTAGACCTTAACGCCCCCTTCCTTGCTTTCTACGGCGACTGGACCGAAGCGCCCATGTTCGATAAAACTTATTACGAAGTTGAAACGACCGCTCACGACGACGCGATCGACGACGACGATAAGGTTAAAGCGGACTATTACGCCACCACGCCTTACGGTTCGTATTTCTATAACTATATGATTCCGCTCGGCGCATACCTTTACGACACCGGCTCTTACGACGAAATTCCCGCAACCGAAGAACACGCGGCTGTTTCGGATACGCTCGGCGCGATCGACGGCATAACGGCTATCGGCGCGGGGCTTTTGCGCGGCGCCAAAGAAATGCATTTCAGCATAGTCGATAAGGTTACAGGCGAAACGGTATGGAGTTATATCGATTATAACGCGAGCAAGGCTTATTCCCCCGGCGGCAGCCCCTATCCTTATTACGAATCGCTTAAAATAAACTCGGCTAAACAAGGGCTTATAAACAACCGTCGCTACGTATTCACTATGACCGGCTATCTCGATTATGATTGGGATAGCAAAACCAACAAAGGCGGCATAAACACCAACAAAAACAACACGTTCAGTTTCGAATTCGCAATGGATAACGAAGCGCCTATCCTTAAAAACGTAGAATACACCAGAGAATACGACGAAACCGAAGAAAAATATCGTTATTATGCGACTCTTACCGTTTACGATAATCAATACGCGATGTCGGTAACGCCCATAACGTTCACTTCGAGTTCGACCTACACTTTCCTTTCCGAAAACCCCATTCCGATTAACGGACAGAAAGGCACCGATTCGACGGTTACGTTTGAAATCACCGATTATCTCGAAGATATTTACAACGATTCGATTATTCCGAACGCTTTGTGCTTCTCGATAGACGACTACGCGCTTAACTCGAACATTTACGTTTGCCAGCTTCCCGCAACTGCCGGCGACTTCAAGTTCACCAAAAACGGCGAAGAAAACGGCGAAGACCTTATTATTTTCACCGCTTACGAAAACGAACTTATCGACCTTAAAAAATATCTTTACACCACCGATTCTACCATCGGCGACGCGCGCGAAAACGAAGATTATCTTTCGCATTTAACCTGGATTTCGTCGAACGACAAAGTTTTGGAAGTAAGCGAAGGTCTTGTAAAAATCAATTCGGCAGGCCGCGCCACCGTAACCGCCCGCGAAAGAATGGACGGCAAACAGGCGGTCGTAATCATCAACGTAAAACAAGGTTCGCGCCCCGCTGCGGCAGAGCAGGAAGGCATTTATCCTCTTAACGATAACGGCGGGCTTAAAGAAATAAGATTTTCGCACATGCAGACCACTTTCGCATTTGCGAAAGCGGCGCAGACCAGCGAAATCGGTTCGACCGGCGACGTAAACTATCTCGAAGCCAAAAACGGGCTTATAAGGTTGTATCCCGGCGAAAGCGTAAAACTTTATTACGACCTCAACCCGTGGTATAGCGAAACCAATTACGATCTCGTTTACGAATCGACCGATCCCACGGTTGCCGAAGTAGACCAAAAGGGCAACTTAAAGGCAAAAGCCGAAGGTTTTGTTACCGTAACGCTTAAAGCCAGAAACAAAAAGACCGGCGACTTCTCGTATATTTCGGCAACGGCGAGCGTTGAAGTAAAAAGTCCGTTCGTTATCGAAAACAGAACGCTCGTGGCTTATAAGGGTATAGGCGGCGACGTAGTTATCCCCGACGACGAAGGTATTTTATACATCGGTTCGTATGCGTTCTGCTTGTATGAAACAGACCGTAACGTTATACTCGACGAAGACTTCGACGCAAACAAACTTCCCGACGGAAACAATCTCGTAACGAGCGTGGTTATCCCCGAAGGCGTCGAAGAAATTCAGAAATACGCGTTCTATAACTGCGTAAAACTCGAAAAAGTCGTTCTTCCGTCAACCCTTAAATTTATCCGCGAATATTCGTTCTCGGGCGATACGAAACTTAACGACATACGCACCAGAACGTTAAACGGCGGAGCAGAAGGAGTTACCGCAAACGGCGAACTCGGCGGCGACGTTATAGTTATCGGTTCGCATGCGTTCGCAAACTGCAAAAAACTTGCAAAAATCAATCTTTCTAAAATAACTTCGATAGGCTATCGCGGCTTCGAATATTGCACGTCGCTTACCGAAGTAAACCTTGAAACTCTTCGCAACACAGGCAAAGAAGCGTTTAAAGATTGCTCGGCTTTAACCACCGTTATAACCAACGAACATACCAAACTTTCTTATGCTATGTTCGTGCGTACGGGGCTTAAAGAAATTACGTTATACACGAAAACCGAAATTCCCGAATATTGCTTCGCCCGTTGCGGCAGTTTAACAAAAGTAACCCTTAAAAACTCGCTCGAAACCATCGGAAAAGGCGCGTTCAGCGATTGTAACAACCTTTCTTCGTTCGTGTTCGACGGCGCAACCGTTTCGACCATCGGCGAACAGGCGTTTTATAACGATTCGTCGCTTAAAGCGTTTGACCTTCCCGATTGCGAAGTGAACTTCGGCGCATACAGTTTTTATAAATCGGGGCTCGAAACCGTTAAATTCGGCGCGAAAACCGTTTTAGGAAGCATAAACGGCACCGTGTTCCAGGGAACTTCGATTAAAAACTTCGTTGTAGACGATAACAACGCGCACTACGCGGCTCCCGCCGAAGGCAAGCCTTATCTCACGAGCAAAGACGGAAAAATTCTCGTTTTCGCGGCGATAAACGATACCGAAGTTCTTACGATCGACGAAATCGACGCCATCGAAGAAATAGGCGCGTCGGCATTCGCGGGTTCGAACGTAAAATCGGTAATTATCAATAAACAGGGCGTTAAAGTAGGCGATTATGCGTTTGCAAACTGCCCCGAACTTACCGAAATAGTTCTTTCCGAAAATACCGTTTTAGGCAGATTCGCATTCGCTTACGCCGGCAGAAATATCGTTAAAGACGAAGAAACCGGCAACGATAAGGTCGTTTATTCGGACGTAACAGCCGAAAATCTCGATAAAGTTGCCGAAATAGGCGATTATGCGTTTGCCGGTTCGGCTTTAACCGAAGTAAGCGTCGGCGACGGCACCGCGGTAGGCGAAGGCGCGTTTTACGATTCGCGTATTAAAAAGGTAACTCTCGGCAAAAACGTAACGCTCGGCGTAGGCGCGTTCCAAAACGCGAGATATTTAGAAAAAGTAACGCTTCCCCAAGTAGCCGACGGCGAAAAGGGCGGGCTTGTTATAGGCGACGCGTGCTTTGCAAACGACGTTTCGATTAAAGGCATTTTAAACTTCAAAAACGTTACCGAAGTTATTCCGCTTCAGGCGTTCTACAACTGCAAATCGCTCGGCGGAGTAGTTCTTACGGGCATTAGAACCATAGAAAACTCGGCGTTTGCCGAATGTTCGTCGCTCGTCGACGTAAAATTTGCCGATTACGACGAAAACGGAAACGAAATTGCGGGCAGCGCAAAAACCGAGATCATAGGCAACTATGCGTTCGGTAAACTTACCACAAGCGGTTCTTCGCCCTCGTTCAAAACGATAACTCTGCCTTCGAGCCTTAAAAAGATAGGCGAAGGCGCGTTTATGTATTGCAACGGACTTGGCGAAATAACCATTCCCGAAGGCGTAACCTTCGAAGAAGGAGCCGGACTCGACAGCGCCGAAGAAATGAAGAAAATGAACTTCGACGGCAACGCGGTATTCTTCGGTTGCGGTTCGCTCGAAAAAGTAGTTCTTCCCGCAAGCGTAACCCGCGTGGGCGACTATATGTTCGCAAACTGCACGTCGATTGCAAACGTAAACTTGGGTAGCGTAGAAGAAATCGGCAATTACGCGTTTACTCAGCCGTTAACCACCGATTCGGCGCGCACTCTTAAAACCATCGACCTTTCGAGCGTTAAAACCATAGGCGAAGCCGCGTTTGCAAACAACGAAGCGCTCGCTTGCGACGTAATCGCACCCGCGCTCGAATACATCGGGCAGTATGCGTTTAAAGATACTTCGGTTAACTCGTTCAAAGCGCCTTCGCTTAAAATAATCGAAGATTACGCGTTCAACAGCGTGGCTCTCGGCGGCAACTATAACTTAAAAGAATTCGACGTTGCGTCTACCGTCGAGAAAATAGGCAAAGCGGCGTTTACGGGCTGCAACGCGCTTGAAAAATTCACAAGCGGCGGCTCGGTCAGCAAAGTTATAAACGATTACGCCCGCATAGAGGGCGGCGTGTTATACAACGTAATGCCTTCGGGCGCGCTTCAGCTTAACTCGGTTCCGGCTGCTTTATCCGACGGTTACGGCGATAAAATAACCGAACTTACCGTGCTCGACGGGGTTGAACGTATCGAATTTTATGCGGCGAACGCCAACAAAAATCTCGTAAAAATCGTTCTTCCCGAATCGCTTAAACTTATAGGCAACTATGCGTTCTACGGCTGTACGGGGCTTTTAAAAGAAGACTCGCGCGATCAGGGCTGGGGCGTATACTTCAGATCTTATGCGGCGCCCGCGCTCGAAAGCGCATACGACAGAAACGCATCTCTTACCGAAGGAAAAGACAACCAATACGCATACGAACAACTTCATAAGTATCTCGACCTTTTCAACACCGAACTCTGCTATTACAACTTCGTTGATTTAGCGGGTAAAAACGCGCCGATTACGGCGTATCTGCCCGACACGGTAAACAAAAAGACCGAAGGTTACGATTCGCCCGTTTATAAGGCGCTGTTCGGAAGATTTTACAGAACGGACAGAAGTTACCTTGCAATGGACGGCGATATGTCCGACTTCGTTGCTTACGCAAAAGAAATAATCGCCATAACCGAAAAACGCGAAATCGAACTTACGGACGAAGCGCTCGTCAACAAGGCTACGGCGGCATATTCCGCGATAAACGTAAGCGACGCAAGCAAATTCTTCGGCCGCGCGTTCACCGCTGCAGAATGGAACGAATACGTAAGCGCGTTTTTAAACGCGAAAGAAAGGGTTCGTTTGTTAAAGGTTGAAAAAGCCAACGAAAAGATTAAAGCGCTTAACGAAAAACTTATGGCGCTTCCCGATACTTTCGATTTAACCGTTATATCGACTTTGGGTGAACTTACCGCAAAAATAGACAGCCTTAAAGGTTCGCAACGTTCGCTTTTAAATCTCGATAAATACGACGCGCTCGTAAAAGCGTTCGGCGAATATTACAACTCGGTAAACGCGCCGATAAGCGAAATCGACAAAATTCTTTTGGGCTGAATCCCGCGCGGAAGAAGCAGCAAAAGCACAAAAGTTTAAATCCGCGCCGCCATAAAAGCGGCGGCGCGTAAAAAACAAAAAGGTAAACGACATGAAAAAAAGATTATTTACAGCGGCGATCTGCATTTTCGCGGCGATAATAACGGCGTTTTCGGCATCGTGCGGGGGCATCGATTTATCAAAAGCTTCCGGCGTTAAAAAGGCCTATGAGTTGTCGATGCAATCGGTAAGAACGGTTGTTACCACGGTCGAATACAAAGACGGCGCGTTCGTTATCAAATCGGTTAAAAAAACGCAGGCGTTTATTTCGGATACCGAAGCGAGCGTTATTACCGAAACCACGGCAATAGATCCTTCTACGTTCGAACAGTCGGTAAAAACCGAAACCGACATAGTTAATTTAGATCGGGGCGACCTCATCGTTTTTAATTTCAAAAGCAAAATATTAGATAACTTTTCTTCGGAGAGCGGCATTATAAACGCGTTTGTTTCCGACGAAAACGTTGCCGAATTCATAGGCGAACTTCCTTCGTTCGGCGGAATTGCTTTCTGTGCGGAGTTCGACGGAGATAAAATTAAAAGCGCGAATTATTCGTTTAAATTTATAACCGACGAAAGCACGGGGAAAATATGCGAAGCGTTCGTTACGACAGCCTATGCGTATTAAGGAGAACGTGAAATGAAACTTAAAAGAATTATTTGTTTAGTAATCGTTTCGCTCTTAATCCTTTCGGCGGGCGCTTGCGTAAAGCTTTCGCCCGAAGACAAAACGCTTGCAGCCCCCACGGGCATAAGCGTAAGCCAAACAGGCAGGGTGAAATGGAACGAAGCAGAAAACGCCGAAGGCTATACCGTTTTTATAGACGGCGAAAAAGAAGCCGACGTTACTTCGACCGTTTACGACCTTACCGATTTAACCAAAACGCAGCAAATTTACGTTAAAGCGTTTGCAAGCGGTTACGAAACTTCGCCAGCTTCCGAAACGGTAACCTTTAACGCGATAATTCCCAAGCCCGACGACAAGGACCTTAAAGTCGCTCTTTCGTGCACGGTAAACGGCAAAGAAGTAAGCACGGTTAAAAACGGCGAAACCGTTATTTTCGCCGCGAACGTAAGCGGATCGGAGGACGAAAACGACAAAAAAGTTAAATTTACGGTAGAAAATCCCGACGGGGCTTTAACCGAAGTATCGCGTACCGATACGGCTATAACTTTCACCGCAAACGAAGTTTCGGGCGATAAACCCGTAAAAGTAACCGCCGTTTGCGTTGCCGACGAAAAAGTAAGCGTAACAAAAGCGGTTACGGTAGTTGCGAAAACCGAACTTACCCAAGGCATGCTTTCGGCGCTTTGCGGCGAACGCGAAGCCGCCTCGTTCGACGGATTCGTTCTTATCGACGTTTATAAAGAAGTAGATCTCGGCGACGAAGTTATAACCACGTTCGTTCAGTCGAATACGGTAACCATGCGCACCGCAATGGAAAAGGGCAGATGGTTTGCCGAATTCGAAAACGCAAACACCGGCATAAGCCAGCAGATATTCTGCGAATCCGATGACGAAGGCTACGCTTGCGAAACGGGTATCGACTTTAAAAACCAAGAACGCAGGCTTCCCGTAAAAGACGAAAACGGCGAAAAAATTACGTGGCATGATTCGGGGTATTACAACGGATTCAAGGGCTTAACCCTTGCCGATTTCGATTTCGACAGCGAAAATTGGCGTTGGAGATACGTTCATGCGGGCGACGCGCGCGTTAAAAACATAGTTTCGTCGTGCGATCCGTATAACTTTTACGTTTCGAACGAAACCACTTTCGAACTTATAATCGACGGAGGGGAAGTAATAGGTATCTGCGCCGTAAGCGGCAAAGACTATTCGATAGTTTCGGGATATATGGCGATTCAGAAATTATTCGTGTCGCTCGATACTTCCGAAAATGCGGTAGTTCCCCAAATGCCCGTTTACACCAAAATCGAAGACTATACCGACGCAGCCACAAAAGCGGAATATCGGAAACTTCAGGCGGCGATAGCCAACATGCAAGCGCTCGATTCGTATAAAACCGAATTTATCAACATTTCGGCAATGCGCGGGCTTACGACGACCAGCGTTTCGGGATATCAGGAAATAGTAACCGACGGCATTTGCTACTTCCGTCCATACGATTCGCGCCTTTCGGCCGAAGAGGACAAATATACCGACAGTTCGTCTTACGGCTACCGCGATAACGGCGACGGTACTTACAATACTTTCTTTGCGGGGGAAACGGGATTCGAACCCACCCGCGCATACAAAGGCGATTTTAAAAACATTAAGCCATCGTTCGATTTCTGCGCCGAAATATTCAACCGCGGTTGTTACGTCGATGAAGAAAACGGACTTACCCGTTTCGTTGCCGACGAAGCGATGTCTACGGTGGCTTCGCTGTTTTACTACGGCGTGGGCAACGACATATCGCTTTACAGTCTGTTCGCAACGGTCGCAACTTCGGGTTCTACCGAATTCGCAACTTACGTCGACGTTCAGCAGGTCGACGGCGAATATTATATAGTCGCTTCGGGCTTTTATTACAGCATCGACGCGCAAGGGATTTACGGTGTTGTGGATATAACTTATTCCGATTTTAATTCGGCAACCGTATCCGACGGCATTTCTGCCGCGATAGGCGCGTTTAAAGCAAAAAGAATACCTTCTTCGTGGGCAGACGTTTCCATAATCGTTTCGACCGAATCGGACGAATTAAAACAAGCGGATAAATTTTTCGAAGAAAACTTTTTCGGAAAAGGCAACGTTCCGGCTCTTTCCGGTATCGAAATATCCGACATTCCGTTCTTTGGCGACGCCGATAACGGACTTGGCGATTGTTTCGGCTTGGGAATGATTCAGAAATATATCAAATCGACCGCAAGCGGAAACAAAACCATCGACACTATTAAGCTTTATTACGACGTTCCGCTCGGAACCGATTACACGATCGACGCTTCGCTCGACACTCTCGATAAATTTCTTAAACTTAAAGGGTTTGAAAAGGCGACCGACGGCAGCGGAGAATACAGAAAAGCGGGTTGCAACTTAGTTATTCGCCCCGCCGACGAAAGTCTGGACTTATTCGTTTATATCTGGGCGGAATAAGCCTTTAACCGAATAAACCATATAATACACGAAAAAAAATTTTTATTGCTATAAGGAGTAGAAAAAAATGAAAACAATTGCATCAACAGCAAAACGTTTAACGGCTTTGGTCATTGCTCTTGTTATGGCGTTCGCGCTTGTCGCCTGCGACAAAAACGGACAGACCAACAAACCCACCATTGCCATCAGCGTAGCCTCTACCATTAAAAGCGGCGACAAAGTTCCCGTTTTGGTGGCTGTTTCCGATAACTCGGCATATCGCGTAGTATCGGGCGATACTTCGATTTTGGAAGTCGTTGCCGAAGCGGGCGACGACGGCGTTAGCTTCTATCTGAAAATCGCAAGCGGCGCCAACGTAGAAAAAGATACGAAAGTAGACGTTATCGTCGAACTCGTTTCCGATCCGAGCGTTAAAGCCACAAAGAGCATTACGGTTCAAAACACCGGTTCCGTAAAATCGGCTACGATGACCGCTCTTGCCAAAAACCCGAACAATCATAGCAGCGTTAAAACCGTTTTACGCGTAGGCGATACCGACGGTATACTCGTTGAAGTTTCTATTTCGGATCTTCCTTACGACGACACCTCTTACGCCGTTACCTTCGATGCCCCCGCCGGATACGAAAATCTCGTTAAATACGACGCCGATAAAAAAGTAGTTTTAGTCGACAACGAAAATCTCGATATTCCCGCTTCGGGCGTTCCCGTAACCGTTAAAGTAACCTCGAACGCGGTAACTACCTTAACCAAGGAATTCGAAATTACCGTTAAAGAAAAACTTAAAGAAGGCTCGGTAGGCGATCTTACTCAGGCAATGCTCAACGATATAGCAAACGAAAAGATTACCGTAACCGCCACCGTAAAAGACGTCGTTAAATATACCACTTCGTCTAACGGAACCAGCACCGAAACTTCTTACGACACCGTAGTTAAAATGGACGGCGATAAATGGTACGGTCAATCGTCGAAAAGCGGCGATAATACCCCGACCGTAAACGCCAACACCTACGGTAAAGGCGAATCTGCGGGTAACGGAAACTATTATGCCAATGAATATTACGTTAACAAAGACAACGTAAGCACTTCGAAAGTGTTAAAAGATTCGGAAAGCAACAAACTTTTGTGGTATGACAGCAGCGAAACCGCTCACGACGGCAGACACCTCTGGAACCACCTTAAAGGTTTGGTTTTGGGCAAATTCAGCAACGATGAAGGCGATTATTACACCTACGAAATAGAACCCGGTCAGATCGTAATAGATCCCATTTTGTTCACCGAAAAATTTTATCCCAGCGACGACGAATGGCTTATGGCTTACATCGCATGGTCGTTCAGCCCGATACTCGGTAACGGCGACCAGTTCGAAACTTTCCGTATCGTTCTCGCAAGCGACGGCGCAGGCGGAAAATACGTCGACAGAATAGTTGCCGAAACCACGAAAATCGATATTACCAAAGAAAACGCTTCAACCGGCAAAGAGGACGTTATAGGTTACAGAAATACCGTTTGCACTTTTAAATTCAGCGATATCGGCAGCACGGTCGTTTCCAACCCCGCTCCTTACGCCAAACCCACCGTCGATACGGATAAATACAACGCTCTCGAAACCGCGCTTAGAGCAATGGGCAGCGGCGCCGTAAAGAGTTACACCTTTAAAATGACCGAAACGCAGAAGTATTCGCCCGTTATCGATCCCGGCGATTACGAATTAAGTGCCCAGTCTTCGTTAGGCGCCACCGCAGACGCAAACTCTACCGAAACCCGCCGCAGCAATACCGACGGATTCTCTCTTGTCAATTATCTTTCGACAAGCGGTACCGTAGGTATCAAGGGCTTGGTTACCGAAGAAGGCGCGCTTATTAACGAAACAGGCGAATATTCCGCTGCGATGGACGATTACGTTTTCCACACCGAAGTTTACGGATACAAACAGAACGCGGATAACACTTACGATACCTATGCATACGATTACGATCAAAAGGCTTTGGCAGGTCAGCGCAAAAAAGACGGTAAATTCGTCGACTTATTGCCCGACTTTAAGATCTCGCCGTATATCTTCACTTATACCGGTTCTACCCGTGTTAAAGGCACCACTATCGACCTTCATACCTTTGCTTTAAAAGATTCGGCTTTAATTTACGAAGCGGCTTACGCTATGACTTTGGCAGACTATGCAAAAGACGCAACTTCTACCTTAGATAAAGAAGACGCCTTCCTTATCACCGTAGACAGCGAAGGAAACTTCAGAGCGGTAGGTTACGCTTACGATATTTCGGGCAACTGGGGCGGATATTACAATACCGCTTATTCGGATATCAACGCGACCACTTTACCCGAAAATATCTGGAACGGTTATATCCCAAGGGTTATTCCGCAAGATTGGTCTTATTTCGACGACGTACAATATTATTCGCAACATTCTACCAGCAGCGGCTTAGTTTATGAACAAGGCGATGTGGTTATGGAAAAAATCTTCGGCAAAGATATCGCCGGAAACGCCAATTTCAAGGCTATTCCCAAGGTAGTAAGCGAATGTTTCCGCGATGAATTCTACGGCCCGTGGCACGATTGGGTTAACGAAGGCATGGATTCGACCGGTAACGCCGTTTATAACGACAGAATTAAATTCAACATCTGCTACGATTTATACGACGAAAACTATAAACTTTACGATTACGACGGTTTGATTGCGAATTTCACCGAAAAACTTAAAACCATCGGCTTCGCGCTGGATAAGGCAAACACCGGTAACGTAAGTTATCGCCGCTATACAACTTACGTAAACCAGCAACTCGGTTTAAGATTAAGGGTTGAAAACTGGGGCGGACCTACTTTCTGGTGTATTCTCGAAAGAACCAGCGTAAACTGGAGTCTGGATAAATAATCCGAACAAACAACGAATTTAAAGTCCGTAACAGCGGGCTTACGCTCTCGGCGCGTGCGCTTTGTAATTTCGCGCATGCGCCGTTTGCGTTAAACTAAAAAGGCTTTTTGCTTTTCGAACGCAAAAAGATTTGTAAAATGCCTTTAAACAGGAGAATAACCATGAAAAAAAGACTTTTTGGCATAGTGCTTTGCGCTGTCGCTTTGGTATTGTCGTTTTCGGCGTTTATCGCGTGCGGAAATAACAACGATAACAATTCAAAGCCCGACGACGGCAAACTTGCCGACGCCGAAAATTGCAAAATAGTAAGAATAGTATCAATTACGGACCATGTAACCCTGCTTGAAGAAAAGGCGCTTACCGCCGATTATTCGGTTTATTTCAGCATCGTGGGCGACGGTAAAAAATGCGAAGTAAAAAAACAATATATCGATTCGTCCGAAGTAAAGGCACAAGTCGGAACGTATAAAGTTTATTGCTCGGTAAAAGGAGAAAAAGCCGAAATCACGGTGCACGTCAACTCGTCGGCGCCCGTTTCGGTAACCGCGCTTACTTCGAAAGTAGAACTTAAAGACGACGAAATCGAAAGTTACGACTTTACTTCGCTGTTCCGCGTTTCGGTTTCGGGCGAAACGATAAAAATCGCCGATACCGATTTAGACCTTTCGGGGCTTAAAGCGCAGCGCGGAACTTACGTCGTTTACTGCACGTATAAAGGTAAAAGGGCAGAAGTAACCGTAGTTGTAACCGAAGCGGTTTACAGCGTTAAGTTGGCGCAAAGTTCTGTAAAAATCAACGTTTCGCAGGTAGATTCTTATAACTTCGGCTCGTATTTCATCGTAAAGCGCGAAGGATTAAAGTTTAAAGTGGAAAATTCGATGCTTTCGGGCGAAGTTAAAGCCGAAAACGGCGAATACACGTTAACTTTTGCGCGCGGCAAAGTAAGCGCTTCGCTTAAAGTTATCGTAACCGCTGACGACGTTTACGAAACGGGCAAGGCTTACGCAAGCATTCAACTTCCGCTTGCCGACGCTTTAGCCCGCGATTTTACCAAAGATTTTTATATATATAAAAACGGCAAAGCCGAACAGGTAATCGCTTCGCAGGTAAACGCAAGCGCCGTTAAAACCGCGAATATCGGGGATAAGGTAAACGTTACGCTTACCGTTATCGGCGGCGAAACTCAAAGCGTTACCGTTGAAATAATAAAAGACAACGTAACCATTATAACCCGCGCTGCAGAAGTGTTCGTAAACGGCGAAACGGTCGATCTTACCTCGCTTTTTTCGATTTCGCACGGGGGCGAAGAAATAAAAGTTACCTACGATATGATTACGGGCGAGCCCGATTACTCTACCGCCGGCACCTACACCGTAACGCTTAATTACAAAGGGCGCACCGCCTCTGCGAAAATCACCGTAAAAACGGGCGTTATAATCGATTATGCCAAAGCCGAAACGGTAGTAATCAAACGCGGAACCAATAAACAAACCTACGATTTCGCTTCGGATTTTATCGTGAAAATAAACGGCGTTAAATTCAACGACCTTTCTGCATATTTAAACGGAACCGACGCTGCCGATTTTAACAAAAACGGCGAATATAAGGTAGCCTTAACGCTCGATTTCAACGATCAGACTTTCAGTTTTTCGGGGCCTAAATTCACGCATCCTTCAAAAACCATAACTTATAAGGTCGTAGATAACGATTACAGCGTTACCGTAAACGAAAAAGAAATCGTCGTTAAAAAAAGCGACGCATTCGATCCGCTTAAAAACGTAACCGTATATTTAAACGGATTAAAGCAAACGCTCACGTCCGATAAAACCGCGGCTAACGGCTATACTTCGACTTATGCCGAAGCAAGCGCCGTCGATTACGGCGCAGGCGGCAGGCAAACCGTAACCGTAAAAGTTTTCGTAAACGGCGTAACCGACGCAGATTATGCAACCGTTACTTTCGACGTTATCGTAAACACAAACATAGAAATAAACGTAACCGACAAGGTAATTTTCACGGGAGATACGCTTTACACGCCCGATTTGTTCGAAGTTATCGACGATAACGAAATTCAGAAGATAACGCTCGATATGATTTCGGGTTCGTTCGATCCGTTTACCGCAGGCGCATATTCGCTTGTTTTAAACTATAAAGGCATAGTAAAAACCGCGAACGTAACCGTGCTCGACCGCAGCATAATAGGCACTTATAAATCGGCGCAATTCACCATAGGTTATAACGACGAATACGAAGACGACGAAGGTTATATCGTAGGCGATTCCGAAACGTCGCAGGCAATCAAAGACCTTGTTATTCCCGCCGACTTAAACGTTACCGTGCGCGAAAAACCGGTCGAAAATCTGCGCAGCGCAGGCGTTAACGCGTTTAAATTCAATTTAAGCAGATCCGTTTACAACCTTGATTATTCAAACGGTGTGGCGGTCGTTACTTATGAAAACGACCTCAGGATGAAGTTAACAAACAACACGATGACTCTCGTTTATTTCAACGACGCCGTCTGGACGATAGAAGATTCGTTCACCGTTAACTCGTCTAAACATAACAAACATGTTTTAAGCATCGATTACGTTAATTATTCGATAGACTTGTTCAAGGTTAAAAACGAAGCGGGCGAACGTAAGTGGTTCGGTTTAAAAACGCATTTATATTCGCATTATTCCTCCGATTACGATTACGAAATTACGTTCGGCGAAGCGACTTTTGCACCGAACTTCGAAAAGCGTTCGGGCGTAACTTCGAGTTTAACGCTAAACGGCGAAAAATATGCGTTTACCGTTGCCAACGAAGAAACCGCCATTATAGATACCTCGGCTTCGGGCTCGTCGTATTACGGCGCGTACAGCGGAAAGATAAACGGCTTAAACGCAACGCTTAATATAACCTCTTCGAACGTTACCGTAACCGTAGGCGGCACCGTCGAGGCGCAACTTTATTCTTCGGATATTTCCGCGCTCGGCTACATTCCGTCGGATATGACCGAAAAAACGTTCACGCTTCACGGCGCAAAAATCATAACGCTTACAAAATCTACGAACAAAACGAGCGTTTCGTTTACTTCGGATTTTCGATCGGCTCTTTCGTACGTTAAAGATAACGAAACCGAAAGGGTAACGATTCAGCCTTACAGTTATAAATTCGCCATAAACGACGCCGATAAAACCTTCACTCTTATCGAAAAAGACAAGATGTTCGGGCTTTATATAAATACCGCCGGAACAAAATATATAATGTTTAACGGGTATGGCGCGGGGCTTGTAAGTTTCGATACGTCGTTGTATAACAAAGTAGCGTTCGGATATGCTCTTCGCGGAAATACCGCTTTGGTATCTTACGAAAAGTCGGATAGCGCGTACGGCGCGGGAATGACCGTTTCTTTAAACGCCGACGAAAACTCGCTTTGCGTTTTATCTTCGGGCGGCGGCATAGCCGCGGGCGCCAACTTCGAAACCGTTTGCATATATAGCGGCGCCATAATCCGCATAAAATCGTTCGTCGCGAAGCAGGGATCGAATTCTGCCGATTATTTAAAGAATATCACGATAATAACAGCCGACGGCGAAATGACGGAAAGCGCTAAAACCGCCGCGGTCAACTTAAAAACCGTTGCGTTCTCTAAACCCGGATTCTATCAATACGTTATAACCGTAAAAACGGGCAGCGTAAATAAAAACCTTTATTACGGCGTTCAGGTTATCGATAAAAAGTATACGGGAAGTTCGTTCGTGGGCAGTTTTACCAAGTCGTTCAGCGGCGAAAACTCGCTTATAATCGACGAATACGGCTATGTTACGTTTGTTTATAACAAAGAAACGTTCGAGGGCTTATCGCTTATAACCGACAGCGAGTTTACCGCAACCGTCGTTTCCGACAGCGGCAAATCGTATGCTTTAAACGGAAGATTTTCGGCTGAAGGGGTTATTTATCTCGAAGCGAACGGCGAAAACAATCTGGTGGAATCGTTTGCCAAAATCGATACTTCTTATGCGGGCAACGGGCAGATAGTTCTGCGCGAAATCAAAACGAGCGCGGGTTACGATTATTACGTTTCGGCATCGAAACTCGTTCTCGGAGACAAAGTAACCGCCGAGTTTATAAGCGGAAACACGATGATTAAAAACGCGCAAATTAAAATCACTTATAAAAACGGAAAAACGATAACCGTAAAAATCGCCGATATAAACGACGACAAAACCGGCCTTACCGTTATGTAATGTTTTGTTTGTCAAATTATTAAAAACCGAAGGCTTCCCCGTAACAGAGAAGTCTTCGGTAATTTTTATTAAAAAAAAATATTATCTATTAAAAAAATGCCGATGGCATAAACTGTCGACCGGAAAGAGGTAAATAGAAAATTTGATTTACGATTACAGCAATTCGAAACTAACAAATTTAGCTCAGGCGTTACGAAAAAACATGACGAGGCAAGAACGCAAGTTGTGGTATGAGTTTTTACGCGGGTTGCCTTATCGGTTTCGCCGTCAGAGGGTAATAGGAAAATATATAGTTGATTTTTATTGTGCAGAAAAAAGGCTGGTAATAGAATTGGATGGTTCGCAACATTACGATTTAGTTAACCAAAAAAACGATACGGAGAGAACAAAGTATTTGGAAAACAAAGGAGTTATTGTTTTAAGGTATCCGAACTCCGACATAGACAATAACTTCGATGCCGTATGTCAAGACATATATAATAAACTTTTTTAATTATCCCGTAGAAGAAAAAAAGGCTTCTCCTTTTGGAGAAGCTGGCTGCGGCGCGGTCCGCAGACTGAAGAGGATAAATTTAAAATAAAACAAATCCTCTCTCGTCTTTTATTCGCTATGCTCATAAAATCCACTCTCCCCGAAGGGGAAAGCGTTTTTCGTCATGTTGAGCGAAGGCGACAGGCGAAGTCGAAACATCAAGGCGTTAGCCGCATTATTATAAAACACCCTTAAATCTACAGCAAGCGGTCCCCCTTCTCCAAAGTTTAACGGGGAAAGGTTTTTTTGTTTTGTTCCCGCACCCGTTTTTTACATTTTTTAATGCATAACGTAATAAAAACATACGTTTATGCAGGCGCAAAAGGGGCGAATTTGAAAAAAACGTCTTAAAACCCGAAAATCCGATAATTTTTAATTTTTTAATGGATTTTTATTCACAATATGCATAAATTTGCATAGATATTAACGTTAAGTTAAATATTTTACTAAAAAGATGTAAAATACCTTTTTATAATAGCGTGTTATATGTTATATAATCATATTTTATACGGGTTTATCGCAAAACAGCGTTAAAACAGTAGACAAATCGACTTATTTGGTTTATAATTTTAAAAATAAGCGGGGTAGTGTTTGATTCGGTTGAATAAAATACAAAAAAACCGCATAAAAAATCGAATATATTTGAAGGTGTTCCTTAAATAACCAAGAAGGTATTCCCTTAAGTATAAAAATTTTGGAGGATTAGGCAATGAAACAAAAACTTTTGTTGATTGCGATACTTGTTTTCTCGCTTTCGTTGTTCGTTGTTGCATGCGGCAAGACTTCGTCGGGTGATATTCATACTCACGAATACGTCTGGTCGTTCGTTGCAGGCAGCGAGCCTACTGAAGACGCTGACGGCAAGGCGCAGGGTGTTTGCGCATGTGGCGAAAAGACCAACGCGTACGTCGCAAAATTAACAGACACCTCGGTGTGGTCGGTCGAAGTAACCGCGGCCACGTGCAGCACTAAAGGGGCGAAAACCTATGCGTCGAAATTCGGCACCGTGGTTGTGGACATTCCCGTAGATGCTGCGGCTCATAAACTTGTCGACGTAGCGGCAGTCGCGCATACCTGCACCGAAGCGGGTACGGTCGCATATAAGCACTGCGAAATCTGCGAAAAGAATTTCGCCGCAGACGGCAGCGTTTTAGACAGTATCGTAAACGCAGCCGACCCCGCCGCTCACGACTTAGAAGACGTAGCGGCAGTCGCACACACCTGCACCGAAGACGGCGTTATCGCGCACAAACACTGTAAAGTTTGCTTAAAGAATTTCGATGCGTCAGGCGAAGTTCTTGCAAGCGTAGCAGATCCTGCCGCGCACCTTAACGTAGTTCAAGACAAAGCCGTGGCAGCAACCTGCACCACCACCGGTAAAACGGCGGGTTCGCATTGCTCGGTTTGCAACACGGTTATTATAGCGCAGGAAAATATTCCCGCTAAAGGTCACACCCCCGTTGCCGTAAATGGCAAAGCGGCAACCTGCACCGAAGACGGCTTGACCGACGGCGAAAAATGCTCGGTTTGCGACGCGGTTATTGTAGCGCAGGAGATCATACCCGCAGCTCATATTCAAGTTGTTATAGATGCCGCTGTTGAAGCGACCTGCACTACTGCCGGTAAAACCGAAGGTTCGCACTGCGAAACTTGCGGCGCGGTTATTATAGCGCAGGAAGACGTTCCCGCTAAAGGTCACAGTTTCGACGAATACGGCGAATGTTCCGCTTGCGGTGCCGCTGTATTTGCGGATATGAAGTTTGGCGTAGTTCAATCGGCAAACGACGTCGTAAGCAGCAAAACTTCGTGGGTTTTATCGTTTGTAGAAGGCGTAGCCGTCGATACCGTGTTAAAACCCAACCAGTCGTCTGCGTATAACGGTTATGATTGCAGTAACTACTGCACAGAAACCATCAAAGATTCGATAATAACCGTTAGATTTATTGACAAGGTAAAAGGTCTTATAGAAGTTAAGCACACTTACGTTGACGAAATCAAACACTCGTGGTGTTACGAAAGCGATTCGACCGAAACAAAAACAACCGTATACACCGGTTATTTCGACGCGGCTACGAAAACCATAGTTGCCATTAACGGTAGCAAAGTATCGTGGGCATATATCTTTATTCCGTCGGATACGGCAATCGACGCAAACGCAGTAGATGCTTCGGATATGTTGCGTGACGGTTATAATGCAAAAGCACTCACTTATAACGGCGTTAACGTATTTATTGAAAACGGCGTCGCAACTATCGGCGTTGATTTCGTTGACTTAAACGGTAACGCGCTTACCCCCGAAAAACTCAATAAATCGGCTAAAACTCCGGCATTCCGCGTTTTAAAAGGCGGCGCGCTTGTTTCAAGCTTCGGCTATATAAACGGCTCGGTTGTTAAACTCGACGGATTAGAAGGCGCTTACAGTGCGGATTCCTACGCCTTTACGTTAGACGGCGCAGGCACCATCACAATCGGCGCAAACAAAGGCACTTACGTTATCGACGACGAAAAAGTGTTAGCGTCGATTAAAAACGAAGCCGACGAAGTTATCGCTTATTATGAAATAACTCTCGGCGAAAACAAAACCGCTACGGTTGTCGCTCCTACGGTAACACTTACTTATATCAACGCGGGCAGCACCGAACCCGTAGACGTAAACAAAAACGCTTCGGTTGCGCTTAAAATCGTTACGCCCGACGAACAGGACTTCGACGGCGTTGCTAAAAAATTCTGCGGCTGGCAAGCAGCCGACGGCACCGTTATAGCGGCAGGCGAAAAAGTTGTTTTAACCGCCGACGCTACTTACACAGCGGTTTGGAAAACTATTTATACCATAACCTTAACCGACGCGCGCGGCATTCTGGGCGAAAGCGGAATAACCGTTAAAGCGCTCGACGGGCAAACCGTAGAAGAAGCCCTTGCCGATCTTATTGCAAACGGTTATATTGCCAATGGAAAAACTTACGAAATAGCAGACTTTACCTACGAAGGCACGGCGGTCGATAAGGCTACCGTAATCGGGGAAGACGTTTCGCTCGTAGTAGTTTGGAAAGGAATAGTTACCTTAACCGTTAAATACGACACCATCGACGAAATCATCGACGGCGAAGTTACTTATAATTACACCAACGGAATTGCAGATAAAGTTACCGAATACTTCAAGGGTAACGTAGCCGATCCCGAAGTTATCGACTTTATAACTGCAACCGCTACCGTAAACGGCGAAGTTAAAACCGCTACGTTCACGTTTGCCGGCTGGGCAACCGAAGACGGAGCCGACTACGTCCCCGGCGAAATAAGCGCCGATACCGTTATCAAAGCGAAATGGGTTATGTCCGCAGTTCCGTTCTACGGGGCTCATAAAGGGTTCTGGGTATCCGGAACCAGCGGTTCGAGCAGTTACAACTCGATAACCACCGGAACCGTTCAGGACCTTACGGTTAAGACAGACGGAACGGCAACTCAGAGTTACAGATATTACGATATAACCGAATATAACCACGAAGACGGCACGTTCAAATTCGACGGGTATAACGGCATATATAACGCCGAAAACGAAACCATAGTTCTTTATAAAACTTCTACTTCGGGCAGCGACGTAAAATACACTTACTATTTCTACTTCAAAAACGCTACCGACGTGGCTTACGTTAAAAAAGGCACCACCATTTTAGGCGGCTATTTCGCTTATGCAAACGTTGTTGTGGCAAGCGTAAAATACACCGTTAATGAAGTTGAAAAAACCACTAACGTTGCTTTAATCGGCGGTAAGTTATACACCGACGTAACCGTTAAAGTTTTAGGTGCCGAATTTACCGAATTCAACAAAATCGGCAGCCAGGGCGACGTTGAAATTTTTAAAGGCGAAACCAGTCTTGCATTATACGTTAAAAACGGTTATAACCTTGTTACTAAAGTAGATTCGCTCCGCGGCATTTATACCGCAACGACGGGCGAAACGCTTTACGTAAACGGCGGTTCTAAGTTATACGTTACTGTCGGTGAAAAAACCAACGAATATGATTATAAAATCGTTGACGAAGAAACCGGACTTATCGAATCGAAAATTTCGGGTGTTTTAAATCGTATTACCTTAAATAAAGAAAACCACACTGCGGTTATTGTTAAACCCACCGCAACAATAATCTTTAATCTTAGCGGTAAAGGCGACGATATCGTAAAAGTCGTTGAAATTTCGTATTTGAATTTCAGTTCGATTAAACCGACTGCCGAAGGCTTTAAACTCGTAGGCTGGTTTACTAAATCCGAAGCCGACGGTTGGGGTAGTCAGGCATACGGTCTTACTCCCGACGTCGATTCTGTAAATACTTACTATGCAAAATGGACCCCTGCCGCAACCGTTACTTTCCACGACGGCGACGACGTTTATAAAACCGTTACAACCTATTACGTCGGCGATTCTGTTTCGTCTTCGGATATCGAAACCCTTAAAGACGAAACCAAAGCGCGCAAGTTCGACGGTTGGTATACCAAAGACGGCAGCGTAGACGGCGATTGGGGCAGCAAAGTAAGTTCGAGCACCAAAGTTACAGACGTAACCGTAAACTTCTATGCTAAATGGCTTCCTGCCGTACAAGTAAACGTTTACGACGGCGAAACCTTGGTTAAATCGTTCGAAAACGTTAAATATCTCGGCGAAAGCGCAAACTGGGATATGGTTAACTGCAAACCCGACACCATTCCCGAAGGCAAAAAATGGTATGCAATTTACACCAAAGACGGCAGCGTAGACGGCGATTGGGGCGATGAGGTTACGTCAAGCACAAAACTTAACGAACTTGTCGTAAATTTCTACATTCGTTACATTTCGGCTGCTACCGTTAAATTCTATAACGGCGAAACCGTTGTAAGCGAAGTTGCCGAAAAATACGAAATGGATACGCTTGGCGCGGCAAACATTCCCGCCGCTCCTACCGAAGGTATTCCCGAAGGAAAGATTTTCGGAGGTTGGTATACTAAAGACGCAGCCGGCAACTTTGTTACCGAAGCAGTCGGCAGTTATCAATTAGGCGTCGAAAATAATTTCTATGCTAAATGGATTGACGAGTGTTCGTTTGTCGGCTCTTATGTAGGTATAGAAGTTTGGAGCACCAATAGCAAGAGTAGTTCGTCTGCAACGGTTAATGCCGATTGGACTATGACCGGACATAGAAGCGGCGGAACGATAAAAGAATATAACGAAGTAACCGGTTCGTTTGTTTTAGTGAACGGAAGCTCTCGTTATAACGGTTATCGCGATGTTGCAACCGGTGCTTTTGCGATAAACTACGCAACAGGCGCCGGGCTCGGAAGCGACACTTACTATTACTTCCCGCTTACCGGATCGATTGCTTTCTCGTCTTCCGTTAACTTCGATTCGAACGCCACTCGCGTTTTAACTTTGCAAAACGGAGACAACTCGTTTGTTGTAGTTTTGAGAAACGGCAAAATTTATTATAACGTAACCGTGGTTGCAACCGATCTTTCGGGCGCAGTTGTCGACGACGTTAAAAATGCAAAAATCGTAACCGTTAAACGCGGAGAGGACGTGTTGACCGCATTCGGAATCGACGGAACCACCACTACCGACGACGTAAAATTAACCGACGGTTACGAAGGCGAATATACTCTTGACGGCGACGAAGTAAAATTCGTTCTCGACGGCAAGGGCGCTTACACTCACGGAACCGAAAGCGGAACTTACACCATAGACGGCGTAAAAATTGTTCTTTCGGGCGGTGTAACTTATATTATAGATAATGACGCTAAAACGTTTACCGCTCTTTCATCTAACCCGTTTGCCACAAAAGTATTTACCGGTCAATACAAAGACGAAATAATGTCCGACGACAACGGTACTTATTACAATAAGATGAAAATTTCGTTTGACGTAACCGGAATCACCGGGCGTATAATCGTAAACGGATACGATACAATTTGGTTTGATTTTACTGCGACTGTAAGCGGAAACGAAATTACTTTTAATTTTACCGATTCGTTTGACGACGCTGCAAACGGCAAATATCTTAAAGGGACTATATCCGGAAAGGATATTAACTTTACGGCGTGCGACATAAGCAATCAAGCATATCGGTTCCATTCGAGCGGTAGAGTTACCTGCACCACCGATTTTTCGTTGGGTGAGTAACAAAAAATTAAGTAGCTTATAACGTTCGGCATTTATTGTCGGCGTTTAGGCGGCAAAACATACAAATCCCCCAAGCGGTGAATTTTACCGCCCGGGGGATTTGTTTATTTATTCGGTTAGTTTGCCGAAATATTATAAAAACGGCAAGCGTTACAAACTCCGCTGTCCCCTTCGGGGAAAGTGTCAACGAAGTTGACGAAAGGGGACAAATATTTTTTGTAGGGGACGGCGCCCACGACGTCACGCTTTTTTATATGAAATAAGTCAAATTTTTTTGTCATCCTGAGCGTAAGCCGGAAGATCAAGCGAAGCGAAATGTCCCCTTCAGTCACCTTGCGGTGACAGCTCCCCCGAGTGGTGGAGCCTTCCGTTTGATACGCATTTTATAGTAAAGCGGCTAACGCCTTGATGTTTCGACTGCGCTCAACATGAGGAAAAACTGCGGGAGTTTCGTGCCCCCTATGATTTTAATATATTTTAAACGGCGGGCGACCAATGGTCGCCCCTACGATAAAAATCGATAAAACCCCGCTATAAGTCGATTATCGCCACATTCAGATAACAAAACTCCGCTGTCCCCTTCGGGGAAAGTGTCAACGAAGTTGACGAAAGGGGACAATCCGCGATCAAATTTTGTAGGGGACTATTACGAATGTCCCGTTGTCGGCATAAGAGAATCGTTTTGGCGGGCGATTCGTGAATCGCCCCTACGATAAAAATTGATAAAAACCCGCTATAAGTCGATTATCGCCATATTCGGATAACAAAACTCCGCTATCCCCATTCGGGGAAGGTGTCAACGAAGTTGACGAAAGGGGACAATCTGCTATCAAATTTTGTAGGGGACGGCACCCACGACGTTCCGTTGTTTGTTTTAAATGGAAAAATTTGGAGGGCGATTCGTGAATCGCCCCTACGATAAAAATTGATAAAACCCCCGCATTTCGAAAAAGAATGCGGGGGTTTTTTACGGTAGGGGCGGTCATCGGCCGCCCGCCGAAATATACGGTTAAAAATTATTTAGCCATTGCCTGTTCGATAGCAACCGCAACGGCAACCGAAGCGCCGACCATCGGGTTGTTACCCATACCGATAAGCCCCATCATTTCAACGTGAGCGGGAACGGACGAGCTGCCTGCGAACTGTGCGTCGCTGTGCATTCTGCCCAAAGTATCGGTAAAGCCGTAAGAAGCGGGACCTGCGCCCATATTGTCGGGGTGCAAGGTTCTGCCCGTGCCGCCGCCGGATGCAACCGAGAAATATTTAACGCCGTTATCTACGCACCATTTTTTATAAGTGCCGGCAACGGGGTGCTGGAAGCGGGTGGGGTTAGTCGAGTTACCGGTTATCGAAACCTGAACTTTTTCTTTGCGCATTATGGCAACGCCTTCGTTTACGTCGTCGGCGCCGTAGCATTTAACTTTGGAGCGGTCGCCTTTAGAATAGGGGGTTTCTTTAACGACGGTAAGTTCGCCGGTGTAATAATCGTATTTGGTCTGAACGTAGGTAAAACCGTTGATACGGCTGATGATGTAAGCCGCGTCTTTTCCGAGACCGTTTAAGATAACGCGGAGCGGGGTTTTACGAACTTTGTTTGCTTTAAGCGCGATACCTATAGCGCCTTCGGCAGCCGCGAACGATTCGTGACCTGCCAAAAAGCAGAAACATTCGGTTTCTTCGCGCAAAAGCATAGCCGCAAGATTGCCATGCCCCAAGCCTACTTTACGTTGGTCGGCAACGGAACCGGGGATGCAGAACGACTGAAGCCCTTCGCCGAGCGCTTCTGCGGCGTCTGCTGCGGTTTTGCAGCCTTTTTTGATTGCGATAGCCGCGCCTACGGTATAAGCCCAAACGGCGTTTTCAAAGCAAATAGGTTGAATGCCGCGAACGATAGCGTCTACGTCAACGCCCTTGTCAAGGGTGATTTTTTTGCATTCTTCTACGTCGCCGATGCCATAGTTTTTAAGGCAAGCGTTGATTTTATCTATTCTTCTTTCGTATCCTTCAAAAGTTACGCTCATGTTGTGCCTCCTTATTGTAAGCGGGGATTGATGACGGTTTTGGCTTCATCGAATCTGCCGTATTTGCCCGAAGCTTTTTCATACGCTTCGTTGGGCGACATGCCTTTGGTTATAAAGTCCATCATTTTGCCGAGACTCACGAATTCGTAACCGATAATTTCGTTGTTTTCGTCGAGCGCGATGTTCTTAACGTAACCTTCTGCCATTTCGAGATAACGCGAACCTTTGGCTTTGGTTCCATACATCGTGCCTACCTGCGAGCGAAGCCCTTTACCGAGATCTTCGAGCCCTGCTCCGATAACCAGCCCGTCGTCGGAAAAAGCCGATTGTGTTCTGCCGTAAGCGATTTGCAAAAATAATTCGCGCATGGCGGTGTTGATAGCGTCGCATACAAGGTCGGTGTTAAGCGCTTCTAAAATGGTTTTACCCGGTAAAATTTCAGAAGCCATTGCAGCCGAATGAGTCATACCCGAGCAGCCGATGGTTTCG
>JAXEDY010000016.1:0-119394 GCA_034104345.1 Christensenellaceae bacterium | reverse complement strand
CTTTTCCGTATTTATCTACTTCGGCTTTATTCTTTTCGCCGTGAGTTAAGCAACCCGCGCCGCCGATGCAACCGCCCACGCACGCCATACCTTCGATAAAGTTTGCGTCGAGCAGGTTTTTGCTCTTTTTAAGAAGGGCTATCTTACATTCTTCTATGCCGTCGCACGAGCATGCTTTAAGCGGAAAATCACCCTTGCCCTGCTCTTTAAGCGCTTCGGCTACTGCGTCCGAAAGGCCGCCGCAGCGGGCAAATATACGACCGTAATACGACGCGTTATCCAAAACGCCGTCGTCGGCAAGAGCGGTAATATCTATATCGCGGCTGTCGAACAACGCCTGCAATTCTTCAAAAGTTAAAACCGCGTCTACCCAGGGCGAAACGCTTTCGCGCTTAACTTCCATTTTTTTAGCGGTGCACGGCCCGATAAAGACGATCTTACACGGCGATTCGCTTTCTTTAAGGTATTTTGCGATTGCCGCCATAGGCGAAAGGTTATGCGAAATGTTATCGACCATAGCGGGGAAATTCTTTTCGATAAAGTTTACGAACGCCGGGCAGCACGAACTGGTTATAAAGCCTTTTTCAACAAGTTCTTTCGATTCGCTCATCGCAACCATATCGGCGCCGAGCGCCGCTTCGACCACGGTGTAAAAACCCAACGCTTTAAGACCGTTAATTACCTGACCGAGTTTTGCATAAGAAAACTGGCTCGAAATCGACGGAGCGACCACCGCGTAAACTTTATACTTTTTGTTGCCTTCGCTTTTTTTGATAACGTCTATCGCGTCTAAGATATACGATTTATCCGAAATAGCGCCGAACGGACATTGATAAACGCACGCTCCGCACGAAATGCACTTCGAATTATCGATAGTAGCTTGTTTTTCGTCGCCCATCGAAATGGCTTTAACCTTACACGCGCTTTCGCATGGGCGTTTATAGTTGCGAATAGCGCCGTAGGGGCAAACTTTTGCGCACGCGCCGCATTCTTTGCATTTGGTTTTATCGATGTGAGCGACGTGGTTCTGATCGAAAACGATAGCGCCGAATTTGCACGCGTCTTCGCAACGGTGAGCCAAACACCCGCGGCATGCGTTGGTTACTTCGTATCCGCCGATCGGACATTCGTCGCACGCGATATCGATAACCTCTATTACGTTAGGGTTCTTTTTATCGCCGCCCATCGCAAGTTTAACTCGTTCGCCCAAAATTGCGCGTTCTTTATAAACGCAGCAACGCATCGTGGGAATTTTGCCGGGGACTATGCGCTTGGGAATATCGAACGCGGTTAATGTAAGCGAATCGTCCCACGCGTCGCGCGCTACTTCGCGCAATACTTTATATTTTAAATGTTGAACTTTTGTATCGAATTTTCTCATGATACACCGTTAATAGTTTTTATGTTTAATGTTTAAAATTTTAATGTTTTACGATAAGGCAACGCCCGTTTTTTTTTGCAACCGTTTAATGCAAAAAGTCGGGCTATAGGTCGATTAACTAATATTTTGCCGAATTTAAAGCGAAATGTTTTTTAAGAAACGCACCAAAAATCAAACGCGGGGCAAAATTTCTTTTTCGAAAAATTCGCCTACGGTTTCGGGACTTACCGAGAACAATTCGTCTCCTATCGTAACGCAAACGCCCTGCTGGCATTTGCCCATGCAAAAAGTGCCGCCGAGTTCTACTTTGTCTTTTAAACCTTTTTCGCTTATAAGTTTCTGAAGTGCGTCAACTATCTGACGCGAACCTTTGATATGGCACGAACTGCCGATGCATACGGTAACTTTAATCATAGTAATAGTTTTCCTTTGTCTTAAAAATTTTTAATCAGTTTGCCTTTTGGTCAGCGATTTTATCAAGTTTTTTATTTCTGAAATAAATAACGATTCCGCTTGAAACGAGCGTTATGTTTATAATATAGAACGCGAAAGCGATCCATTGAAGCCATGTAAGAGGGGCTTTACCTTGTAAGATATTCAAACACATAGTGAAAATCTTGTTTAAAATTCCGCCGACGTAGCCTATGCCGATAAGCGACATAAACAACAGACTTGTGCCTTTAGTGGTGCGCGACTTATAGGCTTTGATTATGTTGAACGGCCACGAAGCGCCAAAGCAAATAACCATTATTATTTCGCAAATTGTTGCAAGTGCTTCCATAAAAATTCATTTCCTTTTGTATTTTTTACATATCTTTTCTTCTGTAATCGGGAAGAATCTGCGGCGACAAAACCTCGGGTTTTATGCCCGCTTTTTCAAGTTCGTCTTCGAACTCGTTTACATGTTTAAGCGTAAGCGCGCCTACGTTTACGGTTTTTGCTTTTTCCGAAGCGAATTTGCCGGCGTTTCTGCCGAAGACGATTATGTCGAGCAACGAGTTGCCCATAAGTCGGTTTCTGCCATGGATACCCCCTACCGCTTCTCCCGCGACGAAGAGATTATTAACGCAAGTGCTTTCGCCGTTTGCCTTAATATCTATGCCGCCGTTCTGATAGTGAAGCGTAGGATAAATCAGAATGGGTTCTTTTCTTATGTCTATGCCGTATTTCGAAAACATACGAAGCATTGCGGGGATACGCTTTTCGATAGTGCCTTCGCCGCCTATAAGTTCGATCATAGGCGTATCCAGCCAAACGCCTTCGCCGTCGGTGGTTTTTACGCCGTTGCCGCGTTTTTTACATTCGCGGATTATAGAAGCCGCCGTAACGTCGCGCGTTTCGAGCGAATAAACGAACGCTTCGCCGTTTTTGTTTACGAGTTGCGCGCCGAGCGAACGCACTTTTTCGGTAACCAACGCGCCGAAAATCTGAGTGGGTTCGGCAACGCCGGTCGGATGATATTGAAGCGTGTCGGCATATAAAAGTTTTGCACCCGCGCGGTATGCAAGCACAAGCCCGTCGGCCGTTGCACCGTAGTGGTTGCTGGTGGGAAAACCCTGATAATGCAGTCTGCCCGCCCCGCCCGTTGCGATTATAACGGTTTTAGCCTTTGCAACGAGCAGTTTTTTGGTTTCCATATTCATTAAAACCGCGCCCGCCGCATTGCCGTTTTCGTCTTTTATTATTTCGATAGCCGCAGTAAAATCGACAACGGGAATGTTGCGGTTTAAAACTTCGTCGCGCAGAGTGCGCATGATTTCGGCACCCGAATAGTCTTTGCAAGCGTGCATTCTTTTGCGCGAAGTGCCGCCGCCATGGGTTGTTATCATGTTGCCGTTTTCGTCTTTATCGAACATTACGCCCAGATCCGAAAGCCATTTTATGGCGTCGGGGGCTTCGCAAACGAGTTTTTCAAGCAGTTCGGGTTTTGCTGCGAAATGGCCGCCGCCGAACGCGTCGAGATAGTGAATGGCGGGGCTGTCGTTTTCTTTATCGGCTGCCTGAATGCCGCCTTCTGCCATCATAGTGTTGGCGTCGCCTATGCGAAGTTTGGTAACTATCATGGCTTTTGCGCCCATAGCGTTTGCCGTGATAGCAGCCGAAGCACCGGCTCCGCCGCCGCCTATAATAAGAACGTCGGTTTCATAGTCGGGGTTGTCAAGGTTTATATCTGCGCCCAAAACGCGCGATTTGCCTTGCAAAAGCGCGGCGAGTTCGTGCAGAACCTTATCGCCCTTGTTTACGCCCACTTTAAGCGTTTCGTAAGCCGATTCGATATAATCGGGGTGATTTTCTTTTAAAACCGTGTCTTTTTCTTCGGCCGTCATCCGCGGAAAAAGGTTTTCTACCCTTGCTTTTCGGCTTTCGACCACTTTTTGCATCGACGTTATTTGTTCATCGGTATATTTATACATATTTCACCTTTTACCTATACGATTACTTTTCTATCTCGCGGTGATTATAAAGTTCTTTCATTTCGGATATGGGTTTACCCATTATATCTTCCATAATTTTATTAAAATCGCCCGCGTTGATTTCGGCTACGCGTTTTTCGAGATGCTTGCATTCGGGCGCGAGATATTTGCCGTAAAGTCTGCGCGCAAGTTCGGCAACCTGCGGGTGCGATATACCCGCGGGGCAACGCGACGAGCAAATGCCGCACATAACGCAATCGAAACTTTCTTCGGCGCACTTTTTAAATTCGCCGCGCTGAGCGTAAGCGATGTATTGCATTACGTTAAGCCCTTGCGGACAAGCCTTAGTGCAGGCGTTGCAGCCTATGCAACTGTAAATTTCGGGATAGAGTTGCATCATTATCTGTTCGGTAGGTTTAATTTTTTCGATGTCGTAAACCTGTTTTACGAGCGGAAAAAACGGAAGCGTAGCGACGTACATTCCTTCTTCTACCTGTTTTTGGCAAGCAAGACAGGTTTTAAGTTCTTGTTTGCCCTTTATGCGGTAAAAAGTAGCGCATGCGCCGCAAAATCCGTTGCGACAACCGCACCCGCGAATAAGTTGATAACCCGCGTATTCCATAGCCTTCATTATGGTAAGACTTTCGGGAACTTCGTATTTTTTACCGAAAAAATAAACGTTTACTTTATTTTCCATTTTTTAAGATTTTCTCCTATATAAAAACCTTGTATAAGATTTAAGACCTTTTTTGCTTTGTAAAAAAGCAGAAACGCAGTTTTTCAAGATGAATACACGCTTTTTACTTTTCGATTAAGCGCGTAGTCGCTTGAAAAACAAGGCTCGTGAGAAATTTTATGCGAGATAGACCTTTTTGGTCATCGAGCGTAAAATTTTAAGCCAAAACGCAGTTTTTCAAGATGAATACACGCTTTTTACTTTTCGATTAAGCGCGTAGTCGCTTGAAAAACAAGGCTCGTGAGAAATTTTATGCGAAATAGACCTTTTTGGTCATCGAGCGTAAAATTTTGAGCAGAAACGCAGTTTTTCAAGATGAATACACGCTTAATATTCGGGGGGAAGTTCGTCTAATTCATCCATCCTGAATACGGGACCGTCTTTACAAACGAACTTATCGCCTACGTTGCATCTACCGCATTTGCCTATTCCGCATTTCATGCGAAGTTCGAGCGTGGTGTAAACGCGTTCCTTTTTAAAGCCGATTTCGATAAGCCCTGCCAAAGTGAACTTAATCATTATTGGCGGACCGCACAAAACCGCGGTCATATTCGGATCTAACCCCAGTTCTTTAACGTAAGCCGGAACGAATCCTACATGCCCGTCCCAGCCTTCCTGCGGACGGTCGATTGTTAAATAAACTTCGAAATCGGGTTCGTTTTTCCATTCGTTTTTAATTTCGTCGATGTCTACGAGATCGTCTTTACTGCGCGCGCCGTAAACCACGACTACCTTACCGTAATTTTTGCGATAGTGGCGGATGTAGTTTATAACGCTGCGGAGCGGAGCAAGACCTATGCCGCCCGCGATAAAGAGCATATCTTTGCCCTTAAAATCGCCTTCGACGGGGAAGTTTTTGCCGTAAGGTCCGCGAACGGTTATCTGCTGCCCCGGTTCTATCGAATGGATAACTTCGGTAACGCATCCGCATTTTTTAATGGAAAATTCCATAAATTCTTCGTTCGTAGGCGAAGACGTTATCGAGAACATGCACTCGCCCACGCCGGGGATAGAAACCATAGCGCACTGCCCGGGCATGTGTTCGAAAGGTTTTTTGCCGTTTAAAGCGACCACGCGAAAGGTTTTTACGTCGGGCGTGTCTTTTCTGACGTCGGTAACCACGCAAACGTTCGGGATTAAATTTTCGTTTATCATTTTTCAATTCCCCCTTCGCCGTTTATTTTTTTGATAACTTTGATAATGTTGAGGTGTTGCGGGCATTTTTTAACGCATCTGCCGCACCCTACGCATGAATACATTCCGTATTGCGACGGAAAATACACGAGTTTGTGCATAAATCTTTGGCGATAACGCTGCATTTGAGTGGGACGCGAATTTGCCCCCGCCATCTGCGTAAAGTCTGAATACATGCACGAATCCCAGCAACGGAAACGGGTTATTCCGTTCTGCCCTTTAAACTCGCGTATGTCGAAGCATTGACAAGTGGGGCAAACGAAAGTACATGCGCCGCAACCCAAACAACTTTCCGAAAGTTCGCCCCATACGGGCAAGTTGAAAAGTTCGTTTAAGTTTTCGGGCTTGAACACCGATACGTCGAGATGCGAATACGGAAGTTTTTCGGTAATTTCGCGCGAAGTTTTTTTGATTTCTTCAACTTCTTTTTCACCCGCGCCGTCCGCCTTCGATATAACGGCTTTTACTTTATCGCTTTCTAAAACGGCTTGCGCTTTTTGCGTGTTAGCCTTTATATACAAGCAATTTTCGCCGAGATAGCAGGTCGCGTCGCCTTCGGGTTCGGCGGCGTTTACACCGAACACGTTGCAAAAACAACTTTCTTCGGGTTTACCGCAAGCAAGGGTGAAAATTATGCCCGCTTCTCTTCTCGATTTATAATAAGTGTCTACGGGTTCTTGCAAAAACACATGGTCGAGCGCTGAAAACGCTTTTAAATCGCAGGCGCGAACGCCGAACAGAACGAACGGCTGTTTTTCGCTTCGGATATCTTTTATTTCGATATTTTTGCCCGAAATTTTAAATTTCATCATGTTTTCGCTTTGCGGAAAGAACGCGTCTTTGGGCGATTTTACCGTTTTTAAGGTTTTTAAATCGACTTCGTCGCCTTCGCCGTAAAATCCGTAGTTGGTTTCGCCCGCCCTTTTTAAAGGCGCAAACAACGGATAATTTTTACTTACCGCGCCGAAAAACGCGTTTAAATTTTTAAAATCGATTTTTATCATTTTGCGCCCTCCGTTTTTTCGACAGCGGCGGTCGGATCTAAATCGTCGGCGTTAAACGACGTGAGTGGCGTTTTGCCGTCTGCCGTTTCGCCCGCTTTAAATTCGCCGTAAAGCATATCGGCGTCTTTTATGAATTTGCGGTTTAAAAGGTGCAGCGGAATATGCTGCGGGCAAACGCGCGAACATTCGCCGCAGTCGGTGCAGCGCCCCGCAACGTGGAACGCGCGGATTATATGGAACAACTGTTCTTCGAAACTTACGTCGTTAGCCTTTGCCGCAACGCCCGACTTAGGGTTATCGAACACGCACTTTTTGCATGTGCATGCCGGGCAAACGTTTCTGCACGCGTTGCAACGAATACATTTCGAAAGTTGACCGCGCCAGAATTCATAGCGTTCGTTTTCGCTCATTTTTTCAAGTTTTTCAACTTCCGAAAATCTGTCGTATTTTGTGGTGTTCGCCTGTTCGCGCAAAATTATCGTTTCGTCGTAAACTTTATGTTCTTTACCCTTGCAGGTTAAGCATTTTTCAAGCAGAACTTCGCCTTTTTCGCAAATTTTATCGCCGTAAATGGTTTTTAAAAGCACCTTTTCGCCGTCGTAACTTTCTTCGGTTACGCCGCTTATTCCCTTTTGCTCGAGTTTATATTCGTCGAGTTTTCCGTTACATTCTACTCCTATAACGTAAAACTTTTCACGTTCGATGCGGTGTTCTTTTAAAAGTTCGTTAAAACTGTAAGTATCGCACGGTTTTAAAAATACGGCGGTTTTGCCTTCTTTTTTGCCTATCTCTATTAAATATTTCGAAAGATTCGCGCCGCAAAAATCGTTATAAACGAAATTTTCAAGTTGTTTTTCGTTTTCGAAAGTAGCGGGCGACGGATCGTAATAAAATTCGCCTTTAACCCAGCCGACTACCCTTTTGATTTCGCCGCCGTTTAAAAGAGTTATCGCCTTTTCGCGCAGAGCCGATTGAAGTTCGTTCATATTACAACTCCTCCTTTACGCGAATATCCGCGATTTTTTTGTTTTCGCCGAGAGCGGTTACTTTTTCGACGAAATCGTTCATAACGGCCGAAAATTTCGCGCCTTCGGCAGCCGAAACCCATTCGACGCGGGTGCGTTCTTTTTCGATGCCCATATAGTTGAGCATGCTAAAAAGAAGCGACATTCTTCTTCTCGTGTAATAGTTACCCGTTACGTAGTGGCAATCACCGGGGTGACAGCCGCAAAGTATAACGCCGTCGGCTCCCTGCTGAAACGCCTTCAAAACGAACATCGGGTTTACGCGGCACGAGCAAGGCACGCGGATTATTTTTACGTTTGCCGGATATGAAAGTCTGCTCGATCCGGCAAGGTCGGCGCCGGCATACGAACACCAGTTGCAACAAAACGCAACTATGTTAGGCACGAACTTTTTATCTTCATGCAAGTTTTCGGTTTTTACTTCGTTTACGCTTTGCATATCGCTTCTACCTCCGACATAATCTGCGACGAACTGAATCCCGAAAGATCCATAGCGCCCGACGGACAGGTTACGGTACAAGCGCCGCAGCCCTGGCAAACCGCGGGATTAACGCACGCAACGCGTCTCGTTTCGGTTTTGCCGCCGCCTATTCTGAATTCTTTGTTTTCGTAAGTTATCGCGCCGTATGCGCATACGTTCGCGCATTGCGAGCAGCCGTTGCACATGCTCTCGTCGGAATGAGCGACGCACGGGTTGGTTTTTAATTTATCTTTGACCAAAAGCCCTATAACCTTGGCGGCGCAAGCCGAAGCCTGCGAAACCGTTTCGGGAATGTCTTTAGGTCCTTGGCACACGCCCGCGAGATATACGCCCGCGGTAGGACTTTCTACCGGACGAAGTTTGGGGTGCGATTCGTTCATAAAATTGTTGGTATCGATGCTTGCGGTTAAAAGCGTGGCGATTTTTCTTACCGAAGGTTCAGGTTCGATAGCCGCCGCCAGAACTACGAGATCGGAAGGAATCGTCACCTGCTCGTTATCGATAAGGTTAGAGCCCTGAACCATAAGTTTGCCGTTCTCGTTATAAACCTTGCCGACCATACCTTTTATATAATCCACGCCGTACTCCTCAACCGCGCGTCGATAAAATTCGTCGTAGTTTTTACCGGGAGTTCTTACGTCGATATAGAAAACGTGAACTTCGGTATCGGGATATTTTTCGCGGATGAGCATTGCGTGCTTTGCCGTATACATACAGCATATTTTCGAACAATAAGGCTTGCCGCACCCCGACACGTCGCGCGAGCCGACGCACTGAATAAAAGTAATAACCTTGGGGTGCGTTTTGTCAGACGGACGGAGCAGAACTCCGTTCGTGGGGCCTGCCGCGTTCATAAGGCGTTCGAGTTCGAGCGAAGTTATAACGTCTTTGTTGTCTTTATATCCGTATTCGTTGAATGCGTCTACGTTTATCGGGCGAAAACCGGTGGCAACGACGATTGCGCCGTATTCGCGTTCGATAAGCTCGTCTTTCATGTCGTAGTTTATCGCGCCCGCGCCGCAGTTCATTTTGCAAAGCCCGCACTTGCCCGTTTTTAACTTGATGCACTGTTCGGGATCGATTACCGCCACGTTAGGTATTGCCTGCGCGAACGGAATGTATATAGCCGAACGGTTGTTAAGCCCCATGTTGAATTCGTTAAGACCTTTTTTCGACGGACATTTTTCCATGCACACTTTGCAGCCGGTGCATTTTGTTTCGTCGACGTATCTGGCTTTTTTGCGGATGGTAACCTTAAAATTTCCAACGAATCCCTTTACGTTTTCTACTTCCGAATACGACAAAATATCGATTTTATCGCTTTGCGCGCAATCGACCATTTTAGGGGTTAAAATACAAGCCGAACAGTCGAGCGTGGGGAACGTTTTGTCGAGCTGACTCATTCTGCCGCCGATTGTCGGATTTTTTTCTACGATGTCTACGGGGAAGCCCGCTTCCGCGATGTCGAGCGCGGCTTGTATGCCCGCTATGCCGCCGCCGATAACGAGCGCGCGTTTAACGACGGGGCTTTCGCCGGGGGTAAGCGGAGCGTCTAAACGCACTTTCGCAATAGCCGTGCGCAAAAGTATAAGCGCTTTTTCGGTTGCTTCTTCGCGGTCTTTATGTATCCACGAGCATTGTTCGCGGATATTTGCCACTTCGACCATAAACGAGTTAAGTCCCATGCTTTCGGCGGCTTTTCTGAAAGTCGCTTCGTGCATTCTGGGCGAACACGAACCTATAACAACGCCCGTCAGACCGTAATCTTTAATGGCGTTTTTTATAAGTTGCTGCCCGTTTTCAGAGCACATATATTGATAGTCCGCCGAAAATACAACGTTAGGTTCCGCCTTTATCTCGCGCGCAACCCTTTCGACGTCTACGGTAGCGGCGATATTACTGCCGCACCAACACACAAACACACCTATTTTCTGCATTTTTTTCTCTCTTAACTTAATTTACAGGTTAATCTTTTTTATAGGTTAAACTTTTGCGCTTTTTCGCTTTAATTCCCTTAGACTGGCGGGAATCGAACCCGTTAAGTTTTAGCGGCGCAAAATTATTTATTACTTATTGAACTTTCTGTAAGCGCTTACTATAAGCTGTTGCGGAATAAAATCGTTTACCATGGGCGGAATTTCTTCGGCGGTTAAACCGTTCGCTCCGCTTTGGCGGGTTACTACCGTTCTTACCGCTTCGATAACTGCCTGCGGAGCAACACCGCGCGGGCAACGTTCTACGCATTCCATACACGAAAGACAATGCCATATAGCCTTGCTGTTTAAAAGTTTTTCGGCTTTGCCGGTCGCTATCCATGTAACGAATTGATGCGGCTTTATATCCATATCTTTATATGCGGGGCATCTGCCCGAGCATTTGCCGCATTTCATGCATTTTCTTATATCCGTGCCGCTTATTCTTATTGCGGTTTGAGCGGTTTCTTTATCAAAACTCATTGTTTTACCCCCAACGCGGTCGCCAGAAGTTCGGTAAAATAAGCAATTTCAACGTTTCCGCCGATAATTTTTTCGCTTACGCCGTTTTGTTCGTTTTCGGCGTTTCTGCGCTTTACGTCGTTTACGGCGTTTTGCAAATTATACAAACACAGCGGACATGCGGTAACTATCGTTTCCGCGCCGTAAATAGCCGCGTCTTTAATTATTTTTTCGCTTTGGCGCACCGCCTGATCGCCGTCTTTAAGCGCGACGTATGCCCCGCAACATTCGTTTCGCATAGGATAAACCGCGGGTGTGCCGCCGATCGCTTTTATAAAGTCTTCTAAAATCGTGGGGCTTTCGGGATTATCAAACGCCATAACCTTGCTCGGGCGCAAAAGCAAACAACCGTAATACGCGCCGATTTTTTTGTTTATCGGGTTTTTAACGCGCTTTTTAATTTCGTCGAATCCCACTACGTCGCGCAACATTTCAAGGTAATGAATAACCTGCGTTTCGCCCGCATAAGGTTCGTTTAGTTTAAGATAATTGTTGGCTTTAAGTTTTACGTCGTCGTCGCTTTGCATATCTGCGTTTACGCGCTTTATAACGTTGTGGCAAGCCGAACATAAGGTTAAAAGTTTGCCCCCGTTATGTTTTGCGTAGTCGAGCGCGCGAACGGCAGAAAGTTTGGTGGCTATTTCGTCGCGCGCGGCGGGATAAACCGCCCCGCAGCACTGCCACCCGTCGATTTCTTCCATTTCGACGCCCAACGCGGCCGCCGATTTGCGCGCGTATTCGTCGAGTTTTTTACCCTGCGTTTTTAACGTGCAACCGGGATAATAACAAATTTTCATATAAATTCCTTGATTTTACGTTATCGTTTTTGTTTGTTTCAGGTTTAAAACTTATTTGCTTTCGTGCGGGTAAGCCATGCTTTCGGGCTTAAACACTTCGTCGAATTTTTCTTCGGTTAAAAAGCCGAGTTTAACGCACGCTTGTTTAAGCGAAACGTTTTCTTTATAAGCGGTTTTTGCGGTTTTTGCCGCGTTTTCGTAACCGATATAGGGGTTAAGCGCGGTTACGAGCATAAGCGAGTTATGCAGGTTGTGCGCCATTTTTTCTTTGTTGGCTTTAATGCCGCAAACGCAGTTTTTCTCGAACGAAGTTATGCCTTCTGCCAAAAGTTTTGCCGATTGCAAAAAGTTATACGCTATAACGGGCATAAATACGTTAAGTTCGAAGTTGCCCTGCGAAGCGCCCATCGATACGGCTACGTCGTTAGCCATAACCTGAACGGCAACCATAGTCATCGATTCGCATTGCGTGGGGTTTACTTTCCCCGGCATAATCGACGATCCCGGTTCGTTTTCGGGGATAAATATTTCGCCCAGTCCGTCGCGCGGACCGGAAGCCAGCCAACGAACGTCGTTCGCTATTTTCATAAGGTTGCACGCGAGCGCTTTCATTGCGCCGTGAGCGAACACCATTGCGTCTTTCGAAGTAAGCGCGTGATATTTGTTATCCGAAGTAGTAAAGTCTTTGCCCGTAAGAACCGAAACTTCTTCGGCAACTTTTACGTCGAAACCCGCGGGCGCGTTAAGCCCCGTGCCGACCGCCGTGCCGCCGAGCGCAAGTTCTTTTAACGAACAAAGCGAGAGTTTTATTTGTTTTTCGGTTTTTTCTATCATCGCGCGCCAGCCGCTTATTTCCTGCGAGAAAGCAATCGGAACCGCGTCCTGAAGGTGCGTTCTGCCGCTTTTTACTATGCCTTCGTTTTCTTTTTCGAGGCGTTTAAGCGTTGAAGCGAGTTTTTCCATTGCGGGGAGCAACTTGTCTTCTATCGCCAAAACCGCCGCTATGTGCATAGCCGTGGGGAACGTGTCGTTCGAACTTTGGCTTTTGTTTACGTCGTCGTTGGGGTGCAGAAGTTTTTTGCCCGCTATTTCGTTTCCGCGGTTTGCGATAACTTCGTTCGCGTTCATGTTCGACTGCGTGCCGCTGCCCGTCTGCCATACGACGAGCGGAAAATGCTCGTTTAATTTGCCCGAAATAACTTCGTCTGCCGCGGCGCAGATGGTTTTATATTTTTCTTCGGTTAATTTGCCGAGTTTATAGTTCGCGCTTGCCGCCGCTTTTTTCAAAATTCCGAAAGCGTGCGTAATTTCGCGCGGCATAACTTCGCCGCCTATCTGAAAGTTTTCGTGGCTGCGTTCGGTCTGAGCGCCCCAATATTTATCGGCGGGAACCTTCATCTCGCCCATCGTGTCTTTTTCTATGCGATATTCCATAATTTTTCCTTTCGTCAGCACGGGTCGCGCGGGTTTTTCCGCGTTCAACGACCGTAATGCAGGCAAATTTATTCCGCAGACGTTGCGAAAAATCGCCCGAAAAACGCTGACTTACTAAAACCGATTGTAAAATTATAAATTATAAATCGAGTTGCGCGATCATATCTTTCAATACTTTAGCGCTTGCCTGAAGTTTCTGAAGTTCTTCACCCGAAAGCGGCGGATTGATTTTCCCGCAAACGCCGTTTCTGCCTACGATGTTTATGGTGCTTAAACAAACGTCGTCGATTCCGTATTCGCCGTGCATCATCGTCGAAACCGTCATAGCGGTATTCGAACCGATAAGTATCGCCTTGCAGATGTGGCAAACGGTAGAAGCGATAGCGTAAAAAGTCGCCCCTTTGCGCGAAATTACTTTTGCCCCCGATTCGCGAACGTATTTTTCGATTTCGGGAATGCTGATTTCGGCGCGGAGTTTGTTCTGCGTTTCGACGTCGCGGCGATATTCGTCGATAGAAAGACCGGCGATTCTCGTAAGCGACCAAGGAGCGAAGCCCGAATCGCCGTGTTCGCCGAACATATACGCATGGATATTACCCACTTCTACGTCGCAATATTCGGCTATTCTTGCGCGGAGGCGCGCGGTGTCGAGAATTGCGCCCGAACCGATGACTCTGCTTTCGGGAATATCCGACAATTTGCAGAACGTGTAAGTAAGCACGTCTACGGGGTTAGATACCATTATATACACCGCGTTAGGCGCGTGTTTGGTGATTTCCGGAATAATCGATTTCTGAATGCCGATATTCGTCTGAATAAGTTCAAGACGGGTTTGTCCGGGTTTTCTTGCAATACCCGAAGTTATGATCACTATGTCGGAATCCTTCGCGTCTTCATAGTTGCCGGCATAAACCGAGCAGGCACTGTCGTAAGACAAGCCCTGACGAATGTCGAGCGCTTCGCCCATCGCGCGATCGCCGTTGATGTCGATGATGACGATTTCAGAAGCTAAGCCCCTGCAAGTGAGCGAGTATGCAATGGTCGAACCGACCCTGCCGCTGCCGATAATGGTAATCTTGTTCATAAGTTTCTCCTTAAAAAACTTTTTATATGTAAAAATTTTATTTTCGTTTGTCGCTTTTTTTTCTTTTTGCCCGCACTTGTTGCACTTATTATAAACTTGCCGAAAGAACCGCGACCGAAGCTGCCATATTTTCGTTTTTAACCTTTATTTCGGGCGGAATTTTAAGCCTTGCGGGGGCAAAATTCCAAATAGCCGAAACCTTTGCTTTAACAAGTTCGTCGGCAACGGTTTGCGCCTGACTTTCAGGGACGGTTATAACGCCTATTTTAACGTCGTTTTCTTTGCAGAATTTAAAAAGTTCGGAAACGGGCAAAACCCTTTTGTCTCCCGAAATTTTAAGTCCGTTTTCAACTTCCACGTCGAACGCGGCGAGAATATGCACGCCGAATTCCGAAAACCCTTCGTAGCATAAAAGTGCCCTGCCGAGTTTACCCGCCCCGACTATAACTGCGTTGGTATTTTTTCCGCTGCCGAGAGCGCTTTCTATGTGCGAAACAAGTTCTAAACGATAATAACCGATTTTTGGTTTACCCGCCCCGCTTATAAGGGCTAAATCTTTTCTAACCTGAACTTCGCCGAGCCCAAGATTTTTCGCTATCGCGGCAGACGAAATCGTGTCGCCCTCCTGCGCCGGAAACGACTTTAAAAAATGCAGATATACGGGTAATCTTGCCATTACCGATTCGGGAATTTTACGGTTGCTCATAATATCTTTAAATCAATCACTCCGCCTTTATCGATATAATTATATCATTTTATTTTTCGTTTTGCAACAACTTTTTTTGCGCCTTTACTTTATTCGACGAATTTTTTCAATATAATTTTCGTATATACCGTTATCTTTTTTTATATATCGTTTTTCATATACCCTAAAACCGGCTTTTGTGTAAAAAATCAAGAAATTTTTGCGTTTTGTTTTTTTTGCGGATAAAATTATTTATCTATAAAAAACCCGGGACGGTTCGTGCAAAAACACCCTGTCCCGGTTTTTTATATCGATTTTTTATACGCCCTTTTCGGGTTTTCTTTTTCCTATTTTCACTTCGAAAGTGCCGATAACGGACTTATAGCCGCACTTTTACAGCCGCTTAATATTTTACGCTGTATAAAATGTCGGCGTAGGTCGGGAAGGGCCAATCGGTCGAACTTACGCACTCTTCGAGTTTGTCGCACACGGCGCGAAGTTCTTCCATTTTTACCTTAACGCCCTTTTTGTGAAATACGGCGCAGTCTTTGGCGTCGGTTATTTCGACGGCTTTTTCAATGCTTAAAGCAAGTTCTTCTTTAACGTTAAACGCCGAATTCAAAAACGCCGAAACGGTTTTTAAAAGCCTTGTTTCGCTTACGGCAAGCCCGCTTTCTATCTGGTTTTTAAGAGTGATTTCTTTTGCGAGATTTTTCTGGAACCCGATAACCGCGGGGGCAATCTGCCTGTCGAACATCCAAAGCATTGTTTTCGCTTCGATGTCGAGCGTTTTCGAGTATCTTTCAAGCATTATTTCGTATCTGCTGTTAAGTTCTTTACCCGTGAAAACGCCGTGTTTTTCAAACAATTTAACGTTCTTTTCGGCAACGTAGGCAGAAATCGCGTCGACCATGGTGGGCATTATGGCAAGCCCGCGGCGAGCAGCTTCTTCTTTCCATTCTTCGGAATAGTTGTTGCCGTTAAATATGATGCGTTCGTGCTTTTTAAGCGTTTCTTTTAAAATTTCGTTAAGCGAAGTTATGCCGCGTTTTTCAAGTTCTTCCGAAAATTTGCCTAATTCTTCGGCGACGGCGGTGTTTAAAACTATGTTTGCCCCCGCCACCGACATATCCGAGCCGACCATTCTGAATTCGAATTTATTGCCCGTAAAAGCGAACGGCGAAGTTCTGTTGCGGTCGGTATCGTCTTTGGTATACATAATGTTGCCGCCGACGCGCGATTTTGCCTTTTCTTTTTCGGTGTAAGCGCCGCCGTTTACGATAGCCGAAATAAGTTCCTGCATTTCGCTTCCCACAAATATAGAAATTATCGCGGGCGGCGCTTCGTTGCCGCCGAGACGGTTATCGTTACCCGGCGAAGCAACCGACATGCGCAAAATATCCTGATAATCGTCGACAGCCGCCACCACGCACGCGAAAAACGCAAGGAATTTTTTGTTTTCCATGGGGTGCTTTCCCGGTTTTAACAGATTTTCGCCGCCGTCGGTTTCGATAGACCAGTTGTTGTGCTTGCCGCTTCCGTTAATGCCCGCAAAGGGTTTTTCGTTGAGCAGGCAAACCATTCCGTGCTTGTTTGCGACCGATTTCATAACCGACATCGTTATCTGGTTCTGATCGACCGCGGCGTTTGCCGAAGTGTAAACGTTTGCAAGCTCGTGCTGAGCGGGAGCAACTTCGTTGTGTTTTGTTTTAGCGTATACGCCGAGTTTCCACAGTTCTTCGTCTAAGTCGGACATATAGTCCCACACGCGGGATTTTATTTTGCCGAAGTAATGATCTTCGAGTTCCTGCCCCTTAGGCGGTTTCGCGCCGTAAAGAGTGCGCCCGCACGTGATTAAATCGAGCCGTTTTTCATATTCTTTTTTATCAATCAAAAAGTATTCCTGTTCAACGCCTACGTTAACGCGGACTTTATGCGTTTCGCCGTCGCCCAAAGCGCGCAAAAGGCGCACGGCGTTTTCGTTAAGCGCTTCTAAACTGCGCAAAAGCGGTGCTTTTTTATCGAGCGATTCTCCGCCGTAAGAGCAAAAAACCGTGGGAACGTAAAGCGAACCGTCTTTAACGAACGCGGTTGAATTCGGATCGTAAGCGGTATACCCGCGCGCTTCGAAGGTGGCGCGCAAGCCGCCGTTTGGAAAACTCGACGCGTCGGGTTCGCCCTTTATAAGGTTTTTGCCCGAAAACCGTTCGATAACGCCGTCTTTCGAAGGTTCGATGAATGCCTCATGTTTTTCGGCGGTAACGCCCGTCATGGGCTGAAACCAATGCGTGTAATGAGTTGCCCCGCGCGATATGGCCCAGTCTTTCATAGCCGCGGCGATTTCGTCGGCAAGCGGACGAGTTAAAGGCACGTCGTTTTCTATACAGTTTCTGTATTCGTTATACGATTCTTCGCTTAAGCGATTTTTCATTTCGGCGTCGGTAAAAACGTTTTCGGCAAAAATCTTTGAAACGTTTGCTTTTGCTTCGTTGTCCATATATCTTTCTCCTTTCGTATTTTTATGTGTATCTCGATTTGTATTTCAATTTTTTCGCGGCGCGCTGTTTCGGCTTTTTACCTTACCGCACGGCTTAACCCGCGCGTTATTTCGAGCGTTCGGCGCTTGCTTTTATAAACGCTTTGAAAAGCGGGTGCGCTTTGTCGGGGCGCGATTTGAATTCGGGATGGAACTGGCAGCCGATGTAAAATTTGTTTTTGGTAACTTCAACCACTTCTACGAGTCTGCCATCGGGCGAAGTACCCGCCAAAGTAAGCCCCGCCGCGCTTAACACGCCTTTAAAATCGTTGTTGAATTCGTATCTGTGGCGGTGGCGTTCGGATATAGAAGTTTCGCCGTAAGCCGTTTTTGCGTTGGTTCCGTCTTTAAGTTCGCACGGATATGCGCCGAGACGCATAGTGCCGCCCTTTTTGTCTACGTTTTTCTGGTCGGGCATAAGGTCGATTACTTTATAATCGGATTTTTCGTCGAATTCGCCCGAAGTTGCGCCGTTTAACCCGCAGACGCTACGCGCGTATTCGATAACCATCATCTGCATACCTAAACATATACCAAAGCATGGCAAATCGTTTTCGCGGGCAAAGCGGCAGGTTTCGATCATACCTTCGGTCGCGCGCGAGCCGAACCCGCCCGGGATAATAATTCCGTTTACGCCCTTAAAGGTTTCGGCGGCGTTTTCGGCGGTTAAGTTTTCGCTGTCTACCCAACGGATTTTAATTTTTACGCCGTTTGCATAACCCGCGGCGTTAAGAGCTTCCACAACCGACAAATATGCGTCGTGAAGCGCGACGTATTTACCGACAAGCGCGATTTCGACCGTGCGTTTTGCCGACTTAACCGATTTTATAAACTTGCGCCATTCGGTAAGGTCTGCCCTGCCTTTTAATTTTAACGCACGAGCCACCGCTTTGTCAAGCCCGTTTTCGTGCAAAGCGAGCGGAGTTTCGTATAAACAGTCCAAAGTTACGTCCGAAACCACGCAATCTGGGCGAACGTTGCAGAAAAGCGATATTTTTTTGCGGATGTTTTCGCCAACTTCGCCATCCGAGCGCACGACTATAACGTCGGGCGAAATGCCCATTCCCTGAAGTTCGCCAACGCTGTGCTGGGTGGGCTTGGATTTATATTCGTTCGAGCCGCTTATATAAGGCACCAGACAAACGTGAATAAACACGCAGTTTTCCCTGCCTACGTCGAACGAAAATTGCCTTATGGCTTCTAAAAAGTGTTGCGATTCGATGTCGCCTATGGTGCCGCCGATTTCGGTTATAACTATGTCGGCGCCCGTTTTTTCGGCGGTTTTTCTTATAAATTTTTTAGTTTCGTCGGTAACGTGAGGAATAATCTGCACGGTTTTGCCAAGGTATTCGCCCTTACGCTCTTTTTCGAGCACGGTGTAAAACACTTTGCCCGAAGTAAGGTTAGAATATTTGGTAAGATCTACGCCCGTAAAACGTTCGTAATGCCCAAGGTCAAGGTCGGTTTCCGCTCCGTCGTCGGTAACGAACACTTCTCCGTGTTCAAGGGGGTTCATGGTTCCGGGATCTACGTTCATATAGGGGTCTAATTTCTGAACGGCTATCTTATACCCGCGCGAACGCAAAAGCCTGCCGAGAGCCGCCGCTACTATGCCCTTCCCGAGCCCCGACACAACGCCGCCCGTTACGAAAATAAATTTGGTCTGTTTCATACAATCTCCTTAAAAAAATCACGATAAAACCGAATATTTTGCCCCTTTTTCCGTATTTTTACCCGAAAAAAGGGCGTTTTTTTTTAAGGACCAATTTAAAGCCCCTAAAAAAAACGCCCGTAAAGACTATTTTTACACTTGTTTGCCCGCCCTTAAAACGAGCGGATTTTAACCGCTTTAATAAGCCGAGCCGAACGCGTGCATCAAAAAAACAAGCATTATAATAATACAACGCGGGCTTAAAAGTCAAGCGATTTTTTTGCCGAATTTTAAATTTTTTTAATTTTTTTTCAGCCCGATTTTTTTACGTCGATTACCATTTTTAATAACCTTTTTAATTTAATATGCCGATTATATAACTTCTTAAAACCGCCTCGCTCATCGCGCCTACCGCTTTTGACTTTATATTCCCTTCTGCGGTTATAAACACCGTAACGGGTATTCCGGTGACCTCATAAGCGGTTGAGCCCTCTTCGTTATCATCGAAATATAGAGGAAACGTATAACCGCTTTGCGAAACGAATTGCTTAACGTAGTCCTTATTCAAATATACGCTTACCATTAAAAACTCCACTTGACCTTTCAGTTCTTTTGCGAGTTTGTCGAAATGCGGAAGTTCGGCTTTGCAAGGAGCACACCAAGCCGCCCAAAAGTTAACGACTATGGGTTTTCCTATAAATTCCGAAAGTTTTACGGTTTTACCGTTGGCGTCGGTTACAGTAAAATCTTTATAATTGCCGGTTATTACCGCGGTTTTTTTTATTTCAAAATCAAAAGTTTACGTAGCGCCCATATGTGTTCCGGTTTCTGCAACGGTTACCTTTACCGTATATTTACCTATTGCTTTCGGCGCTTCCGAAAACCACTCTTCGCTTCCGCCGCGGGCAAACGTAAAAGTAATTTCGCCGCCGCCGTCATACTCGAAATTATCCGCGCTTACGACCACCGCGTTGCCGTCGTAAACTTTATCGAGCGTTACGCCCGATTTCAACTTAATCGTGCGTTCGGATTTAACAACCATGGGAATAACTTCCCTTTTTTTATATCCACACTCGCCGCAAACGCGCTCTTTTAACCCTTGCTTCGTCGTCGAAGCTTCTTCAGTTACAGTCCATTCGCCGAAAATATGTTCGGCTTTATCCTTTTTTTCGTTACAACCGTTGTCCGTACAAACACGATAGTGAAAAGTTTCGTCGTAACTTAATTCTTTGGCAAACTTATGCCCTGTTTTATTACAGCCGGCACATACCGCCGAAACAACGACTGCGATAAGAAACGCAGCACAATAAATTAAAATAATTTTTTTCATTTTGTTTCCTCCTGTAATAATTGCGTCAGATAACTTCTTAAAACCGCCTCGCTCATCGCGCCCACGCGTTTTATCGTTATTTTACCGTCCGACGAAATAAAAATCGTTTCCGGAACAGACGAAATTCCGTAAGCGGACACGGCAGAGTCCTCGCTGTCGAAATAAAGCGGAAAAGTATAACCGCTTTTCGAAACAAGCTCAAGCGATTGCTTTTTTTTGCCGTCATGAAAAACGTTTACCATAAGGAATTTTACGCGACCGTCATATTCTTTTGCGAGCTTGTCGAAATGCGGAAGTTCGCTTTTGCACGGTTCGCACCACGCGGACCAAAAGTTTATTACGATGGGTTGACCTATAAAATCGGACAGTTTTACGACGTTGCCGTCGGCGTCCTCCATAGAAAAATTCTTGTATTCTTCTTTTTTTCCGGCAGGAGCAGCGGTCGACGGGCTGTATTTTTCAGACAACTTTTCGTATGCGAAATAAGCGCCCGCTATCACCCCTGTAAGCAATATTGCGATTGCTATCGTTAAAACTATTTTCTTTGTCATAAACGTTACCTCTTAACTAAAAAGCGCGCCGAGCTTGTCCATAATGCCTGCCGCCATCAAAATACCCATAACGACGAGCAAACTTCCGCTGACGATTTTTACTGCCTTAAAATGTCGTTTGATACATCCGAACAACTTTTTGGTTTTGTCGGTAAGCACCGCCGTTATTATAAACGGAATTCCTATGCCCATCGAATAAAACAATAACAGCAATAATCCCTTAGCCACCGTTCCCGAAGTGGAAGCGAGCGCAAGAGCAGAGCCTAAAAACGCGCCCGTGCACGGTCCCACACCCACCGCAAATACTATGCCGAATAAGAATGCCGACCATGCGCCGTCTATTTCATACGACTTTTTTAGCCCTTTGAAAAACGGTAACCCGAAAAGCCCGATATACGATAATCCGAAAATTACGACGATTGCGCCCGCAACTATATTGATTACCGTTTTATACTTGTTTATATAGCCGCTGATAAGCCCGACAAGTCCGCCGAAAACGACGAACATAAGCGAAAAGCCGATAACGAAAAACAACGAACGAACAACCGCGCGATGCTTTTTTTTGCTTGATTTTTTATTTACGTCGGTCCGTTCGGAAACAACCGCGTTTTTTGTTTCTTCCGACTTTTTTTCGTTTTCCGAGGTCCCGATTTTCTCTGGGACTGTTTGTATTGTCGTTTCCGCGGGGTATTCCGTTTTCTCAACCGCCGACGCCGCTTGGGGTTCTTGTTCGTCGATTGAGTCTTCACCTGCGAAATACGAAAGATACAGCGGGATCATAGGCAGCATACACGGCGATATAAACGAAGCGAGTCCTTCGAGAAAAGTCAACAAATAATCCATAGGCGAATACCCCCCGACCCGATAGTTTTCATTATTTACGCTCCTTCGATTGTCGTTTTGCAATCAATCTGTTTTTTTTCATTATAAATAATCTTTCGCAAGAAGAAAAGAGAGTTGCTCTCACAACGTAAAACAAACGGCTCGCTTCAGACGCGGTTGTGTTGCGGCAACTATCTTACATATGTTTTTTTGACAGATGAATGCTGTTTCAAACACTTTTCTCCTTTTGATATTTTGATTTTTGCCGATCGTAAAAGTAAAAAAAAGTCAATCGGCAAAAAGTTTTTTTGATTTAAAAACAACAAAAAAACGCAAGGAAACAAGACTTGTTTCGATTGCGCTAAATTAAAATACTTTCATAGGCGGTCACCCTCGTCGCAGGTTTTCTGCAACTAATGATTGTGATTACTCGGTAATACTAAATTCCTTGTATCGTTCCATACGATTGTTTTTAATATACCATAAAATGCGACAAAAAGCAATACTTTAAAATAAATTTTAATAAAATATCACCAAATAAAAACGGAAATGATTTCTTTCACTCATTCCCGTTTCAAAAACATTTTATCGACTTGTCCGTTTCGGCGCGTTCGCTTTCAAATTTAATCTTTTATGTTCGCCCTATGGAAGGCAATTCTTCGATTTTCGTGTAAAAAGTTTTGCTTTCGCCGCCGTTTAACACTATAAGCCCCAAGTTTTCGGGTTCTTCGCCAAGATGAAAACAATCTATGGCGCATGTCTGCGGTTCGGTTACCGCAAAATCGTCGCCGTTTCCGCGGTAAAGCATGCGATAACCGAACGACTTATCGCAAGTGTAGCGCAGGCTTATTCCGCTTTTATCGTTTGTAAAAAGAGACGTAAGCAACGATTCGTTTGCCTTATAAAAAGCCGAAAACGCGCCGTTTGCGGGCTTGAAAGTTCCGTTTGAAAGTTCTTCGTCGCGCGGTCTGCCGCCGGCCTTTTCGCCGGTGGGCAAAAAGTTTTTATCGCGCAGGTATTCGTAAGCGACGGGAACTTCGAGCCTTACGTCGTTTTCGTCTCCGCCGAATTTAAGGTTTAACGTGGTGTGATAAGCGAGCATAACGGGCATTTCGGTTTTTCCGTCGTTTGTTATAACGGTAAATTCTTCAAGCCCGTTTTCTCCGAGTTTATAATGCCGCAAAACGCTGAAATCGTGCGGAAATCCGAGATATTCGCCCGCTTTTGCCGAATACTTAAAAACGATTTCGGTTTCGGTTTTTAAAACGCAACAAAACGGCAAATTAAGCAGATTGCCGTGAATAGAGCACCCCGTTTGCGGCTCGTTTAAAGGAAAAACATACTCTTTGCCGTTAAAAACGAACCTGCCGCCGCGAATACGGTTGGGCGGAAAAAGTATAGGGTTGCCGAACAGATAAACGTTGGCTCGGCGATGTTTTTCGCTTTGCGGATAGCGGAATATTTCGGAATTTAAGGGCTTATTATAAAGCCGGAAGCAGGTTGCGCCCGTTCGTGGTGCAAACTCCGCCACATATCCGCCCGCCGATAAAATTTCGGTGCAAAGCGGACATTTTAAGTTATTTGTTTCAGCCATTTATTTCGCCCTTCAAAAGATAAAGCGAGAAGTCGGAACTATCGATTTTTTCGGCTTTTTCGGCGTATTCGCTCGCCGCTTTTTTATCGCCTTTTGCAAGCGAAGCAAAACCGCGCATTAAATACCCCGCAAGTCGATGTATTTTTTCGACGTCGTAATTAAAGGGCTGATATGCAGGCGAACCTACCCCGTAATATTCGGGAATTTCTGCCGTTTCGATTTTGGTTTTGCCTATTTCGTCCATTTCGGCAGCCAAAGCCTTTGCTTCGGCGGTTTTGCCCAAAGCGTTGAACGCAAGACATTCGTAATAACTGTGAATGGTAGGCGCGCCGTGCGTGGTAAGCGCCAGATTAAGATATTCGTCGCGCTTATCGTTAAGCCCCTGCTCTTCGTAAACTTTTGCAAGTTCGAGATAAATGGGCGCGTCGTTTACGAAATAGTTCTTTTCTTCGCCGTAGTTAAGCGGGAAAGTAAGTCCGCTTATAAGCATTTCTTCCGCTTTTTTATATTCTTTTTCGGCAAGAAGTTTTCTGCCCGTAAGAAAATGCAGCCACGCGTGATGCTGGGTAAGATACCCTTCGCCGCCTTCGTAGGTGTGGAAACGGTGATTTGCAAGAATTTCGAACGCCTTATCCGTTTCGCCCGCAAGCGTTGAAAGAACCGAATATTGAAGCGTGCAATCGTCGCGCGAGAAAACGGTTTCTTCTTCGTTTTTATAAAGAGCAAGGCGCTTTTCGAGCGGCAAATTAAGCCCTTTGTAAAGTTGCGTAAGCTCAAAGAAAATACGGTTGCTTTCGGGCATTAACCCGTGCGCTTTTTCCAAAGCGGCACGCGCTTTAACGGGTTTGTTAAGGTGGTCGTAAAGACCGAGCGCCATATTTCTGTAAGCGGGCGCAAAGTCGATTTCTTCGGTAGTTTTCTTCCACATATCAACCGCTTCTTCATAGCGTTCGTAGGCGTAATAAATGCAACCGAGATAATAGTGCGCCATAGCCGTGTTTGCCGCTTTTAAAACGGGAACGGTTTCGGTGCGGACGGGGAATTCGCATTTCCAACTGCAACCGTCGGCAAGTTTAACGTATTTTTCGCTTGCCGCTTTATCGCCGCGTTTTTGCGCGAGATATGCGAGATAATAGAACTTAATCGCCCTGTCTGCGCATTTTTCGAGCGCTTTTTCGGCAAGATCGTAAAGCCCGAACTGCATCGCTTCAATCGCGTAGTTTACGGCGTTTTTCTCTTTTTCGAAGCCCGCGAAAAACAGCGGATCTATTTCTTCGATTTTTGCTTTTATATCTTTATCGCCTTCGAAAATTCCAAGAACATATTTTGCCCACAGATTTTTGCTCTGCGTTTCGAGCGAGAGTTTTAAAAACGAAACCGCTTCTTGTTTATTGCCGTTCTGCGCTGCGATTTTCGCAAGCAGATAATAACTCGCGCTGCGTTCGGGATAACTCCAGACGGCGAGATAAGCGTCGCTATGAGCACCCGTTAAATCGCCCTTATAAAATTTACACAAAGCGCGTTTGTAATAAGGCTCGGTATCGTAGGGGTTGTCGTTGCGGAGAGTAAGCCTTTCGATAGCCGCATTGTAATAACTTTCGGCTTTGTCGTATTCGCCGCGTTCAAGGCACTTGTCTCCCATAGCCTTGTTGCATCTTATATCCTTGGGATCGCGCTTTAAGGCTTCGAGAAAATAATCTTCGGGGCAATATTCGAAATGTTTATATTGCCTTAAATGTATACCGTTCAAATAAAGTTCTTCTATCGAGTCTATATCGCAGGGCTTTTTTGCGGGAAGTCTGGGCGATATGGGCTTTTTGTTTCCCCTTACGGGTTGTTTATAAGCAACGATAGGTTTGCCCGATTCGTCGCAAATTTTTAAGGTTAAATCTTTAATTTCGCCGCCGTAATCGACGGTCGTTACGAAAGGAGCGGCAGGCGAAACTTCGGCTTTGGTTTCGAAAATCACGTTATCGCCTTTAACCAAAGTTATAACGCAATTGCGCTTTTTAACCGAATAAAAGCCCACAAACGCGCCCTTTTCGGTTTTTTCAAGATTGCACGCGCCTTCTTCGGTAGCGCATTTAACTTCGCCTATGTCGCGCACGGGATACCATACCTGCTCGAATTCTTTTGTTTCGTAAGGAGCAATCCAGGTAAAGTCGGGCTGGTTGTCGGTGTAGCAACCGGTCATAAGTTCGACGTAACGCGAACCGTCGTCGGTAAGATTTTCGCACCATTTCGCGCCGAACTTGCCGTCGCCCCACGTCCACAATTTTTTACCGGGGGCAATGTGGTGGTTTGCAACGGTAACCACGCCGCTTTCTTTGTTTTTATCGTATCCGCAAACGAAATCCATTTCGGACTGACCTTTCGAAATCATAAACGAAGACGGAACTTTTATCGCCGAGAATACGTGAATATCGGTGCCCTTGCCGTAATCGTAGGGGCGCGCGGTGTGATAAACGCCTTTCGCGACAGGCCATTCGAGAACGGCGCGGCGGTCGTGGTCGTTTACGTATTCTACGTCGGGCGGGAAAACCGTTCTGTAATCGTCGTCGATTTCGACCGCCAGGTTCGCCCACCACATAAACGGGTGAGCCACGGGTGTCTGGTTATAAACGGTTATTTTAGCGCGCAAAACGCTTGTTCCTTCGTCGATAGAGAGCGCAACATGCCCTTTCATCTGGTGGAAATAATCTACTTCACCCATAAACACGGCTTTTTTGCCGTCCGATTTGCCTTCGGCATGTTCGACCGGCATAAAGGTGGTGGGACGGTGGTGCTGCGGCCAGTTGAATTCGATACCGCCCGAAACCCACGGACCTGCCAGCCCTACCATTGCGGGCTTTATTACTTTATTGTTATAAATAAAGTCGTACCCGTTGGTTTTATCGAGAGCGCAATGCACTTTGCCTCCGAGTTCGGGAAGCAGAACGACGCGGATATATTCGTTTTCTAAAACGTATCCGTCGTAATCACAATCGGTTTTATCGTCCGAAAACGACGAAACGTAAGGAATGGGATAAATGCGCCCGCTCGCACCCTGATAGGGGCGTTTTTCGAAGTAGAGCGGCAATGCTTCGGGTTCGCCGACCTTATATGTAGGAATAGTAATCTTTTTCTTTTTAATTTCAGACATAAAAAACACCTCTTCGTTCTTTATACTTTGCAAGTATATTATACAAGACGAAAAGGCGTTTTGCAAGACAATAATTTTAGCGATTTTTATGCGGGAATATGGCTTTTTTTGTTTTGTTAATGCTTTGCCGAGCGTTTTGCGCCCGACAGCGGCCGCTTTATTTCCATTTTTTGCCGATTTTATATAACGAGATTATATTTCGTTATCAGCGAAACGAGATCTTTTCTGCCCGAAACGTCGGCGTTTTTTACCATCGCATGCACGCGGTATTTAACCGTGTTTAAAGCAAGGTGGCGGTTTTCGGCGATTGTTTCGTAACTGTCGCCCGCCATTATGTCATGCAGAATCTGCTCGTCAAGTTCGTCGAGCATTAAAAGCGTCCGATCGAGTTTTTCGATTTCGTCAACAGTTTTATCGCCGTAAAAATCTACGCCGCTCTGGCTGTAAGACGCGTCGATATGCGGAAATTCGCCGCCGTAACGATTGCCTTGCAAAATATCCATTTCGAGCGTTAATGCGGTTGAACAAACTTCGTCGAGTCGCATTAAAAACAGATAAAGTTCGGCAATCTGCACGCCCGCGTTGTAATAGTTGATTATGGCGGCGGGATAAGGATCTTTTAAATATTCGGATATTTTCATACCGTTGCAAACGCAAACCCGCTTGTTTTCTAAAAGTTCGGGATAGGCGTTGCGCAGAATTACGGCTATCGTGTCGTTTAAACAAACAACGTTTTTAACGCTTTCGGCATTTTCGGCAAAATTCTTTAAGCAAGCCATAACGTCGCCGTTGTTTTTAAAAACCTTTACGGGTACGTTATAGCGCTCGGCGGCGTGTCTTGCGCCAACGAGTTTCAATCTGTCGGGCAGCGAATCCGAATTATACCCTATAACGGCGGTTTCGCCCGCGTTTTCAGAAAGCAGATACCCCGTGAGCAGATAGGTGGTTTTGGTGTAGGTTAAGTTTATGCAACTGTATTGATACATCGTGTCGATATACTGAAACCCGAACACAAGCGGATGAATACCGCGCGCGTTAAGAGCTTTTATGGCGTCCATGGTCCATTTAAGCGAAGCGCAGATTAAAATAACTACGCGCGGTTCGCCTTTTATTTCGTTAAGCGATTTAAAAATTTCAAGCGAAAGGCGCTTCTTTTTTAAAACCGAACCCATTCCGTCGAGTATCGTTTTTATGCGGTTGTTCGACGAAAAATTTTCTTCTATAAGCACATAAACCATAAACTTTATCCCCTTTTTACCGAATTAACCGGCACCATGTTAAAAAGCCCCGTTAAAGCCGCAAACGGCTTTTTGCCTTTTTTTTGCAAATTTTGCGCTGCCGAAACTTAACGGGTTCGAACGCAATCACCTGTGGCTATCGTTTATTTTAGCACATCGAATTGAATTTTGCAAGATGAAAATAAAAAAAGTCCGCAAAAATCGGTTTTTCTGCGAACTTTTACGTTGTTTTTGTTTTTAATCCAAAAGTCTTCCCGAATTTTCAAAAAGCGTTTTAAGCGTATCGGCAAGAACTTTGCCCGCTTTTTCGCTGTCTTCTACGACGGGATGCCCGCCTACGGATTCGGTTACGCCCGCTTCGAAATCAACCGACGCGATATACGGATATTTAGGTCTTAAACTATCAGCCGCGCCCTTAACCGCGCCCGAAAGCCCCGAATTATGAACCATAAGCCCGCTGCACAAAACGATGGGAATATCCGTTCCGTAATAAGCGCCTACCGCTTTATCGATAAATTCGATATACGCCGCCTGCATTCCCGCAAGCGAATAGCCCGTGACGTATTTTTGCGCGCGCAGATAATCGTTTGTTCCGAGATAAACGACTACCGCATCGGGAACCGACGAAAAATCGTATTCGGGACAATCGCCGTTTTCTATCGACAAATCGACCGCATAACTTTTAAAGTTGTTTAAAACCGAAAACTGTTCGGTAGATTCGTTGCGGAATTTAAGAGTTATTCCGCCCCGCCCGAAAATTTCAAACGACGCGCCCAGTTCTTTAGCGCAATACGCCGAATAAGATTGCAGCGCGTTTTGCGTTGCGGCGGTGTAAATTCGGCTGTCCGACGGGATATATTCCCTTAAAACGCCTTCGCCGCACGTTATCGAATCGCCGTAAAACGCTATGTTCAAAGCGGGTTTTTCGGGTGCCGCCAGAATAACGCCGTCAGACGAAATTTCGTTTACGAATATTCTGTCGAAGTTAGAGGGCGTGCGTTTAAGAACTTTTATGGTATGTTCTCCGTCGGAAAGACCTTCGATTAAAGTCTTTTTCAAGAACATTCCCTTGGTGTCTTTAAAAGTTAAAATGCGGGCGTTGCTGTCCGTTTCGCCGTCGACGAAAACCGACCACATCGAATCGCGCGAGCCGATTTTGCAGACGCTTGCAAAAACCGAAGTGCCGCGGAATTTTAATTCAAAGCCCGAAGCGCTGTTTACGAAAGCGGTGCCTTCTAAATTTTCGCTATAAAAATTTCTGCCGTATAAGTTTATATAGCGGTCGTCGGATAAATCCTGAATTTTTTCGGTTTCGGGCACGTTGTCTTTTCCGCCCGAATTGCCGCTACCCGACGAAGTTGTTCCGTCGCACGCGGCAAAAAGGCATATGCTTGCCGATAAGGCGGCAGAAACGGTAAGCGATAACGCCTTTAACAAAAAGTTTCTTTTAGTCATTTTTCTTCTCCTTTTCGGCGGCAAGTGCGCAAAAACGCTTGATTGTGTTAATCTCTTTCACATCGTAAGGAAGCCCGTTAAAGCGGTAAATGTCGTGTTGCCATTTTGTAAGGTCTAAGGTAGAGCCCTCTTTAAGATAATCGACGAAATAATGCCCCCACGGTTCGTAGGTCTGCGAATACCCCGCGATAAGTCCCCAATGATACGAGCCTATTTTTTCGAGATAGAAAAGCGGGAACAATTCTTTTACGTCGTTGCCGGCGATGCGGTTAAGCCATTCGTTGTTAATAAGCGGTCTGCCCAGTTTTTTAAGGTTTTCTATGATAATAATCATATTTTCATACGAGCCGTAATAATGAAAAGTTATTACGTCCGAAAGTTCTACGGCAACCTTTTCCATTTCGCGCTTCGGCATAAAATCTTCGGTATAACTCCAACAATCTGCCGTAAGCGGCTGAATGGGATCGTGCGAGCGGATTATTTCGAAGAATTTTTTCATCGCGTTAAGGCTTAAATTGTCGCGTCTGCCGTTCCCGGGTTCATTCCATACGTCCCATATCTGAAGGCGCGGATCTTTGCAATATTTAGCCGCGATTTCATCGACCATTTCGTAATATTTAGGTTCGATTTCGGGATCGTCGAGCAGGCAGTAACCCGCTCCTACGAGTCCTGCGGCGTGCGGTCCCGCTTTTATTCCGCTGTGATACCCCCAATCTACGTTTTGTTTGCCGAAAACCACGGGTTTGAATTTTTCTTTGGGAACGGTGCAGTCGTTGCCGAGCGTAAGCATAACTTTAAGCCCGTATTTATCGGCGAGCGTAAAATATTCTTCGAGATTATTCATAAACGAATCGTGCTGATAATACCAACATTCGAATTGAATAATGGCGCGTACCGCGTTAAAGCCCGTTTCTTTGGCTAAATTAAATTCGTATTCTATCTGTTTAAAAACTTCTTCGTGTTCGTATTCCTGCCACATGGCTATGCGATTTACGCAGTTCGACGGATAGCCGTTATAACCGCGAATCCAAGGTTGCTCGTTATACCACTGCCATGCGCGTTCTTTGCTCCACTGCCCCTTAACAAGTTTTTCTTCCATAAAAATTCTCCTTTAAGGCTTTATTATTTGATTCCGTTTATTAGCCTTAATTTAGCCATATCGGCTTTGGGTTTTCGGTCTTCGGTGAAAAGCCCGTTCTTTTCCTGCATTACGTCGGTGAATTGCGTTAAGCAATACCCCTGACAATTTACGTTTTCGATCGCGCGCGTAAGCTCGCACAGTCTGTTTATAAATTCTTCTTCGGTTTTCGCGGCGTTGCCGTAACCCCAGCCTTCGGCGTTGTCTTTAATATACGAAACTCCGCCGTATTCGCTGATTATAACGGGCTGACCGCCGTATTTATATCCCTTTGAGAACGCGGCGCGCGAATGTCTGTCTTTTACGAGATCGCCGTTCAAAAACGACTGCATGTCGCCGTAAGCCTGCATTATTTCTTCGCCCGTCTGCGCGTAGTTATGAAGGGTTACTATATCGCTTTCGGTGTGCTCCCACCCGTCGTTGGATATTACGGGGCGCGTGGGATCGAGCGCTTTCGTAAAGCGATAAAGCCCCGCGGTGAAGTTTTGCATCGCCGCGTTTTCGCTCGTTTGCAAAACGCCCCAACTTTCGTTTACGGGAACGTAAGCCATAAGCGACAAATAACCCTTGTGCTGAAGAACTATTTCGCCCCACTCGCGCGAAAGATTTGCAGCCGCTTCGGCGGTGTAATCGTAAGCCGCCGGCATTTCGAGCCAGAAAAACAAGCCCGCCATATCGCAGAAATAATAAAAACGTTCGTCTTCGATTTTCTGGTGCAACCTTACGCCGTTAAAACCCGCTTCTTTTATTAAAAGAACGTCGTTTAAAAGTTCTTCATCGTCTTTGGCGGTCATTCCGCCCAACGGATAATATCCCTGATTTAAAACCATTCTGAAATAGTAGCAAGGCAAATAGTTTACTTCTATTCCGTCGTTTACCGTTCTGTAATCTACCAAAGCGGTGTAAGAGCCCGCTTCGTCTACCGTTTTTCCGTTGATTTTTAAGGTATATTTCAAATCGAAAAACTGATTAGGGCGACCTATCGACCACGGTTTCATTACGAGAACCTTGTTAAACAAAGTAAGGTCTAAAACGGCGCGGCCGTAATTTGCGAAAATTTCAACTTCCGTAGACGCCGCTTTTTCGCCCTGATAACTCGCTTCGATTTTAAGCGACGCGCCTTTTACGAATTTGTTAAGATAAAATTCGAAATTCGCGCGGCAATTTTCGTATTCGCACGACGAAATTACGTTTTTAAGATATACGTCCGACGTTTCTTCGAGCCATACGGTTTTCCATATTCCCGAAGTGGGCGTGTAAAAACAAGAAACGTTTTTTTCGACGTAACGCTGTTTTCCGCGCGGAATTAAGGGCGAAAATTCGTCTTCGCACTTAACGACGAGAACGTTTTCGCCTTTTTTGACGTAATCGGTAAGGTCGAACGAAAAACGCGCGTAGCCGCCCGAGTGGCTTCCGATAAACGAGCCGTTAAGCCATACCTTGGCAAGATAATCGGCTCCGTCGAAGTTTATTATAAGGCGCTTGCCGCGCGCAAGTTCGTAATTAAACGAGCGCGAATACCACATGTACGCGTGGTCGGTTTTGTCTTCAACCCCGCTCGCTTCGCTTTGGTAAGCGAACGGAACGTTGATTTTTACCGACTTTTCAGCGTTTAACCCGCGATATAATTTACGTTTTTCGCCGTCGTTTTTATCGTCGAAACAAAAATCCCATTCCCCGTTTAACGAAGTGTAATTTTCGCGCACGAAGCGCGGGCGCGGATAACCCTTTTTGTAACATTCTGCGTGTTGCATATCCTTTCCTTTTTGTGGCGAAAGTGCCGTTAACGGGCTTATAGCCCTGTTTATTTAAAAAATTAAAGCCGTTTTTTTATCAGCCTTTTACCGCCGATATTGCCATGCCTTCGATAAAGTAGCGCTGGAAAATTATATAAATAACGTAAAGCGGAACGCTTGCTATAACCGAACCGGCAAAGGATACGGGCAAGTTGATTTTCGAATCGGAAAGCGACTTTATCATAAGTTGCAAGGTCATCACGTTTTCTACGGTTAAATAAAGCGACGGAGCAAAGAAGTCGTTCCAGTTGCCTACGAACATAAATATTACCTGCGCCGCAACGGCGGGCCCCATTATGGGGAGCATTATGCTCGTGTATTGCCTTAAATATCCCGCGCCGTCAACCTTTGCGGCTTCGAAAATGGCGTTTGAAATAGAGCGCTGAAACTGCACGAAGAAGAACATCATCGAAACCCCGCCGAACAGCGACGGCAAAATAAGCGGCCAAAGCGTGTCGGTGAGTTGCAGTTTGTAATACGCGCGATAAAGCGGAAGAACAACGCACGCATACGGAATCATAAGCGCGCTTAACTGAACCATAAGGTGAACGTCTTTATGTTTTAGTTCCATTTTCGAAAAAGCGAAAGCCGAAAGCCCCGACATAAACACGCAGAACGGAATGGTGGTAACTTCTATAATCATCGTGTTTAAAAGCCCGCGGAACATGTTGATTTTTTCAAAAACTATGGGATAGTTCCGCCACTGCGGATCTTTTGCGAAAATGGTGAGCGTAAGCGTGTTTACCGTTTCGTCAACCGTTTTTAAACTTGATAAAAACATCCACAAAAACGGAAATACGCAGGTAAAACAAGTAACGACAAGGAAAACGTAGCACAAAACGATCCCTATTATTCTGCCCGCTTTTTTTGCGCCGTCGGGCTTTGTATTTGCTTTTAACGTTTGATTTGCAGTCATAAAAAGCCCCCTTATTCGGAATAAACCCATTTGTTGCTTATTTTAAACTGCAACAAGGTTATAAGCATTATGCTTACGGTAAGAACAAACGACGCCGCCGAAGCAATTCCGTAACGGCTGCTGCTGATGCCGTAGTTCCATATAAAATAAACGATCGTCTGCGCACCCGGAAGCCCGTTTGCGAAAACCTGCGAATCGACGTAAGCCTGCAAGTTGCCGATAAAGCCCGTGCAGAACAAATAAAACAACGTGGGCGAAATGAGCGGAACCGAGATTTTGAAAAACTTCGTGATTTCGTTCGCCCCGTCGAGTTCGGCGGCTTCGTAATAGTCGCGCCCTACGTTTGTAAGCGCGGCAAGGCACAAAATCATCGTTCTGCCTATCGAGCCCCACGAAGATTTTATTATTATTGCGACTTTAATCCACCCCGCGTCGGTAAGCCACGGGATTTCCCAACCCGTAAGTTGATTTATTATTCCGTATTGATTATCGAATATATATCGCCAGATAATGTTCATGGCGACCGCAGACGAAACGACGGGGATGTAAATGAGCATTCGTATAATGCGCGAGCCGCGTATAAGGTTTTCGCGGCTTAACATTACCGCAATCACAAGCCCGAAAATTATGCCGAGCGGCACGCTCGTCATAAAAATCAGGTTGTTTAATATCGCGTTTCTGAATCCTTCGCCGTAAACGGGGCTTGTAAACAACTTAACGTAATTATCGAACCCGCACCATAAAGCCGAAATTCTGGTTAAAAACGGCTCGGTTTCTTTTATCGCGTTATAGTTTGTAAAACTGTAAAGGACGGCGAATATAACCGGAATTACGGTAAAAACTATAAGCCCGAAATATTTTACGGATATAAACGCGAGCGCGATTAAATTTTCTCTGCGTTTAAGCGTGCTTTTTCTGCGTTTTGGCGGCACTCCCGAAACCGTGGTTTCGGAAAAGCCGTGCGGCGTGTTTGCATTAGTATGCATTTGTGTCATCCTCCCCGTATATTTTTACGCGCCGCCGAACGTAAATTCAAGCGGCGCGCACAAGTAATTATTTTTTATCAATAATCTTTTAATTAGTCGATTAACGCACGCGCTTCGTCTAAGAACGCCTGCATGGTGGGTTTATACGAAGTTAAAGCCGTTTTTATATCTACCCATTTACCGCTCTTATCCGCCTGCCAGAACGAACCGAAACTGCCTTGCTGACCAGCCATAAATTGATTGAGTTTGGTTTGCCACAAATTGTCGAACGTGTAACTTGCCGCACGATATTTACCGGTTACAACGTCGGTATAGGTTTCGCCCGCGGCATTGGTTTTCTGTGCGCCCTTACCGTCGACCATATCGATCCATACGCTACGGTTTAACGGATAAGGTTTATCGCAGTTTGCCTGCGCTTTTGCCTGCTGTGCGATAAGACCTTGCGAATCGTTTATGTATTCGTCCGCCAGACTTTTAAGGTTGGGGATGCATTGCCCGCGTTTATACTGTGTTCTTTGAGCCGCAATATCGGTCGAGAAATATTTAACGAGTTCGAGCGCCGCGTCTTTATATTTGCAGTTGTTCGAGATAGCGTAAACCATGCTGCCGACGCAAGCGGTCGAAACCGAACCGTCGGCGTCGCCGCAAAGCACGGGAAGAATGTTCCAGTCGAATTTACAACTCTTCCAAAAGTCTTTGGTTTTCCAAGGACCTGCAGCGCCGTAATAGAACAGCGACCCGCCAGACGTAAACAACGTTTCGGTAGACGAAGTGGTTCCCGCCGACGGAAGTATGCCTTCTTTATAAAGGTTTTGTATGAACTGCATAGCGCCAACAAAGTTATCCGAATCGATCGCGGCAACTGCGCCGGTGTCGTCGGTGAAATAGTTTGCGTTGTTCGAGTAAACTATACTTTCAAGGTCGTAGCCCGAAAGAACGTATTCTTTGTCGCCGAGAACGCTTTTAAGTTTTTTGCCTATTTCCATAAAATAACTGAAAGTCATAGGCTGTGTGGTGCTTAAAACCTTATTTTCGTCGATTCGGTCGGCTTCGGTTTCTGCTTTTTCTTCGTTATATTTTGCAATCGCTTGTTTAAGTCGGGTTTCGTTTATAGCGAGAGCGTAAGGTCCGTTATCTTTGGGCAGCCCGTAAAGCGCGGCTTTATCGGTTTTACCTATTTTATTGGTGGTGTGGTCGTAATAATATTCGTTGCAAGCCGACTCGTACATATCGCTCATATCGCTTTCGTCGATATGGTCGCGGATGTTTGCAAGCTTGCCGCTGTATGCATACGACGAGAACATCATGTCGTTAAGCATGAACACGTCGGGCAGGTTTTTACCCATACCGTTGAGCGCCACGTTATACGCTTCGCCGCTGCTCCACCATTTGAGTTCGACGACGATGTTATCGTGAGTTCTGTTAAAATCGTCTACGAACGCCTGATAGTTGGCTTTTTCGGTGTCGACGTCGCGCCCCGCCAAAACAAGCTGAACGGTTTCGTTGTTTTCAAGCGACTTCCATGCGTCTTCGCCTTCGCCGTTATTATTGTTGTTGTTTGAATCGCCGCAGCCCGCAAAAGCCGAGAACGATAAAACAAGCGCGGTAGAAAGACATGCTAACCTTAATTTGTTTGATCTTTTCATAATTTTTCTCCTTAAATATTTTTAATTCGCAGTTTAGCAGCGTTGCTTGACAAAGTTATTTATCACGCAAAAGACATGCCTTTTGCAATTTTTTTAAAGATTTTTTTAATTTTTTCGGTATTTTTACAGTTCGAAATATTCGTAATCGGAAAACAGATAACTCGAACCTTTTTCGGCGTAAAGCGCGATATAGCCGCTCGAATACCCTTCGGGATCTACGTAGGATATAAACTCTTCGCCGTTTAAATAAATAGTTATTTTGCTGTTTTCGCAACGAACGGTTACGCGAACCTGCGCGCCGTTATCGAACGACTGCCCCGCCTGCGGTTTTTTGCCGCCCAGTTTAAGGCTTTCGGTTCCGTGCGAATTTTTGTAAAGGTTTACAAGGAATTTGCCGATGCTTAAATAATATCCGTCGAACTGGGTTCCGAGTTGTGTGGTTTTGTAATCGGTGTGCGAAAAGTCGTTCATTCTGAACATAATTCCGCCCTGCGCTTCCTGCGAAACTATTTTTACGTTTACCGAAAATTCATAGTTCGAAACTCCGCGGCTGCCCGTTAAAAGCAACGTGCGTTCATCCGACGAATTAGTCATAACGCCCGCGCCCGAAAACGACGCTTTGGTTCCGATTTTTTGGGTGAACACGCTCGAATTTTTATCGTGAAGCGAATCGGTTACCTGATCCAACGCGGTCGCGTTTTTGCTCGCCTTGAAGTTGAGGACGTCGAGAGTTCCGTCGAACACCCTTATTTTAAGGCTATGCACGCCCTTGCTTACCGCGAACGAACCTACGTTTACGTTGGCATAAGACGCGTCGCCGAAATCGAGATCTTCGGGAATTTCGGCTTTTATTATCCGATCGTTATCGATGATTATTTCGAAAACGCAACCTTTGCTTTGTTTCCCTGCGGTTACGGTAAGCGAATAATCGTCGTCGTAAGGAGCGTCTACGAGATACTTAACCCAATCTTCGGGTTTTAAAATCAAAGCATACGCTTCGTTTTCGGCAGAATAAACGGTGCTTTCTTTTTCGCCCTGACGAACTCCGTCGCGTTTAACGCTTGCGCCCGCGATACTGTAACCGCGGTTTTCGCCCTTTAAATAAGCGTTTGCCGCAAAACTTCCCGTAAGGTCTTTAACCGCTTCGAAGTCGGAAGTGCCGAACGCGTCGTTTTTAAACTGCACCGAAGCAGCCGTTGCGTTTTCGGCAACGCCTATCGCGCCGCCGTTTGCCGTTTTATCCGAAGTTATTAAAAGCATATTATCGTAATAAATATGCATTTTATCGCTTCCGTTTACGACTTTTACGGTGTGAATCGCTTCGGCGTTGGTTGAAACCGCAACTTTTGCCGCAGATATTTTCTGCGTGCTTCCGTTAACCGTTTTAAAATAACTTAAATCGCTTCCGTCGATTAAAACAGACGAATAGTTGTTTTCGTCGGTAAAGCCGAACACCGCCGAACCCTTTCCGCCAAAAAGTTTTAAGTTGATTTCGGCGGTAAACAACTTTTCGGTCGCTTTTGCGCTTAATTTAAAGTTGCCGCGGTTGCTTAAACCTTCGCCCGCAGCCGAATAATCTGCCGCAGCGGGTTTAATTTTCGAATAGTTTCCGAGCCCGTCGGTTAAAACGTAAGAACCGTTGGTGAAATAACGGGTTAAGTTATATTTGCGGGTGCTTGTTACCATCGTGTTATCGTAATTTATACGGTTTGCGTTGTGATAAGCCGTGTAAATTCCGTCGAGATCGGGGCCTATAACGTTACTGCTGTGCCCCAGTCCGCGATAGTTGCTAACCTGCTTTAGGCTGTTTTGCGCCCCGTAACCGAGCGGCGCTTCGTTATCGAGCCCCGTGGAAATGAGCGTGGTATTATACCATTTTGAAGAAAGATTTTCGAACGGCAAGCCTTTCGTGTTGTAAGAATACGCTACTTTATAACCCGCGCTGTCAACGTGGTTGCCGGTGTAAGTAAGATAGTTAAAGCCGTTGCGCTTAAAATACCCCGGGCCTTCGGTCCAACCGTTAAGATTGGCGTTTTCTATCTTTTGAGCCTTTCCTAAAACGACCTGCGTGTTGCCGCTTTCGTCTTCGACGAAGTCTATCGTGCAATAACTAAGCCCCGAAAAGACTTCGTAAGCGCTTAAAAAATAAAGTTGACCGTTATCGTGCAGATAAAACGAACCGTCGATTCCAAGTCCCATATTGTTGGAAATAAGGGTGAACGGACCGTTGGGTTTATCGCTTTTAAAAAAGTAATGCCCTTGCCCGCGGCGCGATTCGCACATATAAAACCAACCCTTATAGTAAACGACTTCGGGCGCGAACGCTATATAGGTTTCGGAGGATTCTAAGCTGCTGTTCGGATCGTAAGCCCAGCCGCTCCACTTCCAGTCAACCATATTATCCGATTCCCAGCAAGGAATTTTACCCGAATATTTTTTGTTGCCGTTAAGCGAAGAATATAAATAATATTTGCCGTTAAACCTGAACACGAACGGATCGCCTACGTCGTACATATCGCCGTCGCCGTCGTAAAGTTCGATATAGTTATTGTATCTGTCGTAATTTTGGTCGATAGAAAAAACTTGTTCGTCGACGTCGGTTGCAACGCGCGCAGACGGATCGTATGGCTTTTTAGTGCTGTTATTATTGTTGTTACCGTCGCCGCAACCGCATAAAAACATACTACCCGCAAGCATTGCCGCGGCAAATCCGATAAATCGTTTTTTTAAAGTTTTGCTTCTCATCCTTTCCGTCCTTTATGGTTTTTTCAAGTTAAACATTGGGGCAAAAGTTGCCGTATAAGTCGATTACTCAACTTTCGGCATTAGCCGAACGGGTTATTCCCGCTCGGCTATACCGTTTTTTTTGTTATCAGTCGACGGGGTTACCGCTTTCGTCACAAAGTCCGCAGTTTATTAAATCGCCGCAGTCCGAGTTGCCGGCCTTATCGTCTATCTGTCCTACTATCGAAGCAGTTACGACACTTCCGCCAACCGAAGTTTTTATTCCGTAAAGATTAAGAGTGTTTGCCGCTGCACCCTTGATAAGCGCGGTGCTAAGGCAATAACTGTTTTCAACCCTTACTCTGCTTGCTCCGGCAATACCGCCTATCTGTGCGGAACCGGTAACGTTACCGAAGTTTTTGCAACCGGTCACATAGGAGTTGGCCGCCTTTCTGGGAAGTCCGACTATACCGCCCACCATACTGCCTTTTGCCGTTATTGTTCCGTAGTTTTCGCAAGAATCAACAACTATCGTTCCGTTACTCGAACCGAATATGCCGCCTGCAAACGCTAAGCCCGAAGCCAAAGTGCTGGTAATATCGGCATAGTTTTTGCAATTTTTAATCGTGGTTGCTCCATTGGCGTTTCCTACCAAGCCCGCAACGTTCTGCGCTCCGCCCTTTACCGAACCTTTTACGGTTACGTTTTCGATAGTGCAGAGAGTGCCTTTGGTTTGAGTGATAAGACCGCCGACCGTTGCGGTTTTGTCGATTTTTACGCTTAAAACAAGGTTTTTAACGGTTGCGCCCGAAGCGTATCCGATGAACGAATCGGTTACGTTTTCAACAGCGAAGTTTTTACCGTCTATTATACCGGAGAACGCATTTTCCGTTGCCTTACCTATAACAGCCCATGTTTTGAAGTTTAAGTTGATTTTTTTGGTTAAAGCGAAGTATACTCCGCCGTATGCGGTGCCGCCGTTTACGCTGCTTGCAAGATAAGCAAGATCTGCCCCGCTTCCGATTAAATAAGGAGCGGTTTCGGTTCCTTCGCCGCTAAACGAAGCGCTTACGGTAGTTCCGTCCCAACCGAAACTTGCGGTAAGGGTTATTGCGGTTAAATCGCTTGCAAAAGTGGTTTCTGCGCTAACGAGTTCGCCGCCCGCAGTAAGCCAGCCGCCGAACGTTTCTCCCGCAACCGTGGTCGAAGCGCCGGGAAGAGCTCCTATCGCGGTGCCTGCGTCGATCGATTTAGTTGCTTCGCCGTCAACCGTGCCGCCTTCGGCGTTAAAGGTTATAACGGTTTGTAAAATCCATTTTGCGTGAAGTTCTACGACCGAAGCCGTGAAAGTGCTGTCTACGGTTATTTCGGTATCGTCTATATCGAACCAGCCGCCGAAACGATAGCCTGCTTTTGCGGGAGCCGTGGGAAGCTGACCTATTTTGTCGCCGACGGTAAGTTCTTTAGATTCGACTAAAGCGCCGTCCGACATAAAATTAACAGTAGATTTTTGCGCTTGTTTTTCGTAATGCGCTTTTAATTCTACGCTCGTTTCATAAACGTCGTCTGCCGCAACGCGGTTGTCACCGTTAAACCAGCCAAGGAATGTGTATCCGTCTTTAACGGGAGTGCCTAACGTACCTTCGGCAAGTTTGCCGCCCTTATCTATAACGATTGCGGTTTCGCCGCTGTATTCGCCGCCGTCGGGATTAACGGTTATGGTAACCTGTTCGACGTATCTTGCGATAAGTTCGACGGTGTGAGCGGGACCGTGGAATACGGTATCTGCTTTAATCTCTGTGTATTCGACGGTCTGTTCTTCGCCTTCGCCTCTTACTACTTTAAGTTCCCAATGGGTGAATCTGTAACCCGCTTTTACGGGAACGGGCAACTGACCTGAAACAGCCGTTTCCGCAACGATTTGAATGGGTGAAGTAACGCCTTCGGGTAAAGTTCCGCCGTCTAAGTTAAGTTCTGCGGTTATTTTTACGGTTATAACGTCTCCGTTCTCATCGCAAAGTCCGCCGCCCGTTCTTTTAGCAGCCGTGGTTTCGAGTCTGCCGACGATAGCGCCGATAAATGTGTTAGCCGAACCGTCTAAAGCAAGATCTTTTGCTTCGGTGCCGTTAATTTTGGCGGTTTCCAGAACGTAACTGTTTTCGATTACATAACGGCTGCCGCCTACGATACCGCCGACCTGAATGGCGCCCATTACGTCGCCGTAGTTATAGCAACCCGTAACTTTGGTTTCTGCCGTAGATACACGCAACAAACCTACTACGCCGCCGGCAAACGTGCCGTTACCGGTAACCTTTCCGTAGTTTTTGCAGTTTTCGATAAGAACAGATTGACTTGCCGCGGTTGAGCCTACGATGCCGCCCGCCATGTTGTTTTCTTTGAACGGCGCGGTTATTTCGGCATAGTTTACACAGTTTTTAATAACTATTGCCGAGTCGTTTTTCTTAAATGTGTTTCCGGCAATACCGCCTACGCCGGCAGTGCTTACCGTAGAAGATTCGCTTGAAACACTACCCTTTACGGTAACGTTTTCAACGGTGGTTCCGCTTTGAATCTGACCTGCAAGCAAACCGACGGTATCTTTCGACCCTTTTACGTTGCCTTCTAAGGTAAGATTTTTAACGGTAGCGCCGCACAAAACGCCGAACATACCAACGTAGTTTTCGCCTTCGACGTTAATGCCTTTAAGGGTTTTGCCATTGCCGTCGAAACAGCCCGCGAACACTTTTGTTCTGCTTCCGATAACGGTGAACGCACCGCTTATGTTAACGTCGTTTTCAAGTTTGAGATAGTATCCCGCAAGGGTTTCTCCCGAGTTTACGAATTCGGCAAGTTTTTTAACGTCCGCTTCGGTTTTTATAATGAACGGGCTTTCTTGCGTGCCTTCGCCGCTAAGGAATTCTTTTTGCGACGCTTTCGCATAAACGGTAAGAACGGGTTCTTCGGTATCCGCTCCGGTGATATTCGCTTTTGCGACGTCGACGTTATCGAAGTCTACTTTGTTTACGCATTCGGCTTCGTAATACCAGTTGCCGTCGAAGTCGATCATCGTGTAAGAAAGTTCGGGAAGAACGATTTCGTTACCTTCATACCAGCCGGTAACGTCGGGCACTTCGTAACCTTCGATTCCGGTGTTGAATTTAACGGTATAAGGTTTAGCGCCTTCTTTTCTCCACTGTGCAACCGCTTCGATATTGAGCATATCCGCGGTGACGGTGGTTTCTTCGGTGAGTTGTTTTTTGGTTCCGGTTATATAATCGGTGTAATACCAGCCCGCAAACACATAACCCGCGCGGGTTGCAACGGGCAAATCCGCCATAGTGCTGCCGTAAGCGTAAGTTTTGGTTTCGAGAAGTTCGCCACCCGCTTTATCATAGAACTTAACGCTTGCGTCGCCCGCCGTTTTAACGGTGACGTTGCTGTATTTTACGCCTTTGGTTTTCGCGCGCAAACCAACGATGTTGCCGGTGTGTTTTGCCGAGAAAACATTGTCTTTATTGCCGATTTCGGTATATCTTTCGGCTTTTTCGCCCGTCGTAAAGCAAACGTATTCGATGCCGTCGATACCGATATAATAACTTACTTTTGTGGTTTCGCCCACGGTTTGTTCAACGCGTCTGAACGTAAGGGTAAACGTCGCTTCTTCGCTACTTTCCTGATAAGCGAGCATTTTCTTTTCGTAAGGCGTGTCTTTTAAAAGTTCGCCGCCTAATCTGTAACGCGCTATAAGTTGGGCGGCGGTGGTATTGCCTTGCGCGTCGTCTACGTCGCCCCAGAATTCTATCGCGCCGTTCGCTTTGGTCGGAGCGGATATGAACATGGTTACATAGGGCGCGCCAATAAACGTGGTTCCTTCTTCGTTGAATGCGGAAGCCGTAAATACGGGGCCGCAGTCGTCGGTATAGGTAGACCAATCGGCGGGAAGCGTCATATCTACCGAGTAAATTTCGCCGCTATTAAGAGTGTAATCGCGGAAACGGGTCTGAGTGGTTATGCCGTTCGTGCCGGTCGGAACGTAATATCCGTCGTCGGTAAGTTCGAAACGAGTGTTAACGCCCGTATCGTAAACGGCGAACAGATAAATATCGACCGCTTCCATCGCAAAGGTTTCGCCTACTTTATCGTTGGTATTTGTAAACGCCCACGAAACAAAGCGGCAAGTAGCGGTTCCGACTACCCTGTCGTCAGGCTTCGGCAGGTCTGCCGAGTTAATAATGGTTCCGTAAGGATATTCTAAAGGATCGATAGTTTGCGAAGTGCGCGTATCGAAATAAATTTTGTGAAGATTGCTCCAACCCGCATAAAGGGTTATCTTTCCGTCTTTGGCATACGAAACGTCTAACACTTTTTCCGCTTTTTTGGTGCAAGCGGAATCGTAATACCAACCCGTGAACGTATAACCATACATTTTCGGATCGCTGCCGATGCTGGGAGTGGGCAAATAAAATCTGCCGCCTACGGTGTAGGTGCCGTTCTTTACAGCGGCGCCGCCCTGCGAATCGTAAATTATCGTGTAACTTGTGCCGCCGCCGTTATCGTTGTTTCCGCAACCGCTTACAAACAGCGCCGAAGAAACAAGCAGACAGCAAAGGAGCGCGATAACGATTATCGCCTTTGATGATGCTTTTTTAATCATATTTCCTCCTGATTTTTGCAGCCGGATTTGCGCGATTTAACCGTTTTTTTAATCAAACCGAAAAATGGCGACCTTCCAGCCGTTTTCTAACCGTATTATATCACGCAAGCGACTCCATTACAAGACAAAATTTTTTGCTATTTCCGCAAAAAAAATAGTACTTGAAAACAGGTTTAATAACCGCTTTAAAAAACGGCGTAGTTTTTAGCGGAGTTAAAAGCAAATTTTTAAGAGAAGTTTAAATCGGCGTTCAAATATCTTCTATGCCCGCTGCTATAAACGCGTCGACGGCGCCGTCTGCCGCAGAATAAAGGGTTTCGCCTTTTTCGTAAAGTTTTATCGCGTTTTCAAGCCATAACGCCATCGCTATTTCTTCTTCGCTGAAACGGCAACCTATAAATGGATTTTCAAACAAAATCGCGCCGTCGCATACTATTTTATCGAGTTCTATCGGATGCAGGCTGCAATCCGTTCCGCGATAAACGGGAACCGTTTCGAACGGAACTTCGGTTTCGCCGTTCAATCTGTAACCCCGCCCGTCGATATATTCGCCCGCGGTGCCTTTAACCGAAAATCGCTCGCTTCTGATATGCGAAAAATATTGCGCGTGCGAAAAATCGTAAATCGCGCGTTTGTCGCCGAAATCGAGCAATGCGATAACCCTTTTGTGATTTTCAAGTTCGGCGGGCTTTTTGCCGCCACGCCCGTCGCATTCGTAGTATTCGTCGTTTATTACCGTTTTAGTTATTTCGGGCAATTTTTTCCGGGTTTGCAAAAACGCCCTTACAAGCGCGGCGGCGTGATACGAATGGCAACACGAAACTTCGACCGTATGCACCCTGCCGAAATACCCTTTTTCGGCAAGTTTTTTCGCGGCTATATAACGCGGACGAAACGGATATTGTTCGGTTATCTGGAAATTTTTGCTCTCGTTGTTTTTAAGTTTTTCTCTTTCATCGCCGCTAAATCCCGCGGGCGTTTCGCAGAACACCGAAAACCCGCGCAAAATAAGTTCGTTTGCAACCGAAACGTTATTTACCTTGTTTACGCAAAGCAGAACGTGGTCGGCTTTATCAATCTGACCTATATCGGAAACCACCCGCGCGCGCGGATACGTATTTTTTATTTTTTCGGCTTTTTCGGCGTTTCGGCAAACTATGCAATCAAGCGTTACGTTCGGCATTTTATCGATTACGTTATACCATGTAAACGCCCGCCACCCCGAGCCGACTACGGCTATCGTTTTTTGTTTTTTTTGTGTCATAAATTTATCCTTTATTTTTTTATCGGGCGCATTTTTTCGCGTTTTTCATTTTTATGCGTTTTTGCGCGCTTTTTCGTTTTTACGCCGGATTACAAATTTTTGTTGTTTTTTTGCTTTTTATTTATTGCCGAATGTATTATAACAAACGAGCGCCGCGCTGTCAAGACCGATTTTTTATTTTGTTTTACACAAAAAAATTATCTTTTTACAGTTTCAGAAGTTTTTTATTATAATTTTGTCGGTTTTAAGTTTCTACGGCTTTCGCCTTTTACTTTTTTTATTACGCAAAAACCGAGTCCGATATTATTACGAACTCGTTCCTTTATGTTCCATAGAGAAGTGAGTGGATAGAATGGGCAGTGCGGTTGGTTTCTTACCGCAACACCGAAGTCGCATTGCCTGACACAAAACTTTATATACTTTCGGAGTTATAAGGTTTCCGTAGGTTAAATCGCCGAGCGTCAGATATTTTGTTCCTTATTTTATATCTTTCGCCGCGCCGAGAAAAACCTACCCTTGTTCGGATATTTCCTTTCTTCCTCCTGATTTTTGGCATAAAAAAGACGTATAGTTTTTACGCTATACGCCAGGTTTTATGTCTTTATTTTTTTTCTTTTGCCATTAAAATCACGCTTACTGAAGTTCAAATCTTGTCAGTTTTGAAAAAACGGCAAAAAACATATACGGTTTTTGGCACTCGAATTTCGGCTTTTGAGTATGAAAAAAGTCCGACAAAATCGGACTTTTTGCGGGCAATATCTTTTTTATCGCCCTAATATGGTCGGAGTGACAAGAATCGAACTTGCGACCTCTTGAACCCCATTCAAGCGCGCTACCAAACTGCGCTACACCCCGACGCGCTTTTCAGCATTCGTTATTATAGCACACGCAAAAATTTATTGCAAATAAAAATTAAGCGTTTTTTGTTATTTTTTTAAAATTTTTTTTGCCTATCGTTTTAAATAAATTGCCATTTTTAAAAATATGTGCTAAAATATTAAAAGTTTCGGAGGTATAGCTCAGTTGGTCAGAGCGCATGCTTCACATGCATGAGGTCGTTGGTTCGAGCCCAACTATCTTCACCACCTAAAAAAACACGCGATTTGGCGTGTTTTTTTGTTGTTTTAACGCTATACATATTTGACTTTTTATTATTTTTACTGTATAATTTGCGCATTATGGAAAGATGCTTGTCGCCGTGACGAATTATTTTTTCTTTTATTTAAATTTTTAAAAGGAGAAAATAATTTATTTTATGGAAAACACACAAACAAAAAAGCCGTTTGGCGAAAGAATTAAAAATTTATTTAAATCGTTCACTTTATACGAAAAAATCTGGTTTTTTTCGATTGTTATTTTAGCGGTTGCGTTCGCGTTTATCTTCCCCGAAACCGATGAACCCGATTATAATCTTACTCTTAAAAACTTCAACTCAGAGTATGTTAACACAGAAAAAACCTTTAATATCATCGATTTTAACGGAACCCAAGGCGAATTTGTTATTGACGGCATAAAAATTGACGATAAAGAATATGCCCTTACCGATTATTTTGGCTATTCCGAATACACAATTGACGGAGAATCGCCCAATACATTAACCCTAAAATTTAAAAGCGGTAAATCGATAAATGCAAACAATAAAATTACTTTTTTTTGTTACCAGGACAGCGATGAAGGGACAATCTCTTTAACGATAACAAACGACAACAACGAAATTTTATATAAATCAACCATATCTTTCGACGAAAAAGAAACCGATTCATATTTGATTACACAAAAATCTTTTATGGTTTCGGCGGCTTGGATAACTTTACTTTATGTTCTTGATGTAATTTTAAATATTGCCTGCGAACTTCTTATTTCAAAGCAGAGCAAATGGAACTTTATCGTTTCACTCGGCGTAGAAGTTGTTGAAATTTTGGTTTGCGTATTTTGCGCTTATCGTTTTGCAACAATGGCAACAACTTTGTTCTTCTGGATACCGTGCGACATAATAAGTTTTATATTATGGAACAAACACCCCGACGAACAAAAAGAAGAACTTACCGTCGTAAAAAAATTAACTCCGATTCAAGATGTTATTATTATTGCCGCAATAGCCGTTTGGACGGTAGGCGTCGGCTATCTTTTGACACTTATCGAAGTAGAAGGCGGAATATTTGCAAACAACGTGGTTATGAAAAATATTGCCTGCTATCTCGACGCTTGTGTATCTGCTGTCGGAATCGCAAACGGTTTGCTTATCCTTTTCAGGTATCGTGAACAATGGATAGCATGGTATATTAGCGCGATTATCGAAACGGTAATAAATATCATGGCCGGACAGTGGATTTTACTCGTTTTAAAAGCGGGATATTTGACCAATACCACATACGGCTATATTAAATGGACAAAATACATTAAAAACCACCCTGCCGACGGAAGCAAACCGCTCGACGCACCCGCCGCTTAAAACAACCGCGCGGTTTAAAACTAAAAACACGATTTTTAACGCTCCTTTTTTAAGGGGCGTTTTTATTTGCGATTTTTTTAAGCAATTGTTAAAAACGGTTGACATATATGCAAAACTGTGCAATAATCTTATCAAACAAAGTTTAATTTTTTGTTAAATTCACAAAGGGAGGATAAAACAATGGCCATTTTTAGTTGCGCCGGCTGCCAATCGAGCATAACTGCGCCCGAAAATTTGTTCGTTTGGCTTACGTTAGGCGCGATTTTTGCCGCATTTTTGATTTTTAAGGCTTGCAAAAACAAAAAAAATTAAATTTTTATAAAAAAAGAGATTTTGAAAATGTCTGAAGTTCAAAACATTTCTATGGGCGAAAGCTACTTCGACGGAGGGCTTTTACAACAAATCGGTTGGAATATTCTCGGGGCATTGCTTTCGATAATTACCTTAGGGTTCGGCGTTCCGTGGGCGGTTTGCTTTATCGAAAGATGGAAAGCAAAACACACCGTTATCGAAGGAAGAAGGCTCGTTTTCGACGGCACCGGTCTGCAACTTTTCGGAAACTATATAAAATGGGTTTTACTAACCATTATAACCCTCGGTATTTACAGTTTTTGGCTTAAAATTAAAATGACGAAGTGGGTTGTTAAACACACTCATTTTGCAAGATAATTTTAAATTTAACGTAGGATTTCTTAAATAAAAAAAATCACAAAAACCCGCCTATAGGTCGATTAACGGCTGTTTTAGCGGGTTTTTTATTAAGCAAAAACGCAGGCGTTCGTTTTTTAAACGCTTGCGTTTTTTCTTTTAGACAGCTAATTTTAAATTATTCGAGTTCGAACGCGCCGGTATATAACTGATAGTATTTGCCGCGCCGAGCGATAAGTTCTTCGTGCGAGCCGCGCTCGATAACAACTCCGTGATCCAAAACCATAATTACGTCGGAATTCTGCACGGTAGAAAGTCGGTGCGCTATTACGAACACCGTTCTGCCTTTCATAAGTTCGTCGGTGCCCTGCTGTACGAGAAGTTCGGTGCGGGTATCTATCGAGGAAGTTGCTTCGTCCATTATCATAACGGGCGCGTCTTTAACGGCGGCGCGCGCTATCGACAAAAGTTGGCGCTGACCTTGCGACAAGTTCGCTCCGTCGGCGGTAAGCATCGTGTTATACCCTTCGGGCAGGCGCGAAATAAAATCGTGTGCGTTGGCAAGTTTTGCGGCGGCTATACATTCTTCGTCGGTCGCGTCTAATCTTCCATAACGAATGTTTTCCATAACCGTGCCGGTAAACAGGTTGGTATCCTGCAAAACCATGCCGAGCGAGCGGCGCAAATCGTCTTTTTTAATCTTGTTTATATTTATGCCGTCGTAACGGATTTTTCCGTCGGCAATGTCGTAAAATCTGTTCAAAAGATTGGTTATGGTTGTTTTGCCCGCGCCCGTTGCGCCTACGAACGCAACTTTTTGCCCTTGATGCGCGTAAAGCGAAACGTCGTGCAGAACGATTTTGTTCGGATCGTAACCGAAATCGACGTCGTCCATTACGATGTCGCCTTTAAGCGGCGTGTAAGTTACGGTGCCTTCGGCTTTGTGCGGGTGTTTCCAAGCCCAAAGCCCCGTGCGTTCGGGCGTTTCGGTAAGATTGCCGTTTTCGTCGTATATTGCGTTTACCAAAGTAACGTAACCCTCGTCGACTTCGGGCTCGGCGTCGATAATATCGAATATGCGTTGCGCGCCCGCAAGCCCCATAAAAATCGAGTTAACCTGTTGTGTTACGTTGGCAATGTTCTGCGTAAAGTTTTTGCTCATCGGCAAAAACGCGACTATTATCGAAATATCCAGAAGTTTACCCGAAATCGAAAAATGCGTAAACCAAGCGGGAAGCGCGGTTTCGGAAACGGCTATTATCGTGCCGACGAGTGCCAGCACAACGTAAAGCAAATGCCCGAGATTGCCCATCATAGGCATCAGAATGTTGGCGTAAGTATTTGCTTTCGTGGCGTCGCTTACGAGTTTACCGTTTACTTTATCGAACTGTTCTTCGGAAAGGCGTTCGTGAGTGAATACTTTTATAACTTTTTGCCCGTTCATGCTTTCTTCGACGAAACCTTCGCATTCGCCCAGCGATTTTTGCTGTTTAACGAAGTATTTTGCCGAGTTGCCGCCTATCTTTTTAACGATAACCATCATTAAAACAACGAACAGCCCCACGATTAAAGTAAGCCATACGCTGTAAAACAGCATCATAAACAGCAATATTAAAACCGTAAACGTTGTCTGGACGATTGCAAGCAAACTTTCGGATACGAGTTGGCGAAGCGTGTCTACGTCGTTCGAATAAACGCTCATTACGTCGCCGTGGGTGTGCGTATCGAAATATTTTATAGGCAGGTCCTGCATTTTGTTGAACATTGCGTCGCGCACGTCGCACAAAAAGCCTTGCGTTATGCCCGCCATAAGATACGAACGCACGCCTATCGCTATTACAGCCGCGCCGCATACGCAACCCATAACGATTAAAACGTTTACAAATTCGTTCCAGTTCTGATTTTTAATGGCTTCTACAACGTTCTGAATGAATATCCCGCCCGAAGCCACACCCGCAGCCGAAATTATAAGGCAGATTCCTACGATTATAAGTTGCCACCAATAGTTTTTAAACAAAACCTTTAAAAGGCGTGGCATAACCTGCTTGTTTATTTTCATTTTAGGTCTGCCGCCCTTGCCGTGTGCGCCCGCATCGTGAGCGCCGCTCGGAGCGCACTTGCCGCGTTCGTCGAAATTTTCGGGCGATTCGGGCGAACCGGTTTGATTTTTAACGTCGTTTTTCATGTTTTTTCCGAAGGCTTTCATCAGTTTTCACCCCCTTCGCTGCTTTCGACATTCATACCCGCGCGGTTTTGCGTTTCGTAAACTTCGCGATAAATTTCGTTGGTTTTCAAAAGTTCGTCGTGCGTGCCTATGCCGTTGATTTTGCCGTTATCCATAACCACGATTTTATCGGCGTCCTGCACCGAAGCGATGCGCTGCGCGATGATTATTTTAGTGGTATCGGGAATATCGTTTTTAAGCGCGGCGCGGATAAGCGCGTCGGTTTTTGTATCTACAGCCGAAGTCGAATCGTCGAAAATAATAATTTTCGGCTTTTTAAGCAATGCTCGCGCAATGCAAAGGCGTTGCTTTTGTCCGCCCGAAACGTTTGTGCCGCCCTGCTCGATATGCGTCTGATATTTATCGGGAAAGCCCTGAATAAATTCGTCTGCCTGAGCAAGTTTGCAAACGTGCTCGACTTCTTCGTCGGTTGCGTTTTCGTCGCCCCAACGGATATTTTCGGCTATCGTTCCCGAAAACAAAAGGTTTTTTTGCAACACGACCGCAACTTTATTGCGCAGCGTGTCGAGATCGTAATCTTTAACGTTTACCCCGCCCACGGTAACGGTGCCTTCGGTCGCGTCGTAAAGGCGCGAAATAAGGTTGACAAGCGAAGTTTTGCTTGAACCCGTGCCGCCTATTATCCCCACGGTTTCGCCCGATTTAATATCTAAATTTATATCGGCAAGCGCGAACTTTTCGGCGTTTTTGCTGTATTTGAAGTTAACGTTTTCGAATTTTACCGAGCCGTCTTTAACTTCGAAAACAGCGTTTTTCGGGCTGGTGATATCGCTTTTTTCGTCTAACACTTCGCATATACGTTTAGCCGAAGCGATAGACATGGTTATCATAACGAACACCATCGAGAGCATCGTAAAACTCATTAAAACCGAAATAGAATAGTTCACGAGCATGTTGAGTTTGCCAACTATCGTGGGGTCGGGATTATCGCCGAGTATGCCCGTTTTTGCGCAAATATAATAAACCGCGAATTGCATGGTATACATGCAAATCATCATAAGCGGGTTGCTCAGCCCGATAATGCGTTCTGCCAAGGTAAAGTCCTTTTTGATTTGCCCCGAAGCCTTACCGAATTTTTTCTTTTCGTAATCTTCGCGGACGTAGGCTTTAACGACGCGCATACCCTTAACGTTTTCTTGTACCGATTCGTTAAGCGCGTCGTATTTTTTAAACAATTTGTTGAAAAACGGCAGGTCGATCGCCATTATTATAACTATGCCCGCCAGCAATACGGGAATAACGATGCCGTAAACGGTGAGCATAAAATTAAGTTGCATTTGCCCTATTTCTTTTAAGGCTTTAATCGCCATTATAAACGCGACTATCATCATCATAGGAGCGCGCACGCCCATTCTGATAATGGTCATATAGGCGTTCTGCACGTTGGTAACGTCGGTCGTAAGGCGGGTTACGAGACTTGCCGTCGAGAATTTGTCGATATTCGAAAACGAGAAATTCTGAACAGAATAATAAAGGTCGCGCCGCAGATTTCCGCCGAAACCCGCCGAAGCCTTTGCCGCGCATATACCCGACAGCGTGCCGAAAGTGAACGACAAAGCACCGCAACCTATGATTATTAAGCCCCATTTTAAAAGGTATAACATATCGGAGTTCGCGCCGTTTTTTGCCAAATAGTCGAGAATATACCCCGACGTGAGCATTGGGATCAGCAGTTCGAAAAACACTTCGCCTACCATAAACACGGGCGTTAATATCGACACGAGTTTATACTGCCGAACGCTTTTTAAAAGTTTTTTAATCATATTTAAGTCCTTTAAGAAAGTAGATTGTTTATTTGATTTATTTTGTCGGTTGCAGTTCCGCCTTTTCCGCGGGTGCGCTTTCTTGCTTTAAATTATCGGCAACGCGCGACAAAAGCGAAAACAAAGTTTCTATTTCGCTTTCCGAAAGCCCTTTGCGCAAGGTGTTTTCAAGCGAAAACCTGTCTTTTTCGATAAGCGAAAAAAGTTCTTCGGCTTTTTGGGTAAGCGTGATTTTTTTAAGCCGCGCGTCGCTTTCTACGCTCGAACGCGAGATAAGCCCGTTTTTCTGCATTAAATTTAAAATATTCGTGCAGGTAGAACGACGTATCGAAAAACGTTTTTCAATGTCTTTCTGAAAAACGTCGCGATCTTTGTTATCCATTAAATAACATATTATATAACCATGCGTGCCGGTAACGTTATCGGTTAAAATTTTGCTTTCCGATCCGTCGATCCGCCGTTTTATAAGTATGTTTACGCTTCTTATCGCAAAAGCAAGCCTTCGCTCGCCTTTCAAGCATTTTTCGCAATCGTTATCTTTCATATATATTCAAAAACACCGAAAAAGTGTTTGCGGCAAAAAACAAAACGCATTTAAATTTTTATTTTTTAAAACGCGCCTGTTTTTAAGTTTCGATGATTGTTAGCCGCCTAACATTTTTAATAAGCGTATTATAGTAAAATTAAAAAATATTGTCAAGAACAAAACGGTAAACTTTTAAAACTTTTTTATATTTTTTTTATGCCTTAAAAGCCGACAAAAAAACGCTTTCAACGCGCCTTTAAAAGCACGCAAAAAAGCGTTTTTTTATTTTTATAAGGTTTTTATAAGATTTTAAACCATAAATCGTAATATTTATCCGTTGTTATTGGGGAACAGCGGAAGTTCGAAAAATCCCGAACATACTTCCTGGGTGTATTCCTGGCACGGGGGTATCGCCGCGTATCCGTAAGACGGAACCAGAAGTTCCGCTTCCATAACTATTTTTAAAATTACGGTAACGCAACACGAAACCGTAAAGGTGTTGTTATCCGTGTTGAACGTGCCTTCGGGCGAAACTATCGAAACAACCGCTTCGACAAAATAAGGAATTATCGACGGTTCGGGAACGAACAAAATTACGTCGCCCGTGAGCGTGGTGCTGCTTTGCGCTATGCCTTCGACGCCGTTGGCGTCGGTGTAAATTACTTCGAGCGGAACCGTTAAAGTTACCTGCACTCTGGCAAAGTTAGGTCTGTCGGTAAGCCTGTCGATCTGAACGGCGGTTATAGTCGCTTTGGTCGTGGTGCTTTTTGCCGATATAAACGTTAAAGGATATGTAGGATTAGAAGGATTAAGGTCGTATAAATTAAGCACTATTCCGTCTTCTTGCGTTTGCTTTATGCACGCGTCGAAAACCTTTTTGGTTTGTATACACACCTTTTCGCACAAGCCGTTAAGCGGATTGCCCGTTATCTGGCAAGGACATCTATCCGATTGAAAATTAGAGAAAAAGGACATTTTTTACCTCCGATGGTATAATGCTTTCACTCTAATATATGCCGATTTATGCCTAAATTGTCACTTTTGCGATTTATTATTTTTTTACTAGGGATTCCAATCATTATCACTAACTATTTTTGCGGGTATAAATCGGTTTTTGCTGTGTTAAACTCCCATCAACGTATGGCAAATACGATTTCGGTCGTTTGCCTTGCAAAAACCGAACCGCAAGCGGCGATTTCTTCTCCGCAAAAATGCATAGCACCGAAAAGAGCGTATTTTTTGATGATTTTCCGCGAGCGTGAACGAAGTTGTATTGGACATACTACGAGCGAACGGTTGCGGAAAAGAGCTAAAAAGCCGCCTTTTCGGTATTTAGTGATGACGAATGGAATCCCTAATAAATTTAATTGCAAAAAGAATAAAAACTTTCGTCGAAAAAATCCCCTACGTTTATAACGGTTAAAAGCGATTTTAAACTTTTGCCCGAACCCGCCGACAAACCGTTAAAATATTCGGCGCAAAGTTCGGCGCCCGTTTTTGTTACGGTTTTTAACGCCGCGCCCGAAATAAAGGCAAAATAATCGTTTGCCGAAGTTTGAAGCCCTGCGGTTTTCGCGTTGTTATAAAATGCCAAAGCCGAACACGCGGCCGCCGCATACGAAAAATTATAAAACGAATCGTTAAAAATAGCGGTTTTATAATAGTTTGCGTTTATATAATCGCTTAATCCGTAATCTTTTAAAATCTGTTTAAACAAAATGCCGTAATCGGCGGGGTTTATGCCGTCTTTAAAATCGTCGCAATTATCGCTGAAATAATAATCGGCGTAAACGCTTTGCTCGAAATCGTCGAGCGCAACCGAAGCTAGCGCCGAAGACAGAAATTCAAGCAATTTTTCGTTCTCTATCCGCTGTTTTTCATTTTGAGAAAGCGGAGATTTTTCGCCCGTAAGATAACTTAAAAACAAGGTTTCGCTTAATTCGGCGGCGGTTTCGGCTAAGTCGGTCGGCAAAAAATAAACCGCGTTTTCGGCGCAAAAATAATGCCCGCACTCGTGTGCAAGCGAAAACGCGTTGTCGTTTTGCCCGCCGAGATATATAAATCCGCTTCCGTTGCGGCTCGTTTTTATCGTAAAAGCGTCGTTTTTGCCACCACAATTGCCGCCGTTACATGCGTTTCCGCTTAAAATTATGCCGTTTTTAAACGCCGAATTTATAACGTTAAAACAATTTTTACCGCCCGAATTATCGCAAGAATTTTCAACCTCCTTTAAATAATTCGCAAAAATGCCGCTTACCCGGTGCGACGTGAAAACAGAATCGCTAAAAAGGCTTTCGGAAAAATCAGTTTCTGCGCCGCTAAACGCTTTTACTCCGGAATAACTTTCGTTGTACGTTCGTATAAGTTTTTCAAAAAACGGCAACAAGTATTTTTTTGCACAAACCCTTAACTTTGCCGACTTGTTAGGCTTATATTCGCGCTTATACAAAACTTTATAGGCGTATTCGGCATAACCGCCGTCGGCGTATCCGTCGAACCCGAAAAGCGCTGCGATTTTTTTGTTGTTTATCACCTTATTATAGTATAGGTCGTTAAGAGCAGGGTCGTTTTCGCCAGTCGCTTCTATTTTTTGCTCGATTTCGGCGGCTTTTTCTAAAAGTCGTAAATAATATTCACCGTTTTGCGAATAAATATCCGCGGTTTTTAAAGCGGCGTTTATTCCGCTTTCGCCAAAACCGTTGTTTTGCGAATAAAACGCGTCACAAAAAGGCGAATTTTTAATTTCGGCAAGCAATTTCAGCCCTTTTATGTGATAGTTTTCGTAAATTTCGCGCGCTTTTTCTCGCGTTGTTTTTGCGCCGGAATCGACGGCAGACAAAACGAAAGCGTTAAGATACGTTTCGCGCGCGGTTAAAAGATAATTTGTGAAATCGCCGTAGCTTTTGTTAAAAATTTCGAAAGCCGCGCAAAGTTTTTCGGTGTCGTTTGCAATTTCGGCGGAGTTTATCAGGCTTTCGCAAGCCGAATTATACGCGCTTTCGATTTCGTTTTCAAAATCGAAATTTATTGCGTTTTTAAGCGCGGTTTTACCGTTTATGCTCTCGTTTTTCGTGGTTTTTGCGCAATTTACGCACTTTGCAACGGTTATAAAATCGTTTTCGTCAAGGTTGAAACTATGCCCTTTTGCGGGAATTTCGGTTTTTAATTCTTCGCCGCACGCACAAGTTAAAACAACGTAGCCCGCGTTTTCGCAAGTTGCTGCTTTTTCTTGCGTTTTAACAAATTCGTGTTTATGCTTTTCGCCTTGCGAATCGCCCGAACTTTGGTTTGAATCGCTTAAACCGTCGCAGCCTGAGTTATCACCCGATCTTTGGTTTGAATTGCTTAAATTGTCGCCGCTTGAATTATCGCCCGATCTTTGGTTCGAATTGCTTAAATTGTCGCCGCTTGAATTATCGTCCGAAAAATCGTCGGATTTTTTATCGCAGTTTTCGCTGCCTTCCGTTGAATAATTTTGATTATTCGCAACGTTTTCGGCGTTTTTCGCAAACAAAATCGCACCCGAAACAGCCATAATGCAAAGCACGCACGCCGCAAAAACGCAAATTGCTTTTATACGCCCGCTAACATGATTAAGCATTTTTCTTTGGTAAAAATATCTCCTTATAAATATTCATGAATAATTATGCGCCCTTTTTACGCTTTTGTCAACGATTTCGCCGTATATTCACAGATTTTTAATTTTCGAAATTAGAAGGTCGGTTAAGAATTGCCACCGATAAAGAAGTTTTTGCCATAGCCAAAATTTTAAAAATTTCGCCCGAACAACTTTTAGACGATTCGTCGCTTTAATTTAAAATTTTTAAAACAAAAAAACCGCAAAAAAACACAAAAAAAGGAGACCGACGGTCTCCCTTTTTTTGCTCGAAATTATTCGATTATTCAATAGTGATTTTGTGAGTTATCTGTTTGGGCGGTTCTTTTTTGGGAAGTTTAACCATTAAAACGCCGTTATCGTATTTGGCGGTAATTTTGCTTTCGTCTACTTCGCCTATATAATAACTTCTGCGGCAGGCGAAACGGCGTTCCTGACGAACGTAACGACGTTTGTTTTCTTTTTCGTCGCTTCCGTCGCCCTGCTTAACTTCACTTTTAGCGCTTACGGTAAGATAGCCTTTTTCGAAATCGATTGAAATGTCTTCTTTTTTATAGCCCGGCATTTCAACGTCCATTTCATAGCCTTCGGGGGTTTCTTTAATATCTGTTGCCATTGTGTTTACACGATCTTCGTAAAACATAGGTTTAAAAAACCCGCCGAACATCTCGTCTAATAAATCTCTTTCGTTATTTGAATTTACAGGATAATTTTTCATAATATTCACCTACCATATTTTATTTATCTTTATTATTGCCGATCTAAAAGAGTTTTATTCACAAGTTGGCAATCGCACGGCTTGTTTGTTAGCACTCTTTCTTATCGACTGCCAATATTATAGCACCGCAAATTTAATTTGTCAATAGGTTTATAAAAAATTTTTTAAGGCGTAAAAAAAATCCCGCATAAAAAGCGAGATTTTTTAAAAAATAATTTTCGTTTTGTTTTTTTAGCCGTTAAACTTGCGTTGCGGCGGCGTGAACTTCGTTAAGTTTTTCGTCTTCGCGCCTGGCGGCGGCAAGTTTTGCTTCTTCGGTTTTTTCGGTTTCTATCCTTTCTTTATTCATTAAATAAATCTCTTCGGTAGCGATTGCCACTTTGGTTATAACGTCGCGCAGGTTAAGCGGATAGGTCCAATAATTTTCGTTTTCGGTGGTAATATCCAAAACGTCGCCGCCGTATTTATAGGCGTATTCGATATGAACGCTTTCTTGCGAGCATCCTTCTTTTTTAAGGGTAAACGGCTCGCCGTAAGCAACGCCGGTAAGCGTCATGCCCGTGCAATCCTGAACGAAATGCCCCGTTCCCTGCTTAATAAAACCGCGGGCGTTGGGCATGGTGTCGATGCGAACGTCGTCTTCGATGCGATAGGTGCCGTTGCGCACTTGTTCGCGCACGTTTTTGCGTTCCCACTTAAACCAATCGGGAATATGCGAAAACTCGGTTTCGCCGTTTTCGGCAACCAGTTCGCCGTATTCGGTCATCTGCCACGATTTTCCGCAAGCGGCGCACCAAAGTTTTGTGCCTTCGGAATACATTTCGTGTTCCTTTCCGCAATGCGGACATTGATATAACAGCGAATGCAACCCTTTCGCACGGTCTTTATCGTCGATTTTTATTTTGTTTGCCTTTTGCCAAGCGAAATCGTCGTAAACAAAGGCTTGTTTTATGCGTTCGTTTATTTCTTCGACCGAAAGTTTTTTAAGGTCGTCTACGGTTAAAACCTGCGTGAAATCGGCTTCGACGTGCGTGTGTTTATCTTTTTTGTTCCACTGCGGGCAAGTAACAAAATTACCTTTCATGTTAACAACAACCACGGGAACTTTAAAAAGTTTTAACATTTTACCAAGTGAATCGGGTAAAAACGAAGTGCAACCGTCAAGCGAATAACGCGCTTCGGGATACATATAAAAAACCGAGTGAAGCGTGTCTAAACTATATTTGATATTTTTTAAAAGATACAAATCCTTCGTGAATTTACGCTTGCCGATAACGCCGAGTTTGCGCATAAGCCATTCGGGAAAGTCGTGAAATACTTCTATCGAAGCAACGTTGTTGATGTTGTTCGGGTGCGTAACCATAAACGATATTTCCATATCGACGAGCGACGCATGGTTGGAAAGCACGATAAAAGGCGCTTTTAATCCTTCGGTATTGTGCCTGCGGCATACGAATTTGCGCCTTTTCAGATCTATGCGACTTATGGTTTTTGCAACGAATCCCCAAAATTTGGATACTTTGCGGGGTTTACGTTTAAAATCGAAGCGTTTTATTGCTTTTTCCATTTTTTCCTTCTTTTAGCAAATTGCATTGTAATTTTATTATGCATTTGCCTATTTTTTGCATAATATTTTGTGTTTGCGCGCAACAAAAAAGGCACAAAGCCCCTATGATTGCCGCTTATTTCGCTTTCGGCTACATGATACTATAATGATATGCGTTTTGTCAACGTATTTTGCGACGTTAATCCGATTTTTGTGGTTTTTTAGCCTTTTTTATGCGCATTTCACCTTATTTATCGGTTATTGCTGCAGTTTTGTCGGTCGTTTTTCTATTTGATTTCTGTTATCTGCCTGCTATTTGATTTTTTTATAAAGCAGACAATGGCAATAACCTTCAAAATTTTCGTCGGCTATCTGGTCGCGGAATTCTTTGCACATGCACTTGGTTTCGGGCGTGCGTTCGCGCCGGCAGGGGCAATATCCGCCCGTGCGCTTTAACCCTTCCTGCACAGCTTTTACTATTTCTTTGTCTTCGTTAAAAACTACTTTCATGTTTAAACCCTTTATTTTGTTTTTTTACTGCTTCTATTTTACATTTTAAAATAAACTTTGCTTCGCTGTCAACGATTTTTCGCTTAGCGGTAATATTTTTTTGCTTTTGATGCAAAAAAGTAGTATAATTTTTGCGAAAGATAAACAAATTAAGGAAGTAACCAAAATGAAAATTTTAATCGCTTCGGATATTCACGGCTCTTCGTATTATGCGCAAAAAATAGCGGACGTATTCAACGCCGAAAAAGCCGAAAAATTGCTTCTTCTCGGCGATATTTTATATCACGGTCCGCGCAACCCCTTACCCAAAGATTATTCACCGCAAAAGGTTGCCGAAATTTTAGACGGTTTAAAAGAAGACGTTATTTGCGTGCGCGGTAATTGCGACGCCGAAGTCGATCAGATGGTTTTGCACTTTTATATTATGAGCGAAAGCGCGGTTTTTTCAAACGGAAACGTTACTTTTTATTTAACGCACGGGCATAAATTCAACCCCGAAAACCAAATGCCCGTTCCCGCAGGTTCGATAGTTTTATTCGGGCATACGCACGTTCCGTTCGACAAAGTTATAAACGGCGTAAGATATATCAACCCCGGCTCTGCTTCGCTTCCCAAAGAAAATTCGAAAAACCAATGCCTGTTGTTCGACGGAACTGATTTCGCACCTGTCGTTTTAGATTGAGTTTTTTAGTTTTTCAACTTTAACTTTATCTCAAAAATATATAAAAGTCGCGCTATAAGCCCGTTATCGGCATATAGCGCGTTTTTTAAAAACATTAAGTCGAAATCAAAAATACTTTATTCCAATCGTTCAAGCGCAGCCGTTAGCAGCGTGACGTGTAGTTCTTCGTCCATCGAAATGCGCGTTAAAAGTTCGTTTAAACTTTGGTTTTCGGTGTTTTCGGCAACCTTTACGTAAGCGTTTGCCGCAGCCTTTTCGGCTTCGATATCCCGCACGAGCATTTGCCTTAAATCCTTTTCGTAATCGGTATAACTTCCCGAAAACCAGTTATATCTGCCCGCAAAAACGGGATCTCCGCCGAACGCATTTATAGCGGCCGCCAAAAGTTCGATATGTTTCATTTCGACCATTCCTATTCCTCCAAGCAACTCGGCTATTTCGGAATAATCTTTTTCGGTTAAAACGTGCTGATAAACGTAGGTCGTTACCGCGGTCATTTCAGAAGTTCTGCCCGCATAAAGATCGTATAAATCCATAAGCGTGCGCTCGCTTACGCCTCCCGACACTTCGGGATAAGGCATGTTTACGTTGTAATTTCCAAGCATTTCAACTCCCGCACAATGGTGCAAAAGCATTATATGTTTTTTGTTGTTTTTGCGTTACTTTTTAAAATCCGTGCGTCTTAAAAAATACGCGAATGTGCCGATAATCGACTTATAGGCAGATTTTTAACAAAAAATCAGGTGCGTTCAAACACCCGACTTTTTACCGCAATTATTTAATTATATCCAGAACCTGTTTAAGTTCGGTTATTATATAGTCTGCCTTATAACCTTTCGGCAGTTCCGTATTTTTTGCGTTAAGCCACACGCAACTTATTCCGCTTATATTAGCGCCTTTTATGTCGCTCGTAAGCGAATCGCCTATTACTATCGACTTTTGTTTGTCGAAATCTTTAACGCCGTTTTCGACCGCTTTAAAAAATTCGGGCGACGGCTTTTCAAACCCTATTTCGTCTGAAATAAACACTTCTTCGAAAAAATCTTTAAGCGGCGAGCGCGAAAGCCTGCCTTTTTGCACTTCGGTAACCCCGTTCGTTATTAAAAACAATCGCTTGCCGCGCTTTTTAAGTTCGGTTAAAACTTCAACGCTTTCGGGAAATATTATGCTTTCGCGAGCCAAAGTTTTTAAATATTTTGCGTTAAGTTGCCCCGCGCGCGAAATATCAAGCCCGCAATAGTTCAAAATCTGTTCGAACCGTCTGACCAGAATACGCGGCTTTTCAAGTTCGCCGCGCTCCAACATCTCCCAGTTTTCGTCGTTGAAGCGCTTATATGTCAAATAAATTTCGTCGGTGGGTTTTATGCCGAATTCGGGCGCTACTTTAGTAAAAGCCGCTTTTTCCGAAGCGTCGAAATCGAAAAGCGTTCTGTCTGCGTCAAACAACAAAATATCGTAAGTCATAACCGCATTTTATCATTTTAACCGTGTTTTTGCAACGGTTTTAACGCAATAAGTGCGATTTTTGCTTAATTTTAGTTATAATTTACGCATTTAACTTCGATTTCGATTTGCAAAGAATTAACCACAAGATCTTTCAGCGCGGGGAAATATTGCGGATTGTATCGGTATAAATTTTCTTTAAACCTGAAAAGGTCGCAATCGTTTTCGCGCGAAAGCGAAATTAAACTGTTTATTGCGTTCACTGTTTTTTGTTGCAGAGCAAAAAGTTCTTTATCGGTTAAAATTTTTTGTTTTTCAAGCCCTTTTATCGACTGATTTTCGTCGAGTTCTTCTTTGCGGCATGTAAGTTCAAGAAAAATTTTCGCTTTTAAGCCGCCCTTTTCGACCTTTAACGAAACGTTCGGTTTGTTATCCAAAACCGCGATTAAAACTTCTTTTTCGGTTTCGCCGTCGGTATATTTTAAATCGACAAACGATTCGTGCACTTGCTCGTAAAGCATGTTATAGCAAAGCGTTTGTTCACGGTTAAATTTGCAAACGGGCTTTCCGTTCGAAAACAAAATCGATTCGCCCGCGTCGAACACGCACTTTTCACCCGAGCCCGCCTCTGTGTTTTTTCCGGCGGCACTACCGCCGCCCGCGCTTCCGCCGCTGCCCGTGTTTGTTTTTTTTATAATCTGCTGATTTTTGCCAAAGTTTCCTGCGCTTATAACGCCGCCGTTTTCGACAAAACTACTGTCGCCGCCACCGCCGCCGTTTCCGCCGCTGTCGCCGCTGCCCTTTTGCTTATCGTCGGTTTCGATTTCCTTAATTAGCGGCAGATAGCAAAAACGCGAAACCGAGCGGTTGTTCGAACAGAATTCGCGTATATCGGTGACCATAACCGAGTTTGCCCTGTCGATGTTGCGCAAAAGTATTTTTTGAAGCGCGAACGACGAGATGAAATCGAGCGAAGTGGTCGATTTTAAAACGTCCTTAGCCGAACCTTCGCACGCCGCCAAAATCGCCGAATTCTGAAATTTGTTCGACGACAAAAAATAATCGGCGAGCGCAACCGCGTTTTTATTTACGACCGTTTTTCCGAAAACTATAATATTGCAAAACGAAAGTTCGGGATACCACCCGCTTTGCTGCGATATTTTTTCGATGCCTTCGTAAACGGTTTTGCCTTTCGACGTTATAACCGCGTCGCTGTTACCCGCCGAAAAATCGCCCGCCTGCGGCACCGCTATCTGCGCGGTTATTTCGTATTCGTCGTTTTCAAAGTCGACGCCGAGCGCAACTATTATCGCCGTTTTTTCTATATCTATAAGTTGAAAATCGCTTGTAAAAAACAAAAGCGATATAAAACCGAAAATTATGCACAAAATTTTTGCGCGCCTGTAATTCATTTGCTTTTCACCCCCGCCGTAGCCCGCTTTTGCCTTTCTTTTCCGAACTTCGCGCCGCCGTTTTCATTGCCGTTTTTACCGCCGCTTTTATCGCCGTTTTTATTGCCGTTGTCGGCAAAAGCGTTGCCTGCGTTTTTGTTTTTTATTTGTTCGTCGGCATTTTCCGTCTGCTCACCCGCGTCGCTATCGATTTTTTGTTTAAGCGGTTGATTTTTGCGTTTTAAAATGCAGCCTTTAAGCCCTAAAAGCGGCAACCCGTAACCGCAAATCCAGAAAAACGGCGACAAATACTTTTGAAAAAGTTCGATAATAAAATCGAGTTTAGAAGAATAAAGCCCTACCGCCGCAAGCAAAATTCCGTTTACGATAATTGCGGGAACGGTAGTTTTTCGCACGCCGAAAGACCGGCTGAAACATTTAGTTGCGGCAAAAACGGGAAGCGACAAAGCGAACACGCCCGACAAAACGAGCAAAAACAGCGCAAAATAGTCGAACCGCCCCACGTTTACGAGCGTTACGCTGAAAATACTTACCGCACTTAACGCCGTTTTTTGGATAGGCGAAACGGTGTAAAACACCGCGTAAAAACACATAAAAAAGAAAACCGTTGTAAGCGCCGATACGGCGTAACTTATGCATACGCGCAAGGTCATACGTTTTTCGTTTTTAAAATGCCCGCAGAACATAAGCAGATACGCCGCGTCGTTAAACCAGAACGGATTACGATAAACGCAATTTATTTCTTTTGCGCCGCTTCCGTAAAACAGCGGCAACAAGTTTTCGAACTCGCCCGAACCAACCGTTAAATAAAACAAAATAGCAAGCCCCACCACGGTTACGGGCGCAGCGATTTCGGAACATCTTGCAAAAACTTTTAAACCTTTTATCGAGATATATAAAACGAGCGCGAACATCGGAAAAAATATTTCGGAGCGCGGCATAACTTCGTAAAACCCCGCTTCGACGAGATACTTATACTCGCAGATAGGAATAAACGCCTTTATTAAAAAGAAAATTCCATAAATAAAAAACACTGTTTTTGCAAAAGTTTTGCCGTAGTCGTCGCTTAAAATTTCGAAATAGGGCTTGCCTTCGAACTTTTTTGCATAAAACATATATAAAAATATAAGCAAAAAATCAATCAGAAACAATATAAGCGCGGGCAACCACAGTTTTTCGCCGCAAAAGCCCGAAAACACGGCGGGCGCCCCCACTATTTTAATAAGCGGCAAAAACGCAATAAACAGCGTGCATATCTGCCTTACTTTAACGTCGTTTCTTATCATTAAAAATTCCCCCGTCTTTTTGTTTTTTTAAAAACCGAATTCCGGCTTGCTTTTTACTGCCCGATTATTATATTTTTCACCTTGTTCGTCTTAAAAATTTTTATTCCTTTACGTCTTTTATTTTTATGCGACGCTTGTTTTTGCTTTTTAAAACCTGCGGGCGAAGCATTTGCTTGCTTATAAAGTCGATTGAAACGCCGTCCTGCAGGTCGTTTTTGATGAGCGGAGCGTAAGGCGCCAGAAACGGCACGCCGAAGTTTTCGAGCGAGCAAAGATATGCGATTATTATCGCCGACAAGAGCATTATTCCGTAGCCTCCCGCCGAACCTGCGACTATTAAATATACAAGCCTTAAAACGCTCATGCTTTCAACGAGTTCCGGCACGGTGTAAAGACAAATTCCCGAAAGAGCCATTATCATTATCGTGGGCGTTGAAACGATACCCGCTTTTACCGCCGTGTCGCCGAGAACAAGCGCGCCCACTATCGAAAGCGCCATGCCGACGTATTTAGGCATTCGGATACTCGCTTCGTTTAAAATTTCGAAAATCAAAAGAGTAAAAAACATTTCGTAACTGGGCGAAAGCGGTATGCCCTTGATGCTGTTTACTATCGTAAGCAAAAAGTTAAGCGGTATAAGTTGCAGGTGAAAAAGTTGCGCCGAAACGAAAATCGCGGGCAAAAACACGGCGATAAATATAGATAAAACGCGAATGGCGCGTTCCATGTTTGCGCGGTAAAAATTCACAAAATAGTCTTCGGAACTTTGAAAATCTTCTACAAGCATATACGGAACGGTTAAAACCATAGGCGAGCCGTCGATTATTATTCCCACCCGCCCTTCGAGCAATTTTTGCGCTAAAATATCCGGTTTTTCGGTATTGCCCACCTGTTTAAACAGCGAAGTTTTATGTTCGACTATCATTTTGCCGATATACGAACTGTCGGCAACTCCGTCGATGTCGATAAGTTTTAGGCGGTCGGTTATTTCTTTTATGATTTTTTTATCCGCTATCGAAGATATATAACAAATCGCCACGTCGGTTTGGGTATATCTGCCGACGGTGTGCGTTTTTACAACGAGATCTTTAACCTTTATCCGCCTGCGCAAAAGACACACGTTTACGCGCAGACTTTCGTTAAATCCTTCGCGCGGACCTTTCATTACGGTAGAGGTGGGCGGTTCGGATACGGCGCGCATTTCGTAATGTAAAAAGTCGAAGCAAAGCGCGCCCTGCTCGCCTTCGACGATAAGCAGGCACTTGCCCTTAACAAGTTCTTCAAGCGCTTTTAAAACGTCTTTTTCGGTGCGGCAGGCCGAAGCTAACGACCTTTTTTCGATTTCGGCAAGGGTTGTAAGTCCGCCTTTCGAAAGCGGGTTTAAAAGCATTTGCCCGAGAGCCTTTTTATCGGTTATGCTGTCTACGAAAATTATGCAGGCTTTCTTTTCGCCCGCCATAACTTCGTGATAGATTATATCCTGCGAACGAACCTGCTTTTTTATAAATTCCACGTTTTTTGTAAGGCTTTTATAAAATCTCATATTTCTATTATTTTTAATTACGTTTTATTTATGTATTTTTTACGCCTTACGCCTGTAAATTTCCCTAAAAAACAAAAAAGTCGCGATATAAGTCGATTATCGGCTATTTCGCAACTTTTTGCTTTTTTTTGTTTTCAGGCGTGTCGTTATTTTTGTAACGTTACGGAAACGTTACAGAAATTCCCCGTTTTATTTTTGTTTTTTATTTACATTACGCGCGATTTATGTTAAAATAAAAGCGTATTATAAAACAAATTGCGCCGCAAACTTACGCACGTTTACGCCCCGCAATAAAGAGTAAAAAAATGCAGAACTTCCCCGAATATTACAACGAACAGTTAAAAGCAGCGATAAACAAATTCAACGGTTTAAAAAAAGACGATTGTTTTGCTTTTATAACCGACGTGCATTGTCACGATTGCTCATTGACCGCCATTCCGCTTTTAAAGGCGTTCGCGAAAGAAACCTCGCTTAAAAAACTTTTTTGCGGCGGCGATTTCGCATACGCTTTCGGCAAAAAAGACGACTGCCTTTCGGACACGCAAAAATGCCTTGACTATATCGCCAAGGCAAAGCCCGAACTGAAAGTTTTTAACGTGCGCGGAAACCACGATATTACCATAAGAACTTCGTGGGAAGAAAAAAGCGGCTACACTCACCCGAAAGAACTTACGAACGCCCTGCTTTTAAGCAAAAATTCGCCCGTTACCAATGCGATGAAGGACGAAGCGTGTTATTACATCGACGACGAGTTAAAAAAAATGCGCTACGTCGTGATAAACACCAGCGACAGCCAAAGCGAAAACAGTTCGGCTTTTTGGGGCGTTAATTACAGCGCGGGCGAAAAACAACTTGAATGGCTTGCCGAAAACGCATTTAATTTTGAAAACGGCGAAGGTTGGACGGTCGTTGCTTTCGGACATATTCCCTGCTCGCCGAAAATTTCGGATTATGCGCCCGAATTAAAGGGGCTTAACGACCTTTTGACGGCGTTTAAAAACAAGCGCAAGCACGAATTTGCCGACTTTTCGAACAGCAAAGCGGAATTTGCGGCGTATATCTGCGGGCATAATCACAAAGACGACAGCGCGACGGACGACGGCGTTTTGCATATTTCAAGCGGTTCGGAAGCATACTATAACGACGACGTTTTTAAAAGAACCTTGGGCACGATAACCGAAACTTTGGCAGACGTTTTTGCCATAAATAAAAGCGAACGCACCATTTTTGCCGTGCGCTTGGGCGCAGGCAACGACAGGGTTTTTAAATATTGATTTTTTAAAGTTTCATTATTTGCACTGCTTTTATAAGCGGGAAAAATTTAATTACAAAATAAAAAAGTTGCGCTATAAGTCGATTATCGGCTGTTTCGCAACTTTTGCTTTTGTTAAATTTATGCTTTTATCCTAACTGTTTTACTATATGGTCGATTATAAGTTCGCTCATATCAACGCCCGTACATGTTAAGGTCGAACGGAAATGCGGGTTTGAATTCACTTCGCAAATTATGGGTTCGCCGTCTTTTCCGAACATTACGTCTACCCCGGCAAAATCGAGTTTTAACGCGTGGCATGCCGTTAAGGCGGCGTTTTTCCAATCAACCGGAACTTCGGTTTTTTGCATTTTGCCGCCGTTTGATACGTTTGAACGAAAATCGCCGTCGTTATACCTCAGCATACACGCGACAACTTTATCGCCCACAACGTTAATTCTTACGTCTTTTCCGTTTGACGACGAGATAAATTCTTGCAAAAGCGCGTCTTTAAAGCCGATTTCGTTAAGTTTTTTAACGAGTTCGGCTTTGTTTTTTATTAAATAAACCTGCTTGCCGAAAGAACCGAACGCTTCTTTTAAAACGAGCGGAAAACCTAAAACTTCAGTCGCTTTTTCGGCAAATTCTTCGCCGTAACCTACACCTTCGAACGTTTTGGGTGCGGTTAAAGTTTTGGGGATTTTAACAATACCCGACAAAGTAGAACAGGTAAAAATTTTGTTGTCGCACGCTTCTATGGCGCTTGCTCGGTTAAAAATCCTTACTCCTTCCGATTCGAGCCGCCTTGCCATTGCCACGTCTTTATCCCAAAATAAACAAAAATCGGGCGAAATGCCGTTATCGAGAATTTTTTGGTTTTCCGTGATTTTTTCGCCAAGCGGAAAGGATAATTCTATCGTATTTTTTTTTATTAAATTTATGCCGCGCTTTTTTGCGGCGGATAAAAACAACGCGTATAAGTCGTTGAATTTTTCGCTTTTTACAAAGCCGTTTACGATAAGCCAACCGTTCATGTTTTTGTTATAACCTTTCGCTTTAATCGCGCCTTAGTTGCGCCGCAGTTCGGCGTTAAATTATTAAAAAAGCCCGCCTATAAGTCGATTAACGCTATGTTCGGACTTTTTTGTTATGTAATTTTTTATCTTTTATATCCGCAAAACCGTTTGCGGTTTTTACTAAAAATAGCAAACCTTAATGCGCTTGCCCATTTTTTTAAGACAGTCTGAAAGTTGCTCTACAAGGTTCATCTTTATGTTGAAGTTAATGGGCAGATCGGGGTTCTGGTGGGCGGGGTTTATGGCGCGCCCCACAAAAAAGTTAATGTCGGTAGCCTCTTCGAAAAGTAGCCTGCAAATAAGCGAAGCGCCGTCGTGAGCAAAGCCCCACTTTTCGTAAAGTTTGTTTTCGCCCAAAGCGTCTTTCGCGTATTCGACGACTTTGTTCATAGTAATAACGCCTTCGGTAACGAGATCTACCCCTTCGATTTCGGCAATGGGGGGAACGTCGCTCCGTTCGAAATTAAGGCTTGCCTTTAAGGGTTTGCCCAGATATTTTGCGGCTATTGTCGAAGTGGTTCCGCCGCAGACTATGTGCTTGCCTTCTTTCGAGAAGAACAGCGACATCATTCTTTCGGAATCGTCGCGGTTAGAAGGCGGACCGAATAAAATATTCATAGGTTCGCGCTTTCTTACCCGCACCACGCAGGCGGTGGCGTCGTCTCCGGGTTTTGCGCCGTAAAGTTTGTTACATTCGTCTATCAGAATTGTCGATAAGGTTTTCGCCGTATAGCCGACGGGCGCAATCGATTCCATAAACGAAATTATGTCTTCGCGCTTCCACCCGAAGTTATAAACAAGCCCTATACCCGCATGAGGACAGCCGTCGCTCATGGCGATAAACAAATCGTTTTCGCAAAGTTTTATAACCGATTTGTATATCTTTTTGCCGCCGATATTCATTTCGGTTTTGGGATAATCGTAATTTTTGCCGTCACGCAAAACGATAACGAGCGGGTTGTCGTATTGAATAAGTTCTATTTCAGAATTGTTTACGATATGCAGAATCGTAAACGTAGAATACGCCACGCCGCGCACCGAGCAGATCGGCAAAGTGTGCGCGATTGTTTCTACGCAGTCTTCTACGGTAAGCCCTTCCGCCATCATCGTGGATATAATTTTGCTCGTAAGAGTCGACAAAATGCTTGCTTTTACGCCGCTTCCAAGCCCGTCTGCAAGCACGATAACGGTTGAATCGTCGTTTTGTTCAACCACGTCGATATGGTCGCCGCACAGTTGCTCGCCGATATGATTTATGCTTCTGTATCCTATGTCGGCGCAAAGATCATTCATCTGTGGTTATACTCTCCTTAAGTTTGGTAAGCGCGATTTTGGTTTCTGCCGCCGTTTCGCCGAGTAGCGAAGCGATTTCCTGAACGATTCGCATTTGTTTGTCGACCACTTTGTCGGCAATTTCAACCGTTTGGCGGCTTATGCTTTCTTTTTTTTCTTTTTGCGCTTCTTCGTCGGTTACGTCGCGCATTATACACACTATAAGATGATAAGTGGAGTCGTAAATTATCGTTTGCTCGACGTATTTTTTATATTCGGCAAGATATACCCTGTGGTCGCGTATGCCGCGCTTTGTTTCAAGCACTTTCATAAACAGCGACGGCTCTAAAATACGCACGAGTTGATCACCCAACACGTCTGAAGCCGAGCGAATATTCATAATTTTGCGAGCCGCGCCGTTTATCTGCTGAACCTCGAGCGCCTCGTTCACGACTATAAGCCCGTTGGGCGTGTTGTTTACGATGCAATCCGAAAAACTTTCGGCTTTTTCTTTAAGATAAGGCAGACACATCGAAATTTCGGCTTTGCCGTAATAAATGGCGATTGCCTTTTCGCGGCAGGTGTTATACCCGCACGAACCGCAGTTCAAGCAGTCTTCAGGGCGCGTTTTGCCCATTTTTTTTAGAATTTCTTCGATTTCGCTTTCGGGCGGAGTTACGTTGCGCAGCGGAATCGCTTCGAACCGTTTGGTAAGTTCGGTTTCCGGCGGCATATTCACTATGAAGTCGTTTTTGCCCGCGTAATTCGCAACCGCCATATAGTCTTCAACGGGGGAGCGGTGATATTTTTCCATAACGGGGCCGCCTATGCAACTACCCACGCAAGCCGACATTTCGATAAAGCATTTATGAATTTTTCCGCGTTCGATGTCTTTAAGCGCGGATATGCAGTTATCCACCCCGTCTACGGACATATAGGTGTATTCGTTCGACTTTTTCATCGTTTTTAAAATACCGCCGTTTATGGGGAAAAAGCGCGCGCGGGTGTTCTGATTGTCGTCCATATCGGGTTTAAGTTCGATACGCTCGCTTTCGAGCCACTTCGAAAGTTCTTCGAAGGTTAAAACCGCGTCTACTATGCCCGCATAGTGTTCGGCTTCGTCTTTTTTAGCCACACACGGACCAATAAACACCGTTTTCGCGTTTTTAACCCGGCGTTTTATATCTTCGCAGTGCGCCTGCATGGGCGATAATACGTCGGCAAGATAAGGAAGTTCGGCGGGAAAATATTTTTGGATAAGAAGGTTTACCGAATGACAGCACGAACTTATAACCACGTCGCATTCGCCGCTTTCGAGCATGTTCTCGTATTCGGTTTTTACTATCGTAGCGCCTATCGCCGTTTCTTCCACGTCGCAAAAGCCGAGTTGTTTTAACGCGGCGCGCATGCCGTTAATGCCTATGCCGTCGTAGTTTGCGATAAACGACGGAGCAAGGCTGACGTAAACGGGATCGCCCGACTGAATTAAAACTTTAACCTTTTCGGTTTCGTCTACTATCTGCTTTGCGTCTTGCGGGCATACAACGAAGCAGCGCCCGCAAAGTATACATTCGTTGCCGATAATATGAGCCTGATTACCCGAAAACCTTATGGATTTTACGGGGCAATGCCTTATGCATTTATAACAGTTTTTGCAGTTGGATTTTTTAAGCGTTAAACAATCCGACATCATTCTTCTCCTTAAAAAGTGCCGCTATAGGTCGATTGTCGCACTATTCGGCGTTTTTTGCGCGGGATAAACGCCCGCTTGCTCATCATATATTCAAGCTAAAAGCGATTTGATTTTTTCTACCCAGAAAGTTTCGAAATTATCTTTTGTAACGCCCGTAAAAACGTCGTCGTTAACGGTTACGGTTACGCCTTCTTTATTGCATTTACCGGCGCAGAAACTGCCCATTAAAACAACTTCGCCTTCTAAATTTTGGTCGGCTACTTTCTTTTGAAAAAGTTCAACCACTTGCGGGGCGCCGCGAAGATGACACGAACTGCCCACGCACACCTGAATTATTACCATAAATTCACCTTTTTGCCCGACTTTTTCGGGCTTTAACGATTTTTGCGCGTTTTGCGCTTTAAGCCGCGTTTTGCGCGCTTTTTAAATGCTTTTCAGGCTTATACGCCTTGTGCGATTTTGCAAAGCGGAAGCACTTTTTCGTTAAAATAAGCCGCGGCTGTTTCGGGCGAAAGCGAAGCGAATTCGTCGTTTAAAGTAACGCAAACGCCTTCTTGGCATCTGTTTAAACAAAACGTACCTTCGAGCGTAACTTTATCGCCCACGTTGTTTTCGGCGATAAGACGCTGAAACTCTTCCACAACCTGCCGCGCGCCTTTAATGTGGCACGAACTTCCGATGCAAACCTTTAATATTATCATCTTTTTCTCCATAAATCGGGGTAATGCCCCGCATATTCCCATATTATTTTTTAAAAGTGCCGCTATAAGTCGATTATCTAATATTTTGCCGACTTCAGCAACTTAAAAAACTATATCTTTTTTTCTTATTTGTTTTCGGTTTTTTATACTATTCGTTTTCGTCGTGATAAATGCGATTAACCCACGAAAGCAAAAACTCGCGTTCTGCTGCCCTGCCCTTAACCGACTGCGAAGCGGCAACTATCGGCAGCCAACTTTTAACGTAAACTTTGTCGGTCCCCGTCTTTTGGCAGAAATAGTTTAAATATTCTTCGGCGGTTTCGCCGTCGCCCGCAAGCCAAAAACAAAGATATGTGCGCGCTACGTCTGCCGAAGCGTTGCCCTGCGTAACGTGCGCCCAGTCGATAATAAAGGGCTCGCCGTCGCTTTCGCGTAAAATAACGTTCGACGGGTTGAAATCGCCGTGGCAAAGTTTAATGTGCTTGGGCATGTTTTCAAGCCGAACGTGCAGGTCGTAACGAGTGGTCGCGTCTAACTCGGTTTCCGAAATCTTTCGGTTCATTTTGTCTTTAAGTTTCGTAAGCATAGGACAGGTGTGCTTATGCACAAATGTCTGTATGTCTACAAAATACGAAAGATATTCGCTTTTTTTATGCGGATTTTCTTCGATAAGCCGAGCGAGCGTTTTGCCCTTTATATAATCGGAAACGATTGCCCACTTGCCATCGACCATCGTAACTGCCTTAACGCGCGGAACGTTAAGCCCCGTGGTTTCGACGCGCGCCTGATTTAACGCTTCGTTCAAAATGTCGCCTTTCGAATAGTCTTCGCAAAAAACTTTAATGCAGTCGTCGCCGTCACGATATACGGTTTTGCTCGTTCTTACGGCAATAACTCTGTCTAACTTCATATAACACCTTTTTGCTGTGTGTGTATAACATACATTTTAGCACAAAAAAACGCAAAAGTAAAGTTTTTTTTAGTTTTTGGTATGGCTATATACGTAAAAATATATACCCCGAATATATAACCCGCGTATACACCGCCGCCTAATCTTTGATGTATTTGCGCTTCGCGTCGCAAAGGCAGGTTATAAACGCCTTATCGAGCGGCGAAAGTTTATAGTTTTTGTTGTAAATAAGTACGTCGCGGTAAACGCGCTCGTCCCCCTTAATTTCGCGTTCCGAAAGGTCGTATCTTTCTAAAAGTTCGTTCGGCACGGGCGAAACCCACATATAGCAATCGGCGTTTGCGGATAAAATTTCGAACTGACTTGCGCGGTCGAACAAAAATATGCGTTTATCCGCCTCGTTTCCCATTTCGTTTTTGCGGATTTCTGCAACGGTAAGCGACGGAACGTAAGGATCGGCGTGCGCTATTTCGACGAACGATTTCAAATCGTCGTAAGTTATGCTTTTTTTAGCGTAAAGCGCGCTTTTTTTCGAGAAAATAAGCCTGAATTTAAATTCGGCAACAAGTTCGTAATTAAGCCCGCGGTTATCTAAATCCTGCTTAAAATATTTATCGTATTCCGAAGCGTAGCGAACTATCCCAAGCCCGTAACCTTTATCTGCAACGCTTTCGATGGCGCGCGACGAGTTGGTTTCTTTATAATACATTTCGCAACGCTTTTCGTTTTGCATTTCAAGCGAAAACCGCGAGAAAGCGTGCGATATATAACTTGCGCGCGGAACCACCACCGAAAACGAGTTTTTCTTTTCGCCGTCGCCTTTAAACATCGAATCTACTTCGTCGATCTGCTTTAAAATGCGGCTACCGTAAGCTATAAACCGTTCGCCTTCGGGGGTTAAAACCATGCCTTTGGCGCGGCGTTCGAAAATGATTATGCCCATTTCGGTTTCTAATTCTTTTATCGCGCGCGAAAGGTTAGGCTGGGCGATAAACAATTTTTTCGCCGCCGAATTAAGCGATCCTTCTTTGGCTACTTCTACGGCGTATTTCAAATAGACTATGTTCATTTAAGTTTCTCCGTTATTATTTTAAACGATTTTGCGCGATTTTTCAATTGTTTTTACGTTAAAAAAATAAAAAAAGCCAGTCGCCGATGAAAGCAACGGGCTTTTTTTGTTTATAGCTTTTGTGTTTTGCGTTTTTTACAGCCACTTAATTTCTCCCGAATTAAGCGATATAACCGATTTTTTGCCGTTTACGTCGTAAAATTCGGTGGTTTGCGGCGCTAAGGAGTTGTTAATTACCGCGTATTTGCCGCTTGCGGGATAGTAGTTGCAATCGGTTGACACGTTCGACGAATAACAAACGTTAAGCGGTTTGTTTGCCGCCCAGCACATCGCCTTGTATAATAGGCGCGCGTTTTCGAACGAATAAGGTATGCCCGTCATATAAAAACTTCTGCCTTTGCCGAATTCGTTTATCGCCATTTTAACTTCGCCCACGTTTACGCTGCGTTTAAAGCGATCCGAAAAGGCTATATCCAGAACTTTTGCGCCCTTTAACGCGTAAATATTCTTTTTATCTTCGCCGTAATCGACCTTTTCAAGGCCTGCGGTAAGTTCGTGTTCGACCTTTTGAATATTGTATTTATCTTCCGAAAGCGAAAAACCAACTTCTTCGTCTACTCCTAAAACGTCGGAAAGTTGGAAAAATTTGCCGCCTTTTTGGTAAGCGGTGGGTTCGCCAACGCCGATAAATCCGCCGCCCGCGTAAACGAACGCGCGAACGGCAGAACAAAGGATTTCGTTACCCCAATATTCGCCGCCCGAAAACGCGGTGTTTGCATCGCCCACGTTAATTAAAACGTTTATATCTTCGGGAACTTTGCCCGCCTTTATAACTTCGTCGAACGATAAAAATTCAACTTCGACCGGAAGCCCCGAAAGCGCTTCAAGCACGCCCTGATACGAATAAATTTGCTGATACCACAGTTCATGCGCGACCATGTGGCTCATCCAACTGCGCTTTTTGCCCCAGGCGTTAAGTACCGCCACCTTTAAGGCGCTGTAAGGCTTTTTGCCGCCCAGCGCGTCGTAAATGGTTCTGAATTCTTCGCAGATTTCGCCCGCGCGGGTTATAAAAGCGGGAAATTTCGCCGCTAAACTCAAATATCCGCCGAATCCGATTCTGTCAAGCGGTTTGCGCATTATCGCGCGGCGCGCCGTAAGCCAATTGCGGTTAAGTTCGTCGATAGCAGCCTGCTCGTTGCCGTCAAAGAAAGTATCGGGGAAAAAGTAAGGCAAAAATCTGCCTTCGCGGTATTTAACGTGCGGAATTTCGGAAAGCATGCGCACGGTTACCCCGCCGCCCACGCTGCCTACAACCGCGTCGAGATTCATATCTTTAAAATGTTCGCCGTAAGGCTCGGTGCCTATCCAGCTGTCGCCTAAAAACATCATGGCTTCTTTGCCGTTTTCGTGGCAAATATCTACGAGCGAACGAACGGTTTTTGTAACGTAGCGTTCGACGAATTCCATATAATCGAGAAATTTTTTCGAAGGATTTCTGAAATTGTTGTGGTAATATCCGCCGTCTACTATGTCTTCGGTTTTCAAGGTGTAGCCGAACTCTTTTTCGAACGAATCGAACGCGCGCGGCGAAGCCGTCATGGGATAACCGAACCAATCGACGTGTTTTTCTTTGCCTTTTTCGTTAAAAACCAAAAAGAAATGATATAAAAAAGTGGTAAAACGCACAACGTTTACGTTGTCGTTTTTGTCGCACCAGTCAAGCAGATTTTGCTTTATGTGGTTAAAAGACTGCTCGTAACGCGGCTCGATAACAAGGTGTTTTTCGCCCGTCCAGCCGTTGGTAACGTAGTTATACATCTGGGTGGAATCCCAGATATTAAGCGCGAAAAAGTTTACGGTGTATTCGTGGAAAGGCTTTGCGTCGGTTATAATAACGCTGCCTTCGCCGTCGTATTCCCACGAGAAAACTTCATCCCCGCTCGTTCTGTCGAAAACCTGCCAATATTTATGCGGATTTTCGGGGTTTACTTTTAATTGTTGTTTAAAATAGCCGTTTAAAAGGTCGATTTTCAGAACGTTTTGAACGGCGGTTTTGCGCTCGCTCATTAAAAGCACGTTCTGAAGTTCGTCCATGTGCTTTTCTGCCCACGCGTTGTCGCCGCGAACCACAAAATAGGTGTTATAAACCTTTTCGGCAAGTTCTTTCGCGTTTTTCGGAAGGTGCGTTCCGTCGCAATCGCGCACGGCGTCGGCGCCCCAAAGCGCCGCTATTTTTTTAGTGCCTTCAACATAGTTTTCGTCGGTAGGTATTGTTACCCGTCCTTTTCCCATAGTAACACTCTCTTAAAAAAATTATTTAATCCGAATCTTTTTTCAAATAGATTCTAAATTATAAAACGCAAAAAGTCAAACGAAAAACCGCAATGCTGAATTTTTGCGTGCGGTTTCAGGTTAAAAAACCAAATCGTTTAACTTTTTACGCGTTTTGTCGTTATTTTTTTCGCATTTTTACAAACCTACGCCACGGTTAATTAAAATCGGAAAACTGCGCGGTTACCTGATCTTCGTCGGACAGGCAGATATTCACCGAGCCGCAAAGTTTGATATCCTGCGACGACGAACCGATTAAAATTTTAAACTCGCCGTTTTCGACGTAATAATTTTTAAGCGGCACGCTGTAATATGCGAACGCGCGGTTATCGAGCGAAATTTTAACGCGTTTTTTCTCGCCCGCGCCGATTTCTACCTTTTTAAAGGCGACAAGTTCTTTTTCGGGGCGCGAAACCGCGGCGAATTCGCTTTTAACGTAAATTTCGGCAACTTCCTTGGCGGGAATATCCGAAAGATTTTCTATATCGAACGAAATATCGTAATCGGTTTCGCTTTTCTTTTCGATTTGCAGGTTCGAATAGTTAAACTTTGCATACGAAAGCCCGAATCCGAACGGATAAGCCACCTGCTTTTGCGCCTTTTCGTAATATTTATAGCCTACGAACACGCCGTCGACGTATCTTTCGTAAAACGCGTTATAATTAAAATCGTTTACGGGATTATCGTTTAAATTAAGAGGGAAAGTTTCGGATAATTTGCCGCTCGGGCAGCATTTTCCGCACAGAACGTCGGCAACCGCAAGGTTTGCTGTTTCACCCAGAAAGCCCGCGTAAACTATAGCCTTAACTTTGTCTTTCCACGCGCTTACGTCCATTGCCCCGCCCGAATAAATCACCACGATAACGTTCGGGTTAATTTCGGCGGTATCTAAAATGATTTTTTCCTGCACGGGCGAAAGTTTTATGCTCGTTCTGTCGGCGCCCTCGCGGTGTTCGGTTTCGCCTTCACCCACGCACAACACGACCGCGTCGGCTTCTTTTGCGCTTTTTAACAGAATTTGTTTTGCAAACACGCTGTCGCGAGAGTAAATTGCGCGATATTTGGAGTTTATGCCCGTACGCTCGGATATAAGCGCGGCAAGGTCGGGCGCTTTGAATTCTGAAGTAACGTGGCTCGAACCGCCTCCGCCGTAAGGCGGGGTTAATCCGTATTCGCCCGCAACGTAAACTTTTTTTACGTCGTTTTTTGCGCCGCTTTTTTCGCCGATTGCTTCGCCGGTTGCGCTGTTTTTCGCACCGCCTTTCGTCGTATCAAACGATTTAAGCGGCAGAATATCGTCGTCGTTTTTTAATAAAACCACACACTCGCGCGCTACTTCGAGCGCTTTTTGGCGGCGTTCTTCCTTTGTATATTTAACTTTTTTGGTTTTATCCGCTTCGATTTTTTTATCGACGAGATTTAAAATGCGCTTTACGGCGGCGTTGATTTCGTAAATGCTTATAAGCCCGTTATCGAACGCGGTTTTAAGTTCGTTATAGGCGCGACCGTCGTAAGCCATGCGTAAATCGAGCCCCGCTTTAAGCGATTTATAACTGTTATGCACAGCGCCCCAGTCCGAAACGATTAAGCCGCCGAAGTTTAGTTTTTCGCGCAGAATATCCTTTAAGAGCCAGGCGTTTTCGGAAGCGTAAACGCCGTTGATTTTATTATAAGAACACATAACCGACCACGGTTTTTGTTTAAGCGTGAGTTCGAATGGGCGAACGTAAGTTTCCATTAAAACGCGTTCTTCTATCTCGCTTGAAATAAATTCGCGGTCGTATTCGCGATTGTTAAGGCAAAAATGCTTTACGCACGCGCCCACGCCGTTATTTTGCAAGCCTTTAACGTAAGCGCCGCCCAACACGCCCGAAAGATACGGGTCTTCGGAAAAATATTCGAAATTTCTGCCGCAAAGCGGAGTGCGTTTTATGTTTACCCCCGGGGCGAGAAGCATATCCGCGCCCTGCTCGATACATTCGTCAGCCAAAACTTCGGCGTTAAGTTCTACGGCGCGTTCGCTCCACGAGTTTGCAAGCGCTGCGATTGCGGGCACGGACAACGCGGGGGCAGCAACCCCTTCGTCGTTGCATTTTCTTAGCCCGTTGGGCCCGTCCGACATAAAAAAGTCGGTTATTTTGCCGTTCGCGTTATAAATGCGCCAAAAATCTTTGCCGGTTAAAATTTTAAGTTTCTCTTCTATTGTCAGGTCGTTTATGTTAAGCATTTTTATATTTATACGTTTTTTATACGTTTGCCGGACTTTGGCAACCGCCCGCCGCAGTCAGCACATTTTTTCGATGGTTTTTTTATAGTTTTTAGGCGAAACGCCGGTTACTTTTTTAAACACTTTGCTGAAATAATAGGGATCGTCGAACCCTACTCTTTCGGCAGTCTGGTTTACGGGAACGTTATAAAGCAAAAAGTCTTTGGCTTTTTCGATGCGCACTTTCAAAAGATAATCGAGCGGGGTTTCGCCCGTTTCGGCTTTAAAAATTTTGCGGTAATGGTTTACGGTATAGCCGCACTCGCGCGCGAAAGCGGAAACGCTTACTTTCTGATTATAGTTTGCAATAACGTAATCGATAAAGCCGTTTACCGCGTCGCTGTGGGTGTTCCCGCTTACCATAGGCGAACACAAAGTGGCAAAAAACTTTAACATATACGATTTTAAAAGTATATCTTCGCTTTTAAGCCGCCCTTTTCGATAAGCCGCGCGATAAACGTCGAGCATTTTTTGCAAAAGTTCGATTGTATCGTCGGTAAGCGCGTTCTTTTCGACCGCGTAACTTTTAAGCGCGCCGAAATTCCTGTCGGATTTATCGATGTATTCGGGATTGGGTTCAACGCTTTTCACCCACGGACGGCAATATTTAAGATACATATCTTCGACCTGCCAGTCTACTCGCGACCTGTTGTAAAAAAAGTCGAAATGCACGATGTAATATTTGCAGAACGAACTGTTTTTGCAATATTCGTACGTCCACACGAACGGCGGCAGAATAATAAGGTCGCCCGAATACAGCTCGACCACGTCGTTACCGATTCTGAAATTAAGGTTGCCTTCTAACACGCAAACGAGTTGATAATCGTAAAGCTGACGCATAGGGCATGCATGAATTTCGTCTTTATCTGTTATTATTTTGTTTACAAAGCGCACGAACGGGTTTATATCCATAAGCGATACGCCGTTTGAAAACGCGTCGATAAGTTTATTCATAGTTTTTTAATATTACGGCGTTATTTTACCCTGCCGGATTCCGGCGAATTTTAAGCGCGTCGACTTTAATTTTAAGCCGATTTTATTTTAATACGATAAGTTGCCCAGGGGCGAGCCATTCGTCGAACGTTTTTCCGTTATATTCGCCGAACACCTGCTCTACGTCGCGCTGTTCGTTGTTGGTTATCGCTATAAAGTCGCCGTTTTTGCCCGAAAATTCGGATATTATAAGCGCAGAACCGCAATTTCGGTTAAGGTTAAGCGATTTTACGCTTTGCGGCTTGAATTCTTTTTGCCCCGCATAAACCTTTTTAAGATGATATACGTTTTTAAGTTCGGCGCCGATAAAATTATGCGCGTAATACTTTAAAAACACGCGGTTTTCGGTTGACAAATCGTAAAACAACGACGTTTTTTCGTAAAAACAATTTATGGGCGAACCGCGATACGACGAATCTTTTTCGCGCTCGTAAATAAAAAACCACAAAATGCCGTTTACGCCGTGAGCAACCGCCGTGTAAAGTTGCCACCTTACGTCGTCGACGGTCGGCACGCGGTATTTCCAATGCCCTACGGATAAAAGCGTCGTCCAGAAAGCGGCGTTTGCGCGCAAAGCAATATCCCTGAAAAACACGAGATTTTTATAATAATCGTTTATGCCTTTTTCGTCGTAATGATATTCGCACTGCGTGTAAAAATCGTAACAAATTACTTTTAACCCGGTGTTTAAAGCCGTTTTTACTATAAGATCGGCATAGCCCGCGTATTTTATTCCGTGCCATTCGGGTCCGTTTTCGTCGTAAAGCGGCAAAAAGTTTATAAATCCGTTCGAAACCGAGTTTACTATTTTAAGCGAATTTTCCATATCGTTCCATTCGTCGATATGCGGTTCGTCGCCTACGTGAAATGCGTAAAACGCGGGATGACTTCCGAAATCTTTTACCGCCTGCATAACGCCCGCTTTATATTTTTCTTCGCCGAAATCGGTGTAAGTTCTCCAATTCGTGCGCTGATCGCACACGATGACCTTAATACCTCGTTTTTGCGATTCGTTCAGACAATCGATTATGTCTTGTTTGTCGCCGCCGAGCGGCAACGTGCTCGACATAGCAACGTTCATGCCGAGTTGTTTCCAGTCGTCGGCGCTTTCGGAGGCGTTTAAAGTACCTGCCGTAGTATAGTTCCAAAATCCAATGGGGAAACGGTCGGATAAATTAAAAAGTTCGTTTTGTTTGTCACTCATGTTAATGTTAAGTATTTTATTTTGAATGTGCCGATAATCGACTTATAGGCGAGTTTTTGTGTTTTTTTTATCGTAGGGGCGACCATCGGTCGCCCGCTGTTTTTAGTCATGTCGAGCGGAGCCGACAGGCGCAGTCGAAACATCAAGGCGTTAGCCGCATATCAAACATTCGCTTCGCTTGATCCTTCGACTAACGCTCAGGATGACGATTGTTTTTATGCGGCATTATCCCCTTTCGATTTTTACTTGTTTTCACTCGTAAAAACCACTTTCCCTAAATTAGGACAGCGGGGTTTGACTACCGAATTATAGAAATCACCCCTCATCCGTCGGCAGTTGCCGACACATTCTCCAAAAGATAAACGGGAGAAGGCTTCTCTTTGATTATGCAACTATTAAATATTGTAACAGACGGAAAGGGGGCTATGAAAAATATAACTGATTTTCGTGTAAATTTTTTTTAAACGCACGGGCAGCCGAGCGGAATTTTTTGCCCGCCCGACTACCCGCCGTTTTAATTTTTCTTTTGTAAAAGTGCAACCGCTTTTGTTTTAAGGCAAAACAAGTTGCTCTTTTTTTACTTTAAACCTTATTTTCGGCTTAGAACAAGCCTTCGTAATCGCTGAATTCAACGTAGTCGAACGGGTTCGTGAAGTATTTGCTAAAACTATCACCCGCCCAATAAATACCGTGGACGGAGGTACTTGCCGCCCAGAAACCTATGTGGCGAGGTGCAGATATAACGTATTCGACGGTGTAAGTTTTGCCCTGTTCGAATGAATAGCCGCTCGAATAGTCGATATAATTTCCGTTTTCGTCTTTAATTTTTAAAACGTCTTGCGAAATATACGGATATTCGGCATTCCCCCACACTTTTTCATAAGTGCCGGGACCTATAATGCTTGCGGCATCGGGAATACCGTCGGTTGCCCAGCCGGTTCCCGTTCCGTCGGTAAAGGTAAGGTATAAGTTACCCGAATTTGCGTTCTTTATGGTCATTCTAAACCTTAAAGCAGAATAATCGCTTTCGGTAATGGTTAAATATCTGCCGCTTACAGCTTCTTCGTGGAAAGGCGTCCAGGTAGCGGTAACCGCTTTATATCCGCCCACTTTTACAACGCAAACGGCTTTAACGCCGCCTACGGTGTAAGAAACGTTGGCGGTGCCTACGCTTAACGCTTCTACAAAACCGTCGGAAGTAACCGAAGCGACTTCGCCGTTATCGGTTGCCCAAACGCCGCTTTGACCGAACGCGTTTACTACGGCTGCGGTTAAAGTAAATTCGTCGCCTACAGTAACGCCCTTTTCGGTAACGTTAAGCGAAACTTTTATTTGCGGTTCGACAGTCCAAAATCCTTTAACGTTGCTTACGGTAACGTGTTCTAATGCGTTTGTATAATATTTGTTTATTTCCCAGAATATGCCGTGTTCGTCGTTGTTTGCCGTCCAGAACGAAAGGTGTTTTTCGTCGGTGAGTTCGTATTCGACCTTATAGGTTACGCCCGCTTTGAACGAATAGCCCTGAGTGTAATCGATATACGCGCCGTTTTCGTCTTTAATTCTGAAGACGTTAACGGGAATGCAATCGCTCATTTTTGTTTGGGCCCAAACGCCTTTGAAAGTAGCGGGTCCGATAACGCTTGCATAGTCGGCAATGCCGCCCGTAGCCCAGCCTATTACTTTACCCTGCGTTACGGTAAGAAATGTGCCGTCTTCGGCAAACGACATATCGAACGTAATGCCGTTATAACCCGAATAAGCCGAAAGGTCTAATATTGCGCCCTGCGGGTAATCCTGACGGTATCTGCCCCACGACGGAGTTATATCTTTTACGTCGCAAACTTTAACTTCGCATTTAAGTTCTACGCCGCCGATTTGGTAAATAACGTTGGCAACGCCCAGTTTTTTTGCGGTTACAACGCCGCTATCGGTTACCGAAACAACTTCGTTATTATCGGTAGACCATGCGCCGGTTAAACCGAACGCGTTTTTAACGGCAACGGTTAAAGTAAATTCGTCGCCGACCGAAACCGCTTTGGTGCTTTCGCTTATTTCAGCCGAGAATACGGGAGCGGAAGTCCACAAACCTTTAACGTCGGTTATGGCAACATGTTCGAGCGGGTTTTGATAGTAATTTTTGTTCAAACCTTCACCTGCCCAATAGTTCCCGTGTTCATCGGTTTTTGCAACCCAGAAAGTAAGACGTCTGCCACAGTTTGAGGGAAGTTGATATTCAACCGCGTATTTTACGCCTTTTTGGAAGGTGTAACCGTGAGTGTAATCGATATACGCGCCGTTTTCGTCTTTGATTTTTAAAACGTCGGTCGAGATAGTGTAATTAAAGCCTTCGATGTCGGGTCTGAAAATCGATTTAAAGGTGTTCGGACCGATAATCGAAGAACGATCGGTGCTCGCATAACCCCAAGGAACAAACGGAACCCCGTCGATTATGGTTAAATACGAGTTTTCGTCGGCAAAAGTCATGTTAAAGGTGATGCCGTCGAATCCGTCGTAAGCCGAAAGGTCCATATACATACCCTGCGAATAGCCCTCCGCGTTTTCTTTATAACTCGGCGTTATATCTTTGCCTTCTACTACGCTTACGGGGATTTTAACGCTTTCGGCGCCGTCTGCCGATAAAACCACGTTGGTTTTGCCAAGCCCTTTAGCCGTGATAACGCCGCCGTTTACGGTTGCAACGTTTTCGTTTTCCGAAGTCCACGAAATTTGTTTGTCGCGGGCGAACGCCACAAACGCATTTACGGTTTCGGTTTTGCCGTTAAACGTAACAACTTCGGTTCTATCCGCAACGATCTGCGGAGCGGGAGCGGTTTCGTAAAGAGCGGTAAATTCGGTGAAGTTTACAACGTTCAAAATATCGGCTTTATAATAAAGTCCGCCGTTGCCCCACCAATATTCTTCTATGGCTTTGATGTTATCCGAAGTGAAGAAGTATACTTTTTCGTTTGAGGCAAGGTTTATTATCAAGGTGTAGGTAACGTCGGTTTCCCACTTGATACCTTCTTGATTAAGGGCGCCTAAAACTTCGCCGTTTTCGTTTAAAACGGTTAATTTCGCCGCGCCGAAGCCGTTTGTTGCAACTTCCTGATTGTTCCACGACTTAAAGCCCTGATATACGCCGTCGCCTATTTCGACGCCGTCGGATTGAAGCCCCCAGTTAGGTGCGGTTAAAACGTGCAGGAAATTAACGTTTTCGTTAAATTTGAATTTAACTTTCAACGCGGTAGCGGTTTGATATTCGGGGCTGTCGGGCGCGAAAGTTGCGACGTAGGTAGCCACGAACGACGAGCCGTTGTCGGGATATTCGATATACGGCGTGTTGTTAAGCTTATATTCGTTCGACGGGATAACTCTTACCGGAACGGTTACTGCTTCTAAATCGCCGAAAGTTGCGGTTACGTTTGCAAAGCCTGTTTTTGCGGCGGTAAGTTTGCCGTTTTCGCCCACAACTACCGCCTCGCTATCCGAAACGATAACGGGAACCTGCCCCGCTTCGCCGTTTTCGATAACGAACGAAAGGTCGATTTCGCCTGACGTAGTTATAACCGAGTTTTTGCTTGCCGCAATGTATGCGGGCGCTTTGTCTGCAAATTCGGCGGGGATATGCGCGTCGGTTTCATAATAGCGCGCGTTGTTTACCAAAATTTCGTCGCCCGCTTTAACGGTTCCTATTAAAATAGCGACGGGATCGTTTGAAACGACGTTTAACGCGCCTAACATTTTCGCATATTCGACGCTTACGGTAATCCATGTTTGCGGTTTTAAAACGTGAAGTTGTTTATCGCCCGAAATAAGCGACAGCCACGAAACGCGTTCGAAATCGGTTTTGTTTAAAATTACGTTCTGAACGGTTTTGCCATAGTCTATCGACAAGCGGATCGAATCGGCTTTTTTCACGTAGAGGTCGAAAGTTAAATATTTGCCTTTTTCCTGAAGATTAACGAGCGAATCGCTGCGGTCGCGCCCCGTAGAAGACGCGATAACGAGCGCGTTTTGTTCAAATTCCGAATCGTTACCCGTAAGTTTAACGGCATTTTTAACGCCCGCAACTTCGGATTTTTCAACGGTCATTCTGCTTTCGTCGGCTCCGCGATAAAGCGCGAATTCGCCGTTCGAAGCCTGAACGTAGCCGTCTTTCTTTTCATACGAAACAGCGCCTTCTTCGGGAATAAACGCGTTGTCTAAATAATAGCGGATATTCGAAAGATAGGTGGTCAGTTCGGATTCGTGAAGCGCAAGATAGAAGTCGGCGTTTGCCGCGGGATCGATTAAAACTCTTTGGCGCATATCGTAAACCACGGTTATCCATTTATTCGCTTCGAGTTTATTGGTAATTCTGCCGTCCGCAATCATCTTAATACCGTCAACGTCGAAATACCTGTCGCCGTAAATATAGGCGGCGTCGGTCGATCCGCCGATCGGCGCGAGCATGTTTGCGGGTTTTGTTACATACATATCGAACGCGAAATATCTGTAACCTTTGTCTTTATAAAGGTCGATGCACTTTTGCGACGATTGCGTGTTCACTATGCGTTGCTGCCAATAGTTCTGCCCTTCGATATTTGTGTTTGTGGTAACGTATCTGAACAGCCCTTCGGTTCTGCCGCCTACTTCGCCCGTATAGGCTTCGTAAGTGGTGCCGAACGCCGCGCTTACGGTGTTGTTGAACGTTTCTTCAATATAGTTGGGCAAAACTGTTACGGTAAGTTCGTCGGTTAAATCGCCGCAGTTTACGAAAACTTTGGTTGTGCCTTCGCCGATAGCAACGATTTTGCCTTCGTTATAAGCGACTATACCTTGTTTTTCTGAAACTATTTCAAGTTCGGGTTTTTTGATTTCTTCGCCTTTTTTAACCACGGTAACGCTGATTTCGCGGTAAGAAAGCGGCGAATTTTTAGCGTTGTAAAGGGTTATATCTTTATCGTTTTCGCTTATCTCGATAAAGTTATAAGGTTTAACGACAAGGGTTGCTTTCGCGCTTAATTCAACGCCCTTATACGTGCCGCGGGCGGTGATTTCGGTGTTACCCACGCTTACGCCCGTTACAACGTTTCCGCTTACGGTTGCAACGCTTTCGTCTTTGATTTTATAGGTATATTCTACGTTCGCTTCAACAGCCGCGCCGTTATAAGTAAGTTTGGGCGTAACGGTTGTTTGCGCTCCCGCATAAGCCACTACTTCGTCGAGCGAAGCGCGCGGAACGGCACCCGAATCGTTTACGGTTACGTCGATTATTACCTTTTCGCCGGTTTTGGTGCCTGTAACGGTGGTTTGTCCTTCGCTTTTGGCAACGAGTTTTAAGTTTTCGACGGTAACTACGGTTTCGTCGGCGCTTTGCCACTCGTAGTCGCTTGCGTTTCCGTTTTCGAGCGTTATGGTCTTTTCGTCGTAACGGTCGAGCCATGCGGACAACTTGATTTCGTTATCCGCCCTCTCGCCGCACGCCGCGAAAAAGCAGCCGATAAGCGAGAGCAGAAGCACAAGCAAAAGCGATTTTTTTGCAAGTTCTCTTTTCATTTTCTTACTCCTTAAATTTTTATTATTTACTTCGGTTAATTTTTTTCGGGTAATCAAGCGCGCCGTTAAACGCGGATTATCTTACCGTAGAAAACGCCCCGACGTAATTTAAGTTTTTGGCGTTCGAGCCGGCGTAGTCTTTGGCGCTCATTCTTTCGAGATATTTGCCGACCGACAAAATCTGCGAATTTTTAACCTTGAACGCCTGCGCTTTTTCAAGCCCGTTTTCGGCTTCGATTCCGTCGAATTCTGGGTTTAAAAAACTGCTTTGTTTTGCGTTTACGCTGTTTAAAATGCTGTCGTTAAAGTTATAAAACAAATTGTTTTCTATGCTTACGGTCGGGCAATAAACTATGTCGAACGAAATGTTGCGCTTGTTGCGCAGATAAAACAAATTGTTTTTAAAATTGAAGTTTTCGATTAAAATATTCGCGTAAAATCCGTTGGGTTCGGCGATTTTTTCGCTGCCCGATTCGCCTTTCATAATTATCGTGTTGTTAACTATGTTAAGGTTTTTAAGCGCGTCGCTGTGGGTGAACACCGCTCCGTCGTTATCCGCAAACACGTTGTTTCTTACGGTTACGTTATCCCAGATGTATCTCTTTTCCAAAATAGGCAAACCGAATTCGTCGTCGTAAACAAGGTCGCCGTTTTCGTCGCGGACGGGAAGTTCTGTGCCGTTGGTGCATAAAAGTATGCCGCCGCCCTGATTGTGGTGCGAATAGTTATATTGGAAGGTTACGTTTACGTTTCCGATATCTATATCGAAGCCCTGCCCGTCGCCCGCGCCGTTTTGCTTGTGCGTGTAAGCCGCTTCGTTGAATTGCATTACGAAGTTGCGGCAGGAATGAATCCACAGCCCCGCGTTATAATAACCGCCGCGCCCTAAATATTGTGCGTGATAAAGCGTGTTGCCCTGCATATATCCGCCGTCGGTGCCTAAAACGACCATTCCGTCGCCGCCGGTATAAGAAACGAAGTTGTTTATAACGTTGAAGTTTTTATGCGGATACCAACCGTTATCGTCGCTTATATAATCGTTTACGCCCCAGTCTATCCCCGGACGGCGAATCCAGTTGGAAGTCACGAACAAAGCGTCGCGCGAAACGCGCTCGATTTTGTTACCTTCTACCCACACGTTTTCGAACCAACTTGCGCCGGTCGCTTTCGCCGTGGGCGCGTCGAAATATATCGCCGAATTCGGATAAGAATACTTATCCGTGGGGCAAACCGCCGCTACGTTGAGTTTTGTGGCGGGCGCGGTTATGTCGGCAATGTCTTCGGGTTTAACGCCCGTGCCTTGCAAGTTTTTGGGAAGCCCCGCTTCGAAATCGAAATTTATATCATGCAAATAGTTGCCGCTTAAAACAATGTTTTTATGCGCACCTTTGCTTGTGGTATAAACATAAATTCCGCGGATTGCGTTCGGGTTGGTGATTTCAAGCCCGCTTATGCGAACGTTGCCCGCCGTTACTTCGACGCACGAAGGCGCGCCTTTGAACACGGGATATTTAACTTCCGCAGTCGCTCCGTAAGAATCGATTATAAGCGGTTTTTCTTTCGTTGCCGAAAATCTTCCGACTTGCAAAACGTCATTGTAAACAGAACCTGCTTTAAAACGAATTCTGACAGGATTCCCTATTTTTGTTTTTGCAATTATTCTATTAGCAACAGTTAATGAATTTAAAGGTCTATCTTCGCTTAGTCCGTCATTTTCATAGTCGTTTCCCGCTTTTTCGTCGAAATAATAAACCGTGTAGTCGCTTAAATCTACTTCGGCATATTCGGGATAGTCGGTAACTTCGTCGTAGACGGTTTTCGATGCGTCGCTATTACTGTCGTTTCCGCTGTCGCAAGCGGTAAAACAAAACACCGAAAGCGCGGCGAATATAGCGCATAAAATTCTTTTTTTCATTATTTTTCTCCTTATTGTCGCAATGATTTGTCGCAACGGTTTTTATTGCGAACTTGCCCCCGCGAAACTTACGTTACGAAATTTTTATTGCAAAACTCGTTAAAAATCGCGTTTTTATGCTTTACTCTTTCGCTTTTAAGTCGTTTTTTGTTTTTTCGCCCGCCGTAACCAAAAACGGAGCGGGCAGATAAAGCGCGCACAAAAGCGCCGCGCAAGGCACTTCGGCTTTGTTTACGTCGATTATTCGTTTTATCGAGTAAACCGCGCCCAAGTAATAAAAGGCAAAGCACGCATATATGGGAATGTAGCAAATATCCCTTATGGCTTCGGCTTGCTCTAAAACGTAATAGCCGAAACACGCCGTTCCGCAATATACCGCCAAAGCGATTACGAAAGCAAAAATCAGAACGGTTTGTCCCCATTTTTTAACGGGAATTACGGTCATTTTAAATCCGCCCGTAAACTTCTGCACATAAAACGGCGCAACGAAAGGTATTAAGTTAAGCGCGTAATTCTTTTTGCCGTTTTTACGCGCCAGAAGCGTTATCGCAACGCCGTAATATTCGATTGCCGCCAAAAACGCGACGAGCATCCAGATCATTTATTTCACCCGTTAAAAAATTTCGGTTTTAATACTAAAAATTTTCGCTTTTTATTTTGTAAGGTCGGCAGCCGAACTATTGTCAGCCGCCAAACCAGTGTCCGTAACCGAACGTATCAGTCGCCGAATCGTATCAGCCGCGCTGCGCTTTCATTACTTTGTAAGCGTCGGTTATAAAGGTAACGTAAGCCTGCCCGCCGCTCGAAAGGTAAAGGTTGCGCGCGTTTTCGAAAGTAGTTGCGGGGTCGACGTTGCCCGTCCATGCGGGAAGCGCGGTTGCAGCGTAGATTTTACCGATTGCGTTCGAATAGTTTTCGGCTATTTTTCTGTTAGAAGGCCACATATAATTGACAAGGTCGTTATCGATATAGTTATCTTTGTTTGCGGCTTTCTGAATCCATGCGGCTTCTTCTTCGGTATAGCCCTTATAGGTAAGGTTTGAAATATTCTGGTTTTCGACCAGAGTGAGAATGCCCGAATAAGGCGGTTTTACGAGATATTCTTCTTTGCCCGCGGGATAAGAATAGGTGCCGTCGCCGTTGTTTACCCAATGCTTGCCTTCGATACCGTATCTGCAAAGATTGTAGTTATCGGCGTTTTTATAAACCCAGTTCAAAAATTTGGCGATTGCCATCGAGTTGGTCGAATTTTTCAAAACTACCGCGGCGAAAGTAGCCGTGGTGTTTGCCATAAAGCCCTTTTCGGTCGAGTTATCGTCTTTGGTCATAGGTCCTAAAACGGTAAATTCGGCGCTTTTATCTGCGGCTTTGGTTTTGCGCGCTACGGTTATAAGGTGCTGAACGGTGGGATCGGTTATAAACACGCCGGTGTTGCCGCCGATGAACGCCGATTCGCTTTGTTCGAGCAACCAGTCGGCTTCTTGCGTCGAAGTTAGGTCGTTTGACGAAAGCGAATATTCATATTTTAAAACTTCGGCATATTCGTCGGTTAAATACCCGGGGAGAACCTGATTGCCGCGAACGCCGTAGGTAAAGTAACCCGCGTCACCGAACGCGCCTATGGTAACTTTTTCCAAATCCCACGGAGCGCCCGAAATCGCATAAGAAAGATTGTATTTTTCTTTCATCGCCGCGCACATCGCTTTAAAAGTCTGCAAATCGTCGACGAGCGTATATTCTCCGCTTGCCGCTTTTTGCGTATCGTCGGTATATTTGCACGCTTCCATCCAATCCTTTCTTACTAAAATGCCGTATTTATAGGGGCTTATAACCGACGGAACACCGACCAATTTTCCGTTGACGTCGGTCAAACTGTTGCGTGCGTCACCTTTGATATATTTTGCGAGATTGGGAGCGTAATCGTCGATATCGTCGGCAATGTCGTAAAAGATTTCTTGGCTTACGGCATAATCGTCGATGCCCGAACCGCCGCGGGTGTGCGAAATCGCAATATCTACCTGCACGCCCGAACTTAAATCGGAGTTGAGTTTGGTGCGCATGCTTTCGGATAAGTGCGAAATTTTAAAGTCGAGCCAAACGCCCGTGTCTTTGTGATACTGTTCTTCGATGTAGTTTAAAACGTCTTCTTCTTCGCTGCCTTCGGTCCACGAATATTCGCTCGAACCGCCGGTGTAGATAACTATTTTTTTTTCGTTATCGCGTTTGCCGCCGCCCGTCGAAGACGAGTTGTTTCCGCTGTTATCGCCGCATGCAACCGCCGAAACGGTGAGAGCCGCAGCTGCCGCCATGCAAGCCAATTTTTTAAAAAGATTTTTGTTTGCCATAATTTGCTCCTTTCAATATTTTTTTAATGTTTTTAAGTTGTTTTAGTTTACTTATATTTAAAACGCTTTTTTGGTTTGATATTCGACTGAAATTGCCGATAACCGACCTATAGCGTAGTTTTTTTGTTTTTTACTCTTGTTTTTACTCTTTTTTTGTTTAAAAGTTTTAATCGCGATTTCTTATGCGAAAGTGCCGATAACGGGCTTATAGCCCCGTTTTTGTTTTTTTACGTTCAGCCTTTAACCGCGCCCGCCGTCATTCCTTTCATATAGTATTTATGAAGCACGGGCGACAAGGCTATAAGCGGAATTACAGCTATTACCGTAGCCGCGTTTTTTGCCGTTACAAGCGGCGCGCCTATTATCGAACCGGCGCCCGAACCGCCGTAAAGCGCCTGCATGTCCACGAGTATCTGCCTTAAAACGTATTGAATGGTCCACCACGTTCTGTTCGACGAACCGAAATACATTAAGTTATCGAGCCAGTTGTTCCATCTGCCCACGAACACCATCATGCCTACGGTAAGCATCATGGGAACGGCAAGCGGAACGAATACTTTAATAAGTATTTGAATTTGGTTTGCCCCGTCGAGCTCGCTCGCTTCGTAAAGCGACGAAGGTATTCCGTAAAAATAGTTGCGAAGCAGCAAAACGTAACTTATGGTAACGCACGACGGAAGAATAAGCGCCCAAACGGTGTCGTAAATGCCTACCCCCCTTATTACGAGATAAAGAGGGATAAGCCCGCCGCCGAAAAACATGGGTATCATAAAATACGTGTTTAAAATTTTTCGGAAAGGCAAATCCTTTTTTGCAAGAACGTAAGCCGCGCCCGTGCATAACGCAACGGATAAAAACGCGCTTGCGAACGAGACGATAATCGAATTTATTATCGAGCGCAAAAACAGGTCGCTTACCTGAAATATGAATTTATAGCCTTCTATCGAAAAGCCCCGAAACCATAACGATACGCCCTGCGCCGTTAAAAGCGCGTTATCCGAAAGCGAAGCCGTTATAAGCATCCAGAACGGAAGCAGAAACGTAAGCCCCAAAAGTACCATTATAATGCCGTTTATCACGTCGAATACGGCGACTTTTTTTCGTTTTGGTTTTATTTTTATTGCATTCGTCATTTTAATGCACCCCGATAAAATACGGTTTTTTGTAGCGGAACAATGCATGCCGCGACAGTTTAAAATTCTGTTGTAAGGCTTAGACGCGCGGCAGGCGCGGCGCGCGAAGTTTTTTAAAAGGGAGCGACCTTTTCGGTCGCAGGAATTTTAAAAAACGAGCGGAACAATGCATGCCGCGATGTATAAGCCTTACAAAATGCCTTCGTTTTCGGTCTTTTTTACCACCGAGTTAGTTAAAAGCACCATAAAAAGCCCTACTATACCCTGCACCAAACCAAGCGCGGTGGAAGCGGCAAGATCGCCGCCGCCGGTTATGTTTGCTATCATCGAAGTTCCGATAACGTTTACTTTGCTTATGGACGCGCCGTTGGTCATAGCCATAATCTGGTCGGCGCTGTCGCCTAAAATGCTTGCGCTGTCTAAAAGCAGTTGCATTGCGATAACGTTTGCAAGCCCGGGGATTGTTACGACGGTAGCCTGATGCCACCGCCCGCCGCCGTCGATAAGGCAGGCGTCGTAAAGTTCGCCGTCGATAGTGCCCATCGTAGACATATATATAAGCGTACACCAACCCATACCTTTCCACAGCGACGAAACCGCAAGAATATACCACCACGGATCTTCGACGGTGTAAAAATCGATGCTTTCGCCGCCGAGTCCAACGATTATTCGATTAAAAAGCCCGCCGTATTTCGAAAACAGGTTGTATGCTATTCCGCTTACCGCAACCCACGATATAAAGTTCGGGATATACGAAACAGTCTGAACGGCGCTGCGCGCTTTATCCGACTTGATTTCGCGTAGCAACAGCGCAAAAATCAAAATCATCGGGAAGTTTGTGCCTATTCTTATAACCGAGATATACAGGGTGTTCCGAAGCAGCCTGTAAACTTGCGTGTCGGGATTTATAAGCAGATTGTAAAAGGTTTTAAACCCTACCCATTCGCTGCCCCACACGCCTTCTAACAGTTTATAATCCTGAAAGGCTATAACCAGCCCGAACATAGGCGCATAGCAGAAAACCGCTATAACCGCCACCGCAGGCAAGGCAATTAAATACATCAGCCGATATTTTTTGATACCCGCCCACGTTTTACCGTGGAAAAACGAATAAACCCCGAGCGATATGTTGTTCTTTTTTAAAAGTAAGGCGTTCTTTTTCAACTTTTCGCCCCTTACTTTTTTCTCGACTAAAACATATTCGGGCAAATTTTCGGCTTCGCCGTGTTTTTCTTTAAAACGGTCGTTTTCGGCATTAAACTTTTTGTTTTCGCCAATTATTTCGGCGCGGCGTTTTTTGCCCGATTTGTTGAGTTTTATAATGATAAACGCTATTAAGAACGCAACGAGTACGCCGAAAGCGCAAATAAAGCCCACGGCAACGGGCGAAAGCCCCTGACTGAAAACTATATAGCCGTAAATTATATCGACGTCTGCGTTTTTTTCGACGACCGCTTCGCCGCTAACCATTCCGGTTACGTCGCCTTTTATTACCCGCGGCGTAAGTTTAACTGTTTTTTCGTCGATTTTTTCTATGCCGTTACCTGCGTAATATTCGATTTTTCCGTCGATTTTTAAAGTGAGCGAGGTTACGTCGCCAACGGTTTCGTTTAAAGCGGGCATAAAAAACGTAACCGCTTTTAAACCGCTTTTTGCGCCTGCTTCGCTTACGAAATTTTCAAACGCGAGCGTTTGCCCCTGCGCGTTTTTGGGCAAAACTTCGCTTTTCCCCTCGTGATCGCGCGAAATATCGATATGCCCGCGTTCGCCGTTTATCGACATAGTTCCCGAATAGCGCCACGAGCCGTTAGCCCAGTTTTCGATAAAACGCCGCCTTTCGCTTCCTTCTATCAAAAAGTCGGCGGCTTCGGAATAATCGAAGTTGCCTATGGCGCCGAGTTTATCTATACGGCGGAGCGCAAACTTAACGTTATAACCGCCGCTCGTTTTTTCGATCGACGAAATTTTTATTATGTCGTCGTCGCCCGAAACAAGATTTATGCCGCTTACGTTTTTCTCGATTTTTTGTTTAAATTCGCTTGCGTTTAGTTCGCTCGCAAAGGTTATTACCGCTTCGCTTTTCATCGAATACGAAAAATCAACGGTTCCGCTCGCCTTCGATCCGCCGCAGAACGCAAAAAGCGTTACAGCAAGAAAAACCGCCGCAAAAAATTTTATCGTTCGTTTTTTTGTCATTTAACTCCTTTTTAGCCGAGCGAGACTAAACAAAGCCGCAAAAGCCTTATTTTTAGTTTGATCAAACAAGCCGATTTTATTGCTTGTAGAGCATAATTTATTATATTGTAATCGGTGATTTAAGTCCATTGACTAAGTAACGAACAAACATGGAAAATTCAATTTTTGCGCAACTTAAATTTTTTTTAAAATCGGCTATTTTTTAAGATTTTATGCGGAATTTTTAATTTTTAAAAAAATAATAAAGCAATTTTTTTTGATTTTTTCGATTATAAAAAACGATGCGAAAAAGCGGCAGATAAACGCCTGAAAAAACCTAAAAAAGGACATAAAAAAACGCGCGGTTTTTCCCGCACGCTTTAATTTTATTCTCTTTGGTTTTTTATATTTTTTCGTTTTCGATTTTATAAAACGCCCTGCAAGTTCTTTATAAAACGTCCGTTAAGGTTTCGGCTATGCGCTTTGAAAGCAATTTCTTTTTTGGCGGATGGATAATAAAAGTATCGCTTACGTCTTTGCTTATAACGAGATAAGCGTTTTTTATGCTTTTCGCGGCGCGTTCCTGCGCGCTTTGAATTGCGCGCCACCCGTCGTCTGCGCGGCAATCGAGATCGGCTATCTGCACTATAATAAACGGAAGGTTTTCATTTTTAAACCCGTTTCTTAACGCTTTGGCAAAAAGTTTCAGTTCTTTATCGTAAATTTCACCTTCTTCTTTCGTCGTGTCGCTTTCGCCCTGATACCACACGACCGCCGAAAGCGGATAAGGCATAACGGGAGAAAGCAAAAAGTCGAACATGCGCGAGTTTTCGTTCCACAAACGATAAAATTTATCGTGGTGATCGTAATGTTTTTTCGATATATCAAGTTGAATTTCGGGGTTATTCACCGCGTAATCGGGAAGCCAGCTTTCGATAACCGAAGCGCCCTGATAGGCGCAGACCAAGCCAACCGCAACGCCGTACTTTTTACGCAGGTTACAGCCGACCTGATATGCTATCGACGACCAGTCGCCTATATTTTCTTTTTCGCACTTTATCCACCCGTCCGACGAGCGAAAGCGTTCGAGTTCGCCGTCGAAAAAAATAACGTGGTCGCACACATGCATACGAAGAAGGTCGTCGTTTTTGCAATCTTCAAGTTCGTCGGTTCCTTCTTTAACCTTGAACATCATATTTGACTGCCCGCACATAAGCAAAACTAAGCCGACGAAAATATCGGTTATAACCGTTTTTTCGTTTTCGCTTTCAATCGCAAGAGTATAAGGCCCGCCGTAACTTTTTTCCGAAAACTCTATTAAAAATTTGCCGTTTTCGGGAACACAGGTTTTAGTTTCGCCCAAAAACGTTGCCTTAACCGTTTTTTCGCTTTCGCCGAAAACGCGGATTTTTCGATTTGCCGCAAAAACCATTCCGTTTTTAAATATAGGATTTAATTTCATATTTTTTTCGCCTTAAATTTTTTTGCTTTTTCGTTTAATGTTTTCGTATTTGTTTTGCCCGCAATTTATTAAAAAAGAAAAATTACATGTTTTTTTGTAACATTGTTTTTTCTCGCCGAAAAATGCTTCTACAAACTCGATTTTAACACAAAACGAATTTGTTTGCAAGCAAAATTATAATATGCAAAAAAAATTTTTTAAAGCAAAAAACCCGCCTATATGACGATTATCGGCACTTTGGCGGTTTTTTGGCAAAATAAGTTAAAAATATAAAAAGTCCGCCTATAAGTCGATTATCGGCACTTTGGCAGACTTTTTCTATTTGTTTAATAAAAATATTTTTTTACGATTTCGGCGTATTTTTTAATTTTTTCGGTGCCGAATTTGTTAAGCCAGTTTTCGTCGATAAAACCGGCGAAAGTGCTTATGCAGGTTGCCCCGCGCGATTTATAATATTTAAGGTCTTCTTCTAAAACGGCAAAATCCAGATCTAAATCTTTAACGTTTTCGCGTTTCCAGCCGCAATAATACGATGCGTCGAGATAATATTCGAGAACGTGTTTTTCGCCGCCGAAAATTTGCCCCAAGTTTTCAAAGACTTCGCAGTTTTTGCGGTTTTTATCCGTTTCGGAGCAAATGGGCGAAAAATGGTCGCGGTCGATGGGCGCAAACTCTAAAAACATATCTTTTTCGGGCGGCACGGTAAGCGTTCCGAGCGAATCCTGATAGGACAAAAACGCAAGTTTCGCGTCTTTATCATAGCGTTTCAAGCCCCTTAAAACGTGTTTCATGATAATCATATTCTGGTCTGCCCCGCTTATAGAAGCGCATTTTTCGCAGTAACAAACGCTGCCTACGCAATCGTCGCACCAGATATAATAGTTATGCGACGATTGTTCAAGCATTTTTGCAAGAAGATATGCCGAATTTTCTATGTATTCCAAAGCCTCGGCAGACGAAACGCACAAGTTCCAATCGGCAACGCGCGCGCCGTTTTTATCCGTTCTGAACCATTCGGGGTGAACCGAAAAAAGTCCGCGCGGCAACAACCAGTTTACCGCGTGCAGCTGATATTCGATTTCTATCCCCGCTCTTTTGAATTTTTGAACTAAATTTTTAACGTCGGCGCGGTTTAACCAGTTTAAAAACTCGTCGATTCCGCCGTATTGATAAAGCGAATGAAGCCCTATTGTGTTTATGCCGCAATCGGTTAAAACGTCAAGCCATTCTTTGCACAAATCTTTGTTTATAATTATTATACTGCTGTTGCCTTTCATATTCGTCCTTAATAATTATCTAAAATGTTAAAATACTTTTTTATGCCGCGAAGTTTTTCATCTGTTGAAGCGCCCGCAAAAACCGCGAACGTCGTTAAATCGGTTACGCCCGCGCTTTTATAAAACTCTACGTCTTTTTCAACCCTTAAAGCCCCGTTCCCGCGCAAAAAACTTAAAAAGTCGTAACTTAAAAAATATTCGAGAACCGAAACCTTTTCCGCCCCGTAAAACGATAAGGTTTTTTTAAGTTTATCGACAAAAAAGGCGTTTTTTTCGCCTTGCGTTATAGGGATGGCGTGTTCGCGCTTAAACGGCGCGAATTCCGAAAACGCGTTTTTCGGCGCGCCGCAAAAGTCATGTTCTTCGCCGTATAAAAGCAAAGCGTTTTCGGCGGTTTTATCGTATTTTTTCAAGCCGCCGATTATCGCTTCGCAAATAATCGCGTTTTGCTTAAAAGCGGATAAATTCTTGCATTTTTCACACATGCAACGAACGTCTGCGCCTAAATCGTCGTCTACCCACAAATGATAGCGGTTTGTTTTTTGTTTAAGCAAAAGCGCGAGTTTTTCGGCGTTTTTTTCTATGATTTCCAACGCTTCGTCGTTTGACGGACAGCAATTAAATTTATCGCTTTTTTCGCCGTTTTTATCCGATAAAAAGTATTCGGGATCGGTTTTAAAAAGTTCGCGCGGCAAAAGATAGGAAACCGCATGCAATTGATATCCGACCGCAACCCCGCCGCTTTCGAGTTTATCGATTGTTTTTTCGTTTTTTATTTTAAAATCGATAAACTCTTTAACGGAGGTTTTAAAAGGGTTTGCGTGCAGATATATTTTTTTTGCGCCCGCTTCCGCCGTTTCGAGCGCGAGTTCTTCGCCGAAATCGTCGGTTAAAAACACTATGCTTTTTTCCATATCAGCCGCTTATTTTCAAGTTTTTATACGAAGCCGAAGCGCCCGAAGTATAAAACCCGAAACGCCCGCCCGAAAGCGCGAAATCGTCGGTAAATTCAAGGGTTACGCTTTCGCCCGAAGCCGAAGTTACGGTTGCTTTAAGGGTTGAACCTTTAACTTCGATTTTAACGTGATTCCACTCGCCTATATTTATCGAAGCGCGTTTTGCCGCGGCGTTGCCGTCGCTGTGAGTATAGTTTAACTTTTCGATTTTAACCATACGCTTGCCTATCGAGAAATAATAGCCCTGAATATGCCTGTAATCTTCGGTGATATACGCCGAATTCGAATATCTGTTGCCCTGAATTATAAAGCCGGCGCTGTTTATGCTGTCGGTGTTAAGCCTGAAATCGCACTCGACTGTGTAATTTTCTATTTTATCGTTGCCGAAATAAACGAGAGACCTTACGCCTTCGCGCGAAACGAGCGAATTTTCGTCGTCGCCCGCCTGCTTATCGAACCGCCACAACGTAAGCTGTTCCATACCCTTTTCGGGTGCGGCGTTAAGCGATTGAACGTAGTTAAAGTTTTTGCCCGTGCTTTTTACGAACGTGAACGAATGAAAAGCAAAATTTTCGCCCAAATCGATTATCGAAATTTCACGAACGCCTTTTTCGACGGGTATTTGCGCTATTGCGGTTTTTATAAGCGAAGAGCCGCCGGTTGCGTTTACTTCGGGAACTTTTACGGGCATAACCTTGCCGCCGTCTACCCTTACGCCAAACGTTTTGCCGCATTGGTTTTTATTAAGAGTCATATAAAGCGTGTAATATCCGCTTTCGGCATCCTTACGCGTTTGGTCGAAATCAACCAGAAAATCGGCGTGATCGCCCGCGTTTTCAAGTTTAATCTTCCCCATTCCCGTATATTTTCCGCCGTATTCGCTTTTATCGGTTAAATAATATCCGCTGCCGCTTGCAAAAGCCGAGCCGTGCCCTTCGATTAAGCCCGCGGGCAGATAACTTTCGGCGCCGATATTGATATAATGCAGTTTAGGCTCTAACGAATCGCTAATGCCTTTTGCCGCGTTCGAAACGGCGGTGTAACAAAATTCGGCTTCGCCGCCGTAAATATACCCCGCTTTTCCGCTTTGCGTTGAAACGGACGCGTCGGATATTTTTTTAAGGTCGTCGAAATAAACGTCCGCTTTGCCGTCGCGGCAGGCTATTCTTAACGTTTTAAGAGTGTTTCCGTCGTAATCGCGCACTATTTCACCCTGCGCCGCTTGCTTATCCGTTCCGTTTTCTACCGTGTGCAAAGTTACCGTTTTTGCCGATACGTCGCACGCAACGTAGCCGTAGTTCTGCTCGTCCCGATAACCGAAAACGCATTTTACGTTATTGCCTTTAAAGTTATATTCGGCGGTAAAGTTTTGATTATGCGAATTTTTTGAAAGGATTTTGCCGCTTTCCGCCGTAAATTCGCCGCCCGATTCGGGCAAATAAGAATAAATAAACGGGCGCGCGGGCTTAACCGAGCGGTATTGCGTTTGCGCCGCATCCATAGCCGTACCGTTAAAAATCAAACGATCGATTGCGAACGTGCAGTTGGGACCTGCCGAATTTACGCTGAAATAGTGATAATACAGCGCGTCCATATCGGGACCTAAAACCGAAGTGGCATGCCCCAAAGAATAAAATTCGGGATTAGTTTCGCAGCCCATAGGCCAATCGATTCCCTGATTAAAGCCTTTCGCTCCCGTTTTTTCGTCGGTGCCGAACGCTTTTTTCCAGTTATCGTTTTCGGCAACCGCATAGTGGGTTAAATAGCCGGGGCTTAAAATGTTCGAGCCGGTAAACATAAGATAATAGTTGTCGTTGCGTTTGAACATTCCGTTGCCTTCGGTCCAGCCGCCCACCGAACTTTCGGCTATGTTTATATAACTGTTTTCGTCGTAATCCACTTTATCCATCGACGGCATTTTAAACGCCCTGATTCCCGTAAAATACGCGTCCTGATGCGCGCTCATAAAATAAACGTCTTCGTTGTCGTCGATAAAAATATCGCAGTCGATATTGGTGGTTGTGGCTTCTATCGTGTAGCAGACGGGTTTGCCGTCGTCGCCCGTAACGAACTCGAACGGACCGACCGGCGAATCTGCCTTTAAAATGTAGTTGCCCTGCGTTACCACGTCGTTTTTAAGGTAAACGTACATATAAAACTTGCCGTTAAACTGCCTTACGCAAGGCGGATAGGCGTTGTAAAGGCGCGGATCGTCGGCGCACGTTCCCGCAGGCGTAACGCCGTTATCGGGCTTGGTCCAGTTTAAAAGATCTTCCGAAACCCAGCACGGCATCGACTGCGACATGTTGTTCGACGAGCCGACGTACATATAATAAAGCCCGTTATATCTTAAAATAAACGCGTTGCCCGTGCCGAACACGCCCTGACCGGGAAGGTGTTTTTCGCTTTCTTCTTTGTTATAATAAGCGTTAAAATCGTAGTTGTCGTAATATTCGGTTTGCAAATTAAGGGGTGTGTAATCTTTGATTTCGTCAAGCGAAATTCCTTTTGCGGTATTTTCGGAACACCCCGAAAAAAGCATTACTGCGGAAAGCAGAGCAGCCGATATTATTTTTCTTTTACTCATAATAGTTTCCCCTTTTATTCAACGTTTACGGTTATAAAGTTTTGCGTTCCGCCGTCGATGGCGATTTCGGTTTCGCCGTTTTTGCAGCAGTTATAAATTCCGTATTGCGAACCGCCCGCGTTTACCGTTTCGAACAAACAAATTTTAAGTTCGGTAACGCTTTCTGCGCCCAAAACTTCGTTCGGAATAAAAAATTCGGATACGGTTTCGCCGTTTTGCGTGGTTCTGCTCGCCGTAATGCCGTAAGCCGACGGAAGATTATACACCCACGCCCAATCGCCGTAAGCCTGTTTTGCCATGTTGCCGGTGGTTGCGTATAAAACCGAAATCGCGCCTCCGCCGTCCGCCTGCAGGCACACGCCGTAACCGAACGTATTTGCGGTTTCTGTCGATTTAAACGTGAATTTTATGCCGCCGCTTAAAGCGGTAACGATAACTTTCGATACGCTTTCGCCTAAATTTTCATATTCGTATACGACTTTTTCTTCGGTTTTTACAAACTGCCATTTTATAAAGTTTGCAACGCCCGAATCGAACGGAACGAGCGCGCCGTCCGACGTAACGCAGTTATAACAACCGTAAAGATTGCCGCTTGAATCGGTTACGTATTCGAAAAACTGCACGCCGATATTTTCGCTTTCGGCGGTTATATTCAAACCGTAATTTTCGCCGCAAAGCGTTTCGTAAGGATAAAACAACGTTATGCGGTTTGCTTTTTCGCTTGCGCTTTCACTAGCTTCGACGCCGAGCGAAGCCGCGGGTTGATAGTTGCCCGCCCAGATCCATTCGCCGTAAGAGCGATGGTCTATCGTTCCGTAGCCGGGAACGTAAAGTTGAGTTATGCCCGCGCCGCTTATAAAGTTGCCGAACATTATTCCGAAGCCCCAGAAGCCGTCCGCCGCCGTGTAATCAACGGTGATTTTAATTCCGTTACGCCCGCCTTCTACGCGTTCGAGAAGCACTTTTGCGCCTGTTTTGCCCGAAAGTTCGACGTTATACGACGAAGTCACGTTTTCGGGTTTTGTAAATTCGACGATTGCATTTACGTTAAGCACGGGATAATATTTCAATGTTTGCGCGTTTCCGAACGGATAAGAAGTGCCGTTTTCGTCGGTATACCATTCGAAAGGTCCGGCCGCGGTGTATTCGAAGGGCGCAACCCTTATTTTTTCGGGCTTCGAAATGCCTATTACCGAGTAAGGAACGGTAAACGTGAACGCCGTAAATCCTTTTGCCGTTTTATGAATATCGGCAACCGAACCGAACGCCGACGGAGCGGCGTATTCCCAACTTTGCGACACGAAATCGGTTATGCACATAGTGCCGAACGAGTGATATAAAACCACTTTGCCGCTTTCTTCGTCTGCCGAAAGCGCAACGCCGAAACCGTTCGTCGATTCTGCGGCGATTACCCTTACGAACAATCCGTCTAAGCACCAGCCGATATACGCTTTCGCCGATTTTTCGGTTCCGAACGCCGACGGCAATTCCGCTATCATCGGGATTTCGGTATCTACCGTAATTTTTCCCTTTACCGCTTCGGATAAATAAATTTCGGTTTCGAAAGCGGGCGCGCCGTCGCTTAAATAAAATTCGAGCGGCATAACATCGCTTTCGAACGTGCATTCTATTTCGTAACTGCCGTCCGCGTTTATTTCGGCACGGCTGTCGCCGACCTTAACGAATGCGTTTTCGAGCGAAGCAATCGAAGTAACGGAGCCCGTTATTTTTTGTGTGATTTTGTTTTGCTTTGTTAAAAGCGATATCGAAACGGCTACTATTCCGCCGTTTTTAGCGCGCATCGCGTTTTTATCTACGACGTGAGTTTGCGTGCCGATAATACGCTCGTCCGAAATTTCGAAAACGTAATTTTCGTTTGCGTTTACGTCCGAAACGGTAAATTCGCCGTTTTCCTGCGAAACTACGCCTTCGGCAAGCGTTACGCCGCCGAGCGGCTGATTTGTTACCGCATCGGTTACCGTTCCTTTAAGGGTTACGTTCGGCATTTGATAATCGTAATAGCCGTAAAGCAGATTGTCTTCGCCCCATATAACGTAATCGTTCGGGCGATTAAAATGGTGAACTCCGCCGCCGTAAAGCCATTCGCGTTCGGTCATGGCGCCGCTTTCGGACGATCTGTCGCACGAACGGAAAGTTACGCCAACCGGATCGTTTTTGGTTATGCCTATCTGCTCGTAAGGCACAACGAGTTCCACGCCGAAGCCGGTTACGGTGTCGCCGTCTTTATATATGGCTGCCTGATAATCTAAAATTCCGCTCCAGGCACCCCACATTCCCGCGGCATTGGCGCCCCGACGGAAACAATAATTGCCGAACGCCGTAACCATAAGGTAATAATCGTCCGACATAGGCACTTCCGCTCCGTCGATAGCCGTGCATAAATTTAAAAGCACGTTATCCGTCCAGATAGCGGGATCGCCGTTTTCGAGCGACGAATAAGCAAGGTCGGAATCTTTAATTTCGAAACCGAAATGCAAACCTATTTCTCCGCGGAACATTTTTATTATCGCGCGTTTGGTATTCGCGTAATCGTTTACGTCGTTTACTATCGCGCCGTAAGTTTGGTTTTCAACGTCCGAATTATCCCAGCTCCCCAGCGAAACAACGTCGCTTTGGTTATAGCGTTCGTCGGTTAAATAACCGTCTAACATAACGTCGGCGGCAAAACTGTTGCTGTCCGAGTTAAAATCGTCGTTGCCGCTTGATTTATCCGCCGAATAATCGGGGTAATCGTAAGCGCCCGCCGTGCAGCCGCACAAGCAAAGGCTTAAAGCCAGCAGCGCGGCAAAAACGTAAAACAGAATTTTTCTCATTCTCCACCTCTCGGTTTTTATTTTTTATCCCTTTAAACCCGTAACCGCAAGCGATTCTACAAAGAATTTTTGGCAGATTATGAACACGGCAAGCATAGGAATGCTCGAAAGCACCGAACCCGCCATAACCATATTCATATCCATAAGGTTGTTTTGCTGTTGCTGAAGCGCAAGCAGTTGAAGTTGCAGGGTTTTTACTTCGGGTTTGTTTAAATATATCGACGGAATGAAATAATCGTTCCATGTGCCTACGAACATAAACACTATCTGCGCCGTAAGCGCGGGTTTTATCATAGGCAGCATTATTTTAAAATATTGAACCATATAGCCCGCACCGTCGATTTTAGCAGATTCGAACAGTTCTTTCGGCACGCCGTTCATATACTGAACGAAGAAAAAGGTCATAAGCGCGCCGCCGAAAAACGACGGAATTATAAGCGGATAAAGCGTTCCCACAAGATTTAACGACTGCCAGATCTGATACTGCGGGAGCATAAGCGCTGCGTAAGGTATCATCATCGACGACAAAAGCGTTAACAAAAGCACCTTTTTTGCGGGCAACGCAAGGTGCGAAAAAGCAAACGCGCCGAGCGCCGAAACGAGCGGCGGAAGCGTTACCGAAAAGCACTCTAATATAAGCGTGTTTTTTATGCCGAGCAAAAGGTCGAGTTCTTCAAATGCCCGCTTATACGCCGAAAAATTCGGGTTTTGCGGAAATATTATTTCGGGGTGCGTTGATATTTCTACGCCGGACTTAAACGACGCCAACACCATCCATAAATAAGGGAAAAGCGTCGTAATCGCCGAAAGGCCGAGCATAACGTAGGCGATTATTTTTAAAGCCAAAGCCCCGCCGCCGATTTTTATGCGGTTTTTGCGGTTTTTCGTTTTGTCGTTTTTCGTTTCGTTGGTTTTTTCACGAGTTTTTTCGCGGATTTTTAAATTAACGTAAGCCATACAACATCACTCCGAATAAACCCATTTGTCTGAAATTTTGAACTGTATAACCGTAATTATCATAATTACCGTCGCAAGCAGAACGGAAGCCGCCGACGCATAGCCGTAAAGATAGTTGTTTATGCCGTGGTCGTAAATAAAATAAACTATGGTCTGCGTTGCGTAAGTAGTGGATAAAAGTTGCGAATCCATAAAAGCCTGCAATCCGCCTATAACCGAAACTATAAGATGATAAAAAGTTATTGGCGTAAGCATGGGTATGGTTATGGCAAGGGCTTGTTTTATTTTTGTTGCGCCGTCTATTTCGGCGGCTTCGTAATAGGTTTTGGGAACGTTCAAAATGCCCGCAACGTATAAAATAATAACGCCGCCTATGCCGCCCCACACGTTTTTGATTATAAGAACGAACCGCGGATAAAACGCGCCCGAAGTTATGCCAAGCCAGTCGATGTTTTCTTCGATAAGCCCCATCGCCTTTAAAACGACGTTCACTATGCCTTGCGTCTGGTTGAACATTAGTTTCCACACGAGCGTTATGGCGACCGCGCCCGTAACCGCGGGCAAATATAAAACTACCCTGAAAAAACTTCCGCCTTTAAATCCTTTTTGCGTTATTATTATCGAAAAAAGAAGCCCTATCGCAAGGTTTACGGGGATAGAAATCATAAGTATAAGCGTGTTTGCAATTACCTGCCCGAAACTTACCGCCACCAGTTCGCCCGAAAAAAGGCGTTTATACACGTCTAAACTAACGGGGAAAATTCTACCAGAAAGCGGCATATAGTCGACAAGGCTGTAAATCACCGCCACAACTAAAGGCACGACCGTAAACACGACGAACCCTATAAACAGAGGCGATACCATTAAAAGCGACGCTATTTTTTCTTTGGTGTTTAACTTGCTTTTTGCCATTTTATCCTTAACGATTACGCCGTGGTTTTACGGCGATTTTTTGCTTTTCGCTGATTATATTTTGCGGTTAATCGCAGCTGATGTTACGCCCGATTTTCGGGCGTTTTTATCGATTTTATTTCGTTATGCCCGCGCTTTTGTTCGACCTGTCGAGATAAGCCTGCATTGTCGGATTATAATCTTCAAGCGCTTTTTTAATCTGCGATTTATCTTTAAAACCGTACATTTCGCTTATTTTCATTTCTAACGCGCCCAGCCACGAATTTTCGAACGTGTGATAATGCGGGCGGACTTTCGCGCCGATTTTGTCTTCGCCCGAAATTCCTATCGCTTTTCGCGTATCGCCGCCGAATTCGTCCACTATGTCGCAATAAAGGCTTGCGTTTTCGGGCCAGATGCGCCCTATTTCTGAAGTTTTTGATAAGAATTTGTTTTTATCGAGCGCGGTCGATTTTATGTTGGGCATAAGCTGCCCGCGGGTTATAAGATCTTCCTGTGCGCTTTCGTTAATGCTTAAATATTTCGCAAGCGCCATTGCCGCCGCGGGGCTTTTGGTGACAGCGCTTATCGCAAGACCCAAAGTTCCTATCCAAGTGGTGCTTTTAGCCTGCGGATTTTCGCCGTTATACGGAACGGGCATAAGCCTGTAATTCATTCCCTGCTGATAATACATCGGCGTAAGATAAGGTCCTACCCAGCAGAACGCGCTGTTTTTGGCGAGAAACATATTCTGCGCCGTGTCGCCCGTAGATTTGGGAATAACCTTATAGGTGTGCATAAGATCCCACAGCCATTCGATAGTTTGCGCAAAGTTATCTTCGGTTATTTTGCTGTTTATGGCGTTATCGTCGAAATAATCGGCGTCGTTCGACCAGAGCGCGCTGCTCAATTCGTAATAAGGCACGGCAAAAAACTTATCGTTGCCCTTTTCGGTTCCGTAATAGTTTTGAAGTTTAACGCAAATATCCGTAAACTGCGCCCAGGTAAGCGCGTTTTTGTCGTCGGCAAGCAAGTCGGCTTCGCTTTGCGTAAGTTTGCCGTTTTCTACCGCTTCGGTTATAAGATCGACGTTATACATAAGAGTCCACGGACCTATGTCTTTGGGCAAACAATAAAGTTCGCTGCTACCCGACGAGCCGAGCGTTTTGCTTTGGCGGTCGTAAGAATACCAATCTATCGCCGTATTCCAAAGCCCGCTGCGTTCTCCGTCGGTTAATCCTTTGCTTATAGGCAGAAGTCTGCCTGCGTCTGCCCACGAACGGAATTCGTATTCGGGCATATAAAACACGTCGGGCATCGTTCCCGAAAGTCTGCCCGTAAGCACGCTCATATACTGCGTGGGATCCTGCGTGGTTATGCTTACGGTTACGTTCGTATATTCGTCCATAAACTTATCGATAAGCGCCGAATAGTTATCCTGCTCGTTTTTGGCGCCCCACATCATAAATTCAATGTTGTATTGCTTGTTTTTGTCGAGTTCGAACGTTTTTTCGTCAACGTTTGCGTCGCTGCTTCCGCCGTCGGTGAAAAAACAACCGCCGAACGCCGTGCAAGCGACGGCAAGAGTTAAAGCCAACAATCTTTTCAGTCTTCTCATATATTCTCTCCTGTTTTTTTTGCCGCGTTTAAATTCGTTTAAAAATTAAGTTTGTTAAGCTTGCGGCATTTTGCGCTTCTTTTTTATATAGAAATGATTTAAGCGGCGCTTTAGCGTAATAATTATAGCATACGCAAAAATCGATTACAACAACTATTTTCGGTTTGACGAATTTACTCTTTTAAACTTCGATAATTATCGAAAGTTAAGGGTTGTTTTTGTTGATTTTCGCAAATCGGATTGACATATCCGTTTAAAAAATATATAATACGAACGTAGCGCGACTATAAAAAAAATAATGCGGCGCGAATATCTCCCGTTGTTTAACACAACGTAAAACTTTAATTTAATAAAGGTGAAAATATGGCAGAGGATTTTTTTAAAAACCGCGATTCGCTTTTTCAAAAGCGGTTAACTTTGTCGCTTTCGGACGAAAAAATGCTCGACGCGTTTGCTACCGCCTTAAACGCGACAACGCGGCGAAAAATTTTAAAACTTTTATCGCACAACTCTTACACCGTGTGGGAAATAGCCGAAAAACTTAACATGTCGCTTTCGAACATATCCTTTCACATAAAATTGTTGCAAAAAGCAGGGATTGTAAACGTTACGCACAACAATTCGAAAAAGGGCAACGAAAAAATAGTTGCGCTTAAACGCAACTGCGTTGAAATTTTGTTTTCGGAAGAAGAAAAAAGCGAACTTTCGGCACGCGAAATATTCAGAACCGAAATTCCCATAGGTTGTTTTTCGGATTTTGCCGTAAACGCGCCCTGCGGTATAGCCGACGGCGAAGGCAGCCTTATCGGTCCCGAAGCACAACCTGATATTTTTTATTCATATCGCCACGTTAAAGCCGAAATAATTTGGTTTTCATCGGGATATTTAGAATATTTAATACCCAACACCCGCTTTAAAAACAAAACAATCGACGAAATTCAGATTTCGCTGGAACTGTGCTCGGAGTGCGACAACTATAACAATTCGTTCAAGTCTGACATAACCTTTTATTTAAACGATAAAAAAATAGCGCTTTACACTTCCCCCGGGGATTTCGGCGGCAGGCGCGGCAAATACTCGCCCGAACGCTGGCCGAAACAATCGACGCAATTCGGAATGCTTTTACAGATTAAAATAGACGAACACGGCGTGTGGCTTAATCAGGTAAACGTAAACCAAACACTTACCGTAAACGATTTCGCCTTTATTTCGGACGAAAAGTGCGTTAAATTTAAAGTTGCCGCTTTAACGGGCGAAAAACATTCGGGCGGCATAAATCTGTTCGGCAAAAACTTCGGCGATTATAATCAGGGCATAATTTTTTCGGTAACTTATTCGGATGACGGCACAAAATAACGCCCGCGCTTTGATCTGCGTAAAAAATCACATAAAAACACGCAAAAACCCGTCTATAAGTCGATTATCGAAACATTAACGGGTTTTTCGCAAAAATAAGTTAAAAATAAAAAAGTCCGCCTATATGTCGATTAACGGCACTTTTGCAGACTTTTTATTTATCGTTACTATTTTGTTAGCAGGTTTTAGTTTTACGTTTTTTTAAAGGAATCGGAAGGCCTACGCCGCGGCTTGAAAGCCCGTCGCATAAATAAACGGTCGCTTTAACTTTACTGCCCGAATACACCGCGGTGATTTTTATTTCGGAATTTTCAAGGTCTTTACCTATCGGCAAAAAGAAAGTGTAATTGCCGTTTACAGGGTGAACGGGATATTCGAACGCGTTTGCGGGGAACGCGGGCGCGCGCGACGGAAAACCCACGATTTTGCCTTTTATTTCGGCAACGCACATAACCCCCTCTTCGCCCGTTTCGCCGTCGAAAGCGACCGCTATATAAGGGTTTTGCGGAAGATTTTTAAGTTTAAAACTGCCCGATTGAATCGCGGCGGTTTTCTTTTTGTCGTAGTGTGCGAAAAGGTTGGTAAGCGTGGGATTTTCAAGTTTTACTTCGCCTGCGGCAGAATAAACCTTAACCGAATATATGCGATCTATCGGCTCTTTCAGCCTGAAATAACGCGCGTTTTTGTTTATTTTGAACGTGGCGCGCATTCTGTCGCCCGCAATTTTACCCGGCGTGTCGCAATAATAATATAAAAATTCGTTTTCGGTTTTGTAAAGGGCTTTAATTTCGGGCAAAGCGCTTTGCCAATTTTTAAGGTCGTTTGAAAATTCGCCCGCGTTAACCGTTTGTTTTTCGAACATATCGTTTGCTTCGTGCGCGTCGAAATATTCGATTTCGAGCCGTTCGGCGTTAATTTTTTTGCCGAAATCTATTCGTAAACACCCGCCGTCTACGCGATAGCCCTTTCTGCCGTCGTGATTGTAATAGGCGCGCGATTTTACGTCGAAAATTTCTTCGCCTTTAAACACCGACGACGGTTCGAGCCCCCTTACCCTATAAGAGTTTTGCGCGAAAAACAACTCGCGCGCTTTTTCTACCTCTTTAATATCGCTTTTGCCCGATCTTAAAACCGAGCGGCGTTCGAGCGACAGATTATCCGCCGAAAAACAAGCGGTTTCATATAAAAATTCACCCGTTTTTAAAATATTTTCGACTTCGCAATCGGCAAGAACGCCTAATTTTTCGGGCGTTTTCTGCACGTAATCGAACGCACCCTGCCCTTTAACATCAAAATTTATCTCGCGCTTTTCGCCTGTTTTCGGGGTATACAGCGTTACGGGATTTACTCCGTCGTATTTCAAAACGTTAATTTTATCGATAACTCCGCTTTCGGTTTCGTGCAGAACTTTATATTCGGCGTTTAAAATTACGCTGTCGCAAACGCTAAAATCGCAAATTTCGATTAAAGTCGCCCGAAACGGCGCTAAATCGATTTTTACGCTTTCACCGTAGTTAAATTCGCCCACGAATTTTTCGGTGGGGAATCTGTAAATAACGCAAACGCGGTCGCACTTTTTAAGCCCCGCCGACGAATCGAGCGTAAGCGTAATCGTTTTTGTTTGCCAACTTGCGTTGCCGGTCGCCAAAAACATACGCTTGCCGTCGCCGCGAAAAACGGCGTTGTTGCCAAGATCCGTTTCGGGCAAAAATCCGCTTGTTAAAATATCCGAAAATCTTTTGTGCAGGTTGAAAATACGCGCGAGCATCGCGTATTCGTCGTCACGCAAAAACCAAGGATTTCCGTAAATTTCGGGCGCTAAAATAAGCGAACGGTTAAACGCTTGATAAACAAGATCATCGTCGAAATAATCTACCGACGATGATATACACACGCCGTGATCTTCGGTGTTGCGTTTAAGCTTTGGCGTATGCCCTCTGAAAAACGTATACGCCCTGTTGTGCGGCGCGGTAACCTTGTTATAGCCGTGAACGTCGACGTAAGTTTCAATGCCTTCCCACAAAAAAGTGGTGGCGTATTTCGAAGCGGCGCCTAAGTCGTTGCGGTGATTAAGCAAAATAAGGTCGGGTGCGTATTTTCTGCATTCTTGCAGGGTTTTTGCAAATTCTTCTTGCTTTTCGGGGCGCAGACCGCCGCACACCGCGTCGAATTTAAACAGCGCGAAATCATAGTCGCGGCACAGTTTTACAAGTTGTTCGCGGCGTTTTTCGGCGCTTTTTTCGTCGTCGCCGTAACCGTCGGCACCGCCCCAAACGCCCATTCTTATGCCGCTACTGCGCGCATAATCTACAACGGGCTTATACCCGTGCGGAAACTGTTTTTTAATTTTTTCGCCGTCTTCGAACTCGTAGCCGCCCGCCGCCCCGTCGAGATTGCCGGCATCCCACGCGTAAATATCGAGCGACATGTTATACGTTTTTTTAAGGTATGCAAAAAATTCGAGATTGGCAATAGTCTGCTGTTCGGTCGAGCCTTCGTTGGTGTTGTTTATCCACGAAAAATATTCGCTTTTCGAACTGTAAAGTTGCTTTTCGCCTTTTAAGTTTGCGTTTTCGTTTTTTAAGTTGCCGCCGTTTATGTTTTCGTTGTTCATAATATGCTCCGTAAGCGGTAGTTAATTCAAAAATATTGTAGTTAATTTAAAAATATTTACGTTTTTAAAAGCGAAGCGGCATTTGTCAAGAAATCCGTGCAAAGCCGCTCCGCATTTAAATTTTAAAGTTTAAGGTTTAATCGTTTATAAAGATTTTTTAGTTTTAGTTTTGTTTTTTGCGTTTACGGCAAAGCCATACTATTGCAACCGCGCCGACCAAAGTAAGAGCAAGGCTGCCGCCTACCGACGACGAGCATCCGCCGCTTACAATCGAACCTGCGTCTTTAAGCGTAACGGTTATTTGCGCCGAGCCACCGGTGGTGGTAAGAACAACGGTTTGCTTGCCCGAAGCAAGTTCGCTTAAAACTTCGGCGTTTATGGTAAGTTTGCCGTTTTCATACGAGTAATCGTCGGCGGTAAGAACGAGTTCGCCCAAGGTTAACGAAACAATGTTTTTGCCGTTTAAGTTAACGGCGATAACAAGCGCGTTACCTTTTTTTATTTCGTATTCGCCTTCGAATTCGGGCGCAACGTCGAGAACCTTAACGGTTATCGAAGCCGAACCGACGGTGGTTACTTTAAGAACGTAACTGCCTGCGTTTTTTCCTGCGAAAACCGACGCTTTAACGGTAAGTTTTCCGTTTTCATACGAATAATCGGCGGCGGTAAGAAGGGTATCGTCGAACTTAACTTCGGTAATTTCTTTGCCAGAAAGGTTAACGTCGATAACGTAATCGCCGGCGATCTTTTTATCGTAATCTGCCGCGCTTCCGAAAACGGGAGTAGAATCGGTAACGGTTACGGTAAGCGTTTTTTGCGCGCCCGAAGTGGTTTTAATTACGAAAGCGTGTTCGCCTGCGGTTAAGCCTTTAAGATAGTTATATTTAATAACGAGGTTGCCTTCGGAATTATACATATATTCGCTTCCGCTAAGGTCGATACCGTCAACGGTAATAAGAGCTATTTCGTTTCCTTTAAGGTCGGCGGCAATAACTATGTCGGCGCCTTCGGCTAAATCGCACGAAGCGGTATCTGCCATTTCGGGCGTGCTGTTTACAACCGCAAAATCAAAAGAAACATCGTTTTTCGAAGTATTTACGGTTATGGTCTTTCTGTCGCCCAATTTATATTTGTTGCAGAAAGCGTCGGTAAGTTCCAATCTGTATTGATCGGGAGTAGGAGTATCCGTTAACGTATAATCGGTATCTTTCACAAGAGCGGTTTCGCCTTCTTTAACCGAAAGGATATCGAAGCCGTTAAGCGCGATTATCGCGTAAGGCTTTTTGTTTGCGCCTAAATCGTAGTTAGGCGAACTTGAAACGAGTTTGGCAAAAACTTCGCTTTCGGCAACGAAATTATCCATATACCACACCGATTCGAGCGTGGGCGCCGCTGCTCTGAACTGAACGTAAGCGTAAGATTCGCCTGCGTATTCATAAGAGAACGAAATCGAAAGACGATACCAGCCGTCTTCTTTCGCGGTTACGTCGTAACTAATATCCGCGCTTTGAGTGCCTGATACGAGTTTTCCGGTTTTTAAATCGATTTCCATAAAGAAAAATTCGATATCGGCAGAAGCGTCGTGAGTAAGCCCCCTTGCGCAGATAACCGAGTTATCCATGGGTTTAAGGTCGAGACTTAAAACGTGGCGTTTATCTTTCGTAAGATAATGCATTCTGCCGTCGTTGGGGTTCGTTTGGAACAAGCCTACGTTACTTTCGTCGATTGCTTTGGGAACGAACTTGATAATTTTATCTTCGGTGCCTTCGGTATAAATTTTATAATCGGCGGGATCGAACCAACTGTTCCTGAAGAAGTTATCGTTCGCGTCCTGATCGCCGTTAAGTTCAACCATAGCCGAAAAGTCGTTATTGTAAATTTCGCCTACGGGTACGTATCCGACGTTAAGGGTTAACGTGCTTTGTGCGCCCGCCGCGTTTTCGGCAACTATTTCGTGAACGCCGTTTGCAAGAGTTTTTAAATAGTTCGCTTTTACGGTAAGTTTTCCGTTTTCGAAAGCGTAATTTTGCGCGTCGATAGCGGCGCCGTCAACAGTTATTGCGTCGATATCGGCAAAGCTGGTTACTAAGGCAAGATCTTTTGCGTTATGCGTGTTATAAAATCTTCGGGTTACGTTAAAGCCTGCGGCTTCGGCTTCTTTTTTAACCAAAATACTGTAGTTGTCGAGCAAAACACCGGTATCGAAATTTGCGTTTGCGGTAGCCGAATCGGTGCAGTGCGCGTTGATAAAGTTAAACGTGTAACCGCCGTTCCCATACATATAAACGCTTACGTCGTAAACGCCGTCGGCATATCCGTTAAGAACGGCTTTTATAAGTTTAGAACCCGAAGCAGCCGCTTCGACGCGAGCTTCGCCGCCTTGTAAGCGAACGTAATCTTTAACAATCGCGGGTTTTTGCGACTCGAAGCCGATATAAACCATATCAACCGAACCGGTGGGTTTAATCTGCATATCCCAACGATATATTTTTCCGTCGGCGGTGTTGCCGAGTTTTCCCGAATCGAGATATAAATTCGCTTCTTGCCAGCCGCCGCCGTCTTCATCGACGAAAAATTTATACATTGCGCTTAAGCAACGGTCGCCGTTAAAGCCGTTTTCTTTTATGGTAAGCTGCCCGCCGGCAACGCCCGCAAAACCGTTAGTGTGGAACATTGCGTCGCTGCCCGAAACGTCGAGCGGATCGTTGTTGAAGTTACGCGATAAAACGACTTTATATTCGCCTTCGGTAGGATCTGCTTCGGGTTCTTTTTCGGTTTTTATAGAAATATCGTCGAGATAAATGCCTGTATCTTTATTTTCGTTTGCCGCGGTAGGATCGGAAGATTGGATATTAAAGAAAAGTTTAAACAGACCGCCCGTTCCTTTCATTTCGGCATTGACCTTAAAACTACCGTCTACCCAAGCTACTGTTACGTTTCCGAATACTTTTTCTCCGTATTCCGCCGTGTTGTAAGACTTATCGGAATTGATAATAATTTGCGAATCGACAGAACTCGTTACGCCAACAACCTGATTAAACATACAGTAAATGGTTTTTACATGCCCGAACGGACGAACGGTAAATTCGATATAGTAAGTTTTATCTTTTTCGAGCGTTTTGCTAATCCAGTTTTCGTTAACGTAAAGGGGTTCGGTCTGGAACGAAGTTCCGTCTGCTCCCGCAGGATAAAAACCATAAACCGAGCGCAGAGTTTTGCCGTTTATACCGTCTTTATAAGTTCCGGCAGTCGAAGCAAAGCCCGCTAAACCGTAAGCGGAGAAAAGTTCGCTTTCGCCTACAAAACCGGGAGCGAGTTCCAATTCGTAAACGACGGTTTCGCCGTCGGCAAATTTAAAAGATTCGAGACAAACTCCCGTTGCGTTTGCCGCGTTGATTTCGGCGTAGCGAGTTCCGTCTACGTTCATATAGAACACGAAATGAACGTAACCGCCCGTTCCTTTGACGGTGGCGCTTACGTCATACCAGCCGTCGGCGCCTAAAACCGCCGAATTAATGGTTACAAACGATGCATCGGCATAGTTCGCAGCATAGCCGTTTTCGCCCGATTTAAGTATTATTACCGAATTATAAGTCGCGTTATCCGGACCTATAACGCCGATCGTAAGATTTTTAAAGTCGCCGTAAGGTTTAACGCGCATGGTAAGAGCGTAGTCCTTGCCTTCTTCTGTCGACGGAATAATCCTGCTCGTATTAGTGTACATCGCCGTTTTTTGACAACCGTCATCCCAAAACTGATAGGGCGCTTTGATATAGGTTTTGGTCGATTGAACAATCGAACGAGTGCCGCCTGCCCAGCCGGAGTTCTGATAAATCTCGTCTCCGCTGAAATCTGTGGATAAACTCTCGAAGTCCTGAGAATAAAGCGTGTTGTCGTCGGCTTTTGCAAAACCTGTAAGCCCCGTTGCGAAAAGCGACGCGGCAACGGCCAGAACGCAGGTTAAACTCAGTAAAGCGAGCGTTACCCTTTTTTGCCTTTTTGTTTTCATATATTTTCCTCCTATTCACGCGCTTACGTTATGATATTTTTTTAAGAGCGTGTTTTTTATTGCCGATTTGTTCTTTTTATGATATAATTTTTATAAAAATTACACCTTTTATTGGGATTTTGTTCTATGTTTTTCATCGATACCGATAAAATTCTTACCTACATCGATTACAGCCCCGCTTACAAGGGCTTTAACGTGAGCGAGTTCGGAAAAGAAACCCGCGAGTGGAGCAAAAACAACGCGATGCAACGCAGATTCAACCACATTTTGCACTTCGTTTTAGAAGGTAACGGGATTTTTCGCCGCGGAGAGAAAACTTACAACCTTTACCCCGGGCGCGCGTTCGTTATAACCCCGCACGATCCGGTAAGTTATTTCCCCTCGAAAGATTCGAGTTACACATATTGCTGGCTTGCCTTTTCGGGCACCGACTGCGACGCGGTTTTTAACGCATGCGGCATTACCGACGACGTTGCCGTGTTCGACTTTACCGAAGATTCGGTTAAACGGCTTATCGAATTTTTAAACGTTTTAAAAAACGACAAGGAACAGGCAAACGACAAAGCGTTCGCCATATCCGTTTATTCGATGGCTTACGAAGTTCTGGCAAACTGTTCTAAACTGTTAGAGCCGAAAATTTCAGACGGCAAAACGGCTTCTTCTTCGATAATCGACAAAGCCGTCGAATATATGCAGGCGAATTTAAGCAAGCAACTTAACGTTTCTGATTTGTGCCGAGAATTGGGCGTTTCGCGCTCGTATTTTACCACTCTGTTTAAAAACACCTTAAAGCAATCGCCTTACAAATATTTGTTAAACCTGCGTATTCAGCAATCGAGCGAACTGCTTATAAGCGACAAAAACCTATTTATTTATACGATAGCCGAACTTGTGGGCTTTTCGTCGGTCGAACAGTTTTGCAAAGTGTTTTATAAACTTAACGGCTGCACGCCTTCGGAATTTCGAAAAATGTATTCGAAAAGAGATTAAAAAGCCGCGAAAGTGCCGATAACGGGCTTATAGCCCCGCTTTTTGTTTTAACCGCCCTTTTTTAAGCGATTTTTGTCCCAAAGTTTTGTTAACGGGCTTATAGCCCTGTTTTTTGGTTTTCTAACGCAAAAAACTTTGCGTTAAATTCTGCCCGTAATAATTTCGTCGATCCGCTTTGCGGCGGCGTTTATCGACGGACATTCAAGCAGCCTGAATTTGCCGTTTTTTCGTTCGGTAAAGGTTGTAACGCCCTTATCGTCTACGGCGATATCTCCCGCGAAACCGAGCGTAAAAATATCGCCCGTGCCTAAAATCGCATAATATGCCGAAGTAAGATCCCAGCTCGAACGGTTGCCGTGCGAATGCACGAAGTAACTTTCGGCCACGGGATTTTTTCGTTCCCGTTCGATTAAAACGTTGCCCGTAAGCATTTTCCATCCGATGAAAAACTGCGAAACCACGCAATTTACGGGGCATTTTTCGAAAAAGATTTTTGCCGACGAAATATCGACTTTGATATTACATTCGGCAAGCATTTGTTCGGTGCCGAACCACACTTCTTCGTCGCCGTCTTTGGGGAAATGCCCGCCCATAACCGAGAAACATTCTACTTTTTGTTTTATAAGTTCTTCGCCCGAAAGCGACGAAATTTCGTCGGGTTTGCTCAGCAAAAGTCCGGCTACGTTCACAAGCGAACCTATTACGATGAAATTAACCTTTTCGCTCGACTTTGCCAACGTTTTTCGCAGAAGTTTAACTGCGTTTTCGGGTTTTTTACCCGTCCCGTAATAATCGTTTTCAAAGTTTTCGCAAATGTGTTTGCCATAGCAAACTTCGAAAAACTTCTCGTCGTCGCCGGGGATAACCTTATCGGTCTGCCCTATCGGAACAACTCTGTTATACCAGCGGTTTATGGCGTCGGCGCAACCCGCCGAATAGGGATTCGACGTCGAAACGGTAACGCAAAGCAGTTCGCAAAGCCCCTTTTCGGCAAGGCGGTGAACCATAGCGAGCGCTCCGGTATCGTCGCAATCGCCGCCTATGTCGGTATCGAAAATAATTTTAATTTTTTTGTTTTCCATAAAAATCAACCTTTAACGCCGCCCTGAAGCGATATGCCTTTAGAGAAAATTCTTGTGCCTAAAAAATATAATATTATCGACGGAACAGCCATTAAAACGCTTGCCGCAAGCAGCATAGGCGTATCTTCTTTGCCTTGATTCGACTGCGTGCGAAGCATATTAAGCCCCATAGAAATGTTGAACTTTTCGGGCGAACGCAAATAAATTAACGGACCTAAATAATCGCCCCAGATGCCCATTATCGTAAAAATAACCATCGTTACTATTGCCGGCAGGCAGTTGGGAACTATTATTTTAAATAGCCTTATTATCGAGTTTGCGCCGTCTATCTCGGCGGCTTCGATTATGCTGCTCGGGATGCCGCGCATGTTTTGTTTAAACATAAAAACGTAATACGCGCTGCCGCCTATGCTTGGAATTATTAAGGGAATAAAGGTATCGGTAAGCCCGAGCCTTGCCCAGATCATAAACGACGGGATCATCGTAACCGCCCACGGAATCATCATCGTGGCAAGCAGAACGATAAACAAAACGTCGGCTATTTTCGAACGGAATTTAGCAAAGCCGTAAGCCACGAATATGGTGCTTACCGTGCAAATCGCGGTGTTGGTAACTATAAGTATAACGGTATTCCAAATCCACCCCAACATCTGGTCGTTAGTCGAAAACACCCTTGCGTAGTTATCGAACCCCGCAATAACGTTCGCCGGCAAAAATTTAAAAGTTACGGCATAATATTCGTCGTATGATTTAAGCGACGAAGTAACCATTATTACCGTGGGAAACAACATTATAAGCCCCACCAAAATAAGAACGGTATATCTGATAACGGCAAAAACGTTTATTTTTTTACCGTGTTTTTGCTTAGCGGGATAAAAATCAATCTTCGTCTGCATAATAAACTTTTTTACCCCCGAATTTAAAGAATATAAAGGTTACGAGCAAAACGATGAGGAACACTATCCATGCATACGCGCTTGCAAGCCCCATATCATGGTCGGTCATGGCATATTCGTAAATTTGCAGCGTAACGGTCATCGTAGAAACGCCGCCGCCGAGCATCATCATAGGTCCGTAAACCTGCAACCCGCCTATTATATCCATCGTTAGCAAATAGAAAATGGTCGGGCTTATTATGGGAAGGGTTGCATGGCGGAATTTAGTCCACTCCCCCGCACCGTCCAAGTCCATCGATTCGAGTATATCTTGCGGAACGCCCGACACCGCGGGAAGAAGCATGGTTATTTTGCCGCCTATGCCGCTCCATACCGACATTACGATAATGCTGTTCATTCCGTTTTTATCGCCCATAAACAAAACGGGATCTTTACCTAACGCACCCAAAATGCCGTTTAATATGCCGTATCTTGCATACATCGAAATCCAAAGCATACTTCCCGCCATAAAAGGCAACACCGAAGGAAGATAATAAACCGTTTGAAAAATCCTTGAAAATTTGGCCGCTTTTTTTAGCATCATCGAAAAAAGCAAGCCGAACGCCATACCTAAAATGGTAGTCGCAATCATATATACGAACGTGTTGCCGAAAATTTTATAAAAATAGCGTTCTTTGGTAAACAGGTCTATAAAATTCTGAAGCCCTATAAATTTAGGTGTGCCTACCATTAAATAAGAACAAAAACTTATATAAAGCGAATATACCAGCGGAAAAAGCCCGAAACATGTAAAACCTATTATCCATGGGCTGATATAAGCGAAAAACAAAAGTTTATTCTTTTTTGTTCGTTGCATTTTTTCTCCTTAGCCGAGCGGGGTTTCAAACCGGACGGGATTTTGAGTTTTACTGAAAACCACGCAACATCGCGCCGCCGAAAACCGGCGGCGTTTTGCGTAAACCGACGTTTTTATTCGGCTTTTTTCGCTCTGTCTACTCTTTTATTTATTTCGTAATCGAGATTGCCGCAAAAATCGGCAATGCTCATTTCGCCTTGCAAATATGAACCGGCAAACTTAAATTCTATTGCTTCTACCGAAGCCTGCGAACAATATAAATTTCGGTCGATTATAACCGCGCTCGAAAGCGATTTATAAAATTTGTTTGCATGCGCAAGCCTCGTTTCGTTTTTGTTTACTTCGGGGTTAAGCATTATTTCCTGCGTGTATTTTTCGATCGCGGGGAAATTGTTACATTCTTCCGCTTGCTTTTTGCCGAAATATTCAAGATACCATTCGATGAATTTGAAAGCCGCGTCTTTAACCTTGCTGCGTGACGAAATTGCAAAACCTACGCAACCAGTGGTGTAAGGCTTGCTTTCCATACCCTTTTCTTTAACGGGCGGATAAGCGATGCCTAAATCCATATCGTCGAGATCGTAAGAATCGATGCAGTAAAGCCCGCCCATAATCATGGCGCATTTGCCCTGTGCGAATATCGGATAAAAAGTAGAACCCGTGTTGTTTACTTCGTTCATGCCGAGTATGCCGTAATAATATTTAACTACGTCCTGAACGGCTTTCGAATCAAAGTTCGAATAATAATCGTTTTTAAACCAGCATTCGCCCGCATTGGTTATAAATTGTTCTAAAACTTTTGCTTCGGCAAGCCCCGGAAGAAACGAATATTGCGTTATAACGTTACCGGATTTTTTAACGAGATCTTTGCACAAAGTTTCGAATTCGTCGAACGAAAGCGGATCGGACATGCCGTCGCCGTCGCTGTCTTTTTCGATAATTGCGAGTTGTTCGGGCGTAAATAACTTACGATTGTATAAAAGCATCGAATCGGTAGTCCAGTCTTTCAAAACGGCGTAGGTTTTGCCGCTTCCGAACTTTTTCGAAGAATAATCGAACGCATAGGCTTGTCTGTTGATGTCCCAAACGTCGTTAAGCGAAACTTTTTCGGAGTTTTCGAAATAACTGTCGAGCGGTTCGAGATATTTTGCCGAAAGGAAGGGATAAATTTCGCCCGGTTCCATATTGAACACGTCCGCTTCGGTATTACCGCTGAAATCGGTTAAAAGATTGGTGTAGAACGAACCCGTAGAAATTTGAGTCTGAACTTTAATGTCGGGGTAAATTTTGTTGAAGTCGTTTTTAATCGCGTCGTTAAGTTCTTTGTTTACGGTATCGTTGTTGAACGAATAATAGCGAACGGTGGTTTTGTTATCGCCGTCGTCGAACGTTCCGCCGCCCGAAGTGCCTCCGCTATTGCCTCCGTCTCCGCACGCGGCAAAACCGAACACAGAAGCCGCGGCAAGAAGCCCCGCTATAAAGCGTTTAAAATTCTTTTTCATAATTTTCTCCTATAATTTAATAATTTTTATAATTCAGTTGCAGCCGTTATTATCGTCGCTCCTGAAAAATTCAGCGTTTATATAAAACGTCTTGCGTTATCTCGTAAGCATGCCCTTCGGTTATAACGGGCGTGGTTTTTCCGCTGGGCGTTACTTTATCGAACGTAACGTCGTCGATAGCAATCGAACCGTAATAATGAACGCCCCACATAAAGTAGTATTTATCCGAATTGCCGGTGGTGAACTCGTATTCGACCGAGTAAACCTTGTTTAATTCATACCCCGTTTTCCATTCGAACACACCTTTATCGTGCAAGAAAGTGCCTTCTTCGCGCGCAAGACAATAGAACTGCCCTTTTTCGGAAGGCTTAACGTCGTCAACCACTTTGAATTTAAATCTTACCCTGTAAGTGGTGTTCGCCGAGAAATAGAAATCTGCGGTGTTCGTTCTGCAGAAAACGTTGAATTCGTAAGCGGGGCTTAACGGATTGGTGTTTTCGATGTAACAACTGTATTTGCCGCTTATCAAAAACTTTTCTTTATCCGAAATGATACCCGTGGTTCTGTCGCCGGGGAACATGCATCCGCCGTTAAACACGCTTGCTTCGAAGTTTTCTACGATTCCTTTTTCGTCCACGTTAATCCCTTTATCGGGAACTACGTTGTGTTTGATTTTAACGTTGTCGCTGTCGTAAGAATAATCGGTTACAAGGCGGGTAAGCGAAATGTTTTTAATCGAAACGCCGCCAAGGTTTCTTACGCCGAGCATTATCGACGAGCCGTCTAAGTAATCGCCGGTGTTGAATACATACGAATATTTGCGATAGCCTTTGTCTACGGGAGTATAGAACGAACCGATTCTGTTTTCGGTAAAGTTTTCTACAGCGCCGTATTTATCGGTCATGTCTTCGTTCGGAACGCTCATTCTCGCGTAGAAGAAGCCGCCGCCCGATATTTCGGAAGTGGTTGCCGCGTCGAACGTGAGCATATAAGTCGAATGAGAATCGAGTTTGTTCGCTATCTGAATACCGTCTGCCCATTTTATGTTAAGTCGACTTAACATAAAAT
>JAXEDY010000014.1:0-32731 GCA_034104345.1 Christensenellaceae bacterium | reverse complement strand
AGGTGCAACTTTTTTATTTTCAAACAAAAAACGGGGGGGGGTGGACGCTAAAATTTTTAAACAATTACAGCTGAAAAATTTAAAAAAAAAAAACGGGAAGGGGGAAAAGGTTTATGTTTGTTATTGAGAACAAACTTGTAAAAGTTAACAGTAAGTTAGTTTTAATTGTTGCAGCATTGTTGGTTTTAGCAATTTTTATTTTCTTTACGCCGACAAACAAGGTTTCAAACGCGTATGCGGCAACCGATGACAATCCGCCCGTGGAAGATAGTTTATCGATTACGAGCGAAGAAGTCCAAACGGATGAAGAAGCCCAAACGTATACTGTAAATGTATATAACGGTGCCGAAAGCGTTGATACGTTTCAAATATCTGCGGGCGATACATATAGTTTATCGCGCTATGGATATACGATAAATAACGTGTATAACGATTTCAGAAGCAGAGAAAAAATGGATAATTGCGCGTATGGCTCTTATTACGATAGTCCGATGAGCGAAAACGTTGTAGTTGCAACATTTTCGGGTTGGACGGTTAACGGCGTTTTAATTGCCGACAGCGGACAGTGGGGCGAGTATGAATCGACGGATATAACAATTAACTCAAAATGGACGCCTGTAACGTTTACTGCAAGGTTGAACGACGGTTATTCGGGCAATTACACAACGCATTCGTTTAATTATTTTGACGGGTTTACCCTGCCGATAATAACCAGAACAGATTACGAATTTAAGGGCTGGTTGTCAAATGACGGCGAAACATATAACGGCGGTTCATTTTTGCAGTTAACTAACAACGTTGAATTTACAGCGCAATGGCAAGAAATTTTTAAAGTTACGTTAGTAAGTTCTGTTCATTATTCATACAACAAGGTGTATAAAGGCATTGCCGGCACAATTATTACTTTACCTGCGTTAAATTACGGCAATTATCACGTTGTTAAATGGGGTGATTATGCGGTTTCTTCTACCTATACAATTTCAAAAAACGTTACATTGAACGCCGTGTGGGAAGGAACAAAATATAGCATAAGTTATCAAAATTTAACGTTCCAAGGAAAAACGGCAGACGTTTTTATAGATAACAATAGATCTAACCATGCGCCTATGGAATATGAATATGGTGTGGGGCTTGATATGACGAGAGTTTCGGCGTTTTGGCAATCGGACGGTCCGTATTCGCCGCATTTAATATTTTTAGGTTGGTTCACCGATAAAAATTTAACTACGCCGGCAACTAACATATCTACCACCGCTACCGGTTCGAAAACGTTTTATGCAAAATGGAGATACGACCAAACTAATTCAAGCAGGCACGGAACATATAGTATAAATAATTCAGACCCGCTGAACCAGAATTATGACAGGATGTATGTGGGGCTGAATAATAACAATTTAGGTAACGATTTAAAAGCGTTGGGAATAAAAACTTTGGTGATAAAATTCTGGGTAAAAATAAAAGGAACGGGAACTGCGTCGATTTATTTATATAACGGTAACACCAAAATACAAACACAAACAATAAGCGGATTTTCAAACGACGAATACACGGTAAAAGAATGTGTGTTTGTGGTTCCGTTGTCTGCAATCGAAGGGGGGAAATTTTTGGATATCAGGTATCAGGCAAGCACGTCAGGATTGTGGCCTTTTAAATCAAGCGATAATTGGCAAAGTGAAAGTATATATTATGAGCAATGTTATGTAGTCAACGAAAGCGACGTGAATAGTCCCGAATTCTACTGGCATTACCAGTTCCCGTATTAAAATAACCATTGCAATATTTTGAAAAATATGAAAAAAAATTGGAGAATTATATGAGAAAAAAATTTTTAACAATTATATTAACCATTGTGTTTTGTTTATGCCTGTTTACCGCCTGTAAAGGTTGCTTTGCAGATGAGCATAAATTTTTATACGAAAAAATGAATGAAATTCCTGTTGAATATGAAGGGTATTATTTAGAAAAGTGCGGCGGTTCATCCGATGAAAATGTATTTACCGGAAAAGATCATGCCGAATATGTATTTCGCAACAAACCGCTGATTGTAAGTGAAAAAAATACTATGCTAAATAATGCGCCGTTTGTATGTTATACAGTTGTTTATGATGAAAAAGAAATTTTAATAGACGCAGAGTTTATGGAAAAAAGGAGCGCGGTATATGATCGTATAAATCATATTTGGGATGGCAAACTCAATGAAAATTTTAAATCGAAAACGAGTGAACTTGCGGGTGTCGCGGTATATGACGAAAAAATTTTTATAATAACGTGCGGATTAGATACCGGTTTAGCAGGAACCGTTAAAGGTGAAAGCCCTTATGTGTTATATTTCTACGATATAGATGAGGATAAAATATTGTATTGCAATTTTTATGCCGGAGAGTTGAACGATGTAGGCGGATATTCCGGTTTTTTGGCGTGGCAATATTTAACAATAAAAAATAGGGAGAAAACAAAATGAATAAAACTTTTAGAAATTTTAGTTTGATTTTATGCGCAATCATTATATTGGTAGCTATTACTTTATTAGGTGTGGATAGATTAGTTGTAAAAGCATATGACGGCATTGCTGCATTAACAGAAAAACAATTATATAATGAAACTAATACATATAACGTAACAGAAGGACTCTTTAATACAAGTGGCAATATTATAACCGAAGTTGATGGTAACAGAATTAATAATACAACACAATATAACGTTTCATATAACTTGGGGCAAAAAAACGATAACAAGGTAACAGAATCGGCGCAGATTACTGTGTTAACGCACGGACTTGGCAGTAATGCGGGGACATGGAGTAATAACTATTCAAAAACTAACAACTCAAGCGCTTTCGCTTATGATGGTCAATCGTTAATCAGTAGAATTAGCGAACAAGTCGGTGGTGCAAAAATATATTGGGCAAAAATGTCGGGATATAAGAGTTTTAATTTGTATGATATTACAGCTCAAAAAAGCACGGGCACTACATATACACCAACTAATGTTGTTAATCAAATAAACGATATATCAAAACACATCGTTATTGTTTTTGATTTAAATAAATCTGTTGAATCTAACAACAACGTATATTATCAATTTAATTATATGTTGAGTAAGATCATATATGATGTTAAAGTTGCTAATGGTGGTATTTTGCCGAAGGTAAACCTTATAGGACATAGTCGTGGTGGTATAACGAATTTACAATATGCATTGGATCACCCCGATTTAGTGTCGACATTGGTTAGTCTTGCACGCCGTATTTCGGTTCTACGACAGCAAGACTTTTTGGCGAAACTATTATGAATGGACAAAGCGACGGTTTAAATGATATTTTAGATGCAGATATATATTACGATTACAATACACGCTGGAACAACAACTATAACGCTTTATATAAAGATATAAAAGCGTATGCAATTGGCAGTTATCATACGCTGTCATCCTTGACGGGCGTTGTAAATAATGATTATTCCGGCTTTATTTCTTCGTATGTGGCGCCGGAACTTGTGGTTGCCGGATTGGGGTTGCTTAACGATATAAAGATTAGTTCGTTAGTATCATTTGTGCCGGAAAAAGTTATTTTATCAAGAGTTACTGAAATTTTGGGTTATTTTTATCCGGAATCGAAGATAGTGGATGTTGCCGAAATAATATTACAAGAACTAAATTATGATAAATACCCGATGTTTGTATCTTGGTATAACGATATTTTGGTTCCGCTTGACTCTAAATTAGGAAACGATTCAGGTTCGGCTTCGCACGCAAACAGCGGTTCGTATATTGGGTTTAATAAAATTACCAGACCGTTTTTAATGAACGATGAAAGTGTGGATTACGAAAAAGTATCGCAAGTAATGCCGCCCGTAGGACATAATCTTGAAGCAAGAGACGAAATAATTATAGGGAAGATATTAGACGTTCTTGATTTGGGGGTGAATAACGATTCGGCGTATGTGACAGCTGAAAACGAAGACGGAACGTTGACTTTTGTTCGTTATCGCGGGACATACAGTGATTCGGTATTTATTGTTCCGGAAAGTATAGATGGCGTAACGGTTACGGCTATCAACTCGTGGGCGTTTGACGGAGAAAATAACGTGACGGAAGTTCAGTTGCCAAAAACCATAAAAAAAATAGGTTCGTATGCGTTTGCGGGGCTTGAGAATTTGACGACGATTACATTTGCCGAAAACGGACAACCACAGTTAGAAGAAATCGGACCGGAAGCTTTTTTGGGTTGCGTTAATTTAAGCAGGTTTAACTCGATTGTTATGGGCGAATTATCTTTGCCGAGCTCGGTAGAGAAGGTATGGGGGCATTCTTTTTACAATACGGCTTTTTCTGAAATAAACATAGGTTCGAACGTTTCTTATATGTAGAAACGGCATTTGCGAACATGAAGAATTTAAAGAAGATAACGATTTCGTCTTCTAATGCCTATTATATGGTTCAAGATAATGTGCTGTATGGCAAAAACGGCGCTTTAATGCAATATCCCATAGGCAGTAAAGCAACAAGTTTTTCTGTTCCCGCATCTGTTTCGGGTGTGACGATAAAGCATATCGATAGTCACGCGTTTTTTAACGCAAAAAATTTAAGAGAAGTAAGTTTAAATAACGTTATGACTATCGGCTTATACGCTTTTACGGGGTGCACAAATTTAACAACGTTAACAAACGCATCTAATGTAGAACTTGTTCTCGATTGTGCGTTTGACGGAACGCCTATAGCTAATCAGGATCAGGATTTTATAACAATAGGCAAGGTTTTATATAAATATAACGGAACGCATTCTGTGTTAGAATCTTCCGATTTTCCTACCGGACTCGAGAGAATAAGCGTCAGCGCGTTTTGCAATAAAGAAAATCTTACGGAAGTTCATCTGCCGTTAAGCATTTACGGTATAGATAACTGCGCGTTTGTCAATTGCCCAAACCTTGAAAAAATGGTTTTTCTTAACGGAGTTTTACCTAAGGTCGGGGAATTTTCGTTTACAGGGTTGCCTGATAGTTTTAAATTCTATTGCAGAAAATCATTGATAGACAGGGTAGATTCGTCAAGCACATGGTATAGCCAATTATATAGGCTCGAACCTATTGCCACACGGGTATATTTTGAAGATATAGATTTATATGAAACTTTCTATTATGGCGATTATATTACGCCGCCGAAAGATAAAATAGAAGGCAAGTATAACAAAGGTTGGTTGCGGGTTGATGAAGAAACCAATCAGACTTATGGCAATTATTTAACTCCAATCCAATGGCGCGAAACTGTTGCTACCGCAACTTATCGGGCAGACTTAATATTGTTAAGCAGTTATGCAATAGGTGTGTTTAACGGCGAAAAACAAATAGGTGCTGTTCATATTTCTATCGGCGATCGTTACGAGTTTAGAAAGACCGAATGTATTATCAACGACGTAACTTACACTTTTGCAAACCCTGCCGCTATGTCTAATTGTTATCACAACGGATATTACGGACCGTCGGTAGTGAACGGAACAACTATTGCTTATTTTAACGGTTGGACGTTGTTTGGCAATAAAATCAGTTCTGGGCAATGGTTTGAATATTATAACGACGGCGTTCTGTTCATTTATTCCGATTGGGATGTGGTTGAATTTACGGCAACGGCTTACGATGGGTATTCGGGCGGTTATTCAACCTACAAATTTAACTATTGCGACGGGCTTAATTTGGCAGATCCTGTGCGTAGCGGTTATAAGTTTAAAGGTTGGAAAAACAATAACACAAATACGATTGTTTCAATGCCGTTAAGGGTAGAATCGAACGTTTCTTTAACCGCACAATGGGTCAGAGTTTATAGCATAAGTTATCAAAATTTAACGTTCCAAGGAAAAACGGCAGACGTTGTATTAGGCGACCGTGCTACTGATGAAGTTAAGGAATATGAGTATGGCAAAGGTTTAGATATGTCAAACGTTTTTGCGGCTTGGCGATCGGGCAGTCCGTATTCGCCGCAATTAAGATTTTTAGGGTGGTTTACCGATAAAAATTTAACTACGCCGGCAACCAACATATCCGCTACCGCTACCGGTGCGAAAACGTTTTATGCAAAATGGAGATTCGACCAAACTAATTCAAGCAGACACGGAACATATAGTATAAATAATTCGGACCCGTTGAACCAAAATCGCGACCAGATGTATGTCGGTTTGAATAATAACAATTTAGGTAACGATTTAAAAGCGTTGGGAATAAAAACTTTGGTGGTAAAATTCTGGATTAAAATAAAAGGAACGGGAACTGCGTCGATTTATTTATATAACGGTAACACCAAAATACAAACGCAAACGATAAGCGGATTTTCAAACGACGAATATTCGGTAAAAGAATGTAAGTTCGTGGTTTCGTTGTCCGCAATCGAAAATGCAAAATTTTTGGATATCAGGTATCAGGCAAGCACGTCGGGTTGGTGGATTTTTAGTTCAAGCGATAATTGGCAAAGCGAAAGTATATATTATGAGCAATGCTATGTAGTCAACGAAAGCGACGTGAATAGTCCGGATTTCTTCTGGCATTATCAGTTCCCGTATTAAGGGTGTTATTTTACTCATTGTTTTATGTTTATAATTGTATTGTAAGCCGATATAAGAACTTATAACCATACGACTTGTTAAAACAACTAAAAACTAACCCCGCGGGCGGCGTTGCGCTTTGGCAATACCGCTTGCGGGGCTTTTGTTTGTGCAATATTTAATTGTTTACGGCGTATGCGTTCGTTTAAGCGGTTTCGCCGCTGCTTCGTTTTGCCCGTTTATTCGGCTTTAACGGTGGCGGCGTTGTCCGCCGATTAGTCCGCATTGTCCGCTTTATCCGCGTTATTTGTTTTGCCTGCGGCTACATTGTCGGCGGCTGCCTGTTCTTCGGCGTCGGCTATCTTTTTGGGCTTTACGATTTCGGGCATTTCAAGCCCCGCCATTCCGAAAAGGTCGCTCATAGGGGGCAGGCTTTTGGTCATTCCCGAAAGGAAGTTCGCGGTAGCGGTTTTGCCGTTTTCGGCATTGCCGTTACCGTCCCAAACGGTAACTTTGTCTATCTTTATGTTCTTAATGGCTTCAACCTGCGCGGCAACGAGTTTTTCGATCTTGTCGGCAATCATAAGTCTGGTGGCTTCGTTGGTGTCGCCGCCGGCGGCTTTAACGATTTCGGCAAGACCTTCTGCCTGCGCGTTCAAAACGGCTTTAACGCCGCGCGCCTGCGCTTCCATTTTGGCAAAAGTCGCGTCCGCTTCGCCTTGCGCCTGACGGCGTATGCGTTCTGCTTCTGCTTCGGCTTCGAGTTCTATTTTCTTTTTTAAAACTTCGGCTTTTACGATAACGTCGGCTTCCTGCGTGGCTTTTTCACGCGAAGCGCGCACGAGTTCTGCCTGTCGTTCGGCTTCGTAAGCGTCGGCAAGCGATTTTGCCGCGTTTATTTTTTCCGAAGATACGGCGCGTTGTTCGGCTTCCGCTTGGCGCATACGCAAGGTCGACTGCGAATCGGCAACTTCGATGCGCGCCTGGTTTTCGCCCTGAATGGCAAGCGAATCGGCGTTGGCAACGTTTATACGCTGGTCTTTTTTGGCGTTCGCTTCGCCTATCGCGCCTTTTCTGTCTTCTTCGGCAACCGAAATTTTAGCGTCGTTTATGGCTTTTGCGGCGGCTTCTTTACCAAGCGCCACGATATAGCCCGATTCGTCGCTGATGTCGGTTACGTTAACGTTGATAAGCCTTAAACCTATTTTTTTAAGTTCGCCTTCAACGTTGCGCGAAACGGCTTCTAAAAATTTGTCGCGGTCGGTGTTGATTTCTTCGATGTCCATCGTGGCGATAACCAAACGAAGTTGACCGAAAATAATGTCTTTGGCAAGTTCCTGAATCTGGGGGAGTTTAAGCCCCAAAAGGCGTTCGGCGGCGTTCTGCATTACGCCTTGCTCGGTCGAAATGCCTACTGTGAATATCGAAGGCACGTCGATACGAATGTTCTGGCGCGAAAGCGCGCTTTTAAGGTCGACCGAAATCGAAATGGGGGTAAGGTCTAAAAACGCGTAAGACTGAAAGAGCGGAACGATAAATTCTGTGCCGCCGTGCACGCATTTCGCCGAGCGGTGAGTGCCGTCTTTGGCTTTGCTTACTTTACCGTAAACAACCATAATTTTGTCGGAAGGGCAACGTTTAACGCGGGTAGAGATAAGCAGTATCAGCATAAAAACGATTAAGGCGATTACTGCTACCAGAATGCCTGTTCCCGCACCCGACGCGAGAAGATTTGTTAAGTTTTTCATTGTTTTTCTCCTTTATTTTATTTGGTTTTTTAGTTTTTTAATTGATTTTTCGTTTGGTTTTAGAAAAGTTTTTGCCGTTAAGCGATTAAAGTAAAAATTAAGCGCTTAAATTTTTTCTACTATCAGGTTTTCGCCCGAAACGCCCGTTATTTTCACGCACGAGCCGGTTAAAATCGGTTTTTCGCCCGTTTGCACCGCGTTAAGTTCGACAAATCGTTCTTCAAGCGTTAAATTAACTTTTCCCGCGCCTTTTTCGGCGGGCGGAATGGTTAAATAAACTTCAGCGGTTAAGCCTATCGCTTTTTTAACGTCGATGTTGCCGTCTGAACGCGCACGCATAATCGCACGCATCACAAGCGCCATCGCAACCAAAGCGAGCGTACCCGTCACGATAGAAAGAACGATTGCAAGCGTTTGATTATCGCCCGCAAAGATATAACCCGTCCAGCCGCCTATCGCAAAAAACGCGATAAACCCGCGAAAAGTAAACAGGTTAAACCCGTCGGAATCGATAGATACGTCGGGTTCGCCGTCGCCGTCGAGATCGATTTCCGACCCCCCGTCGCCAAGCCCGAAAAGCATCATTACGATTTGCGCCACAAGCAAAACGGTCGCGGCAAGCCCTATGCAAAAATAAACTCTGCCCAAAACGTTAAGCCCGTTCCACCATGCTTCCATATTTTTTTCTCCTTTAAATTATAAATTTTTAAATTATAAATTTTTTCGTTTAAACTTTGGTTTAATCTTCTTTAATCTTTTAATCTTCGTTTTCGTCTTTTAAATTTTCGCTTAATTCTTCGCCTAAAATGTTTTTTGCGGTAAACGAGTTTAAAATTTCGTCTGCGCGCGATAAAAGTTTATCGCTTAAATAGAAATAGCAAAAAATGGCAAGCACTTTTTCAAGTCGCGTTTTAGCGCCCGAAAATTTTTCGTTAAAGTTTTTCGTTTTGTTCGAAACCAAAACTTCAACCGTTTTATACGAGAATTTGTCGTCGAAAACAACGTCGCAAAAATATGCGTAAAGTTCGCTTTCGGGTATAATATCGTCTGTTTTGTCGCCCGCGCGCCCGTTTAAATAAAACAGCGTTTTTTTAATTCCGTCAAGCGGGGCAACGTTCCGCACCGCGTTCATTATAAGGATGCGCGCCGTTTGGTCTTTATCGTATTTCTTGTTTTGCGGGCGGCTTAAAAATCCGCGCGCCACCCAATTTTGCAGGGTAGGCGTTTTTAATCCCGTAAGGTCGTTAAGCTGGCTCATTACAAGTCCGTTTGTGGCTAAAAACACTCCGTTTAAAAATTGTTTGCCGCTTAAATCGCCTTTTTCGGCAGTCGTCCCCGGGTAATACTGCTTCGGCATAACCTTAAATTTTTCTCCTTTGCCCAAACTATCTAAGAATTTCGACTTTATGTTTAACTTTCAACGTTATTATATCACACATTCAAATGAATGTCAAATAAATTTATGTGATTTTTTTAATTTTTTAGGGCGATAAAAAAAGCATACAAATATTAAACGCCGAACGTACAAACCCGATAGCGCCGCCGCGCGCAAATTTTTTAACGTCGTGTACAAATTTTCAACCGCCGCGCGCACAAACTTGAAAAAAATGTGAAATAAAAATCACATTTTAAACGATAATGTTTAAAATCGGCAAAAATTAAGTTGATTTTTATTTTTTTTGATAGTATAATTTAATCGTAAAAGGGCGTAAGTTAGGCGGCGCTTGTTTTAAGTGCGGCGTCGCGGCGATTGCTTTAACGGCGATTTCTTTAACGGCGCTTGCAATTTACAATACGATAAAACAATACAAAATATAATACAGGCAGGTGTTTTTTATGAAAGACGAAAGAATTTTAAAACTTGCGAAAAATCTGGTTAACTATTCGTGCAAGGTGCAAAAAGGCGAAAAGGTTATGATCGAAGCCTTCGGCATCCCCAACGATCTCGTTAAAGCGCTCGTATCCGAAGTTTATGCGGCGGGCGGTTATCCGTTCGTTGTTTTGCGCGACCATGCGGTTATGCGCGCCATGATTAAAGATTGCAACGAAGAATATTGCAATCTTTGGGCTAAATACGACGGCTATATTATGGACGATATGGACTGCTACATCGGCGTTCGCGGCGGCGAAAACTCGTGCGAACTCGGCGATCTTCCCGCCGATAAAAACAGCCTTTATCAGCGCCTTTATTCTTACCCCGTTCACCACGAAAAGCGCGTAAGCCACACCCGTTGGGTTGTTCTGCGTTATCCTACCGCGTCGATGGCGCAGATGTCGTCGATGTCGACAGAAGCGTTCGAGGATTTCTATTTCGACGTTTGCACTATGGATTACGCCAAAATGGACAAGGCTATGGATTCGCTTAAAGCGCTTATGGAAAAAACCGATAAGGTTCGCCTTGTAGCCCCGGGAACCGACCTTTCGTTCTCTATTAAAGGCTTGCCCGCCATTAAATGTGCGGGTACCTGCAACATTCCCGACGGCGAGGTTTACACCGCGCCCGTTAAAGACAGCGTAAACGGCGTTATCACTTATAACGCGCCTTCGATGCAGCAGGGTTTAAAGCACGAAAACGTTCGCCTTGAATTTAAAAACGGCAAAATCGTAAACGCTTCGTCGAACTATACCAAACAAATCAACGAAATTTTCGATACCGACGCGGGCGCAAGATACGTCGGCGAGTTCGCTATCGGCGTAAACCCCTACGTCAACGTTCCTATGGGTGAAATTTTGTTCGACGAAAAAATCGCGGGTTCTATCCACTTTACCCCCGGTTGCTGCTACGACGAATGCGATAACGGAAACCATTCGAGTATTCACTGGGATCTTGTTTTGATTATGACCGAGAAATACGGCGGCGGCGAAATTTACTTCGACGGCAAACTTATAAGAAAGAACGGCTTGTTCGTTCTGCCCGAACTTGAATGTTTAAATCCCGAAAACTTGAAATAGGTTTTTGTTTGTTAAATAATTATATTTAAATTGCTTTAGTGTTTTAGTTAATTTTAATTAAACGCCTCAGGTTTATCGCCTGCGGCGTTTTTTAATTTTTTTTGTAAAATCGGGCTTAAAACCTTAAAAAATGCGTAATAAGTTTTTTATTGCGCATAAAAATCGAAAAAACGGTAAAAAACGGTTTACAAATGTTGTTAATATGAATATAATAGTCGCAGAAAAACTTGCAGTGCAAGTTTTTGAAAAACGCTTACAGCGTTTTGCGCTTCGCTTATCGCCGTGCTTTAAGCTTCGCGCTGCTGCGACCTTTGGCGAGCGGCGCAAAAATGCAAGCAAATGCTTCGCTTACGCCTCGCATTTGCGCATTACAAGAAAGTTTTTGCACTAAATAAAAACAAAACGAATAATTTATAAGTAAAAGCGCGCTTAACATGCGTGAATAAAGGTGACAATAATGCCGAAATACGTTTTATGTCCGAGATGTGAACTTAATTATATGCTCGATACCGAAAAATATTGCGACGTTTGCAAAGCCGAATTAAAACTCGGTCCGCAACTTATTTTTGCCGTAGACGACGAATCCGAAACGGGCGAAAAACTTTGCCCCATCTGCAAACGCAACTATATTTCGGATGACGAAGATATGTGCGAACAATGCCGCGACGATCATAAATACGATACCGTTCCTGACGATATCGACATCGATAAAGACGAAGAATGGCGTAATTATCTCGACGACGACGAAATAGATATGCCGCAAGAAGACGAAATTTCGTTCTCGCAACTTGCCGACGAAGAAAAGGGAGACGAACTTTTCAGAGAAGACGAAGAAGACGAAGTTGCCGAACCTATCGATGACGAACCCGACGATTTCGACATAGAAATCGACGAAAAAGACTTCGAAGAAGACGACGAAGACGAAGAAGACGACGATGACGACGATGACGACGGAGACGATTTTTAAGGTTTTGTTCGGCACGTTATCTTAAATATAATTGAAACAAAAACTTAAAAGAAAAATTAAAAATTCGCGCCGAAGCGTTGTTCTTCGGCGCGTTTTTTAGCGTAAAACGCCGTTTGCGGCAGAATTTTTAGAAAAAACCTAAAAAATTGCCGAAATTAAAGCCGAAATTCTTTTAAAAACCGAAAAAATAAAAAAAATCTGTTGAAAATCTTAATTTTTTATGATAGAATAAATAAAAAAGTCGCTTTAAAAAAAACAAAAAGCGCGCAAAGGAATTAAAAATGAAAGCAAAAAAAGCGCAGGAAATCGTTCAGGCTTTTTTAAACTCGCCAAAAAAAGGGAATAACTATTCGATAGACGCCGAAGTTTTTGAAAAAACTGCGGCTGTTTTGAACGAATACGTTGCTTTTTTGCAAAAAAACGAAGCGGATACGCGCATAAGTCAGGGCAACACCAAGTGGACGGACGACGAAGACGCCGCGCTTATAAAAGAATGGCAAAGCGGGCTTAAAATTCAGCGTATATGCGAAAAACACAAACGCTCGGCAAGCGGCATAATCGCGCGGCTTAACAAACTCGGCATTTTAAACGAAGACGATTTCAGCGGAAAAACCCGTTGGACGGACGATGAAGACGCCGCGCTTATTTCCGAATTCAACCGCGGTTTTTCGCTTGAAATAATGGCAAAACGCCACGGAAGAACCATGGGCGGAATTTTGGGCAGACTTGAAAAGTTGGGGCTTTCTGACGAAACGCGCTTTATTTAAACATAAAATATAATTTATTTAAACGAAAGATCTTACTTTTTTAAACGCGAAAAACGCTTTGTTTTTTTGCCTGCTTGTTTAAAAAACTTTTAATCGGGAAAAATTAAACTATGATTAAAGCAAGCGGAAGCATCGAAGATGCGAAAAAATTTGTAAACTCGTTAAAACAAAAAGGGCAAAAACTCGACGTAACGGTAAACTTGGGCAGAAACAAAAGCGTTAAATACGCGGGCGTTGTAACAAACGTTTATCCCGCGCTTTTTACGGTAAGCCCGATAGAAGATTTCAGGGGGAAAACGAGTTTTTCATATTCGGAATTATTGTGCGGGGGTGTAAAAATTAAAAACTTCGCGCCCGCGTTAAAACCCGCGAAATAGCCGATAATCGACCTATAGGCGGACTTTTGCAATAATTTTAAAATAAAAAACGAACGGTTTTTAAAAAGATACAGGCAAAAATCGCTCGTTTTTTTATTGTCAAAAAATTTTAAAAACATCAATAAAAATCGTTGACAAAACTTTTTTTAGTCGTATAATGAAAAATAAAGGCGGCAGAAATCTACCCGCAAAAGTAAAAACAAAAGGAGAGCAAAAATGGAAGCTTCAAATTCAAAAAAAGTTCGCGCTTTAATTTTGGCAGTTGCCGTCGTTTTTGCTCTGTCTGTTTTTCTTTCGCTCGATTTTACCGCTAAAAATCTCGACCATCACTGCTCGTGCAGCGGCGGGTGTTCGGTCTGTTTCGTTTTACAAATTACCGACGAAATTATAAGCGGCGTTAAAAAAGCGACTAAAATCCGCGCCGTTTTTTCTGCGATTGCAATTTCCGTCGTTTTTGTAAAAATAGTTAAGCAATATTTATTCTCTGTCGCTACGCCGGTGCAACTCGGCGACGTTTTAACAATTTAATAGATTTTTAAAACAAGGGTAGCCGAATATTTTTATTCGGCGATTTTGCGTTTGCTTCGGCTTTTTTTCGAAAAAAGTCTGCGCGCGTTTTTTTGCGTGCATTGTTTTTCGGGATAAGTCTGTGTTTTGCGTGCAAAATCATATTTTTGCCCTTGTTTTTTTGCTGCCGTTTTTTCTGTTTTTTATTAGCGGCGGCTTTAATTTTATCAAAAACTATCGAATTTAAGGAGAATTTTATACGATGATGAAAAAAATAAAAAAATATACGGCTATAATAATTGCGGCGATTGCCGCTTTCTCATGCGTAATTTTTGCATCATGCGAAAATAACGAAAATAAAAAAGAAAAACTTTCGGTGGTATGCACTATTTTTCCCGAATACGACTGGGTTAAAGAACTTTCGGGCGGCGAAAATGCAAATATCGACCTAAAATTGCTTTTAGACAGCGGCGCGGATTTACACAATTATCAGCCGACGGTTGCCGATTTAGCAACGATTTACGCCTGCGATCTGTTTATTTACGTCGGCGGCGAGTCTGACGAGTGGGTGACCGCCGCGCTTAAAAACGCAACAAATAAAAATATGAAAACAATCAACCTTTTGCAAGTTTTAGGCGAAAAGGTTAAAGATGAAGAACATATCGACGGAATGCAACCCGAAAAAGGCGGCACGGACGTCGACGATTCCGACCATAATCACGGCGAACACGAACACGAAAAGGACGAGCATGTGTGGCTTTCGGTTAAAAACGCCGCCGTTATATGCGAAAAAATCGCGGCTGAACTTGCCGTAATCGATAGCGAAAACGCAAGCGTTTATGCCGAAAATCTTGTTAAATACACGCAAAAACTAAACGCGCTCGACGATGAGTTTTTAAACGTCGTAAACGCTGCAAAGCATAAAACTTTCGTTTTCGGAGACAGATTTCCGTTCCGTTATCTTGCGGACGATTACGGCATAAATTATTTTGCGGCGTTTTCGGGGTGTTCGGCAGAAAGCGAAGCGAGTTTCGAAACGATAGTGTTTTTATCGGAAAAAATCGACGAGTTATCGTTGCCGGCGGTTTGCAAAATCGAAGGCAGCAGCCAAAAAATCGCCGAACAGATAAAGCAAAACACCAAAAACAAAAACCAAAAAATAATTGCTTTCGATTCGTTGCAATCGGTAACGGCAAGCGATTTAAAAAGCGGAAAAAATTACATTTCGGCAATGCAAAACAACTTAACCGCTTTAAAACAAGCGCTCGGCGCATAAGTTCGGGCAATAAAATTCGTGTAATTAAGGAGCGTAAAAATGGCAGAGCTTACGGCAGAAAATCTGGCTGTCGGCTACGACGGGAAAGCAGTTGTCGAAAATATAAATTTTAAAATCGAGCGCGGCGATTATTTGTATATAGTCGGCGAAAACGGGGCGGGCAAAAGCACGCTTATGAAAACGATTCTGGGGCTTATCAAGCCAATACGGGGAAGCGTTGAATTCGGCGCAGAACAAAAGCAAAACCGAATAGGGTATATTCCGCAACAAACCGAAGCGCAAAAAGATTTCCCCGCGTCGGTATACGAAATAGTTGTTTCGGGGTGCTTGCCCGATTGCGGGTTTTACCCGTTTTATACAAAAAAACAAAAAGTAGCCGCCAAAAAAAATATGGAATTGTTTAAAATAAACGAACTTGCAAGGCGGCAGTTCGGCGAGCTTTCGGGCGGACAAAAACAAAGGGTTTTGCTTGCCCGAGCTATGTGTGCCGCAAAAAGCGTTCTTCTGTTAGACGAACCGGTAGCGGGGCTCGATCCGATAGTGACGAGCGACCTTTACGAAACCATAAAACAACTTAACGACGAGCAGAAAATGACCGTGATTATGATTTCGCACGATATAAGAGCCGCCGTAAAATATGCGTCGCATGTGCTTTTTGTGGGTAAACCATGTTTTTTCGGGCGAAAATCGGATTTTTTAAACAGCGAGTTTTTTAAAAAGAGCGAAAATGCGGAGATATAAATTCGCGAAAGTATAGTTCCGCAAATTTTAAGGTGCAAAGGAGAATTATTATGGAAATAATAGAGAAACTAAACACTTATTTTCAATTTCCGTTCGTAAGATACGCGCTTATAATAGGCGTTTTAATCGCACTTTGTTCGTCGCTGTTCGGTGTAACGCTCGTTTTAAAGCGCTTTTCATACATAGGCGACGGGCTTTCGCATGTGGCGTTCGGAGCAATGGCCGTAGCAAGCGTTGCGGGGCTTGCTACAAACGATATGCTTATAGTAATGCCGGTAACAATAGTTTCGGCAATATTGCTTTTGCGCGTCGGGCAAAACGCAAAAATAAAGGGCGACGCGCTTATAGCGATGATTTCGGTCGGTTCGCTCGCTATAGGATATTTGATTTTAAACGTATTTTCTACGTCTTCGAACTTGTCGGGCGACGTATGTTCTACGCTTTTCGGCTCTACTTCGATTTTAACGCTTACAAAAACCGAAGTGTGGGTGTGCGTGGGGCTTTCGGTTTCGGTGTGCGTTTATTTCGTTATCGCCTATAATCGCATTTTCGCATACACTTTCGACGAAACTTTTGCAAAAGCCACGGGCGGAAAAGTTGAAATTTATAACGTTATAAACGCTTCGATAATAGCCGTTATAATAGTGCTTGCCATGAATTTGGTGGGTTCGCTTTTAATATCGGCGCTTATAATTTTTCCGGCGCTTTCGGCAATGCGGGTATTTAAAAGTTTTAAATCGGTAACGGTGTGTTCGGCTTGCGTTTCGGTGGTTTGCGCAAGTTTGGGCATTTTGTTTTCGATAGTATACGGAACGCCTGTCGGCTCGACCATAGTTGCCGCCGATATTCTGGCTTTCGGAATTTTTTGCGCCGCAGGCATTGCGGTAAAAAGGAGCAGAGCATGAAAAACATTGCAAAAAACAAAAATAACGTAAAAGCCGTGAAAAACAGCGTAAAAAATATAAAAAACGTAAAAAAATCGCGCGTTTTTGTTTCGTGTTTTATGGTGATTGCGGTTTTTTGCGCGGCGGTTTTCGTCTCGTGCGGCGCGCAGAACGAATACGTTTTAACCGAAAAAACCTTTTTTCTCGTTATGACGAACGTGCAATATTATCCCGAACAATACGTTGATAAAAATTTCGAATACGATTGTTTTACTTATGATCTTACCGACGTAAACGGAAAAACTTATAGGTTGGGCGTGCGAAAATGTTCGGCAGAGTGGGGGTGTAAGTGCGGAAAAGATACGATTATCGGCTTTATTTTAAATTATGGCGACGATATAAAAGTTCCCGCGCCTAAAAATCAGAACGATAACACGCCCGATAAAGCATGGGTGCATTTAAAAGGGCAAATTACGTCGGCTGAAAAAACGAAGATTAACGTTTACGCGGCAGACGAAAACGGAGAGCCCGATAAAAATACAGTTGAAACCGTGTATTTTTTAAACTATTGCGTAACCGATTCGACGGTTATAACCGATTATTCAAATCTTAATTATTACGTCGAAAAATAAAAAAGCCGTAAATTGCGGCTGAAAAATAAACAAAGGAGTAAAATTTATGGCAAATAAAAGAGAAAAACAAAAGCGCGCCGAAGAAAACGCGAAAAAAGTATATATCGGCGAAATAAAAAAACTTTTTAAATACATATATATCGGGCTTGGGCTTATTGCCTTTTCGTTCGTTTTGTGTTTTTGCAGTTGGATTTATGTCGATAATTCGAAATCCGGCGTAGAAGTAAGTGCAAGCGGCTGGTCGTTTTTTTGCGCTTTTTTAAGCGGCAAATATAGTTCAACCGATAAAATTTTCGGAGATATTGCCGTTCCGTTTTATTATTACGCTAAAGAATATTGCGAAAAGATAGGACTGTTTACCTTTTTATCTATACTTTTCGGGGTGCTTTCGGCTATTTTAAGCGGCGCGTTTTTAAAAATATCCGCGCAGAAAATAAAAGCAGCCGGTGCTATAAGCGCGGGCGTTTGCTCGGCGGTTTCGGCAGTAGGTTTTATATGCTCGTTCGTTATTGCGCTTACGGCGAAAAATTCGGACGTTTTGCCTGTATATTGCGGCGGAAATCCCGCATGCTCTATAAAATCGCTGGCTGTTTTAAGTGCTTTGGTTATGATTTTTGCGGCGGTTTTTATATGGTATACGGTGGCCAAACTTATAAAAATAAACCGCCGTTTCGCTTGAAACCGTAAAATTAAAAACAAGTCGAAATAGCCGATAATCGACCTATAGGCGGGTTTTTGCAAAAAAATATCGGTTTTTCGAATTAAATGATATCTGCGGAAAACGATATGAATAACGGTAAGCAAAATTTGAGGTAAAAAGTAAAAACGAGCGCGGCTTAAAAACAAAGCCGCGCTCGTTTGATTTAACTAAAAAATTTTAAATTATTTTTTTTTGTCGTCAACGTTTTTCGCTTTAACTTTTTTTGGTTTCGACCGAAAAATCGAAAGTAAATCGAATGCGGCTTCGATGATGAAGAACACGCCGACTATTATAAACATAACGTTTGCGATGTTGCCGACGTTAACAAAAAGAAGGCAAAGACCGATTATGATATTCATAATGGGATTAGAATAAACGGCAAGAAAATCTGCGAAAGAAACAATTTTCGTTTTGCTGCTTATAAAATTCCAAAGTTGCATAAGCCCGTAGATCAAAAGCAGGGCGCCTATAACGTAGCAGGCGATTTCTAAAAGCGTCCAACCGCAAACGATTATTAAAATACCGATTGCCACTTTAACGGCAAAAAGCAAATAATCGCGGCGTTCGATTAAATCGAGCGTGCCTAAAACGATAAGGCAAGCGCCTAAAATCGTCATGGTAATGCTTAAAAGCTGCTTTTTGAAAACGATGAGTAAAATTCCGATTATCAGCATTAACGCCGCGCTGATTACGGCTTGATTTTTTTTCATATCAATTCTCCTGAACAAATTAAAATCGAGCAAATCTCGCGGTAAGAAAGCCGCGAGATAACGGCGGCTTGATTTTCAAGTTTAATAACGTTATATATTTGCGCTATAAAAGCATATATAACCGCCAAAAAAGCGAGCAACCTTCCCGATGCGGGAAGGTTGGCGTAGCCGAAAATAAGTAAGTTAATCAGTTGAACATATCTTTGTATGCTTTGCTGAATTTAACCGAAGGCGTTTTGCAAGCGCCGATGGTGATTTTTTCGCCGGTTTTGGGGTTGATGCCCGCTCTTTCGGCTTTTTCTTTAACTTCGAAAGTAGCGAAACCCGAAATGTGAATGTATTCGTCGTTCTTTAACGATTCGGTAATGGTATCTACGAAAGCGTTGAAAAATCCGTCGGCTTCTTTGATGGTAACGCCCAATTTGTCGGCGTATGCTCTGATAAATTCACTCTTGTTCATTATTCTTCCTCCAAAATATGTTTCGGTGCGCTTGCAGGCGTCGTTTTTTTTGCGCAAATACTTGCCTTTTTGCGCTTTTATGCTTATATTATAACATAAATTAAAATTTAATCAAACGATTTTAATAAAAATTTTTGTAAAATCAACAAAATTTTAGATTTTTTTTGCGATTTTGCGTTTTTTAACCGCAAATTTACAATATGTTTACCTGAACATTAAGTCATTAAAAGTCGGGCTTTTAATCGGCGGCAAAAACCTTAAACCGCCGCGCTTATTTATAAATACTTGACAAAAACGCCTGCGTGTTGTAAAATATACCAAACGAGCAACGGATAAACGCTTGATTTTCGCTTAAATCGAAGAGATTTTCGCGCAAAACTGCAAAAGGATTTTTTATGCAGAACGAATTATTGATAGAACAACTTAACTCGAAAAGCGCGCTCGTGCGTGGTGCCGCGCTTAAACTTTTAAAACGGCGCGAGTTAAAAGACGTAAGTTTAAAACCCGTTCTTAACGACGAAGAAATTACGCTTAACATACACACTTATTTTTCGTTTTCGCCTTATTCGCCTACACAGGCGGCATATTCGGCTTATAAACGCGGGGTAAAACTCGCCTGCGTTTGCGATTATGCGACAACGAGCGGTGTTAAAGAATTTTTTGCGGGGTGCCGCCGCTTAGGCGTTATTCCCGTTGCGGGCGTAGAAATCACTGCGGTGAACGGCGACAAACTCTGGCCCGTTTCGGTTTACGGCCTTTCGGAAAAGGATTGCCGCGACGTCGAGCCGTTTTTAAAAAAATTCCGCTTAACCCGCATCGAAAACGCACGCAGAGCCGCCGAGCAAATAAATCGCAGGTTTAAAAAATCGGGCGTTTCTATCGACTTCGATAAAGACGTGTTGCCGAACGTAAAAACGAAAAAGGGCGGAACGGTTACTTATAAGCATATATATTATGCGTTCGGTCAAAAACTCATCGAAAAATTCGGGCAGGGCAAACCGCTTGCCGATGTTATAAGATATAAACTTTGCGTAGACGTATCCGAAAGCGAATATAATTTGCTTTGCGACGGCAAAAATCCCTTTTATATATACGATCTGGTGCTTGCTTTAAGGGCTAACCTGCATTTTTCGTCGCCCGAAGGGCTTCCTTCTCTCGAAAAAGTTATTGCGGCGATAAGCGCGCGTTCGCTTATAACGGCATGCGAATTTAAAAGCGCGGCGAGCTGGCTCGAAAACGAACTGGGAGACGATAAGGCGCGTGCCGAATTCGAAAAATTCGTAACCGAAGCAAAAACGCTCGGATTTAATGCGGTGTGTCTGCACAGCAAAAATATAAGCGAAAAAACGCTTGAAGTTTACGCCGGAATTTTAAAGGCTAACGAAATGCTCGCAATTCCGCTCGAACGAATAGAATATCCGCGCAGTAAGTTCGAAAGCAAGGTTTCAAGTCCGCTTAAAGCGATGTTTGCAAAGTGCGGTTATGCCATAGCCGGAAACGCCGAAAGCGTTAAAAATAATACCGACGACGGCTTGTTTTCGAAAAAAACCGTTGAAAATTGCCCCGATTTTTCGCAAAGATTGGGTGTTTTTGCCGCTATCGGAATGCGTTCGTAAATTTTGCGGCTTGCTTGTTTGTATAAAAATTTTTTAAAATCATTTGCAAAACTGCGGGCTGTTGCGGATTTTTGTTTGCGACAGCCCGAAAACTTTATTTAGGGATTCAATTCGTCATCACTAAATACCGAAAAGGCGGCTTTTTAGTTATTTTCCGCGACCGTTCGCTCGTAGTATGTCCGATACAACTTCGTTCACGCTCGCAGAAAATCATCAAAAAAATACGCTCTTTTCGGTGCTGCGCATTTTTGCGGAGAAGAAATCGCCGCTTGCGGTTCGGTTTTTGCAAGGCAAACGACCGAAATCGTACTTGACGTACGTTGATGGCTTTGCAAAAACCGATTTGTTACCGCAAAAATAGTTAGTGATAATGATTGGAATCCCTACGCTTGAATTTGTTTATGTTTGAAAATTTAGCCGAAAAACTTAACTTGCCCGAAGGCGATTTACGCTTTGGCGAAATAAAAACGCAGCTTTCGTTTTTGCCCGCTTTAAAAGCGGTAAGTGAATTTAAATCCGAAATCGAAAATTTAAAAGACGAAAATGCGCAAAGTTCGGGTGAAATTCTTGTTATAACCACCGATTCGGGGTATTTTGCCGCAGGAAAAGAACTGCGCGACGGGCTTAAATCGGCAGGCGAACGCGTTTCGGTTTTTTGCGCCGACGACGGAGAAATCGCGCCCGAAAATTTAAAAAACTTTATTTTTTCGGTTGAACGCGCAAAGTTAGCCGCGGTTATAGGCAGCGCCGATCTTTATAACTTATCCGCGCCTTTTTTGCGCGAAAAAAATATAAAAAGCGTTTTTGTGCCGTCGGGGTGTGAAATCGGCTCGGTTTTTTGTTCGTATAAAAACGCTTTCGGAACCGAAAACCGCGAATTTTTGCCGCAACTTATTGTGTTCGACGCCGAATTTATAGAAAAATCGGCTAACAAATATAAAAATTATTCGGCGTGTTGCTACGTCGAAAGCGTTCGGCTGTTGCTTTTCGAGGCGGAAGTTTTTGCGGGCGTTCGTGCCGAAAAACAAGAAAATTTAAGCGGGATAAACGAAAAATTTAAAACGAGTTTGGGCTTTTTAAACGATTATTATTTAAAGAGCGACTTAAAGTCGTTGTTTTTTGCATGCGTTTCGGCGGGAATTTTAAAAAAATATGCCGAACGTATCGACGTTGGCGATGCGGCGGGCGCTTTTGCTTTTATCGCGGGCGGTTATGCCCGTGGCGAAAACGTTTTCGGCGGAGAAGCGGAATTTTATGCGGCGCAGATTTTGCTTTTGATTTATGAAAACTTTTTTAAATCCGATTATTTCGGTCGGTCGTTGCAGGGGAAAAACGGCACATTATTTTTAAGTTTGCCGTGCGCGCTTGAAAAAACGTTGAAACTCGAAAAAGATTTCGGGTTTAAACTATCCGATTTGCCAAAGCTTCCCGATTATTTTTATAACGACGAAAAACTTGCCGCTTTGGTCGGTTCGATTTTAAAAAACGCCGAACTTAAACAAAAAATCGAAAAACTTAAAGGCGAATTTGTTAAATCGGGCGAAAAACTTAAAAGCGTTTACGGCGGAAAATGGCGGGCTGTAAAATCGCTTGGCGAAAAAGTTAAGATCGACGCCTTAAAATTAACTCCGTTTTTAACGCGGGGCGACTGTTTAATAAAGGTGCTTTGCGCTTGCGGCGCTTTCGAAAACTTAAACGATTCGGCAAAAAACGCGTAAAACGGTGTATAATTTATAAAAAACGTTGCAAGTTTAAGTATAACTTATAAAAAATGCGTTAATAATCATTCCCGAAAGGCAGTTTTGCTTTTCGGGATTTTTTTAGCGAAAAAATCGAGAGGAAAAAAGGCGGTAAAGGAGAAAATCGTTATGTTTCGGCGCGGAGCGGTTTCGGTTTTGTTGTCGGTGTTAGTATTTGCTTTTCTGGCGTGTGCGGGAGCGGTAAACAGCTTCGAACCGATTTTTTGCGATGCGGCGAAAAGTTTTGGGGAAAGCGCGCTTGAAAACTGCGTTTACGAACTTTATCTTTATCAAAAATCGAGCGGTTGCAAAATTTTATCGTTTAACGTAAGCGATATAAGCGAAATAAAAGCAGAAAAACTGCGCTTGAAAAACGAAGTTAAAGGCGAACGGCTTTTTATACCCGAATCGGTGCTTAAAGATTTTTGTTTAAATAAAAATTCAATTAAAAACGAAATTTGTTCTGCGTTAAACGCCGAAAAAGCGTTTGAAGAAAAGGGTGAAGATTTTTATAACGAATATTATTACAGCAAAAAAATTAAAACTTTTTTATATATAAACGGAAAAAAAGTAAATTTTCAGGTTTCGGTAACGCGGGCGGGCGTAAGTTTGTCGTCGCCTGTTGCGTTCGGGGCGTATTGATAAACGGCGTATCGATAAACTAAGCGTTGATAATGCGCCGTAAATCAAAGTGAGAATTATCGCAAAAAATGCATGAAAAATTAAAAAAACAGGTTTAAAAATTTTTGTTTGCGTAAATAACTTACATACAATATCGTCGGCGCAAATCAATCGGCAAAAAAACGCCGTGAAACATGCGCAATCAAGGAGGAATTTTAATGGAAGCAAAAAAAACAAAAAAACAAAATTTTTTCAGGCGTAACGTTTATTATTTTATAGTGGCGTTCGTTCTTCTCGCGGCGGTGTCGGTTTCGGTGGCGCTTTTGGTGGCGGGAAAAAGTCCTATTAAAACGGTCGATAAGCCGAACAGTTCAAACGTTAATCCGCCCGTTTCGTCGGATAAACCCGACAAGCCCGAACCCGATAATCCCGACAAACCAAATCCCGATCAGCCTACCGATAAACCGATTACGTTCATCATGCCCGTGAGCGGCGCTACCGTTATTCAGGATTATACTGCCGCAAGCGTTGCCTATAATCCTACGCTCAACATTTACACAGGGCATCTCGCAATCGACTTTGCCGCCGACGAAGGCACCGCCGTTTGCGCCGTGCTCGACGGAACGATAGAAAGCGTTACCACAAGTTTTTTAACAGGAACTACCGTTACAATTAAACACGAAAACGGGCTTAAAACCGTTTATAACTCGATTGAAGTCGACGAAAGCCTTAGTTCGGGTAAGGCGGTTAAGCAGGGTGATACCATAGGCGCGGTTTCGAAAAACAATAAGCAAGAATATAAAAGCGGACCGCATCTTCACTTCGAGGTTTATGAAAACGATAAAAAGATAGATCCCGGCAAATATCTTTCGATTACGCAAAAATAGTTAGTGATAATGATTTGAATCTCTAACTAAAAGGACGTAAAAACACGAATATAAACGAAAATCCCGTAATATCATATTGCGGGGTTTTTTATATGAATTTCGACTTTAAGTTTTTGAAAAATTACAAAGGAAAAAGCGCGGCGGCGCCCGCGATTTTTTGCGCGGCGGTTTTAATCGCGGGCGTGCTTTCGGGTATTCTGATTTTTAAAAAATCGAACGTGAAATCAAAAAAGCAGAACGGAACTTATAAAATGGTTCTCGATTTAACGGATAACGTTTTGACGGGCGAGCTTGATTATAGCGAAAACGCGGAATTAAGCGAGCAAAAAGATTATTTTGTGTTTTGTTTGCAACCTAATTTTCTTTTTGAAGGGGATTTAAGCGGTTTAAGCGAACAAAAAAATGCCGAAAACCCCGATAATCATGAAAAAGAAAACGGCAAAAACTATAAAAACGAAAAAAACGACGAAACAGTCGAAAACGTCGCGCACGAAAAACTGCCGCTTAAAGTTTTAAGTGCCGGCGGCGAAAAATTTAGTTATTTAAACGGCGGAAATTACGTTAAAGTTAAAACGGAAACTAAAAACGGAGTAAAAAGCGCTTCGATTAGTTTTAAGGTGGATATTCCGAGCGGCAAAAACAGACTTTCGGTAACAAAAAGCGGCATAAACCTTGCCAATTTTTATCCTTATAAATGCACATACGATTTCGCGTCGCACGATTTTGTAACTTTTGATAAAGTTTATTTCGGCGATCCGTTTTTTAACGAGTTTGCCGATTATTTTGTAGAACTAAAAGTTCCTTCCGAATATACTGTGGCGGGCGCTGCGGCTGTTTCGTGCGAAGTCGGCGGCGAAAAAACAACTTACAAATATAACTTGAAAAACTATACATGCACGGCGTTCTGCTTATCGAAAAATTTTGAAGTAATTTGTAAAAAGTGGGGCAATAGGTCGATTAACTGCTATTTTGTTAAAGGAGACGGGCAAAACGCCGCCGAAAAAGAAAGCGCAAATTTTTATGAAAAAACGGTAAAACTCGCCATAAGCGCGCTTGAATTTTTCAGCAAAAATTACGGCGACTATCCGCGCGAAAGTTATTCGATAGCGTTTGTTCCGTTCTTTTGCGGCGGCATGGAATATCCCGCGCTTTCGCTTGTTTCGTGCGACGAAAACGTTGAAAATTCGACAAAAGCCGTGGTGCATGAAACGGCGCATCAGTGGTTTCCGCTTACTGCGGCGAACAACGAATATTGCGAAGGGTATTTCGACGAAGGGCTTGCGGAATTTATGACTTATAAATATTTTTTAAGCGTTAACGGCGATTTTGCGGCAAAAATGCTGACTTCCGCTTCGAAAACGGTTAAAAATTATACCCACAACGTGTGCAAAGATATGAAAATGAACAAGCGGCTTTGCGATTTTTCAAGCGATTATGAATATTACGCCACTGTTTACGCTCGCGGGCTTATTTTGTTTTACGAATGTGATAAATTAAGCGGCGAAAAAAACTTTGCGGCAAAAATTAAAAGTTTTTACGGTAGCAACAAATTTTCAAACGTAACGGCAAACACCTTTGCAAACATGCTAAAAACCAAAACTAAAAAAGCATTTTTTTCGATAGTTGAATCGAACGCGCTTTTGTGCTTGCCAAATAAATAAAATAGCGGTATAATAAATAAAAAGTTTTTTTACAATCGTTTTTAAAAAATGCTCGAAAGTGCCGATAATCGACATATAGAGTGGCTTTTAAAAACGAAAGCGGGAATTGGTTATGCGACTTTTACAATTTTATTGCCCGAATTGCGGCAAAAAAAGCGAAGAATTCGTTCGCGCCGACAACGATAAATTTTATTGCAAAGATTGCGGAGCCGAACTTAAACGCGATTATAGCGGTAAAATTTTCGGCCTTACCGGTAAACAAAGCGACGGTTGTTCGGGTGATTGTTCGCGCTGTTCGGGGTGCAAACACTAAACGGCGGTAAAAAATAAACGGCAGACTTAAAAGCCGAACTTAACGGCCGACTGCTTTATTGCGCTTAAAAAAACGCGGCGGAGCAGATATGGGGCGCAGGTTATGCAAAAATTTTAAAAAGCGAATTTTTTATTTGACAAATATATATTTAAATGATAGAATAATAAAAGTATTTTTAAAACAAGGGGACATTTGCGCCTTTTTGCGCTTTGCGGCGATTTTTTCCGCGGCGTATTTTGCGTGAAACCCGCGCTCTTTCAAGGAGAAACCTATGAAAACATTTGGCAAAATTTTAGTTTTATTGCTTGCTTTGGTCACGGCGTTTTCTTTCGCTGCGTGCGACGATGGCAATACCGTAGACGAAACGCTCACCGGCTGGGCAATCGAATACAAAGAACACGACGTTGAAAAAACCGGCGACGAAACTTCGGCTTCGGGCAAAGAAAAATACATCACCATCGAAGGTTTGTTCGTTGCCGACGGCACCGCTTTGGAGGTAAACGATTCGGATAAACAGTTCAAACCCGTCGATCTCGAAATCGGAATGCTTAATGCAAGCGGAAAACCCGTTATAAAAGTTGCCGTTTTAGACGACGACAACAAAAAAATTTACGACAATAAAGTTCTTAAAACCAAAGAACTCGATTTAAGCGAATACGACCATGTCGAAATATCCGACGACGCTTTTGCAAACCAACTTATCATAGGCAAAGTCAAAGTCGGTTCGGTTGTGACCAAAATCGGCGCCGCGGCTTTCGCGGGCTGCTCGAACATAACCGAAATGGAAGTTCCCTTCGTGGGCGGCGAAAGAGCAGGTTTAAACGCCGCTAAAATCGCAGGGTACGTTTTCGGCACCGCTTCGGCAGACGGCTGCACTTCGGTTACGATGAACTATAACACCACCGGCAGCGGCACTTATTACGTTCCGTCGGGGCTTAAAAAGATTGTCGTTAATGCCGAAAAAGACGCAGACGGCAATGCCTACGCTTTACCGCGTTACGCGTTCAACAATATTACTTCGCTTAAAACCGTTGTTTTAAGCGGCGAAGTTTCGGAAATAGGCGCAAGCGCGTTCTCCGGTTGCACCGGTCTTACCGAATTTGCTATTCCCGCTTCGGTTAAAGAAATTTATCAATCGGCTTTTGCAGGCTGCACTTCTCTTTTAGCCGTCGATTTCGAAAACGCGACTTCGCTCGAAACCATCTTTCAACAGGCGTTCTCGGGCTGCACCAAACTCGGTTACGGCATCGGCGATCGCACCGTTAAATTCGGCGCAAGCCTTAAAAAAGTTTATGAAAAAGCGTTTTACGGGTGCACCGCTATTAAATCGGTCGACTTCAAAGCGTGCTCGTCGTTGACTTTAGGCGACGCCGCTTTCTATAATTGCTCGGCTTTGGCTACGGCAAAATTGCCCGCGGGCGCAAAACAAGGCGCTTTCGTGTTTAAAAACTGCGCCGAAGGTTTTACCGTTGCTTGATTATTAACTTAAACTTTTAGTTTTGTTATAAAAAGCTCGGCTAAAAAGCCCGTAACATTATCAGAACATGCCCGAAGAACGGTTGCGAAACGCGTCATTCTTCGGGTTTTTTAACCTTTTAACAACATTTTAACCTACTTTTTATAATAAAGAGAGAAATAAAATGAAAGATTTCGTACATTTACATTTACACACCGAATATAGTTTGCTCGACGGGGCAAGCAAGATCGACAAGGTTTTCGAACTTGCCAAATCGCTCGGGCAAAACGCCGTTGCCATAACCGACCACGGCAACATGTATGGAGTGGTCTATTTCGCCGAACACGCCGCCAAACTCGGAATGAAAGCGATTATCGGTTGCGAAATGTATATGTGCAACGACATGTATAAAAAGGACGCGAGCCACGCCGAGTACGAACATTTAATTTTGCTTTGCAAAAACGATCGAGGGTATAAAAACCTTATAAAACTCGATTCGCTTGCGTATATCGACGGGTTCTACCGTAAACCGCGGTGCGATTATAAAACGTTAGAGCAGCACTGCGAAGGTCTTATATGCTTATCGGCGTGCCTTGCGGGGCATGTTCCGCAACTTTTATTAAAGGGCAGATACGACGAAGCCAAAGAACACGTTCTGCACATGAAAGAAGTGTTCGGCGAAGACTATTATCTCGAAATTCAAAACCACGGCATTGCCGAACAACTTCAGATAAACCCTCTTTTAATAAGGCTTTCGAAAGAAACCGGGGTTAAGCTGGTCGCCACCAACGACGTGCATTATCTTAACAAAGACGACGCGCTTATGCAGGAAATTATGATGTGCATAAACACGCAGACCACGCTCGACGATCCAAAGCACATGCGCTTCGAAACCGAAGAGTTTTATTTAAAAAGCCGCGAACAGATGGAAGAAGTATTTCCCGAACTCGAAGAAGCGCTCGACGAAACGGTAAGAATCGCCGAAAAATGCAGCGGCGATGTTATAAAACTTACAAAAAAATGCGAACCCGTGCGCGACCAGTCTTTGGTGCCGGGGTATATTCCGCCGAACGGAATGACCGCTTACGAATATTTAAAAATGCTCGGCGAAGCGGGGCTTAAAGAAAAATATAAAGAAATAACGCCCGAAATACGCGAGCGTTTCGATTATGAGCTTAACACGATAAGTAAAATGGGTTATCTTGAATATTATCTTATCGTGTGGGATTATATCAACTATTCGCGCGAGCACGGCATACCCGTAGGTCCCGGGCGCGGCAGCGGCGTAAGTTCGATAGTCGCTTATTCGATAGGCATAACCGACGTAGAGCCCCTTCAGTATAACCTGATTTTCGAGCGTTTTCTGAATATCGAACGCGTATCGATGCCCGACTTCGACGTAGACTTCGATCCCGAACGCCGCGAAGAAGTTATCGATTACGTCCGCGAAAAATACGGGCGCGACAAGGTCGCTCAGATAGTTACGTTCGGTACGATGGCGTCGCGCGCGGCGATAAAAGACGTTGCCCGCGTTTTAAAAATTTCGTATGCCGAAGTAGATAAAATTACCAAACTTATGGACGGTAAGCACACCATTGCCGAACTTTTGGGGCTTAAACCCAGCAAAAAAGACGGCGACGTTACCGTGCGCGACCTTAAAGAAATTTATGAAAACGACGCGAACTTAAAAAACGTTATCGATATGGCGATGAAACTCGAAGGCATGCCGCGAAACATTTCGGAGCATGCCGCGGGCGTAATAATATGCAACAAAGTGCTTTCGGATAACGTTCCGCTTGCCCGAAACGGCGACGACATCGTAACGCAGTTCAATATGAAAGTCGACGAGCAGATGGGCATGCTAAAAATGGACTTTCTTGCTTTAAAAACGTTGACCGACCTTAAAAAGGCGTGCGATTATATTTTAGAAGACAAGGGCGTAAAAATCGACTTCCGCGAGATAGGTTACAGCGAAAAAGCGGCTTACGACCTTATCGGAAGCGGCGATACCGACGCGGTGTTCCAACTCGAATCTCCGGGGATGAAAAAGTTCATGCGCGAACTTCGCCCCGAAAACTTAGAAGACGTGATAGCGGGAATCTCGCTTTATCGACCGGGGCCGATGGATTCGATCCCCAAATATATAAAATTCAAGCAAAACCCCGAAACGATGGTGTTCAAGCACGAACTTCTGCGCCCCATACTAACCGTAACGCACGGCGTTATAATTTATCAGGAACAGGTTATGGAAATCGTGCGTAAACTTGCGGGGTTTACGTTCGGGCAAGCCGATATTATGCGCCGCGCCATGGGTAAAAAGAACATGGACGAAATGGCAAGAATGAAGGGAATTTTCGTAAACGGCGAAAAAAACGAAGACGGCTCGGTTAAAACCGACGGCGCAGTTCGTCGCGGCGTTCCCGCCGAAGTTGCCGAAGATATTTTCGACGAAATGGCGGGCTTCGCGCAATACGCGTTCAACAAGTCGCACGCGGCGGCTTACGCGGTGTTGGCGTATCAGACGGCGTATTTAAAAGCGTTTTATCCGCACGAATTTCTGGCGGCTATATTAAACGACCGCATCGACAAAATCGACGAAGTTACCAAATACGTTATTTATTTAAAAGAGCGCGGAATTGCCGTTTTGCCCCCCAACGTAAACAAAAGTAAGGCGTTTTTCAGCGTAGACGGCGACAGCGTGCGTTTCGGCTTGGTCGGCGTTAAGGGCGTAGGGCTTGCGGCGATAGAAACTATCGTTAACGAACGTACCGAAAACGGCGAATTTTCATCGTTCGAAGACTTTATCTCGCGCGTCGACGTTAAGGTTTTAAACAAACGCTTAATCGAAAACCTTATTTACGCGGGCGCGTTCGACTGTTTCAAAATCGAGCGCAGCCGCCTTATCGCGGTTTACGAAGGTCTTATCGACCGCGCGGCAACGCTTGCCAAACAACGCGAAAGCAATCAGATGAGTTTGTTCGGCGACGTTTTGTCGGATTTTTGCAAAATTCAGGCGGAATATCCCGACATTCCCGAATACGGCGACAAGTTGAAACTTTCGAAAGAGCGTGAAGTTCTGGGCGTTTACGTTACGGGGCACCCGCTTGCTAATTATATGGATAAATTTGCTCATTTGTCCTTTTCTACAAGGCTGTTAGAGTATTACGAAGAAGACGAAGAAGGCAACAAAACCTACACCGAAATTCAAAACGGACAGCGCGTTGAAATGGGCGGAATCATCACGGCCGCCGTGCGTAAAACCACTAAATCGGGTTCGAGTATGGCAACCATTACGCTCGAAGACGTTTACGGCGGCATCGAATGCGTGTTCTTTCCCAAAAACTACGATAAATATAAACAGGAAATTCAAGCCGAACGCATAGTAAAAGTCGCCGGCAGAATTCAGATCCGCGACGGGCAGAAACCTTCGATTTCGGTTGACAAAATGGAAGAAATGGAAATCGAAGACGAATCGTCTGCGGGCGCGCAAAACGGCGGCTATAATGCAAGCCAAAGCGGTGTGGCGGGTGTCGATTTGGTTAAAAACGGAAGCGATGAAAAAACGTCGGCTGCAAGCGGCGCAAAATCGGGCGCGGCAAGGCAGGGCGGCAAAAACGAGTGCCTTGGCATAACTTTACCCTCCGATAACGCCGAAAAAGCCGAAGCCGACGTTTTAGAAATTTTATCGCTTTACCCCGGCGACGTTAAGGTTATAATAAAAAAGAACGGTTCTTATTATAAAGCAAATATTTCGGTGCGCAAATGCAACGGTTTAATTGCCGAACTCGAATACGCTCTGCCCAAAGAAAACTTTATTTTCTTTAACAAATAACTTTTTTATCGTGAAAAACGGCAAAATAACGGCAAAAGTTAAACTATTATATTGCAATTAATCATCTGTCGCGGGCGAAAGGGAAATAAAATCCCTTTCGCCCGCATTTTTTATATTATTTTTAATTCCCATATTGACAAAAATTGATAGTCATGATAGAATGAGATCGGGATAAGTGGAGCGTTGTTCAAATTTTAATTTTATATGCCCGAGTATTTTTAAATTTTTGCCAAAAATAGCAGGTTTTATCGGCGTTTTTGCTTAATTAAAAACAAAGCATATAATAAAAGACAAAAGAATATTCCGCAATAACCTTGCAACCAAAAATAAAAAAACCTAAATTAAGGCGAAGGAGAAATTTATGTTGGCACATAACCCTAAAAAACGACTCTTTTTTAATGCTGTTTCGCTGTTTTTAATAGCGATGATAGCATTGTTTTTTGGCTGTGGCGATATAGAATATGGACCACGTTATATTTTTAGCGCGCAGTTTAAAACAAATAAAGAGTTATGCGATTTTTACCAAATATTTAAAAAACAAAATCCGTATCAGGCAATTTCGTTCGATTTAGACGATAACGAGTTGTTTGATTTAAAGTTGTATATTTTTTACGGCGGACCTTTCGATCATTCAAAAATTACTTCCGATAATCAATATGATTATGAGTATGAAGCGCCTTCGTTTGAATTTTGGTTTTCGTATATCGACGAAGCGATCGCAACGTTGAATAATCGGCAAGAAACGAATAGCGAAAAAGTTTTTATAAAATGCGAACAAGTTTTTAACGATTATAATCTTAACATTTCTTTAACCGAATTAAATTATTCGCTTTATACATCTTGTTTGAAAGAAGAAGCCGTTCCTACTGTGCCTGAAACGACAAAAAGGTTTAAAATATATGAATATCATGCCTATATTGAAAGCAAAAAAGTTTTTAGCATAAAATTTATGTTTGAAGACGGCAGCGTAAACGCGACGGAAGAATATACAAACAACGTATTAGAAGTTTTAAAACAAAATATGGTTATTTTAAAGTAACCTGACATTTAAAAAATCACCGCTTGCAAGGTTTTTCTCGTGGCGAAATTAGAAAATTATAGAAAAAGAGAAAACAAAAATGAATAAATTAAAACAAACGGCAAAAACAATTTTAATTTTTATTTTGTGTTCCGCAACGTGTTTTTTAAGCATAGGTTGCGGCGAAGATTTAACTTTTGAAGACGGCGAATATACAACGGTATTGCTTGTTAATCCTGTGGCAACTTCGTGGGCTGAAACGAATTTTTCTGTAAAAATTGAACGTGGTGAATTAAATATAAGAGATGAAAATTACGGAAACCTGTCTAACGGAAAAA
>JAXEDY010000012.1:0-44071 GCA_034104345.1 Christensenellaceae bacterium | reverse complement strand
CTTTTATTTATAACTTCAACTAATTTATAGCAGTAACTGAACGCCCGCTCACCGATAGAAGTTACGCTGTCGGGGATTGTTATACTCGTTAGTCCGCTGCAATAATAGAACGCCTCATCACCGATAGAAGTTACGCTTTCGGGGATTGTTATACTCGTTAGTCCTTTGCAATTATAGAACGCACCATTACCTATAGAAGTTACGCTGTCGGGGATTGTTATACTCGTTAGTCCGCTGCAACCACTGAACGCACCATCGCCGATAGAAGTTACGCTTTCGGGGATTGTTATACTCGTTAGTCCGCTGCAACCATAGAACGCACCATCACCTATAGAAGTAACGCTTTCGGGGATTGTTATACTCGTAAGTCCGCTGCAGTAACCGAACGCCTCATCACCGATAGAAGTTACGCTTTCGGGGATTGTTATACTCGATAGTCCGCTGCAATTATAGAACGCATAATTAACGATAGAAGTTACGCTGTCGGGAATTGTTATACTCGTTAGTCCGCTGCAGTAACGGAACGCAGAATTACCGATAGACGTTACGCTGTCGGGGATTATTACGCTTGTTAAACTACTGCAACCATCGAACGCACCATCACCTATAGAAGTTACGCTGCCACCGATTGTTATACTCGTTAGTCCGCTGCAATTATAGAACGCAGAACTACCGATAGTAGTAACGCTGTCGGGGATTGTTATACTCGTTAGTCCGCTGCAATACTCGAACGCACCATCACCTATAGAAGTAACGCTGTCGGGGATAACTAAATCTCCGTTAACCTTCTTTCCGTTAATGTATAAAGTTATCGACCATGACATAATATTTCCGAGTCCGCTTATTGTACACCAATTTGCAATAGGACCGGTATAATATATATTTTTAAGTCCGCTATCCCTGAACGCACAATTTGGAATGGATTTTACATTTTCTCCGATAATAATATTTATTAAATTGGTTCCACCTCCAAAAATCGAGTATTGATAGGGGGGTTCATAGGGATCTTCGATTGTACAATTTTCTGCATTCCATACAATTTCTTTAAGTTGCCTGCAATCACAGAACGCCCAAGAGCCTATGGAATTTACGTTGTCAGGAATTGTTACACTCGTAAGTCCGCTGCAACCGAACGCCCAAGAGCCTATAGAAGTAACACTATCTGGTATAGTTATACTCGTAAGTCCGCTACAATAAGCAAACGCATAATCGCCGATAAAAGTTACGCTGTCGGGAATTGTTACACTTTCAACGTAAATGCAAACACAAAACGCAAAGTTATGTATCTTATACTTATAACCGTTAAAATTTCGAGGTAATGTTAAATTCGTTTCATTGCCTGTATAATTTACTAAGTAATTAACATTATCTTCCGTATAGAATAAATAATCGTATTTATTTACTATATCGGTTTCTCCACTTGTTTTTATGTTTAAAGCGTAACATCCTACATATCCGTTATCTTCAGAACCTTTTTCTATATTCAAAGCGCTTTTATTTATTACTTCTACAAGTTTATAACACATTTCAAATGCCGAATCGCCTATAGCCGTTACGCTCTCGGGGATTGTTACGCTTACAATATTGTAATAATAGCAAAACGCATATCGGTTTATTTCGTAGCTTTTTCCGTTGTAACTTTCCGGCAACGTTAATATAACGTCGTTACCGACGTAACTCACCAAATAGTGTGTTCCTTCAACCGTATAGAATAAGTAACCGTCCTTATTTACTATATCGCTTGCTCCATCTTCCTTTACGTTTAACGCATAATAAGCGATATCTCCGTTATTACTGCTACCTTTCGTTATATTCAAACCACTTTTATTTATAACTTCAACTAATTTATAGCAGTAACTGAACGCCCGCTCACCGATAGAAGTTACGCTTTCGGGGATTGTTATACTCGTAAGTCCGCTGCATCCCTCGAACGCATAATTATATATTTCATAATTTTGTCCGTTGTAATCGGCAGGTAAAGTCAAGTCTGTATTCGAGCCTACGTAAGCCAATAAATAATTGACGTTATCGTATGTATAGAATAAGTAACCGCCCTTATTTACTATATCGCTTGTTCCATCTTCCTTTACGTTTAACGCATAATAAGCGATTTCTCCGTTATTACTGCTACCTTTCGTTATATTCAAACCACTTTTATTTATAACTTCAACTAATTTATAGCAATCACTGAACGCAAAATGACCGATAGAAGTTACGCTTTCGGGGATTGTTATACTCGTTAGTCCGCTGCAATCACTGAACGCCCAATTGCCGATAGAAGTTACGCTTTCGGGGATTATTATACTCGTTAGTCCGCTGCAATCACTGAACGCAGAATTACCGATAGAAGTAACAGGCTTATTATTATATACGCTCGGAATAACTATTTCGGTATCCGTGCAACTACCTATTCCGCTTACTTCATACGTTTCGTCATTTAATAACGTAAATGCTAAACTACTTTCTTCTTGTTCTTTTCCGCAATACGTGCATCTGCCGTTAACAAAATTATGATTAGTTATTGAACCATATTCAAAAGTTTCTGCGCCTTTCTCGCCACAAGAACAAGAATAATAATAGGTTGCCTTTTCGGTGCAGGTTGCGTCGGTCGCCTTATATTCGTCCGTTATGACCTGTTTGTCAAACGCATGAATATGCTTATCTTTTTTACAACCGGTTAAGCCTATTGCCGCGCAACATATACAAAGTACGGATAATAACACCCCAATAAATTTTCTCATATAAAATCTCCTTTCGGCATAAAAAAATACCGCTCTCAAACGAGAATTGCACCTATATTCTATTCTTTTTGTACCAAAAAGTCAATATTTTGATAATAATTATTATTTTTTTAATAAAATTCTTTGTAAATTTTGCCCTTTATTGCCTAAAACCGCTTACAAAAAAATAACTATTCGGCGCGCTGAATTCTGCCTGCACAAAAAAAGCAGGGGCTTAAAAAACCTCTGCTTTTATGTTGTTTATAATATTGCCCGACCGCCAGTCGGCATTTTTACCGTAGGTCGGCATTTTTCATCGAAACGATTACTTTTCCGTAAAAGCGTCTTTACTAATACCGCATACGGGGCAAACCCAATCTTCGGGGACGTCTTCCCACTTAGTGCCGGGAGCGATGCCGCTATCCGGATCGCCGAGAGTTTCGTCGTAAACGTATCCGCAAGGACAAACGTATTTTTTCATAAATCAAACCTCCTATAAGTTGTTTTTCGCTATTTTTTCAGTTTATGCGCCGTGCCTATTCATTATCTCGGATATGGTATCCATAATTTTATCGTGACATCCGCCACAGCCCGTAGAACACCCCGTTATCTTCTGCACGTCCTCAAACGCCTTTTCCACGTTTTCAAACTTCGTTTCGCTGCTGAGGGCTCTCTCTACGTCTGCATAACTGACGCGTTTACAATTACAAATAATATAGTTTTCCATATTCGTTTAAATATCGCTTATTATTTCCCGAAATATCTTTTCAAAAGCCCTGCAAAAGCCTTGCCGTGGCGGGCTTCGTCGCGAGCCATTTCGTGAACGGTATCGTGAATAGCGTCAAGTCCCAATTCTTTTGCGCGTTTTGCAAGATCGGCTTTGCCTTTGGTTGCGCCGTTTTCGGCTTCAACGCGAAGTTCAAGGTTTTTCTTGGTAGAATCGGTTACAACCTCGCCTAAAAGTTCGGCGAATTTTGCAGCGTGTTCGGCTTCTTCGAATGCGGCTTTCTCCCAATATAAGCCGATTTCGGGATAACCTTCGCGGTGAGCGACGCGCGCCATTGCAAGATACATGCCTACTTCGGTGCATTCGCCGTTAAAGTTCATTCTAAGCCCTTCTAAAATTTCGGGATCTACGCCTTTGGCAACGCCCACAACATGTTCGGCAGCCCATTCCATTTCGCCGCTTTGTTCGATAAATTTCGACTTAGGCGCTTTGCACTGGGGGCAAAATTCGGGGGCTTCGTCGCCATAGTGAACGTAACCGCATACGCTGCATACAAATTTTTTCATAAGTTTTCTCCTGATAAAATAATTTTTGTTTTATTGTTGCAATCGGAGCAAAAGCCGTAATACGTACAGCTTTCGCGCTCGACCAAAAAACCGTTTTTTTGTAAACATTCTTTCGGAATAGCCGGCACTTCGAAAATATCGTAAATTTTTCCGCACTTTTTGCAAACGAAGTGGCTGTGCGACGAAACATCGCCGTCGTAATGCACTTTTTTATCTTCGCTTTCAACCACTATCGCTTTGTTTTCGGCGCAAAAGTTTTTTAAATGCCTGTAAACCGTGGCAAGGCTGATGTCGGGGCAAATTTGCTTTGCCTTTAAAAACATCGCTTCTGCCGTGGGGTGCGACTTGTCGTTTTTCAAAAGCGAATATACCGCGTCGCGCTGAATTGTGTTGCGTATGTGGTTCATCTTTGCCATTTGGTTTATCCTTGGCACTTTTTTCCGAAATGCTTTTGTAAATAAAATCGCTTTAATTACTTATTGCTAATAATAATCATTTTTATTTAATAGTTATATTTTAGTGTAGGTTTTAAGGTTTGTCAAGCGTTTTTTTAAATGTTTTTTTATTTTTTTCTTCGGCCTGCCGAGCAGGAATCGAACCCGTTAAGTTTTAGCAGCGCAAAATTTGCAAAATTTTTATTAAACTCGTTTATAATACACCCAATATTATTGCGTTCGTTTGCCTTGATTTTTCTAAATTTATCGCCGCTAAAATGCTATGCTGCCAAAAAGAGCGTATTTTTAGATGATTTTTGGCAAACGTGAACGAATTTGTATTGAACGCGCTACGGCGAATAGTTGCAAAAAAGCGACAAACTACGCTCTTTTTTAGCTTAACGGGGCTTATTGCCGCTCGGTTAAAAACGACGCAATTCTTTTTCCTGCTTCAACTGCTTGTTTAAGCGAGCAAAAACAAGATATTCTTATATAATTTTCTGCTCCGAATCCGTCGCCGGGGGTAACCGCTATGCCGCGGGCATAAAGCAATTCCGAAGCGAATTTGCGCCCCGAATAAGGCGTTTTTAAAAACAAATACGGCGCGTTTTCGCCGCCGGTAAACTCGGCGCCCGTCTTGTTAAGTTCGAGCGCTATTGCCGCCGCGCTTTGTTTATAGCCGTTTATGCGCGCGTTAAGTTCTTTTTTCGCCTTTTTCGAATATGCCGCCGCCGCGCCGAACTGCGATATGAAACTTACGCCGTTCGAATGTAAAAGTTGGTGCTTGCGCATAGGCTTATAAAGCGGGTTTTCTTCTTTAATAACGGTATAGCCGCACCTTAACCCCGTAAACGACAAACTTTTCGAATACGACCTTATTTCAACGACCGTCGCTTCGGCGCCCGCAATCGAATAAACGCTGTTTTTTCTGCACGAAAAAGCAGAATAAGCGCCGTCGAACACTATCACCGAGCCTTTTTTAAGCGCATAATCGACGTATTTTTCTAAAAATTCGCGACTTATTTCTTCGCCCGTCGGGTTAGACGGCGAGCAGATAAAAATTATATCGGGAACAAAATTTTCGGGGATTTTTTCGGGCGGTAGAAAAAATCCGCTTTTAAAATCGCCGCTTAAAAAACAGATTTCTACCCCCAAAGTTTTGCACATATCGTTATAAAGCGGGTATGCCGGGGCTAAAATCAGCGCGGTTTTCGGGCAAACGAGTTCTATAACGTCGCAGATAGCGCGTTTTGCCCCGTCGGTTATAAAAATTTCGTCTTTAAAAACGGTTGCGCCGCGATTTTTATAATATTCCGAAATTTTTTCACGCAAAAAATCATATCCGAAATCGGGCGAATACCCCCTGAACGTTTTTGCGCGCGCCTGCATTTTCGCCGCTTTTACAAGCGCTTTCGCCACGGTTTTTATGGGCGGAAGTTTAACGTCGCCAATCCCGAGATCTATAAATTCGACGGAGGGATTTTCGCGTTTATACTTTTCGATTTCGCGCGATAGCCTTACGAATAAAAAGTTTTTTTCGGTTTTATACGCTTCGTTTATTCGCATAATTCTTCCCCCGAAAACAAACTTTTATCGCTTGAAAAATCTGCCCGACTCCCGCAAAAATTTTCAACCGCTTCGCCGCGATAAACAATATGCGGCGTTCCGATAAGTTTAACGCAATTTTCGTTTTCGGCTTTTCGAACGCTTAACGTCCCGCCCTTATATTTGACTTTAAGCCCGAAAACGCGGCGCACCGCAAGATTATAGCAAGCAAAAATTGCCAAAGCGCCGCTTCCGCACGCATAAGTGTAGCCGCTTCCCCGCTCGAAAACCACGGCGTCGACGCCGTCGGTTATTTCAGCCGAACGCGCACAACCGTATTTATCGCCCTCACAGCCGCAACTACCGCCGTTGCAACCGCCGTTGTTGCAAAAGCCGCGCCGACCGCAACGGCAACCGCAATTTATGCCGCTGAACGACGGGCGAAAAAATTCTACGTTTACGCCGTCCTTAAAAACGCCGCTTTCGTTTATTGTTTTTACCGCTTTATCCGTAAATTTGCGCGACAAATCGCAAGACTTTATAACAAGATGCAGATTGCCCGCGCAAAATAGCCCCGCATAATCAACGCCTTTTATCCTGCTTAAACGTTTTAAAAGCGTTTTTTCGTTTTTATCAGGCAAAACGGGGGTTGCGCCTTCGGTTTTTATGGCGACGAACTTGCCGCATATTTCGGATTCGGCTCGTTTTGCCCGCGTTTTTATGCAAAACTTTAAACGCTTGCTTGCATCGAGATCGAAAAGCAATTTGCTTGCCGTAATGCAGGCGTTGCCGCAGAAATCGGCTTCGTTTCCGTCGGCGTTGAAAATGGTCAAAAAATAAGCGCCGTCTGTTTTTTTAATAAAAACCGCGCCGTCCGCACCCGCCCCGAACCGCCTTGAACACAGCGAAACTATCGTGGATTTTTGCCATGGCTTTTCAAACGAATAAAGATAATCGTTGCCCGCGTTTTCGGCTTTTATAAATTTGCACATAAAAAAACCGCTCCTACCTATTGTATGAGCGGTTATATTTTTTTGTTTTTGCAAAAAACGTCGTCAGACGAAAAAAAGGCTGCTTGTATAAACGGTAAACTTTTGTAACCGTCAGCGGCTTGCGTATTTGCCCGATTTTTGCGTATATTTGCGCGCAGAACCCGAATTTTTGCTTTTAATCTGTTTTTTTACATTCTTTTTAGCGGCTGTTTTTATCTTCTCGTCGTTAACCGCGCCGCCCATACCCGTTTTCTTTGATAGCGTGCGCGCGGGAATTAAAAACATAGTGGTGCCGTCGTTGCCCGTTTTTATTTCGTAATCGCCTATACTGTCGATAACCCTGCCTATTAGTTCTTTAAGAGAGCGACAGTTATAGTTTTTAGGCACGAAGTCAGAATATTTGTTTTTCATTTCGGTGGCGATACGCGCGTAAAGCGCCCAGCCGTCGTCTTCGATGAGTTTATCGATAATTTCTTTTAATGCCGCACGGCGCGAAGGATCGAGATTAACGCCGTCGGTTTTAGCGCCGGTCGAACGCAAAGCGGTGTTTTTAACTTCTTTTTCGTCGCTGTTATCGAGATAAATAAATTCGGAAAACGCGTTTACGAACGACTGCGAAGTTTGTTTAAGCCCAAGCCCCACAACCGATTTTTCGCGTTCGCGCAGTTCCTGAACGAGACGGGTAAAATCGCTGTCTGACGAAGCAAGACAAAAAACGTCGATGTCTTTTTCGAAAAGCACCACCAAAACGTTGATTATAAGCGAAATATCGCTTGAATTTTTGCCCTTTACCGCCGAAAATTGTTGTTCGGCGATAAGCGAATGTTTGTTTACCACTTCTTTCCACGCCGCAACGTTCGAACTCGACCAGTCGGCAAAAACTCTGCGCACGATAACGTCGCCGTAGTTCGCCGCTTCCTGCAAAAGCCTGTCGGCGTATTTAGCGGATATGTTTTCGGCGTCGATAAACACCGCAACTCTGTTGTTTTCTTTCATTTTACCCCTTTTTTTATATTTTTAAGGCTGTTTTACTTTTTATATTTGCCGTTTATTAAAAATTATAAATCGGCATCCGAAATCAGTCGACACCGCGAACGAACGCGTTTTTAACACCGTTTTCTTTTACAAGTTCGCAAAGTTCTTTCATTTCGGCGGGCGAATAAGCGGTGAACGTTTTGCCGCCGTAAGTTCCCAAAACGTCGCCCGAATCTTTATATTGTTGCAAATAATAAGCGCGCACGTCGCCTATTTCGCGGGCGAGTTTTTGCATATCTTCGAACGAATTCAGTTCTTTAACTACGGTGGTTCTAAACTCGTAATCTACCCTGCAGTTTTTTAAAAACTCAACGCTTTTTTTAACGTTTTCTACGTTTACGTCGGTTCCCGCCGAAACGGCGTATTTTTCAAAGCAGTTTTTTATATCCATCGCAACGTAGTCAACAAGCCCGCCGTTTACGATTTTTTTAAGTTTTTCGTGCATTATGCCATTGGTATCGAGTTTTACTTTAAACCCTTCGGCTTTTATTTGCTTTATAAAATCTTCGATTCCCACCTGCAAAAGCGGTTCGCCGCCGGTAATGCAAACCCCGTCGAGCCGACCTTTGCGGCTTTTTAAAAATTCGATAATATTTTCAAGAGGATATTCCGCTTCACCGCCGCGCAGAACAAGACCTGCATTATGGCAGAACGGGCAACGAAAATTGCACCCCGGGGTAAAAAGCGTGCAGGCGGTATGGTTAGGGTAATCGAGTAAGGTAAGTTTTTGTATTCCGCAAATTTTCATAAAATTTTAGTTTAACCTGCCGCGGCAATGCGGCAAAAACGCTTTTTAAAAAGCGAAATTTTTTTCGACGTTTTACTAAAAAATCGTCGCTTAAAAAACGAATTCTTTCGCAAATCGCAAAAGAATTCGTCAGCAGTTTATTTAAAAGCGATTTACGCGAAAAATATCGATTTCTTATTCTTCGGCGTTATCGGCTTCGTCGACTGTAACGGCTACGTCGTTGATTTCTTCGTCGCCGTCGTCTACGTTCTTGCCTTCTTTTGCGGCGAGCGCTTCTTCGATTAACGCCATAGCGTCAACCACGAACGGCTTGCGACGTTCTAACATTCCGTGCTGTTCGGCACATTGATCGATTAAGCGTTTAGCATACTTAACCGCTCTGCCCGACTTAATTCTTAAAAGAACCGGAACGGTAACGTAGGTCTTTTTGTCGGACATATCCTTGCAGTGATACTTTGGATCGGTAGTGTTTATATCCATGTTAAGATATAACTTTAAGGTTTTGCCCGCTATCGAAAGTTTTACGAACTGGAATCTGCCCGCGTTGATACTATCGAACTTTTTAGAAATTCTGGCTTTTAGTTTTCTGAAACGTAAAGCGTAGTTTTTAAGTTCGTCGTATCTGTCTTGCATAACTTCGTCGGCGTCGCGCATTTTTTCGGCAAAGTTACGGCTGCGAACGGGCGCTTTAACTTCTGCCCCGTCGACACCGACCGCGACTTCCGCGTTTACTGCGGGAACTACGGCAACCACGTTTACGTCGGGAGCAGCCGCGGTTTCTTCAGCCGTTTCGTCTGCGCCCATATCGATTGCCGCAACGTTTACGTTAACGTCTGCTTCATCGCTTACGACTTCGTCAACCGCCGTAACTTCTTCGGCAGGAGCATCGGCGGCGGCAACTTCTTCGGCAGGCTGTTCGTCCGCTTCGTTTACGACGCTACGTTCGATATTATGTATGACGTTGTGTTCAACGTTATGCTCGGCGTTATGTTCCGAAACGGTTTCTTTAATCGTTTCGTTCACCACTTCGTTAACAGTTTCGTTAATTACTTCGCTTGCCTTTTCGGTGGTGATTTCGGTTGTTTTTTCAACCGTTTTTTCGGTGGTAACGCTTCTTTCGGCAACGTCGTCTATAATCTTATCTACTTTGGCGATAAGTTCGGCGTTTTCGTTATTAACTTGCGTATTTTCCGCCGCAGCTTCGTTTTGCTGCGCGGTAATTACGGGAGCGCCGTCTTTATCTACTAAAAATTCTTCGATAACGGCGAAATATTTTTTCCCGCCGAAAGCCGTTCCTTCGTTGTCGAACCAGATTTTCATTTTAGCACCTCAAACGCGATATTGCGGCGAAAAATACCCACCGCGAAATAGTCTACCGCAGTCTTTTACCTTATTATATAATAAATTTGTGTATTTATCAAGCAAACTCGCAAAAAAAACGCGAAATATTTATAAAAATTTGTTGAAATTTATTTTTTTAAGCGTTTTTTCGCGCAAACTCGTTTTTTTTAAAAGCGGATAATAACAAAACCGATAAAAAAAACCTCCCTTGCAAAATTCGCAAAGGCGGTTATTTTTTGTTTTGGGTTTTTAATTCGCCTTAGTTGCCGCGCGGCAACTATTGCTTCAACTATCAATCTTCGGGGTAATTATCGTCGAGATAATCGGCAAGTTTTTTGGTTTTTGTTTCGTCTAAAACCGAAGCGCACGATTTATAATTGTTTTCGATTGCTTCGCGCGACGCTTCGTGACTTTTTTCGATTTCTTCGTCGGTGAATTCTTTGTTAAGGTCGCTTACGAAAACGAGCGAATAATAAGGATCGGAAGTGTAAACCGAAAGCATATAATCGCCCACGACTTCGGGGAGATACCAATCGGTAGCGTTCGACAAAACGTTTACTTTTTCAAGTTTTACGGTTTTGCGTTCGGTTTCGTTTAAAAGTTTGGCAAGATTTAAACGATAGTAATACGAAGCAGAATCGGTGAAATAAATGTAGTCGCCGCTAATAAACTGCGCGGTATACGACAACACGTCTTCGTCGACGTATAAAACCGAGCGATTGAAACTGCCTTCTTTATCTTCGTTTTCATAGTCGTATTTCAAAAGACCGTTGGTCGAATCGAGATAAACTATGCTGTTTTTATCGAGATAGAACGAGGTCGAAGCGAACACGGTTTCGGCTTGGGTAGAAGTGATGTTTTCTGCCAGCGAAACAAGCTCTGCGGCGTTTTTGGCTTCGGCACCGTCGCCGCTTGCGATTTTATCTTTTGCGAGAGCAAAGTATTTAACTACCGTAGTGGTGGTTGTATCTATATAACTGGCTTTAACGTAAAGCGTAGCCGCAGTATCTTTTATTATCGAAAGAGTTACGCCGGAAATTCCGAATACGTCGCTGCCGCCGGCAATTCCGCCCTTGCCCGAAAGAACGACCGAATCGGTAATCGAAGAACCGATTTCCACAACGTGAAGTTCGTTATACGATTCGTCCTGATCGAGTTCTTCGTTGTGAACCGCAGCCGTATAGAAAACCTTGGTCGAAGCGTTATCGTCGCAGAAAGCGGCCGCCGTGATTTTTCCGGTGGTGAAAGCCGTTTTGTTTTCGGTGGCGTTATAAACTTCTACAACCGATTCGCTATCGGCGTTTACGGTTTGCATAACGAGATAAACCGTGCTGCCCGATTTAACGTAACGATAAGCGGTAGAGTTGCTTGCTACGGTTTTTAAAATAACCGAAGTAGCGCCGTCGAGCGAAGTTTTAACAAAGTCGAGTTTGCTGTTTTCGATGGTGCCCGATTGGTTTTTAGCCGTGGTCGGGGTTGCATAGAAAACTTCGTTGTCGAATATCCAGAAACCCGCGGTTTTATCGCCCGCAACAAAAAGCGAAGGAATTACGGTTTCGGCTTTGCCCTGGGGATTTGCAAGGTCGGATTTTTTAATTCTTACCAAGTCGCCGGTGCCGACTTTGCCGTATTCGTTCGAATCGGTGTATGCGGCAACGCCGTTGATAAAATAAACGTAGTTGCCCTTTTCAACGACAAAACCGCCGTTCGAAGCGACTTCTCCGCCGAAATCGCCGAGATTATTAGAATAACCCGTCGATTGGCATCCCGCAAAAAGCATCGCCGCGCAGATAACGCAGGCGGTTAAAAGCGTAAGTAACTTTTTCATGATTTTACTCCTTTCAAGTGAAAAAAAGTCAAGCGTTTGATTGCATCTTTGCATCGCGTTTTAAGGCGCGAGAGCGCGCACTTTCAACGATACACTCATACATTATATACTAATCTATAAAAATAATCAATCGTTTTTTAAGCGCATACGGTTATTTTAATAAAAATTTAATCATAAATTTTACAGTCGGATTATATTCGGACTGCATTTTCAAGCCGTATCCGACGCTATAGGCGACGTTACGGACGGTAATTTGCTTGCCTTTGTTAAAAAACGTCGGCCTTTCGGAATTTTTAAGGCAATTTTAAGTTTTAGGGAGCTGAAAAATGGAAAATAAAAACATTCTGGAATTCATCGAAAAACTGCAATCGGCGATAAGCGGAAAAAACAATGAGAAAAGCGAAAATAAAAAGCAAAACAGCGCAGACAATAACGCGCCGGAAATTTCTGAAAACAAATCGGCCGACCAAAGCGCGCATAAACGCACGAGCGTTTCGGTGTTCCCTTCGTATGCGGCGGGCGAAAGCGACGGAAAAAGTTATTTAAAAAGTTATAATCCGTTCGGCGAAGCCATGCAAAATCGCCCGCAGGTAAGCGCGCCGCGCGCAAAAAAACAACCCAAAGAAAAAATAGATTTATCAAGCAGCAAAAATCTTGCGACGAATAAAAAAACCGAAGTTTCGAAAAACATGGTCGATCTGATAAACAAACACAATCGAATATCCGAAGAACTTAAAAAGCGCGGAAACTAATCCGCGCTTCTTTGTTTTTCAATGCTTTATTTTGTCGCCAAAGTGCCGTTAACGAGCTTATAGGCAGACTTTTAATTAAAAATCCCTATTCTTCGTCTGACAAATCGACTGCAGAGATCTAAATATCCTAAGGATTATCGTTACCGCCGGTAACATCGGTTTTTTCGCCGTCGGTTGCGGCAGGCAAGTTTTTGTCAACGTTTAAAAGTTCGGGCATTTTGTCTAAAAGTTCGACCTTAATTTCGGCGTCGACAATTTCTTTGCCTTCGATTGTTTCGCCGGTTGCAGCATTTTCATATTTATAAGGCACTTCTAATTTTAATTTTAAACCGATTGCCGTAATCGCGTCGCCTTTAACGGTAAGCGAAATTTTTAAAATCTTTAAAACGTCGTTTATTTCTTTGATCGCTTTATCGATAGCCGGGGTTATATTCGTCCATTCTGCGGGCTGATCGGTCGATATATCGCCGCCGATTCCCTTAAACATATCCCTGACCTTAACCTCGCCTACGGGAACGGTAATAACGTCGTCGCCTTCGCCGTATAAAAACGAACAACCGGTTAATACATTTTTAATATATTCGTTTGCGTTTAAATTTCCCGCGTCGGGAAGAACGATACCTGTTTTCAGTTTAATTATTTCGGCATCCGCTTTTGTTAAAGCAAAGATAAAATCGAGAAGTTCTTTTGCAGGAATACTGCCTAAAACAGGAAGAGCGATTGCCTGAACCGCCGCGCTGTTATAAAGTTCGCCGAGCGTAAGATCGGGGTTGGCGTCGATAAGCGTGGTTATCGCTTTAACGTAATTTAATACTTTGTCTATCGTGCTTAAAATATCGATAGTGTAAACGTCGCCGTCAATCGAAATATCGGTAAGTGCGATAATTCCTTTATAAAGGCTTTCGGAAAAAGCCATAAGTTTGAAATAATCTATGCCGGCCCCCGCAAAACCTGAAGAATCGCCTTCTCCCGTATCCGGCGCGACTTCATCTGCCGTGCCGCCCGACGGGAAGTCGACGTTTCCGATAAACCCTAAAGGTTTAAACCGAAATCATGCTTTGTTATATTTTATCACTTTTATAATAATATGTCAAGACTTTTAAAAAATTTACTTTTAATCTTTTTTGCTTAAAACTGCCCGAAAACCACAAAAAAACGCCGCAAAAAAAGCGACGTTTTTAAACTTCTAAATTAAGTTTTTTATTAAACCTTAAAGTTTTTCAAGGCTGTCGGCAAGCACGTCCAAAGAAGCGTTTTCGAAAAGTTCGATAAGCCCTTTGTCTTCCTGCAAGGCGATTTCTTTATCGATAGGCAGTTCGCAGAATTCCGCGCCGAATTTTCCGGCTTCGGCTTTTATGCTTTTTTCGCCGAAAATATAGTGCTTTTTATCGCAATTGTCGCATATAAAATACGCCATATTCTGCACGAAACCCAAAATTTTAACGTTTAAAAGTTCTGCCATTTTAACCGCTTTTTCAACGACCATCGAAACGAGATCTTGCGGGGTTGAAACGATTATTATACCCGCCAGCGGCAACGACTGAAACACGGTAAGCGGAATATCGCCCGTTCCCGGGGGCATATCGACGAACATATAGTCTACGTCGCCCCAGCAAACGTCTTCGTAAAACTGTTTTACCGTGCCCGCGAGTATGGGCCCGCGCCACACGACGGGCGAACTTTCGTCTTCGAGCAGAAGATTTATACTCATAACTTCGATTCCGGTTTTGGTGCGGACGGGTAAAATGCTGTTTTCGCCGGCAGCGGTCGCTTTTTCTTTAAGACCGAATACCTTGGGAATAGACGGACCCGTTATATCCGCGTCTAACACGGCGACTTTATAACCGCGCCTTTGCATTAAAACGGCGAGCATTGCGGTTACCGACGATTTACCTACGCCGCCCTTACCGCTTACAACGCCTATTACTTTTTTAACGTGCGAAAGTTCGTTTTGTTTAAACTTGTTATCCTGCGGCTGTTTGGCGCACGAAGCCGAACAACTGCCGCAATCGTGGGTGCATTCTTCGCTCATTTAACTTCCTTTGCCGCGAAAGTGCCGTTAACGGACTTATAGCGCGACTTTTTTAATTTTTTTTTGGCAGCGAAAAAGGTTTTTTAAAGCAATTTTCGCCGCGTAATTTTTTATGCTTCTATTTTATCACAAAACGCAATTTTTTGCAAACTTTTAAGCATTGATAAAAACATTTAAAGGTTTTAAAACTCCGCTTTAATTATTGTGCCTTTTTTAATTTTTGCGCTTTTAAACGTTTCGTTTGTTGAAGATATGGGTTAAAGCACTTGCCTTCGCGCTGTTTTTGCAAAAGCACTTCGCGCATAACGAGCGCGCGCTGTTTTTTGAGCATTATGGCAAATTTGTTCTGATATCTTAACGCAAGCGCCTGATTTCCGCCGGCAAGATAGGTTATCGCCTTACGCGTAGAACCGAATTTAAGCCGCGCGTTAAGCACCGAGCGCACAAGTTCGGCTTCTTCTTGCTGCGTAAATTTAAGCGCGGAATTAACTTTGGGCAAATCCTCTCGTTCTTTTACCAGAACCCTGTAATAATAGTTGCGCACGCTTCCGCTTGCCCTGCCCGTTTTTAAAGCGCATTTTTTAAACGCCGAACAAAGCGACTGTCCGCTCTTGTTTGCCTGTTTTACGCACGTCGTTAAAATTTTTGCTTCGTTTTTTAAAAAACCTTTCATAATACGTCTCCGAAAATAATTTTTGTAACCCGATTATTGCCGCTTAAACGTGTTTTTAATCATACGCGGAAAGCAAAAATCATAAAAATAATAACGGTATATAATATGTGGTGTTATTTTTTGTCGAAAAGATTATGCGCGCTTAAAATAAACGGCGAGTTTGCGGGTTACGTCGGCGATAATCTTTGCAAAACGCAAATTGAAAACTATTTTAAACGCGGCGACGACGGTAAGTTCGAAAGCGATTTTGAAAACTGCTTCGCCGACAAACCTTTTAACGAAAAAACGTTTTTCGAATTTATCCCGACAAGCGGCGGCTACCAAACGGTTAGTTTTTGTTGCGATTTAAAAAACGCGGACAAAAAATCTGCGATTTTTTTGAAAAATCAAAGCGATTTTAACAAGTCGAACGTAAGGATAATCGACTTATACGGCGACTTTTTGCTTTTGCCGAAATTTTTTAGAAGCGACTGCGCTTTTTCTGCCGATTTAAAAACGCAAAAACTCGGCGACGGAATAAGCGCCACTCTTTTTTGCTTTAACGGGCTTTGTTTGTTTTTGGAAGCAAACGGCAAAAGCGAGTTTTTTTCGCTCGGAAGTGATTTTTTTAGCGTTGAATTTAAACTTTCGGAAAGCGGATTTTTGCTTGTTACCGCAAAAAACGAAAACAAAAAACGCTATTTTTTATTTACCGTAACCGAAACGCCCGCTCTCGTTTTAATACGCGACGGCGACGAATGTTTCTTTGAAAAAAACGCGCTTACCGTAATTAAAAAAAATTTGGGCGTTTGCCGCATAGAACGGCGCGAAAATTTCGACCTTGAAAAGCCCGAAAACAGTTACCGCTCGTTTATACGCGGTGTTTCGATTTTTTCGTTAAACGAAAAACTTTTGCCATACGCTTTTTTGGAAGAAGTGTTTTTAGGGGCGAATTTCGAAGACTATTTATCGCGCGATTTAAAAGAAAACAAAAAATTTATACCCGAATTTATAGGCGATTTCGAGTTTTTTTTGCCGCCGATAAAACGCGGCGGCGGTATTGTTTTAATTAAAAAAGACAAACAAAAAGCCGAATTTTTATCGCTTACGATAAAAAACGGCTGCGTTGTAGATATAAATTTTTTGTAATTTTAATCGCTATATTTTATTATGCGCCGAAGTTTTCTGCGGCAAACTTATTTACCGGTCGAGCCGAAACCGCCGTCGCCCCGTTTGGTTACGGTTAAATTTTCAACCGTTTCCTGCGCAAACTCGGCGCGGAGATAAGGAACTATTACAAGTTGGGCAATTCTTTCGCCCTTTTTAATAACTTTCTTCTCGCCCGAATGGTTGAATATGGCAACCTTAATTTCGCCGCGATAATCGCTGTCTATCACGCCGACTTTGTTTGCGGGCGCTAAGCCTTCGCGGCATGCAATACCGCTTCTGGCAAAAACAAGCCCCGCATAACCTTCGGGAATTTCGGCGATTATGCCCGTTTCGATAAATGCGGTTTTGCCCGCGTCTATAATAACGTCGGTTTTATAATTATAAAGGTCTGCGCCCGCCGCACTCGCGCTGCCGTAAGTGGGCGTAATGGCGTCTGCCGAAAGTTTTGCGAATTTTACTATCATTTTTCCGTTTCCTTTTAAATAAAATTTACACGAAAACGCGCAAGTTATTTTTTTAAAAAAAGCGAGCCGCAAGACTCGCTTTTTTGTTTCGCCCTATTTCGGCGGTTAATTTAAATTATGATTACAAGTTGTAATCGTCGAGATCCGCCGAATCGGTTATCAAATCCGAATATACGTCGCGGTATTTGGTAACTTTATCTTTCTTGAAACCGTTGATAAGTTGATTTGCGATTTTGCTTACTTCGTTTTCGGCAATCGAATCGAACTTGGTTTCGCGGTAGTTATAAGCGAAAGTTCCCTCGGTTTTAATATCTGCTTTGAACTTGGTTTCGCCCTTAACGCTGTCACCGGGGATATATTCGTCGCTATCGGTTCCGTCGATAACTTTGGTGCAGAGCATTACATGGTAACCGTAGTCGGTGGCAACGATGGTGTATGCGCCCTTGCCCGCTTTAACGAGTGCGGCGGCGGCGTCTTCGAATTCTTTAACGAAACTGGTGCCTGCGGGCGAATAAACGTAACCGTAATATTTGCCGAGCGAACCGGGATCGGTCGAAAAAGCGTAGATAAGATCGTCGAATCTATCCTTGATTTCGTCGAAGTTTGCAACGTTTACTTTGCCAACCGTTGAATCGGCGCCGTTATAAACGAGTTTATTCATCCCTAAATCGCCGAGATAATCGCTTACGAAAGTATCGAAAGGAATCGACGAAGAAACGATGTTTTTAAACGACCATTTGGTTTCTTCTACTTCATCGTCGTTTTTGGCGGTAGCAGAATCTGCGCCGACTATTTCGCCTATGTAACTGCCTAATTTTGCAACAGACTTCTCGCTTGCGAAGTATTTGTTTTCGAAAACGAATTTGCCGTCTTTATAGGTTCCGTAGTTCGACTGCGCCCAGGTAGCGCGTTGATCTTTGGCAACCACACCGTTTAAAAGTTCGCTTCTGTATTCTTTGATTTCGGCGGGAGTTACGCCCTTTTCGGACGATTTAGCCGAAAGCAAAGCGGTTTGCTCGTCGGTGAATCCAATCAAAAGGTTAGCTACGTAACCGTATCTTTCGCCGTCGTAGGGGTTGCAGATAACGAACTTATCTTTATCGGCGTTACCGAGAGCGGTTTCGTAAGCCGATCTGTCGTTGGTGTAGTTGAATTTTTGTTGATTATAGTCGATAACGTATTGATTCCAAAGCGCGTTATCGTCGATTTTAGCGTCGACTTCGTCATGGAGCGACGCTTCGTATTTAGAAACTACGGCAGATTCGTATTGAGTTTTCAAAAGGTTTGCAAAATACGAATATTCTAAAACCTTTTCGGAATCGCCCGAAAAGTTTACGCTTTCCGAGTTAAGAATAAGCCCGTTCTTTTTAAGCGTTTTAACCGCTTTGTTAAAGGCTTTTTTCTTTGCCGCGGTCGAAAGATCGATTTTATAAGCGTTATAAACGGCAAGATTTAAGTCGCGTTTATTTGAATATTTATCTTTAAGCGTTTCCCATCCTTCGTTCAAAGTAACGTCGGCAACTTTATAATCGTAATCTTCGGGGGTAACGTCTTTAAGTTCGTATTCGTCGGTTACCGATTCGGGAGCAACGTAAGCAGAAGCACGGGCGGTAAAGGTTTCGTCTTCGGTTTCGTCACCGTGATCGTGATCGTGATCGTCGGTTTCGTAACTTTCGATCATCGAGTTAACGCTTTTTTTAACGTTATAAAGAGCCTCGGCGGCTTCGTATTCGGTAAGATATTTTTTAAGGGTTTCTACGTCGCCTTTTTTAAAGTCGATGGCGGTTTTGTTTGCCAAAGCGTCGTTTAAAAGGTTCGTTTCGAAATCGGTTTTGCCGCTGCCGCTTGCAACGAGAGCGTTATATTGTTCGGCAAGTTCAATGCGCGCTTTCTGAACGATAACTCTGTTGGTTAAAAGATTATCTAAAACGAGAGCGTATGCTTTCGATTGAGTGTAGCCGTAAGAAGCAACGTAATAATAGCCATACGACAAATAGCCCGAAATTACTTCGCGTTTAGCGATGTTTTCGGCTTCGATTTTAGCGTCGTCTATACAAACGGAAGCAACCGTCTGGGCATAATCTTTCTCGGTATCGGTGGTAACGAGCGCGCAACCGACAAACGACGAAAGAGTAAGCAACGTAACCGCAAGCACGGTTACTATTTTGGTGATGATTTTCTTCATAAACTCTCCTGCATATAAATGGTGAAAATTTATTTTTCGGCGGGAATTTTTCAAGCGGCAAAAAGCGTAAAAAAATCACGCATACGCCAAAAACCCACTTTCAGTTTCATTAGTATATTATACAAGATTAAAAACAATAAATCAAGGACTTTTCGTTTGATTGCAAAAATTTAACCTAAAATTTAAGAAATATATTATGATTATGCGCGCTTGCCCGCGCCTTGCGTGCGAAATTAAACCTTAAAACGCACTAAAAACCCGAAACGAACGCGCCGAACTCGGTTCGCGGCAAAAAAACCGCAACGCAAGCGACAGGATAAAGCACGTTTTTATTTATAACGCGTTTTTATTCAGATCTTCCGCGCAGGATAAAGCACGTTTTTATTTATAACGCGTTTTTATTCAGATCTTCCGCGCAGGTTAAAAGTTCGATCATTTTATAAAGCGCGTTTTTATCGCCGCTTAATTTTTCGGTTGACGAAACGCACGCTTCCTGCGAAAAGTCGAGTTTAAAATATTCTTTGAACTTATCGACGGCTGCAACAATCGAACGTGCCGAACCGCGAAGCGACTGCATACCCGCAAGCACGAGCCGACAGCCGTTTTTATCGATAACCGCTTTTTTAACGCCGAAGCGCGAGCAAAGCCTTCTGAGCCGCGCGATGGCAAACAGATTTTCTACGCTTTCGGGGAACTTGCCGTAGTTTTCGGTCATTAACGAGCGCACGCGTTTTTCGTCGTCGTCGCCCGAAATTTCGGCGATCTGCTTATAACATTCCATGCGCTGCTCGCCCGACGCAAGATAATCGTCGGGGATAAACGCGCTTACCGCAAGGTCGGTTTCGGTTTCGACTTCGGGCGCGGTTTCGTCGAGTTCCTGTTTTAAAAGTTTCGAATAAAGTTCGTAACCGATTTTATCCATGTGCCCGTGCTGTTCTCTGCCTAAAACGTTGCCCGCCCCGCGAATTTCAAGGTCGCGCATGGCAATTTTGAACCCGCTGCCGAGATCGGAATATTCGGTTAAAGCCGAAAGCCGCTTAAACGCCGCGTCTGTTAAAACTTTTTGCGATTCGAAAGTGAAATAGGCGCGCGCCATTTTGTCGCTTCTGCCAACCCTGCCTTTAAGCTGATAAAGGGTTGAAAGCCCCAGCCTGTCGGCATCGGCGACTATTATCGTGTTCGCGTCGGGAATGTCTACCCCGTTTTCGATGATAGTCGTCGAAACCAGAACGTCGTATTCTTTGCGATAAAACGCAAGCACCCGCTGTTCGAGCGTTTTTTCGGGCATTTGCCCGTGCGCGAACGTAACGCGCGCTTCGGGAACGAGTTGTTTTACGTAGGAAGCAAACTCTTCTATTCCTTCAACCCTGTTAAACAGCACGAAAGTCTGCCCTTCGCGCGAAAGTTCTTTGGTTATCGCGTCTTTAACGAGCGCGTCAGAAAGTTCGGTAACGAAAGTCTGCACGGGGATGCGGTTGGTGGGCGGAGTGTTTATGGTGCTTATATCTCTTATGCCCGAAAGCGACATATGCAACGTGCGCGGAATGGGTGTTGCCGACATCGAAAGCGCGTCGACGTTTTCTTTTAAAAGTTTAAGTTTTTCTTTGTGTTCAACGCCGAACCGCTGTTCTTCGTCGAGAATCAAAAGCCCCAAATCTTTAAACTTCACGTCTTTCGAAAACATCCGGTGCGTGCCGATAAGCAAATCTATATCGCCGACCGACGCCGCATAAAGCGTTTTTGCCTGCTCCGAAGCAGTTCTGAATCTGTTTAAAATGCCTATCCGAATACCGAAATCTTTAAAGCGCGAAAGGCAGGTCATATAATGTTGCTCGGTTAAAACGGTGGTTGGCGCGACGAAAGCGACCTGCTTGCCGTTTTCGATAGCCTTGAACGCCGCGCGCATAGCAACTTCGGTTTTGCCGTAGCCCACGTCGCCGCATAAAAGCCTGTCCATAACCTTATCCGATTCCATGTCTTTTTTTATTTCATCAATCGATTGAAGTTGGTCTTCGGTAGGCTCGAACTCGAAAGCGGCTTCGAATTCGTGCATAAGCGCGTCGTCGGGCGGATAAGCGTAACCCTTTTTCGCCTGCCGCTCGCTATAAAGTTTTTTAAGATTTATCGAAAGCGCCTTTATCGAAGCCTTAACCCGCTCTTTAACGCGCTCGAATTCCTGCCCGCCTATTTTAGAAAGTTGCGGCTTTTCTTCGGCTCCCAGATATTTGGTAAGGCAGTCCATCCGGTCTACGCAAACGTAAAGCATATCGCCGCCCTTATATTCGATTGCGACGTAATCTTTGGTGCTGTCGGACGTGGTTATGCGCTTTGTTCCGCGCACAAGCCCCACGCCGTGAACTTCGTGAACGCAATAATCCCCTTCTTTGGGCGCGGTGTAAAGGTCGCCGCGGCGGCGCTTCATCTTTTTTTCGGCGGGCTTTGCGTAAACGTCGCCCGTGCCGATAACCACGGTTTTGCTTTCGTGATATATAAAGCCTTTGGTAAGATAATATTCGGTTATTTTAACGCCCGAAAAATTCGGTTCGAAATCGTTTATGCGGTCGTTGAACACCCCGCGCTCGTCGAGTTCGAGCGAAAGTCGTTGCGCCCTTTCGGCGTTTCCGCAGCACACCAGCACGCGATAGCCCGTTGCGCGCCAGTTTTTAATATCGGTAAAAAGTTCGGCGGGCTTTAAATAATATTTGGGCACGCTGCCGCATTTTATCGATACGGTGTAAAGCGGACTGAAAAATTCAACGCGCGCCGTAAGCGACGAAAGCGCGAGTTTACGCGGCAGATCGAGTTCTTTAAGCACCCGTTCTTCTTTTTTGAACTGTTCGGGCGTAAACGAAAAACATTCGCCGCTGCGTTTAAGCGACAAACAGCGTTCGTAATGCTCTTTCACTATTCCGTTTATCTCGTCGCGCAAAAGTTTGGGCTCATCGAAAATAACAACCGCGTCGGTTCCGATATAGTCGGTGATTTTGCCCTGCATGCAATCGAGTAGCGGAACTAAAAACGAAAGCGAATAATCATCAGAGCCCGATTCGAGTTTTTCGATAAGTTCGTTTGCCATATCGCGCGTTTTCTGCGCGTAAATGCCAAGCCCCGCCGATTTTTTTTCGGCTTGCAGTTTAAGTTTTAACGTGGCGCGTTCGAGCGGATCGATATAAAAATCTTTTGCGGGCAGAATAAGCGCCTTTTCTATTTTTTCGCCCACTTTAAGGTCGGTGCCAACCCCGTCTAAAACGCGGAGTTTTTCAAGTTCGTCGCCGAAAAAGTCGGCGCGCACCGGCGATTCGGCATTTACGGGAAAGACGTATAAAATGTCGCCTTTAAACGAAAATTCGCCCTTTCTTTCAATTTCTTCGACGCGGCGATAGCCGAAATCGACCAGTTTTTTCGTTATATCGTCGAAATTATATTCTTTGCCCGCTTCAAAAGTAACCCCGCTTACGTTTTTAGGCATAAGCTGGAACAAACTTTCAAAGGTGCAGGCAACGAAATTCGCTCCGTTTTTAAGCGCGTAAAGCGCGGCAACTCTGCCGTAAACCGCGTCTTTCGAAATTGCCTTGTTATATAAAAGCACGTCGTCTTTGGCGGGGAGATAAACCGCTTTTTCTCCGCTTAAAACGCGCATTTCGGCGGCGGCGGCGCGGGCGGTAAGCGCATCGGCGGCGATATAAATAACCTTAAGCCCCAGCGACGCCGCAATGTGGCATTTGTGCGGAAACTGAACGCCAAAAACCGCAGAAGGAATCCCCCCGCGGACGTTTTGCTTAAGCGAAACAAGGCTTTCGCCCATGTTTTCAAGTTGTATATATTTTTGCAGCATAGTCGTATTTATAAAAGCGGCAAATATATAAAAACACTGTTTTGCGCCTTAAATAAGACCTATAAAAGTGCCGTTAATCGACATATAGGCGCGCATTTTGATTTTTTTATCCGTTCAATTTCTCTCGTTACGCGCCGTTTAACGTTCGCCTGCCGCGCCGTTGAATTCGCACATAAGTTCTTCTGCCGTTTTGCCTTTTATAAAACAAAGCGCGCAGTTTTTCGCTTTTTCGATAGCGCCGTCTAAAACGGGTTGTTCGGCTTTGGGAATCGCCATTAAAACGTAAGAGATAAGCGGGATTTCGTGATTGGTGTTTTTACTGCCCACCCGAAGCCGCGGGAAATCGCCCGAACCTACGATTTTTGTAATGTTGCGCATTCCGTTATGCGTGCCGGGCTGACCTTTGGATTTATATTTTATAAGCCCTTTATCAACGTCGATGTCGTCGTATATAACTAAAATATCGCTTAGATCGCACTTGTAAAAATTAAGATATTCTATAACGCATTCGCCGCTTAAATTCATGTAAGTAAGCGGTTTTACGAGAAAAACCTTTTCGCCGTTTACGGTGGTTTCGCCGTAAATGCTTTTTTTGTCTTTTTTTATTAGGTCAACCCTTAATTCTTCGGCGAGTTTATCTAAAACCATATAACCTAAGTTATGATAGGTTTTGGCATATTCGGCCCCTGGATTGCCTAACCCGAAAATAATTTTCATAATTTTACTTTAATTTGTTTGCCTCTTTTTCGTTTTTTAGCGGCAAAGCGGCATTTTTTTACTTTAATAAACAAAAAGCGTTTTTTATAAACGCCCTTTGTAAGAATTTTAAGTTGACTATCCGAAATTAGTTTTTTAATTCTTTCAGGAATCGTAAATTTCAGACATTTTCTTGTCCATATAAATGTTTTCGATAGCGCGGGCAAGAAGTTTCGAAACCGATAAAATTTCAAGCTTATCGATGCGTTTTTCGACCGGCTGTTCGATGGTGTCGAGCGTTACGACTTTATCGATAGGCGAAGCGTTAAGGCGTTCGATAGCGGGACCGGACAAAACGGCGTGCGTGCAGCAGGCGTAAATTTTGGTAGCGCCGCTTTTGGCGAGAGCTTCGGCTCCCTGGCAGATAGTGCCGGCGGTATCGATCATATCGTCGACAAGCAAGCAGGTTTTGCCTTTAACGTCGCCGATTATGTTCATAATTTCGACCTGATTGGCTTTTGGGCGGCGTTTGTCGATGATAGCCATGGGGCAATTAAGCCTTGCAGCCACGTTTCTCGCACGCGAAACGCTGCCCACGTCGGGCGAAACGACCACAAAATTTTCGTCGGCCATGTGTTTGAAGTGTTTATAAAGGATTGGGCCGCCTTCGAGATGATCGACGGGAATATCGAAAAATCCCTGAATCTGAGCGGCATGAAGGTCTATCGTAAGAATTCTGTCGGCACCGGCGGAAGTAATGATATCGGCAACGAGTTTAGCCGTAATGGGGTCGCGCGGGCGAGCCTTTCTGTCCTGACGGGCATAACCGAAATAAGGTATAACCGCGGTAATTCTGCCTGCGCTGGCGCGACGAAGCGCGTCGATACAGACGAGAAGCTCCATAAGATTTTCGTTAACGGGGTAAGACGTAGACTGAATTATAAACACGTCGCGACCGCGAACGGTTTCGCCGATATGCACGCTGGTTTCTCCGTCGGAAAAGTGACCGACTTCGATATTGCTTAAAGAAAGATTAAGTTCGCGCGCAATCGCTTCCGCGAGCGGTTTGTTCGAGTTGCCCGAAAAAAGTTTAATTTCCGTGCTGTGGGTTATCATATAGACCTCCGCCGATTTAATGTAAAAATATATATTTTAACGCAAACGATGCGTTTTTTACATATTCTTCCCCCGCGCCGCAAAACCGCGCCGATTTTAATATAAAACAAGGCGCCGCAATCTCGCGGTCTATTCCATGATAATAAAATAACTTCATTCAGTCAACTAAAAAAGCGCCTTATTTAATTTTTATTTTTCGTTATTTTATTTTTTATGCAATTCTCTCATAACGGGGTTTAACAATGCGCCCCGACTAGCCGAGCGGGAATCGAACCCGTTAAGTTTTAGCGGCGCGAAACAAAAAATTCGCGCAGAATTTCAAGGCATTCGTTTTTTAAAACGCCGCCGGTTGCTTCGGTTTTAAAATTAAGTCCGCTGTTTAAAAGCACGTTAAGTTCGTTTTTTGTGCCGCACGCGCCCGAATCGGTTTGGTTTGCCCCGAAAACCACCCTTTTAATGCGCGACGAAACGATAGCCCCCGCGCACATCGCGCAAGGCTCTAACGTAACGAACATTTCGCATCCGTCGAGCCGCCAGCCGAGTTTTTTCGAAGCCGAAATTAAGGCGTTTATTTCGGCGTGATAAACGGCGCAGTTTTTGCTTTCTTTTTTGTTTGAGCCGCGCGCTATTATTTTGCCGTCTTTTACTATTACCGCGCCAACCGGAATTTCGCCGTTTTTAAGCGAAACGCGCGCTTGCTTTAACGCCGCGCACATAAATTTTTCATCCGATTTTTTTTGCTTTTCTTCAAGCGCTTTAAGTTTTTCGATTTGCTTTTTCGATTGAATAAGTCCGTTCATAGGTCGATTATCGTACAGTTCGCGTTTTTTAATCCTTTAAATTTTTCACAGCAAAACGAAACGTAAATTCTTTTGCCGGGCGTTTTTTTGCGGCGATTTTAGCAGATATTATTTGCAGCGATTACTTATGATATTTTCCGCCGCCGTTTATCATAAAGCAGCGGTATATCTGTTCGGCGAGCATAACCCTGAAAAGCATGTGCGGAAAGGTCATTTTCGAAAACGAAAGTTTTAAATCCGCCCTGTTTTTAACCCGCTCGTCAAGCCCGCACGACGAACCTATAACGAAAGTTATTTCGCCCGCCGTATCTTTTGTTTCTTTTAATTTTTCGGCAAAATCTTCCGACGAAAACTGCCTGCCTTCAACACACAAAGCAATTACTTTACCCCTTAAAAGCGGCAAAATTTCGTCGCATTCTTTTTTTAAAGCGACCGCCGGCGCAACGCCTTCAAGGCTTTCTTCCTTACACTCGTAAACGGTAAATTCGCAAAAACGCGCAAGCCGTTTTTTATATTCGTTGAACGCGTCGGTATAAAATTTTTCTTTTATTTTGCCCACGGCAACTAAATTTACTTTAAACATTTTTATTCGTTTTCAAAGCGATTTCGCCTTGTTTTTCTATTAAAAAACGCTTTTTTTCCTGCTCCTTTTTCAGTTTACCGCTATGCGGCGGGAAACAAATTCATTATCCACATGCACGCGCAAACCGCAATTCCCGCAAGCGCAAAAATCAAAAATTGTTTGCGTTGTTGCTTTAAATCGAAAATTTCAAGATATTTTTGCGTGGTTTTATGCTCGAACTCGGGTTGAGCGCACTTTTTAATAAGGTAATAAATCGCAAAACCGAGCGCAAATATCGCAACAACGCCCAGAATTATTTCAAGCGCAGGCGAAAAACCAAAACCTTCGGGTGCAACGAAATATAGAATTATTATGTAAAAGTTGTTTATAAAATGCAGTATTACAGAAGGGAAAAGCGAGCCGCTTTTAATCGCCAAAAGGCACATAAGCGCGCCCATAACGAACTGATAAGGCGTTTGCGCGGGGTTTTTATGGAACAACGAAAACAGCGCCCCGCCCGTTATAACGGCGAACGCCGTTCCGAGCCTTTTTGCCGAAGCCAGAATAAATCCGCGGAACAAAAGTTCTTCGAAAAAAGCGGGCAATACGCATATAAAAAGTAGGCATAAAATAAAATCTTTAAAATCGTTTTTTGGTATTTCGGGAACAGTCGCTTTATAGCCGAAGTGCCCCAATAGGTCGATAAACGCGGTATTCAGCCACGATAACCCGAACAAAGTTCCGAACGCTAAAAGCAAAATTATCCACAGATATTTTGGCGAAAAACTTTTTAACGCACAAGTTTCTTTTATCGAAAATTTTCCCCTTAAAGCTATATACCCCGCAGATATTATAAGCCCCGCGGTAGATATAAAATAAGACAAAAACTTGCCTGCATCGCTTTGGTTAAACGCTTTTCCGCTTTCGCCCGCGGCTAAAACGATAAACGAATAAACTATGGCAACGAACAAAGTCACCGCCGAAACCACCGAGAACGCGGTTCCGCCGTCGGCCCCCGTTAATATCGTGTTGTTGAATTTGGTTGTTTTTTCAGAATTTTTCATAACTCAATTATATAATATTTCGGCTTTTTAGTAAAGCGATACGCCGCGTTTACCTTAAATGCCGCGCTTAAAACTTTTGTTTGAAAAAAGATCCGAACGCATAACGCCCCGATTTATGCAAAAAAATTTTTGTAACGCAAAAAGCAACCCGCACTCGATGCGAATTGCTTTTTGTAAAAAATATATGATAAGGGGGAAAATGATGAGCTTTTTAAGTTTGAAGCGGTCGCTACGCAACTCAACTTCAAATTATGTACCTATTATAATTCACCGATTAAAATTTGTAAAGCGTTTTTACGCCGTTTTTAAAAATTTTTAAAACTTTTTTTCTTTTTTTGTCTAAAACGAGCGAATTTCAAAAGCGGTTTTTGCAAAATCCCGCGTTTTATGCGAGATTTTGCCTCTGAATTTTTTAAAATATCTTAATCGAGCCAACCCTTTTTATATTCGACGTTAAACGCTTTGGCAATTTCTTTAAGATTTTCGTCGGATATGGTGTTTATGATGTTAAGGTGAGCTACTTTAAGCCACATATCGGCGGCTTTTTCGGCGGTTTCGATAAGGCCGAACGCTTCGTCCAAATCGGTGCCGGCACCGTAAATTCCGTGGTGCGCCCAAACTACAAGCCTGAAATCTTTCATTTTTTCGGCAGTTGCTTCGCCTATTTGGTTGTTACCGCAAAGCATCCAGGGCAAAACGCCTATACCGTCGGGGAAAACAACCATGCATTCGGTTTCCATTCGCCAAATAGTTCTCGTAAATTCGCGTTCGTCAAGCGAGTGAACGAAAGTCATCGCAACCAAATTGTTGGGGTGGCAATGCATAATAACGCGGTTGTTCGGGTTTTGTTTAAGGCGAACGATATGACTCATAAGGTGAGCGGGAAGTTCGCTCGTGAATCTGCCGCCGTCTTTATAACCCCACAAAAGTTCGGCGCAGTCGCCGCTTTTGCTTATTCTTATAATACCCAAGTTGGTTTCGGGATCTTTTTCTACGTTTTTAAAATATTTGCCCGTGCCGGTAACCAAAAACAACTTGCCTGCAAGTTCGGGCGCTTTAAAACTGATGGGAATTTCGCGGATAACTTTGTTTAAATCGAGATAGTCTTTAACCTGATCTTCGTCGAGTATAAGCGAAATATTGCCGCCGTTGCGTTCGTCCCAACCCAAACGATATGCGTTAGAGCAAGTAGCCGTAAATTCTTTTAAAAATTTGCTTTCTAAAATATTTTTCATAAAAAGTTTATCTCCCTTGCGCGAAAAAAGCGCAATTTTGTTTTAATTTTTTATCGTTTTTTATTATAAAGCCGAACCGCTATACGGTTTTTATCTGCGTTTATTCGTGTGCGCCTGCACCGTTTATTCGCCGACTTTTTTTTGAAGTTTCAAATTGCCTATCGAAGTTGCTTCGATGGGGAGCGCCACTACTTCTTTGCCCGTAAGTTCTTGCGTTAAACCGTTTAAAAACTTATTTTTCGCGCCGCCGCCCACGATGTAAATTTTGTTATATGGCTTACCCGTGATCTCTTCTATCTGTTTAACCGTTTCGCCATAACCGTAAGCAAGCGAGCGGTAAGCCGCACGATAAAAATCGCCGTCGGTTTCGGGTGCTTTTTCGCCGCGGGCGATAAAATAGTCGGTTATCGCCTTATTCATGCAATCCGGCGCGGTAAACGACGGATCGTTTACGTCGAAAATTCCGTTAAAGGTGCTTTCGCGAGCCAAAGCGGTCATTTCGTCGAACGATTTTTTAAATTCTTCGTGCAACTTAACGTTAATCCACATTCCCGTAATGTTGCGCAAAAAGCGGATATACCCCACCCCGCCTTCGCATGCGAAGTTATATTTTTTAGCGATTCCGCTCGTTATGGGTTCTTTTAACTTAACGCCGACGAGCGACCATGTGCCGCTTGAAATTATAACCGAATCGGGTTCGGAATCGATTGCTTCGAACGCGCTTGCCGTATCGTGCGAAGCGCACAAAACGACTTTAACCTGCCCGCCCACTTCGCTTGCGACGCTTTCGGATAAAAACCCCACGGTTTCGCCCGCAAGATGCAGTTTTTTAAACAAATCTTTGTTATAACCGAGCGCCGAAATTATTTCGTCGTCGAATTCTCGGGTTTTTGCGTTTACCATTCCGGTCGTTGAAGCCGCGGTGTATTCTTTAACCTTTTTTCCCGTAAGTTTATAATTCAGATATTCGGGAAGCATTAAAAAATCGGTCGCACCGTTTAACTTACCCGAAATTTTGTCACAATAAAGTTGATAAATCGTGTTGAATTCTTGGAATTGGGTGCCGGTAATTTCGTAAAGGCGGTTAAACGGAATTTTTTCGTGAACGAGCGGCACGGATTTTTGCGTGCGGCTGTCACGATAACTTACGCAGGGCAAAATTTCTTCGTCGCCGCTTAACAAAACGTAATCGACGCCCCAGGTATCTATTGCCAGGCTTTCGATTTTTTCAAACTTTTCAAGCGCGATTTTTATGCCCTGTTTAACGTTTTCGAAAAGTTTTTTAACGTCGCAGATAAGCGTTCCGTTTTCGTCGCGCTTAAAGCCCGTATCGAAACGGAAAACTTCGGTTAAAGTTCCGTTGCTGTCGACGATATGTCTGCCGCTCGTTGCGCCGATATCTATCGCAAGATAATTTTTCATGTTTTTCTCCGATTGTCGTTATGCATTAAAAATGCTTTAAGGCGATAGCAAATCCGCATTTTTAGCGGTAAAATAGCCGAATTGCCTTTTATCCGACGCATTTTTTCATACAAAGATATTTTATCACGGCGCAAAGAATATGTCAAGACTTTTTAGCGTTTAATAATCAGGCAATCTTTTGTTTTTACGGGCTTTTGAGCGTGAGCGCAGTCGTCTACCGCACTTTGCCATGTTGAGCGAAAGTGTAATGTCGGCTTGCCGACAAAAGGATAGCCGCCGCGGCGAGCGGGCGTCGATTGCATTAACAACCGACTGAAGCGGATTTTATTTATACGAATATCGTCTCCTTTCGTCAACTTCGTTGACACTTTTCCCAAGTGGCGACAGCGGTTTTTAATTTTGCAAATGTGCCGATAATCGACTTATAGACAGACTTTTATCATATTTTTACCGTAAGGGCGACCAATGGTCGCCCGTTTTTTATTCATTTTCACGTTCATAATGGTAAGGGGTACGAATCGCCCGATAAGCGTTGTCTTTTTAATAAACGACGGAACATTCGAAATAGCCCATACAATTATTTTACCAAGCGGTTGTTGTTTATTAAACATAGGGACGTCGTGGGCGCCGTCCTCTACGAATATTTTTTGGTAAAAATGCGGGAGACCAATGGTCTCCCCTACAATTAGAATACAAATATAACCTTTTAATAGTAGGGGCGATTCACGAATCGCCCGATAAGCGTTGTCTTTTTTACAAACGACGGAACATTCGAAATAGCCCATACAATTATTTTACCAAGCGGTTGTTTTTTACTAAACAGCGGGACGTCGTGGGCGCCGTTCACTACGAATATTTTTTGGTAAAAATGCGGGAGCCCAATGGTCTCCCCTACAATTAAAACACACAATATAACCTTTTAATAGTAGGGGCGATTCACGAATCGCCCGATAAGCGTTGTCTTTTTTATAAACGACGGAACATTCGAAATAGCCTCTCATCTTTCAAAAGATAACCGTTTGCGCCGAAAATCATTATTATATATATTTACTCGCTCCGCTCGTTATAGTTCGAGCCTATCTTAATTATAACGAAAAACGGCACTTCGAATAAAGTGCCGTTTAAGTTATGGTGGGGACGGATAGGCTCGCAGATATTTCGGAAAAACGCTTTGCGTTTTTGGTAAACTCCGTTTGCGCCGAAAATCATTATTATATATATTTACTCGCTCCGCTCGTTATAGTTCGAGCCTATCTTAATTATAACGAAAAACGGCACTTCGAATAAAGTGCCGTTTACGTTATGGTGGGGACGGATAGGCTCGAACTATTGACCTCCTGCATGTCAAGCAGGCGCTCTAACCAACTGGGCTACGCCCCCGTAACTTTTTTTATTTTACTATAAACGCTTGAATTTTGCAAGCAAAATAGCGGGTAAAAATTAAAAAATTACCCGCTACGATAAAAAAAGAAAAATCAATCTTTTTCAAGCCCGGCAAGATAGTCGATTGATACGTCGAAAAATTTTGAAAGCGATATAAGTTTGCCGAGTGTGGGTTCGCATTTGTTTATTTCCCACAAACTTATTACCGATTTGCCTACGCCTATCTGTTTTGCAAGCTCAACCTGCCCTATTCCCTTTTCTTTGCGCAAGTTTTTAAGCCTTTCGCCAAAAGTTTCAAATTCCATAATCTTATTTTCCCACAAATATGGGAAAATTACTTGACTTCCCATTATTATGGGAATATAATAAAAATAACGAATTTTCGTAAGAAAATATCAAGTATTAAGGAAAAACGCTATGGAATGCCCGAACTGCAAAGAACAAATCGACGATAATGCCGTTATATGCCCCAAGTGCGGCGTTCAGATTAAACCGCTTACTACAACTGTAAGCGACGCGCCGAGTGCGGGTTATGCGATTTTAAGTTTTTTTCTTCCGATAGTAGGCTTGATTTTATATTTTGTATGGAAAGACCAAATGCCCTTGCGTGCAAAATCGGCAGGAAAAGGCGCGATTATAGGATTTGTCGTTTTGCTTTTGATTGCGATAACGTACGTTACGGTTACAAACATAATATTGTCTTTAATATTAAATCACTATAACTAAAAAAACCGCCGCGGGCAATAAATTTTGCCTGCGGCGGTTTTGTGTTTTAAGTTATTTTTTAATCTTTAAGCGCCGTTAAAAGCCGCTTTATTTTCAGCAGTAAAGCCTGCGCCGATTTTTATTTTTTTAAATATGAGCGCTACGCCCTTTCGGCTATCATATCTTTAACTTTCATAAGGCGGGTTGTAGCCGCGCGCTCGTTTTCGTCGAGTTTTGAAGTGATATATTTAATGGTTTCGTTAAGTTGCGGAATCATAACGTATTCGAGTGCGTTAACGCGGCGTTTGTTCTTTTCGATTTCGTCGGCGAGCATAGCCACCTGTTTTTCGACTTCGGCAAGTTCAACGAGTTTTTTAATTACTTCGGTGATTTTTTTAACCGAATAGTCGGCTTCGCTGGTAACGCCCGTAAACGCATAAGGATAAGGTTCGTCGCTTTTCTGCTCGCTTACGGTGATTTTAGGAACGGCAACGTTCATAATCGACGCGGTTTCAAGGTTTAAACTAAGCGAAGCGGTGGGCATCATAAACGCGTTTTCGATAGCAGCCGAACTAAGCAGCGCTTTTGCGAACGCAAACTCTTTTAAAACGGACGAAAGTTCTTTTTCCACTTCGTCGCGCAGAGTTTTGTTGCGTTTTAAAAGCACCGAAAAACGGCGGATCATTTCGTCGGATTTATCCTTTAAAAGTTTATGCCCGCGCGTTGCGGTTTTAAGCCGCGCTTTAAGTTTTTTCAACTCCATTCGGGTGGGGTTTACGTTTATTCGTGCCATTTTTACCTTTTTATCGTTGATTTTAAGTTTTTTATATTTTTTCGCGTTTAAATTTTACTGCTGCCGCGCAATTTTACCGCCGTTTCCTGTAACGGTTAATTTTGTGCGGGAAGATATTTATCGAGATATTTTTCTTTAATACGTTTAAGTTCGGCGCGCGGAAGTTTAGCCAAAAGTTTCCAGCCCAAATCGAGAGTTTGTTCGATGGTTCTGTTCGTCGTAAAGCCCTGCGAAACGTAAAGTTTTTCGAATTCTTCGGCGAACGCCGCATAAAGTTTATCGATTTCGGTAAGAGCAGAATCGCCTAAAATTGCGGCGAGTTCTTTACATTCTTTGCCCCTTGCGTAAGCCGCGAATAACTGGTTCATTGTGTCGGCGTGGTCTTCGCGGGTTTTGCCGTCGCCTATACCTTTATCTTTTAAACGTGAAAGCGAAGGCAGAACGTCGATGGGCGGAACAATATTCTTTTTATAAAGTTCGCGCGATAAAATGATTTGTCCTTCGGTAATATAACCGGTAAGGTCGGGAATGGGGTGCGTTTTATCGTCTTCGGGCATGGTCAAAATAGGTATCTGTGTAATCGAACCCTGTTTGCCTTTTATTCTGCCCGCGCGCTCGTAAAGCGTGGCAAGGTCGGTATATAAATAACCGGGATAGCCGCGTCTGCCGGGGACTTCTTTACGCGCCGCCGAAACTTCGCGCAACGCTTCTGCATAGTTCGTAATGTCGGTCATTATAACCAGAACGTGCATTCCCAAATCAAACGCCAGATATTCGGCACAAGTAAGCGCCATACGCGGGGTTGCGATACGTTCTACCGCGGGATCGCTTGCAAGGTTGGTAAATAAAACCGTTCTTTCGATAGCGCCCGTTTTTCTGAAATCGTCGATAAAATATTCGGCTTCTTCGTAAGTGATACCGATAGCCGCAAAAACTACTGCAAAAGGCGCGTCGCTGTTTTTAACTACCGCCTGACGAGCTATCTGCGCCGCGAGTTCTGCGTGCGGCAAGCCGCTCATGCTGAACACGGGAAGTTTCTGCCCCCTGACCAAGGTGTTAAGCCCGTCGATTGCAGAAATGCCCGTCTGAATAAATTCGTTGGGATAGTCGCGCGCGGCGGGGTTTATGGGTTCGCCGTTGATATCGAGACGTTTATCGGCGATAACGGGCGCGCCGCCGTCGCGGGGATTGCCCATACCGTCGAACACCCTGCCGAGCATATCGGGCGAAACGGCAAGTTCGATGCTTTTGCCCAAAAATCTTGCTTTCGAGTCGCTTATTTTCAAGCCCTGCGAACTTTCGAAAAGTTGAACGACGGCTTTGTCGTCTTTAACTTCGAGAACTTTTCCGCGGCGGACTTCGCCGTTTTTCTGCGTTATTTCAACAAGTTCGTTATAGCCTACGCCGTCTACGCCTTCGACGAGCATCAACGGCCCTACGACTTCTTTAATGGTTTTATATTCTTTATACATTAGTTTTCACCTGAATCGTGTAGATAAATAGCAATAGGTAATTTATATAATCGGTCGTTTATACAATCAATCGTCGTTTTCGCCCGTTTCGGCGAGTTTTTTAAGTTCGACCGTCATATCGCGCAAAATATCGTCGAGCGAACTTATTTCGCTTTCGGGAACGTATTTCGCCCTGCCTATGCGCTCTTTGGCTTTGCTGTTTAAAATATCGTCGAGTTCGGCGTAGTTATCTATCGCCTTATTACCCAAAACGTAAAATTCGTGAATGAGTTTTAACATTTTGTGCTGTTTTTCAAGCGAAGTATAAGTATCGGTTTCGTGGAAAGCGTTCTGATGCAGATAGTCTTCGCGGATGATTTTCGCGGTTTCCATCGTCATGCGGTCTTTATACGAAAGCGCGTCCATACCGACAAGGCGAACGATTTCGTCGAGATTTGCTTCTTCTTGCAAAATTTTCATCATAAACGCGCGCAGTTCGACGTAATCGGGCGCAACCTTTTCTTTAAACCAATCGCCTAAACGATCGGCGTAAAGCGAATAACTTATAAGCCAATCGATTGCGGGGAAGTGACGTTTGTATGCGAGCGAAGCCGACAAGCCCCAGAACACCTTTACTATGCGGAGCGTGGCTTGCGATACGGGTTCGGAAAGGTCGCCGCCGGGGGGCGATACCGCTCCGATTGCGGTTATCGAACCGGTTAAACCTTCTTTGCCCAAAACTTTAACTATGCCCGCGCGTTCGTAAAATTCGGCAAGGCGCGAAGCAAGGTATGCGGGATAGCCTTCGTCGCCGGGCATTTCTTCGAGTCGTCCGCTCATTTCGCGCAGCGCTTCAGCCCAACGCGACGTAGAATCTGCCATTATCGCAACGTTATATCCCATATCTCTGAAATATTCGGCTATCGTAATGCCCGTGTAAATCGACGCTTCGCGCGCGGCAACCGGCATGTCCGAAGTGTTTGCGATAAGCACGGTGCGTTTCATAAGCGGTTCGCCCGTTTTCGGATCTTTAAGTTCGGGGAATTCGTTTAAAACGTCGGTCATTTCGTTGCCGCGTTCGCCGCATCCGACGTATACGATTATTTCGGCGTCGGCCCACTTGGCAAGCTGGTGCTGAACTACCGTTTTGCCGCTTCCGAAAGGTCCCGGAACGGCGGCGCACCCGCCTTTTGCCACGGGGAACAGCGTGTCTATTACCCTTTGCCCGGTTACCATAGGCATCGAAGGCGGCATTTTCGTAGCGTAGGGGCGCGATTTTCTTACCGGCCACTTTTGCAACATCGTTATTTTTTTATCGCCGCTTTCGGTCTGAATTTCGGCAACGGTTTCGGTAATGGCGAAATCGCCCGATTTTATGCTTTTTATTTTGCCTTTAACGCCGAACGGAACCATAATTTTATGACGTACGCTCTTCGTTTCTTCTACAAATCCGAGTTCGTCGCCTGCTTCCACTTCGTCGCCGACTTTCGCGGTTGCGTTAAAGGTCCATTTTTTATCGCGGTCGAGGTTGTTTACGCGTATTCCGCGGCTTATACGGTCGCCGTATTTTTTAACCATTTCGGCAAGCGGGCGCTGAATTCCGTCGAAAATACCTTCGATAAGACCGGGGGCAAGTTCGACCGAAAGGGGTTCGCCCGTCGAAACGACTTTATCGCCTACCGCCAAAAGCGAAGTTTCTTCGTAAACCTGCACCGACGCTTTGTCGCCGCGGAGTTCGATTATTTCGCCTATAAGTTCTTTTTCGCCGACTTTTACGACGTCGAACATTTTGCAATCGCCCATATTTTCGGCTACTATCAAAGGTCCTGCGACCTTAATTATTCTACCCGCCGAATTTAAGTTCTGCGTTTGTTCCATTTATCTTTCCTCTCTGTTAAACAATATGTCGACGCCCAAAGCCTTTTCCATGCGTTCTTTAAGTTTAGCATAGGCGTATCCGCTTTCGCCGCCCTCCGAAGGAACGGGCACTATTATCGGATACGGCGATTGATTGAATTTTTTTAACAAATCGTCGGTTTCGGCGGCGATGTTTTCGGTTATAAATATAACGCCGTATTCTTTTGCGAGTTTGCGCAAAAGCTCTTTGGCTTTTTCGCGGTCGCCGCAATAATACGCGTCAACCCCGCCCGCTTTGAACGCAAGCACGCTGTCGCCGTCGCCGAGTATTGCCATTTTGCCGTTCATTGTTTTTCTCCCGCCGAACGCGTCGGCATATCCCCAAAGTGCCGTTAACGGACTTATAGGGGCATTTTTGATTTTTTTAAGGCACGTTTATACGCTTGTTTAAAGGCTGTTAAACGGCTATGATTCTTTTAACTATTTCTTCAGAGTTAACCCCGTTCGCCTTACACGTTAAGCACAGCCTTGCGCACGAAATTTCGTTTTTGCGTTTGTACACATACGACGAAAAAACGAACGCACCCGAAAGCTCGGTAAATTTTTTATCTGCCAAAAGCGTAACGCCCGATCCGACCGAAAATTTTTCGAGATCCGTCAGCGGCATGCCTTTTTTCGCTCTTTCGAGAGACGAAAGTGCAAGCGGCAAAAACTCGCTGCCCGAAAAAGCGCTTTTAACCTTAACTTCGTCTTTTAAAACGAGCGCGCTTATCTGCGCGGGCGTAAGCCCCACGGCATTTTTGCCGTTTTTAACCGAAATAAGCATTTTTTGCGCGTATTCTTCGCTTTCCGAGCGCAGGCAAGCCGAAATATCCGCCGCTATTATTTCGCGCGATAAAACGTCTTTTAAAAAGTCGTATTTTGCACGGCTCATAAGGCAAGCATATTTTGCTTTTATAAACAAGGCGTTTATCTGCATTCCGCTTTGCACCCCGCTTTTTAAAAGCGTTTTCGCTTGGTCTATGGCGTTTTTAAGTTCGGAAATAATGCCGCAATCTTTGCCGCCCGATATATAATCTTTAAGTTCGCCTATGGTATAAGCACCTTCGGTCGAAGTATATTTTTCGCAAGAAAACCCCGAATGCAGGCATTTTACCAATGCTTCGGCGTTATAAAAATCGTAAGGGAGCAAAAAATATAATTCGGTTTTATCGTCGGGCGCGTAACTTTTAACGAATGCGGCGAGATCCGCTTCGTCGGCGGCAATAAGTTTTTCATATTCGTCGGCGGCGTAGTTTTCGCCCCCGCCGAATCCGCTTTCTTTTAACACCGCCACCGCTTCGTCTATCGAATAACTTTCGGCAATACGCTTAAAACGCGCGGCACCCACGAGTTTCGCTTCGTTCGCGCGGCAAAAAGCGGCTATAAAAGTTGAGTTTTTACGCTGTTTTTCAATCATTTTCTTTAAAAAGTTCGCGCGCGACTTCGCCCGAACGTTCGTCGGCGTAAGATTTAACCGCCGCTTCGAAAGTAAAGTCGTAATCGGTTTTATCTCCCGAAATTATAACCCCGCCCTTAAAATCGCCCGTTTTTTTAACGTTAAGCGAATTTTCGGCGGCGAATTTTTTAATTTCGTTCGTAACGCCGTCGGGTGCCGAAGCCGATAAAATCAAAAGGTCGCCCCGTTTTGCATATTTTTTCGCGCGGGTAACGACGTAAGAAACGTATTCGCCGTCGGGCGCTTTCAAAAGCGCCGAAAGCGCGTTTTCGAACGCCGATTCGACCGCCTTTTGTTTTGCTTCGAGCAAAATTTTCCGGCTTTCTAACCGTGCAAGCGTTTTTTTACGCTCGATAAGTTCTTTTTCGGCTATATCGCTTTCTTTTTCGCAATCGATAAGCGCTTTTTCACTTTTGCTTTGCGCTTCCGCCCAGATAAGGCGAGCCTTTTCGTTGGCGTCGGAAAGAATTTTTTCGGCACGGTCTTGCGCGTCGGAAATAATTTTTTGTATTATTGCGTCTTTTTCGTTCATTTCGTTATAAATCGCGTTAAATTACCTTAACTTCGTTGAATCTTATTTTCGTCAGCCGATGGTTCCCAAAAGCATTATGGTTATAACAAGCGACAAAATCGCATAAGTTTCGACCATTGCGGGGAAAAGCATCATTTTAGCGCCCGCATTGTCGTTTTTAGCGATAGACATTATCGCGCTTGCCGAAGTTAAGCCCTGCAAAATACCCGAGATCATGCCTACTACGGTCATAGGCAAAGTAGCGCCTAAAACGGCGAGACCTTGGCTTACTTCCATGCCCATGCTCACGCTGCCGAGCCCGATGATGGTTATAACGAAGCCGTATAAACCCTGAGTTGCCGGAAGCACCGCAATAACGAATACTTTCGAGAATTTCTTTTCGTCGTCGGCGATTGCGCCCGCGGCTGCCGAACCGGCTTTAAACAAACCGATTGCGCTTCCTGTGCCGCAGCAGATAGTGCAAAGCGCCAAAGCAAAAATTGCGATAACAGTTCCTGTCATAATTGTTCCTCCGAGAAAAATCTCTTTTTTCTGTTTGATTTTTTATATTTTTTTTATTTTTACGCCGCTTTTACGGCGATAAAAAACTTGCTTATTAACTTTTTTATTTTAAAACCGAATTACCGATCGGGGTTCGTTGAATTATCAATCGGGGGTTGCGGGCGAATCCACAACGTAAACGTGCGAAAGTTTGCTGCCCATAGGCGTAAACAGTTCGCCGTCGCCTTCGTAAAAACGCGAGAAAAATTCGACGTATTGAAGCCTTGCGTCGTGAACGAACGCACCCAAAAGCCCCATTGCCACGTTGAACGCATGCCCGAAAATCATTATAAGCGCACACGCGATAATTCCGCCTGCGCCCCCCGGGGAAGTAAGCATCGGGAGCGCTAAGTTGTTGGATATTATCGAAGCGATCTGCGCGCCCGAAAGCATCAGCCCGTAAAGCCTTGCGTAACTTAAAATATCCGACATATAGTTTATAAGCCCGTAAACCGCGCCGAACCCTTTGGTGAATTTTCCGATCCCTTTTTCGTGTCTGCCCGCGGTAAGCGCGCCCACGGCAACGGCGGCGATTATCATTATCGCGCCCGCCAACGTTCCGCCATTACCTAAAATTCCTATCATTCCCAAAACGAGAATTATAAGCCCCGCAAGCAACACGTCCCACACGAGTCCGTCGAAAATGCCGTCCCACACTCTGCCGTGTTTAAAATGGATAAGCGCGGTTAAAAACAGCCCTACCATTATGTGCAAAACGCCCATTCCGAGGCTTATTAAAAGCATCGTTGGCACGTTTATGCCCGCCATCGACGAAAAGTCTTTAATCGGATCGGGCAAAGCGGTGGTTTTAATCCAGCCCATATTGCGCATAAACGGTATGCCGAACAAACTGTCGACCAAAAAGCCGAAAAGCACGGTGAAAAACCCGCTGTATGCCATAACTCTTGCAAGTTTTGCAAGCGAAGTTTCGCGTTTTTGTTTAGAGGCGAACAAAAATCCGCCCACTATCATTAAAATTCCGTAACCTACGTCGGCGTTTATAAAGCCCATAAACGCTGCGAAAAACAGCCCTAAAACTCCGTTCGGGTCGAGCGAGAGATATTTAGGCACCGAGTAAAGGTTGGTAACCATTTCGAACTGTCGCGGCACTTTTTTGTTTTTCATTAAAGTGGGTGCGAACTCTGTTTCGGGAATTTCGTAAAACTCGACGTAGCAGGCGCGCGTAACTTCTTTTACGGCGCTTAAAACGTCGTCTTTGCTATCTTCCGGAACATACGCTTCGAGCAGAAAAGCCGTTTCGGTGCGTAAAAATTCGTCGGACGAGCAAAGTTTTTCTATACAAAAAGCATAATAATCCGAAAGCACGCGCAAATCGCTTACGTTATCGGCAAGTTCCGCAATTTGTTCGGCGCAGGCGCTTTTTTCGCTTTCGCATTTTTTTATTTTTTCGTTAATTTCGTAAATTTCGTCGGCAGCGGTAAAACTTCCGTTGTAATTGCACGCCGAAAAGCCGCATTCGCCAAGTAGTTTTTCACATTCTTTCGCACAGTCGACGTGGTAAATAACCGAAACGACCAAGTGATTTCCGTCACATTCTTTGGTAACGGATATAAGCGAGCCGTTTGTTTTTTAGATGAGTTTTTCAAACCCGCGCGAATTTATCGTGCCTAAAACGCAACGCGTTTTTTGCGTACCTTTAAAGTCGGAAAACTTGTTTTTAAGTTCCGCATAAACGGCATAGCCCGCGCTTTCGTTTTTTAAAGCGACGATTTCGGCTTTAATCGCGTTATATTTTTCAAAAAGAGAGCCGGCTTTTTGCGCGTAACCCAGAATTTCGGATTCGCGCTCGCTTATTTTCATAAAATCGTCGTAACCGATCGCCTCTCCGTCGGGCGGAAGTTTTTTCGAAAAATCCTTGGCAAAACTCGTTATTATATTAAGCGCGCTTTCGCAGCCGTCATGCTTAAAAACAGCCTCGCTTTTATCCGACGGAACTTTTTTGCCGTCAAACATCGGCTCGCAACTTTTAAGTTCGACCGCGCCCGTTTTATGCAAAGCGTTTAAAAGCGCGTCTTGCTCGCAAGAAATACTTACGAGTTTCATTTTAAGCATTTTAGCAATCGCCATTTATAATTCTCCGATAAATTTCGTTGCCCGCTTTTTTCGAAGCGGCTTTGCCCGATTCGATAATTTCGTCCGCTTTGGCGCGCGCTTCGTCGGTTACGCTTTTAAAGGCGCTTACGGCTTTTTCGTCCGCTTCGGCTCCGCGTTTTATTTTGCGCGCCTTAACCCTTGCGTCGGTCGCGTTTTTAGTATCCGCCGCGCGCTTTTCGGCTTCGGCAACGATAGCGGTTGCCTGCTTTTCGGCATCGGCCTTGATTTTTTCGGCGGTATGCTCTGCGGCGATTATTTCACTTATCACTTCTTCTATCATAAAACACCTTGTGCGTTATATTTTGGAATTTTTGCTTTAACGCTGCCCGAAATCAAATCATAAATCAAGCCGCAAAACACGCCAAATTACAACGTCAATGTTTTTTCTACCGAACATCATTATAACAAAAACCAAAAGCAAAGTCAAGCCGTTTTTACGTTCGACTGCATTTAACCGCCGCCGCTTGCCCGACTATCGACCACAGTTTGTCGATATTTTGATATTTTACCTTTCGCCTGCGTTTCAATGCGTTTTAAAAATAAATCGGAACATCAACCAAATCGGTTTATACTAAACCCGCTTTTTTTACGCGCGAAAGATCGTTTATATTTAACTTTGACTTTCGTTTATTCGGTTACGGCTGTTATTTATTTTCGCCGTTTAAACCCGCGGCAACTTCGTCGTTTAAATTCGTAGTCACTTCCGAAAGTCTTTTAAGTTCGTAAAATTTACCTTTAAGCGCCATAAGTTCGTCGTAAGTGCCCGTTTCGGCAATTTCGCCGTTTTCCATGCACACTATTCTGTCCGCCGAGCGAATGGTCGAAAGCCTGTGCGCCACGATAAAAGTTGTTCTTCCTTTTATAACGCTTTCAATGGCTTTCTGAACGTGATATTCCGAAACGTTATCAAGCGCGGACGTCGCTTCGTCGAGTATAAGTATACTCGGGTTGCGTATAAGCGCGCGGGCGATCGCTATGCGTTGTTTTTGCCCGCCGGAAAGTTTGCCGCCATGTTCGCCCACGTTCGAGTTAAGCCCGTCGGGCATATCCTTTAAAAACTCGTTTATATTTGCGCGCTCTACCGCGTCGAGAAGTTCTTCTTCGGAATATTTTTTAAGCCCGTAGGTTATGTTTTCGCGTATACTGCCCTCGAAAAGCACGCTGGTTTGCGGCACAACCGAAAGATGCGAGCGATAAGCCGAAAGGTCTAAATCGCATATATTCTGCCCGTCAATCAAAAGCGTGCCGCCTGTGGGTTTTAAAAAGCCTATTATCATATTCATAATGGTAGACTTGCCGCTTCCCGAAGCGCCCACTACCGCGATACATTCGCCCGCCTTAACGTTTAAACAAAAATTTTTTATAACGTATTCGTTTTTGTCGGGATATTTATAATAAACGTTATCGAAAGTAACGTCGCCTTTAAGGTTTGAAAGTTCGCGTTTCCCGCGCGAATCTTCGATGTCGTCGCTGTCCATAATTTCGGAAAGCGATCGCACCGCTTCTTTGCCCGAAGCCATCTGCGGAAAAGCGTTTATTATGCCCTGCACCCCGCCGTTTATGTTTGCAAACAGCGACTGATATAAAATTATCGCGCCCGCGGTAAAGCCCGCCACCCCTTTAAGCGCCATATACACGCAGAAAAATAGGCAAAGCACGTTAAAAAGTTGCATAAACACCCACGACCACGAACCGAAATGCGCCACCGCGCGGTCGGCGTAAAGCCCGCTGCGGGTTACTTTGCGTATATCGGCGTCGAGTTTTTGAATTTCTTCGTTTTCAAGCCCGTGCGCCTTGGTAACCTGAAGCATTTCGAGCATCTGCGTAAGTTTTGCCGACAAATTTTCGCTGTCGCGCCGAAGCATTCCGTAACTTTGCGCGATCGGCGTGCGAAATATGCGCACCAAAATCACGTCGAACGGAATCATCACCAAAAAGAACAGCGCCACTATCGGGCTTTTATAAAGCGTTATGCCCACGTTTATCGCAAGGCTTATGCAGGTCGGAATGAACGAATAAAAAATCATTCGCAGATATTGGTCTACGCTTTCGGTGTCGCGCATGAATTTCGATTGCAACTTGCCGCTTTCTATTTCGCGGTGATAGGTTATCGAAAGGCGTTGAAGTTTGCGTATAACCGTATCGCGTATACCCGCTCCCGTGCTTCGCAAAACGCCGTCGGTTATGCGCGCGTAAACAACGTGCGTAGGCACGTTCTGCAATATCGAAACGAGCATTATCGTGGCGTAAACCGCAAGTTTTTTAATATCCGCGTCGCCTACCGTTATTTCGTCGATAACGGCGGAAGTTAAAAGCGGAATTATGTATACGGGCAACGTTTTTAAAATATAAAAGAAAAACGCCGCAATAATTTGCCATATGCGCGTTTTTATAAGACCGAAAATAACGCCCTTCCCCTTGCCTCCCGTTTTCGCGCTGTCGCGGAAAACGCCGTCGTAATCGGGAATACGGTTAATTTCTTCTAAAAAAGCCTTGCTTTCTTTTTGTTTCTGCTTTTGCCTGCCTTGGGTATTCATAGCAGCATATCTCTTTAAGGGAATTTTTTTAAGCGTTTTCGCCCGCTTTTTTGGCGCAACGGCACGGCAGATTGTATAGCACGCCGACCACGCCCCGCCCGTATTTTTTTTCAGCGGATTTAAAGCGCGAACACTTTTCTTTATATTATATATTAAGTATTTTGTTTGTCAAGCACAAAATATGCCTTTTTGTTTTTTTAAAACACGGTTTTTTTGTCAGTGATAAAAAACAGGATTCCTACCGTATATTTTTTACTAAACGGTGCAATTTTTTTACTTTTGTTCGAATACCCTATTGACGGATTTTTGTTTTTATGATAGAATGAGAGCGGGATAAGTGGAGCGTTGTTCAAATTTTAAATTTTATATGCCCGAATATTTTTAAATTTTTGTCAAAAATAGTAGGTTTTATCGGCGTTTTTGCTTAATTAAAAACGTAAGCATATAATGTTAAAAGTATTGTGCAAAACTTATCGACAGAAAAATAAGGAGAAAATTAAAATGAACAAATTAAAACAAACGGCAAAAACAATTTTAATTTTTATTTTATGTTCCGCAACGTGTTTTTTAAGCATAGGTTGCGGCGAAGACATAACAGTTGAAGACGGCGAATATACAACGGTATTGCTTGTTAATCCTGTGGCAACTTCGTGGGCTGAAACGAATTTTTCTGTAAAAATTGAACGTGGTGAATTAAATATAAGAGATGAAAATTACGGAAACCTGTCTAACGGAAAAA
>JAXEDY010000007.1:0-3356 GCA_034104345.1 Christensenellaceae bacterium | reverse complement strand
CTGTGGTTTAAGGCTCTCGGCGAGCTTGGTGACACTGCCGAAAACCTGCTCCATGCAGCGGAAGGCGAAAATGCTGAGTGGACTGATATGTATGATCGTATGGCAAGAGAAGCAGATGAAGAAGGCTTCCATGATTTAGCCGCGCAATTCCGTGGTGTTGCCGCTATTGAGAAAGCACATGAGGAAAGATACCGTGCTCTTCTTAAAAATGTTGAAACCAAAGCAGTATTTGAAAAGTCCGGCGTAACAGTTTGGGAATGCCGCAATTGCGGACATATCGTTGTTGGTACTACGGCTCCCGAAATATGTCCTGTATGTAAGCATCCGCAAGCTTATTTTGAAGTTCGTAAAGAAAATTATTAAAGAGAGAAAGAAAAATGAAAGAAAAGTTTTATATTTGTCGCCATTGCGGTAACTTAATTGGTCTTATTCACGATGCGGGCGTCCCTATGACGTGCTGCGGACAAAAGATGGAGGCGCTGGTTCCTAACACCACTGAAGCCACTGTCGAAAAACACTTGCCTTACGTTCATAAAGAAAACGGTTCCGTTTACGTAAGAGTCGGCGAAACAACCCACCCCATGACCGAGGAGCACTACATTCAATGGGTTTATGTTGAAACTGAGAATGGCGGTCAGCGGAGAGCCTTTAGGCCTGGCGATACACCGGAAGCTACCTTTTGCACCGGCGAAGATAAACCTGTTGCAGTTTATGCTTACTGCAACCTCCACGGCCTTTGGAAAACTGAAATCAAGTAAAAGTAAAATCGCCTGCCAAAACATCTTGGCAGGCGATTTGTCATATCTATTTAATTATATATAAGTTCAGCATTTACAAATTCTGTTGCTTGATTACAGATATTGTTCATCCGCCCAACCCACTCCATTTGATTTTCAGAAAAGGCTTGAAACCGAAATAGCCGAGTCAGAAACAAAATTAAGCGAAACGAATAATACTATCCGGAGCGCGGACGAGTTTATACGGAACGTGAAGAAATATCTCGAGGCACCCGAACTTACTCGTGAAATGTGCTATGAACTCTTAGACCGGTTGCAAATTATTCCAAAAACGACCGATTTTTGCCCTAAAAATAGTAAAAAACCACAAAAAATGTGGTTTTTTTGGTACTCCCTGCGGGAATCGAACCCACAACTAGCCCTTAGGAGGGGCTTGTTATATCCATTTAACTAAGGAAGCGTATTTTGTTTTCGCATTTTAGCGTGATAATTTTACTACATTTAAAACTAAAAGTCAAACGCAAGCAGACGGTTTTGCGCTTGCAAATTAAAAAACTTTTAAATATTTTTTAATTTCGCTTTGCTATTTTTTAAAAATATGCTATACTGTTATAAAATATATCGTTTCGGCGCGACACTTGTTGCTGTTTCGTTGCTGCGTTAAGCCGCAAAAAAGCCGAAGCCGATCGGCAGGAGAACTTGCATGAAAGTTTATAAGGTTGTTCCTTTTTCAGAATCGCTCGTTGTTAAAAAGAAAGAATCCGCCCAGAACGCTATAGTTAAATTTTACGACGTTTTAGGTCAGGAATGCGTTGACGGCTGGGAATTTCATTCTATGTCGCCCGTCGTAGTTACCAGGAAACTCGGAAAATTCAAACAGAAAAACGAAAATTATCACGCTTTCGTTTTCGTTAAAGAAGTCGACGAATAAGATTTTTGCGGTTTTTTTAAACAAAAGCGCCTGTAAATTAAAACTTTGGTTTTGTCGAACGGGCGGGCTTTATTGCCCTGCCCTCAGTTTTTTGTTGCGCATATATAAGCAAAAACCTACTTTTTAAAACCCGAAAACTTAAATTAAACCCCGCTCGGCGTTCTTCGCAAAGCGGGATTTTTAATTGATTTTTTTAGTGCGCCTTACTCTTTCGGGCGCTCGATTTCGTTTTTACACTGCTGCCCTGCTTAAAAAAGCAACCTTAAAAAACCGCAAACGATTACTTGCGGAGCATATCGCCCGCGCTTAATTTTACAGGCGCGTAAAGTTTTATTTTTTGCTGAACGAGTTTTGCGTCGGTTATTTGCTCGCCGCTTTCATAGTCGCACATGTTTTCGACCGTAAAGCGCGCGTTGTTGTTATCAGACGGCGATAAAACCTCGAGTTCGTCGCCGATTTTAAAGCGGTTGCGCATTTCGATAAGCGAATATTCGCCGTTTTCGTCGACTCCGCCTCCTAAACAAACCGCGATAAAAGTGCGACTGCCGCGGCTTTGCGAATCGGAATAGTTTACCGTTTTATCGTTAGGCCCGAGACAATAGGCGGTTGTAAACAGTCTGTGCGCAGTTTTTTCTACTTCGGCTTCGAAATCGAACTTGGTTTTATAGTCCGCGCCGAACTTTTCGAACGCGTCGATAGCCCTGCGATAAGCGTTAATTACCGTTGCGAGATAATATTCGCTTTTCATTCTGCCTTCGATTTTTAACGACACCGCGCCGCTTGAATGAACTTCGCTTAAATAGTTTATAAGGTTAAGGTCTTTGCTGTTGAAAATATAGGTGCCGCGCTCGTCCTGCTCGACGGGCAAAAAGTCGCCGCCCTTGTTTTTTTCGCGGATTTCGTATTCCCATCGGCAACACTGAACGCAAACGCCGCGATTGCCGTCGCGCCCCGAAAGATAGTTTGATAAAAGACATCTGCCGCTGTATGAAATGCACATTGCGCCGTGAATGAAAATTTCGATTTCGGCGCCGCAAAAATCGGCGATTTCTTTAACTTCGTTAAGGCTGAGTTCGCGAGCCAAAACGATGCGTTTTACCCCTAAATCCGCCCAGAATTTCGCGGAATATTTGTTTAAGGTGCTTGCCTGAGTGCTTAAATGCACCGCTAAGCCCTTGCGTTTTTTAAGGCAGAGCATAACCGCGCCCGGATCGGACATAATAACCGCGTCTACCCCGATTTTTTGCAAAAATCCGAGATATTCGTCGATTCCGTCAAAGTCGGCGTTGCGCGCCAGAACGTTTACGGCAACGTATATTTTTTTGCCGAGCGAGTGGGTATATAAAACCGCCTGCTCCATTTCTTCGTTGGTGAAATTATTGCTCAGCGCGCGAAGCGAAAAGGCTTTACCCCCGACGTAAACGGCGTCGGCACCGAAATAAAGCGCGGTTTTTAGTTTTTCGAAATTACCCGCCGGCGCGAGCAGTTCAAAGTTTTTCATGTTTTTTATCTTTTAACGTGTTTTTTATTTTTTTTCGCAGACACTTTTTCCGAGTGGGGAACAGCGGAATTCGTTTGCGCTTTTTTAGAGCGGGGACAGCGAGTTTTGAATTATGCGAATATGCCGATAATCGACTTATAGGCTAATTTTTGTTTTTTATTTCGTAGGGGCGACCATTGGTCGCCCG
>JAXEDY010000005.1:0-99440 GCA_034104345.1 Christensenellaceae bacterium | reverse complement strand
TGCCCGTTTCGCCGCCGATTGTTCTCGCGGCGAGCTCGGCAAGTCCTATCGCCACGCCTGCCTGCGGTATCAGCGCAAGCCCCAGCGTATATGTGGTTTTTTCAGGTTTTTTACATATTTTGCAGCCCGCAAACGCGCCTGCATATTTGCCCGCGATGCGAACGATGAAGTATAAGCAACCTATTAAAAGCAGCGGCACGCCCGCCACCCGCGACTGCACGTCGAACAGCGTATCGAGCCTGAAACTCATGCCCGACCGCACGAAAAACATTAAAAGTATGGGCGGCGAAAAATAGTTTAATTGTTTGAACAATTTGTCGTCGTCGCTCACGTTGATGTAAACCGCGCCCATAACCATGCACGCCATAAGCGGCGACACCGAAAGCGCCGCTCCCACGCCGCACAAAGTAAAAAGCAACGCTATCGAAACGATAAGTCTGTTATCGGTCGAGCGCTTTGCCATAAAGAATTTTAAAACGAACCCAAGCGCCGCACCCAAAGCGAGCATTATTACGTTATATAAAAGCGGAAGCAGAACGGTTTTCGAATCCATCGAGCCCGTTCCAGCCGCCATCGCCACCGAAATGGCGATTGAAAAAGCGAAAAGCGACACTACGTCGTCGAACGCGACTACCGAAATAAGCGTGTCTACGAAATCGCCTTTTGCGCCCGTCTGACGAATGGTCATAAGGGTTGAAGCGGGCGCGGTTGCCGACGCCAAAGCAGACAAAACGAGCGAAAACGCTATGCCCAGCCCCAATATGAAATAGGTTAATATAAACACTAAAAGCGAAGCCGTAAGCGCCTCGAGAACGGTTATTATAACGAGTTGTTTGCCCTTGCCCTTAAACGACGAAAAACGAAAATATTCGCCCGCCGAAAAAGCTATAAACGCAAGCGCCACGTCTGATATGAAAGCCGAACCTTCGATAACGCTCGGCGGCACCGCTTTTAAACAGAACGGCCCTATTATTATGCCCGCAAGTATGTAAGCCGTAACGTTGGGCAGTTTTAAAAGTTTGGTAACCCGCGTAACCAAAAAGCCGCTTAAAAGCATTATTGCCAGCGCTAAAATAACTGCCGAAACAGGCGAAGTCGCGCTTAATTTTTCATATAATAGTTCTATTTTGCTCGCCCCCTGTTTTTTACGATTCTTTTTTACAATCGCCGTTTTACGCAATCGTTTTATCGTGATTGCGTTAACAATTACTAATATATGAATCAAAAATAAAAATATAAAAAAATATAAACCAAAATTCGCGCAACGAAACGCTGCACGAATTTTTTCGGTATTTTTTTTACTTGTTCGCTCTTTCCCCTATTTTAATCTATTTTTTTAAAAATTGCAATAGAATAAACATAAAAACCGGTGAAACTTTTGTTATTGTTACAGATTATATTACTTGATTATATCGATCAAAGCCTTTCCGTCGCAGGGAAAATACTCTATATCCATAGCCTTTGCCACGGTGGGCGCAAGGTCGGCTACGTGCCACGAAGCGCAGATAACGTTTCGTTTATTTTTACCGTCCCGCGCACATAAGGCGCGGGAACGTCGTTTTCCAAGTCGGAATAATTATTCGAAGCTGCCCGAAACGAAAAATCAAACCGAATATTCGAACGTATCTCCTTGTAAAATTTTAATTATATCGGACATGTGCTCTACCTTAAACGCGCAAGCCGAAAATTTTTGCTTTAACGTTTTATCCGATACGGCGTCGAACCCTATGCATTTTATACCCGCGGCTTTTGCGGCTTTCGAGCCGGTATCCGAATCTTCCACGGCATACGCGTTGTCTGCGGATACTCTGCAAAGTTTTAACGCTTTTAAATAAATATCCGGCGCGGGTTTGGCTTTAAGGTTTTCGTCGCCCGTAACGCGAACCGAAAAACAATCGGAAAGACCGGTGATGTTTAAAATTTCGTCGACGTAAAAACGGTCGGACGACGAAGCAACCGCTATTTTATAGCCGTTGGTTTTAAGGTATGAAAGAAGTTCCGAAAGCCCGTCGGTTGCTTTAAGCGGCAATGCCCTTGCTATTTTTATTATATCGCGGAATTCGATTTCCGTCAACTCGTCAGCGGTATATTTTAGCCCGTATTTATCGGCAATTTCTTGCCAGAACACGCGTTTACACCTGCCGATTGCAAGCGGAGAGAGTTTTTCTGCGTCGAGCCCCAGCCTTAAAAGCATACCCGTTCTTGCCTGTTCGTGCAAAGGTTCGGTATCGGCGATAACGCCGTCCATATCGAATATAACAGTTTTAATCACAGTGCCACCACAAATTTTCCTTTTGCTCTTTTTTCGGCGCTTGCAAGCACTTTTGCAAGTTCTTCAAGTTTTATAGCCGGCTGAACCATAGACGATACGTCTACCCCGCCGATTTCGATAATTTTTAACGCCTTTTTTAACCCATCTTTTAAGCGCTTACTTTCCCCTATTCACCGAACAACTACTGTTTGTTGTTCGGTGAATAAGGCCATCCCCTTCTTTTAATTGCAGCCCCCGTTATGGTCATCAGTTGACGTTATAGCACTAATTTATAAAAAAAAGAAAAGCAAAAACAATAAATATTTGCGAATTTTGAAATTTTTTTATTTTATATTTTTTAAACCTTTCTGCAAAAAACTATATTTTTATTTTCCGAAACGTAAACGCAACATGAAAAACATAAAATTATTTTTTTAAACGGTTAAACTAACTTTTGATTTTTTTCTTACGTTTTATATTATATCACTTGTTTTTAAAAAAGGAAAGTAAATTTTAATATTTTTTATAAATTTTGAAAATATTTTTTTATTTTAATCCCGCAACCTAAAAACTTGCGAAAAGCACGTTATATCACGATATTTATCGCTGTTATTTTTAAATATATTTTATTAAAATTTTGCGCTTTGTCAATAAAATTAAAAGAAGTTTGAATATTAAACGATTGATAAACTAAAAGATTTTTGTTATAATGATTTTACCGCTTGAAAAGTGGCAAAAAACGAATTAAAAGCAAAGGAGCAAGAAACAAATGTCTAACGTATGGCACGACGTATCGCCTAAGCGCATAACGCCCGAAGATTTTATTTGCGTTATAGAAATAAGCAAAGGCAGCAAGAAAAAATACGAACTCGACAAAGAAACGGGATATATAATTTTAGACCGAATACTCTACACTTCAACGCACTATCCCGCAAACTACGGATTTATTCCGCGCACTTTGGGCGACGACGGCGATCCGCTCGACGTTTTGCTTTTATGTTCCGAATCGTTAGAGCCTCTTACGCTTTGCCGCGCGCACCCCATAGGCATGATTTCGATGATAGATAACGGCAGAAACGACGAAAAAATTATTGCCGTGCCTTTTAAAGACCCTAACTATAATCACATAAGCGACATTTCGCAGGTGCCCGCGCACATTTTCGACGAAATGCGCCACTTTTTCAGCGTTTATAAAAATCTTGAAGGCAAAGAAACCGCCGTTAAAGAAGTAAGCGGCAAAGAAGAAACCGAACAAACCATTTTAAATTCGATTGACGCATATAACAAAAAATTCGGAGTTTTTTCGGGCAACAGCGGCGAACAAAAAGTTTAAAGAAATTAAAAAAGGTTGATAAAAAACGCTTTCCGCAAAAAGCACGGAAAGCGTTTTTCGTTTGCTTTAAAGCAATTACGTTATTTTATTATGCCTGGGTTTCGCTTGCCCCGCCCTCTTCGCCGCTCGTTTCGCCGCTCGTTTCGTCGCCTGCATTATCGCCCGTCTGGTTTTCGGAATCGGGGCTATCGGGCGTTTCGGGGTTCGCTGCGTTATATTCATCGATAAGACGGGCGATTTCCGAATCGATTCCGTTTTCGGGATAGCCGTAATCAAAAAGCCAAAGTTCGTAATTTTCATCGTTTATAACAACGGTTTTATCAAGCGAACCTTTATCTTTTTTATAAGTCTCGCCGTCGATAACGAATTTAACCGCCTCGTTTTCCGAAATTTCGTAAGCAATTTCTACGTTTGACTTTTTAACCGGCGTTTTGTCGGATTTAAGCGCGTAATAAATATCCGCCCCGTAAATTATGCTGCCGTCTTGCTTGGCGCCCGCGCTTTTTATATCGATAAAATAATAAATATAATCGCTTTCAACGCTATCGGCATTGCTTTCTGCGCGGTATAATTTACTTTCCGCACGATAAAAGCCCATCGAATTTAAAAGCTCAAACTTTTCATAAGTGAATTTTTGCCCGAGTTTTTGCTCGATAAAACTAAGATTGTCTACGCTTGAAATGCGCTTATAGGTTATGGTGTTTGCTTTAAGTGTTAAATGCGAGCCGAATTGCCATTGTTCGTTCGAATATTTAAGTTCGTGCGTGCCGCCCTTTACCGTAAGCATAACCGAACTTGTGGCGTTTGGCGCAAGATAAACGCTGACGTGTTTATATTTGGTCGGGTCCTCGTCGCTCGGATTGAATTCGAGTTTTACTTCGATGCAATAAATCGGCGTGTCCTTATCTTTGTAAATTCTGAAACCGCGGCCGTTCGCGTTTATAACGAGATACGATTCGATTTCGTCGCGCGCTTTTACGTCGATTTTCTGACCGCTTTCATCCTGACCGTAAAGTCTTTCGGTAAGTTCGTAAGTTCCCGTGATATTATCCATAGTCGTTGCGTCGGGAACAACGCAAGCAGCAAACGGAACTATAGCCGAAAGCACCGCACCACACAAAATTACAGCAAAAAGTTTTTTGATTACGCTTTGTTTTTTCATTTTTTTTACTCCTTTATATTTTATTGCGTTTTTAATCCCGTATTTTTTCGGCAAAAGTGCCGATAACGGGCTTATAGCCGCACTTTTTAATTTTTGTTTTGTTTTTTTTATTTTTTGCTACCCGATAACCGACAAAACTATTTTCTTTTTTTCGGGCGGCTTTTCCGATATTTTTATTCCGTTTAAAACGAGTTTTTTCGCCGCCGAAAAATCGCTCGTTACGCTCGAATAAAGGGTTGCTATTTTTTCTCCTTTTTCAACGCGCTCGCCTATTTTTTTGTTTAAATAAACACCTGCGGTTTTATCTATTTTGTCTCCTAATTTTTGCCGCCCCGCGCCAAGAACAAAAGCCGCGTTGCCGTAACAAAGCGCGTCGGTTTCGGTTATAAAACCGCTTTTATCGCTTAAAACTTCGGCGCTGTGTAATGCGGGGGTAAAAAGCGAAAGATCGCAAACGCAGTTTTCGTTTCCGCCCTGCGCCTTTATCATTTCTTTGAATTTTTGCTTTGCTTTTCCGCTTTTAATCGCGTAAATAACTTTTTCTCTCGCTTTTATTTCTCCGCAATTTTCACTTAAATCGTAAATTTTTGCGGCAAGCGAAACGCAAAGTTCGGTTAAATCGTCAAACGTCTGCTGTCCGTTTGCGGTATTTTCACCCGATACTTCCGCCGAAACCCTCGAACCAAAACCGCAAAGAGTTTCTCCGTTTAAAACCTTTATCGCTTCGATAATTTCGAGCGAATTACCTACTGCCCTGCCGAGCGGTGCGCTCATATCCGTTATCAAAGCGGCAATTTTTTTGCCCGCGTTTTTGCCGATATTCACCATTGTGCAAGCCAATTCTTCGCTTTTTTCAAGCGTTTTCATAAAGGCACCGCTTCCCGTTTTTACGTCTAAAACAATGCAGTCGTCGTTTACGGCGAGTTTTTTGCCCATAATGCTCGAAGCAATTAAGGGCACCGAATCGATGGTTGCGGTTACGTCGCGCAGGGCGTATAACTTTTTGTCGGCGGGAGCAAGGTCGGCGCTTTGCCCGATGATTGCAAGCCCCGTTTCGTTTACCGTTTTTTCGAACTTTTCAAGCGGAATAAAGCAATTAAAACCTTCTATCGACTCAAGTTTATCTATCGTTCCGCCCGTATGACCGAGCCCGCGCCCGCTCATTTTTGCGACTTTTAGCCCAAGCGAAGCGACGACGGGCGCAACGATAAGGCTGGTTTTGTCTCCAACGCCTCCCGTAGAATGTTTATCGGCTTTAACGCCTTTAATGCGCGAAAAGTCTATTTTTTCGCCCGAATCGCGTATGGCGTAAGTTAAAAACGCCGTTTCTCTTTCGGTCATTCCGTTAATGCAGACCGCCATTAAAAATGCCGAAGCCTGATATTCGGGAATTTCGCCCGAAACGTAGCCGTTTATAAAAAAATATATTTCGTCGCGGCTTAAAGCAACGCCGTTTTTCTTTTTTTCTATAATGTCGTAAGCGCGCATATCCGCTCCTTTTTCAGCCGACGCACGGCAAAACGCCGAACGAAAAGCCTTATTCGTTACCGTATTACCCCTTAAATCGTTGTAAAAAACGCTATTTTTCGATTTTATTTAAAAACGAATTGCCCTGCGTTTGACCTTTTTTCAATCCGAAATATTCTAAAACGGTTGCAGAAATATCGCAAAATCCCTTTCTTGTTCCCAAGTTTACGCCGCTTTTCAAATTTTTGCCGAGCGCTATCATCGGAACGTATTCGCGCGAATGATCGGTCGACGGAGTAGACGGATCGCACCCGTGATCGGCGGTTATTATAAGCAAGTCGTTTTGTTTTAAAAGCGGCAAAAATTCGCCGAGTTTTTCATCGAACGAAGTAAGCGCGCGCGCATAACCCGCACAATCGTTTCGGTGCCCGTAAATCATATCGAAATCGACTAAATTTATAAAGCACAACCCGCTAAAATCGCATTTTATAAGCGATAAAGCCGCTTTCATTCCATCGTCGTTATTAGTTGAAGCAACCGCTTCGGTTATGCCGTTGCCCGCAAAAATATCTTTGATTTTGCCGACCGATATAACGTCGTAACCCGCGCCAAAAAGCAAGTTAAGCATGGTTTCTTTCGGCGGAGTAAGCGAAAAATCGTGGCGGCGCGGAGTGCGAAAAAAGGGATATTCGCCCGCAAACGGACGCGCTATAACCCTGCCCACGCCGTGTTCTCCGCACAAAATATTGCGTGCGATGCGGCAATATTCGTAAAGTTTTTCGGGCGGGAACACGCTTTCGTGCGCGGCTATCTGAAACACGCTGTCTGCCGAAGTGTAAACTATAAGCGCCTTTTCTTTTATGCTTTTTTCGCCGTAAACCTTTATAACTTCGGTGCCCGAAAAAGGCTTGTTGCACAGCGTTTTTACGCCCGTTTGTTTTTCGAATTCGTTTATAATTTCCTGCGGAAAACCGTTCGGATAAATGGGAAAAGGTTTTTTTAAAACGAGCCCCGCCATTTCCCAATGCCCCGTGGTTGTATCTTTCCCCTTTGAAAGTTCTTGCAATCTGCAATAGCACCCCGAGGGATTTTCTACCCCGCCGCCCGTTCCGTCGATATTGAACAGCCCTGAATTTTTTAAATTAGGGCAGTTAAATTCTTTAAGGTTTCTGACAGCGGCAAGGGTGTTGCTTCCTTCGTCGCCGTAAAAGTTTGCGTCGGGCGCTTCGCCTATGCCGAAACTATCGAGTACTATTATAAAAACCCTCTTTCTAAAATTATCGGTTAATTCGATGCCGTTTTTTTTCATATTTTGTTTTTTTTTAAACTATAAATTTTAGTCGTTTTTTATACGAATTATTATGTTGATTGCCGCGCAAAAGTGCCGTTAACGGGCTTATACCCCCGCTTATTTTATTTTCGGCGCTGTTTAGCCGCCCGTTTCAACCTAATTACGCATCTACTGTTTTTATTCGGCGGTTTCGAGCGCGATTTTAATCATATCGTTAAACGAACGTTCGCGCTCTTTCGAACTTAAATTTTCGTTTTTATAAACGAACGAATCGCTTACGGTTAAAATGCAAATAGCCTTTTTGCCGGCGCGCGCCGCGTTCATATAAAGAGCCGCAGATTCCATTTCTACGCCCAAAACGCCCATTTTTACCCAATTTAAATAATCGTTCGGGCTGTCCGAATAAAAAACGTCGCTCGATAAAACGTTGCCCGCCTTATAATCAATTTTATATTTTTCGCAAACGCTTGCGGCTTTTAACAAAAGCGAAAAGTCGGCTATCGGGCAGAACGTGCCGTTAAGTTTGAATTGCGAAGCGAAATTGCCGTCGGTGCATGCTCCCTGCGCAAGCACAATATCGCGGACGTGTAATTTTTCGGAATAGCCGCCGCACGAACCCGCGCGGATTATACAGTTAACGTCGTAAAAATTAAAAAGTTCATAAGAATAAATGCCTATCGACGGTTGACCCATTCCGGAAGCCATAACCGAAACGCGCTTTCCGTTATATTCGCCGGTATAGCCGTTTATTCCGCGCACCGAATTTATAAGTTTTGCGTTTTGCAAAAAGTTTTCGGCAATATATTTTGCCCTGAGCGGATCCCCCGGCATTATAACCGTGTTTGCAAAATCGCCCGCCTTTGCTTCGATATGCGGCGTTGGAAAATGCGCGTTCTTTTCGTCGTTTTTTACGTTATCTTTTATATCTTTTTTCATAAATTTTCACCCGTTAATTGTAAGTTACACTTTAAAAATATAGGGCTATAGATCGATTATCGCGGTTTTCACCGTAAAATTATCTACCGCAGACAAACCCGCAAAAATTTTATAAACCCTTTTCTTCTGCTTCTTTTATAAGCCTGCTTGAGCCTATTCTATCGGCCCCCGCAAGCAAAAATTCGCGCGCTTGGTCGATGCTTGCTATACCGCCCGCCGCCTTTATTTTTACGTTTTTATCGCAATAGCGGCGCATAAGTTTTACGTCGGCAACGGTAGCGCCCGCAGTAGAAAACCCCGTGGAAGTTTTTATAAAATCGGCTTTTGCCGCCGACACGAGCTCGCACGCTTTTATTTTTTCGTCGTCGGTTAAAAGGCAAGTTTCGATAATCACCTTTAAAATTTTGCCGCCGCACGCCGCTTTAACCGCCTTTATTTCGTTTAAAACGTAGTCGTAATTTTTTGCTTTAAGTTCACCCACGTTTATAACCATATCTATTTCGTCGGCGCCGTTTTTAGCCGCTTCGTCCGCTTCGAAAACCTTGCTTGCCGTGGTAGAATAGCCGCTCGGAAAGCCTATAACCGTGCATATTTTAATGCGCCCTTTCGCATAATCGAAGGCGCTTTTAACATAGCTCGGCGGAATACACACCGAAGCCGCGCTATATTTTATTCCTTGGTTTATCGTTTTAAAAATATCATTTTTCGTTGCGGTAACTTTTAAAAAGGTGTGGTCGCATCTTTTAATTATTTCGGCGACGGAAAGCGACGAAGCCGCAAAATCGCCCCTTGTTTCGTTTTTATCGCAGGTTTTTATATTATCGTTCATTTTTTCACCGTTTCAACCTGATTTTTGTATCTATATACAGTATAGCATTTTTCGCAAAAAAATTCAATAGATTTTTTTTAATTTTTTGTAAGCCGAAAAAATAGTGGATATTTAAATTTTTATTTGTTATAATAGTATAAGCAAACAAGATATTTTACGAACTATTTACATAAGGAGAAATAAAAAATGGCAAAAATCGCTATTTTAACAAGCGGCGGCGACTCGCCGGGAATGAACGCCTGCATCAGAGCATGCGTAAGATACGCCCTTTATAAGGGATTCGACGTATTCGGGGTAGACAGAGGCTATAAAGGACTTATCGAAAACAATCTTATCGAAATGAACTCGCGTTCGGTTTCGGATATTATTCAGCGCGGCGGCACGATTTTGCACACCGCACGCTCGGTCGAATTCAAAGACCCGAAATACCGTAAAATCGCGGCGGACAACCTGCGCTCGCGCGGTATCGAAAACCTTATAGTTATCGGCGGCGACGGCTCGTTCCACGGCGCTCAACTTTTGTCGAACGAAAACGGCATTAAAGTCGTGGGTATCCCCGGAACTATCGATAACGACCTTCCATACACCGATTTTACTTTGGGATTCGACACGGCGGTAAACACCGTTTTGTGGGCGATTAACGCTCTGCGCGACACCATGACTTCGCACGACCGCGTAAGCATTTTGCAGGTTATGGGCAGAAACTGCGGCGATATCGCGCTTTATTCCGCCATTTCGGGCGGCGCAGAATACGCGCTCGTTCCCGAAGTGCCTTACGATCTCGAAGAAATCACCCAAAATATCGTTGCCAGCCAAAAACGCGGCAAAACTTCGAACTTTATAATCGTAGCCGAAGGCGCGGGCGACGTTAACACCATCGAACAACGTCTTACCAAAGAAGGCATTTGCGTTCGCTCGACCATACTCGGCCACATTCAGCGCGGCGGCGCGCCTTCGATGCAGGACAGAGTGCTTGCGGCTCGTTTCGGCGTTCGCGCGGTCGAACTTATCGAAGAAGGTCAGACCAACCGCGTTATCGGCATTAAAGATAACCACATTATCGACCAAAACATCGACGACGCTTTGTCTCTTAAACGCCACTTCAACAAAGAACTTTACGACATTGCTCACGCTTTAAGCCTTTAATTTATTTTATAAGTTAAGCCGCTGAAAGTTAGGCTGCGGCAATTTGCGGTAAAGAAAAACGCACTTCCCGCCTTCTTCCGGTTTTTCGGCAGAAGGCGAATTTATTGTAAACTATTTTAATTTTGCTATAAACGTTTTGATTATAAGCGATTTAGTTCGTTTAAGAATCGAGTTTTCGGAGAATACAGATGAAAAATTTAAAGGGCGCGTGTATTTTCGCGCAATCGGGCGGGCCTACCGCCGTTATAAACGCGAGCGCGGCGGGCGTTTTTACCGAAGCGCTTAAACAGCCGCAGATAACCAACGTTTACGGCGCGGCTTACGGAATTAAGGGCGTTTTAGAAGAACGTCTTTTCGATATTTCGAAAGAAAGCCCAGAAGAAATAGAACTTTTAAAATATACGCCGTCGTCGGCGCTGGGCTCGGTGCGCTATAAACTTAAAGATTTTAACGTCGATCCTGCCGATTACAACAGGCTTTTAGAAGTTTTTAAAAAATACGACGTGCGCTTTTTTTTCTATAACGGCGGCAACGACAGCATGGACACCTGCAACAAAATTTCGAAATTTTTCGAGCATTCGGGTTGGGATTGCAACGTTATAGGAGTGCCTAAAACCATCGACAACGACCTTTTCGGCACCGACCACACACCCGGGTTCGGTTCGGCGGCTAAATACATAGCGACTACGGTTATGGAACTTACGCTCGACGTAAAAGTTTATGATATGCCGTCGGTTTGCATTATCGAAACCATGGGCAGAAACGCGGGCTGGCTTACCGCCGCAAGCGCTTTGGCGGGGGTAAACGGACTTGCGCCCGACCTTATATACCTGCCCGAAAGCGTTTTCGATCTTGATAAATTCGTTACGGATATCGAGCGCGTTTGCGCCAAAAACAACGGGCAATGCGTCGCAGTTGTATCCGAAGGGGTGCACGACGAAAACGGCGTTTTGCTTTGCGAATCGCAGTCGGCAAGTTTTAAAGATTGCTTCGGTCATACGCAACTCGGCGGAATAGCCGCAAACCTTTCGCGCATAGTTAAAAAACGCACGGGCTTTAAAACCCGCGGAATAGAATTAAGCCTTATGCAACGCTGTTCGGCACACGTCGCTTCGAAAGCCGACGTAGACGAAGCGTTTAACGCGGGCGCGGCGGCGGTTTTGGCTGCCGTAAACGGCGAAACCGACAAAATGATAATTTACGAGCGCGAAACGCCTTGCGGGTGCAAAAACGCAGGCGGCGGTTACGATTGCGGCGCGTGCGAAAACTATAAAATAAACTATAAAACGGTCGATTTGTCGCTTGCGGCAAACGCGGTTAAAGTTTTTCCGCAGAAGTGGATTATAAACGACGAAACCTACGTTTCGGACGAATTTATTAATTATGCCCTGCCCTTAATTCAAGGCGACGCGAAAGCGCCTCTTGAAAACGGCTTGCCGAGATATGCAAAACTTAAAAAAGTTTTGGCAAAAAGTTAAAGTTTAGCAAAGAAAAAAAGCAAAAAGTGCGGCTATAGGTCGATTAACCCATAGTTCGCACTTTTTATATGTTTTTTGCGGGGAGGCGAAGGCACCGCATTGTTTGTTAATTAAATTATCGTTTTGCGGGCGATTCAAAGTCGCCCCTACGGAATAAAATACACAAAAAGTCTTCCTGAGCGTTAGCCGAAGGATCAAGCGCAAGCGAAAAATTTTATGATGCGCGACTACGCCTTGATGTTTCGACTTCGCCTTACGGCTCCGCTTATATGACGAGAAACGGCGGGCGATTCAAAGTCGCCCTACCATATTAGATTAAAATCTGCGGGCGGCCGATGACCGCCCCTACTTTTAAAAATGTTTATTACGCCCTTTCTTTCGTAGGGGAGACCATTGGTCTCCCGCTTTTTTATCTTCGTATAATAGGTTTCACAAGCGTAGACAAACTCCGCTGCTCATTTTGGGAAAGTGATTTTTACGAGCGAAGCGAATAAAGACCAAAAGGTGACGTTGTTATAACGTATAATATAATAAAAAGGCGTTTGAAAATTCAAACGCCTTTTTTGGTTTTATTTTTATCATTTTATTCTGCGGTAACGGTGTAAACGCCGCCTTTAACGGTAAGCATACCGCTGTTAGTGCCTGCGCTTATCGCAACGCCTTGCGAACCGGTTACTTCACGGATTTTTAACTTAATTATTCGATAATTAAATTTCCCGATTCTGAACCGCGATTATATTTGTTACCTACAAGCCCATTATAGCAGAAACCGTCTTCGGCAACCGCACCGGTGGTTACGTTTGTGCTTGAAAGTTTACCGCTATAAGTGCAACCGCTAAGAGTTACGGTACCCTGTCCGTTATGCCAAACGCCCGCGATACCGCCGATTTCAAGTTCGTCGCCTGCGTCTTGCGCCTTTTCAAGGGTTACGTCACCGCTCGAATGGCAATTGATAAAGGTGTTGTCATAGTGAGCGATACCGGTGATTCCGCCTACGTCGCAAGTAGAACCGGTAACGTTGATATTAGAAGTAACGTTTTTAACAGTTTGATTACCTTCACCCATAAAGCCTACGAGACCGCCTACGTAAGTGCGATAGTTTTTAGAATCGGCTTTTACGTAACTGCCTTCGTTAACGTCGATAGTAAGGTCGGTAAGGTTTGCGTAAGCGTTTTTGCCGAACATACCGCCGACGTAAGCATAGCCGCTAATTTCAACGTCGCCGGTAAGGCTGATGTTGCTGTATTTCGAAGTATACGGGGTACCTGCAACGGCACCTACGTCGAGATAACCTTTTACATGTGCATTTTTAAGAGTAAAGTTTTTAATTTCGCCGTTGGTGGTAAATCCGAACAAACCTACGTCACATTGTCCCGATTGATCGATTATAAGGTTGCTTATAGTATAACCTTGACCGTCGAATACCCCTTGGAACTTAGCATCAGAGTTACCGATAGGAACCCATTGATATTCGCCAATATCGATATCGTTGGCAAGTTTAACGGTATAGCCGTTATAGTTCTTTCCGCCGTTAACTTGTTGCGCAAGCAATGCAAGTTCTTCAGCCGAAGCGATAGTTACAACTTTAGCGTTTTCGTCAACGGGAGTAGCATAATCTTCCGCAACGCTGTCTCCCCATGCGGGTTTAGCATAAACGGCAGTGAACGGCGAGAAGTGGCTGACCTTCATGGTAACGTAGCCGGTAGCCGAACTGTAAACGTAGTGATCTGCCGCATCGGTAAGAGTGGTGCCGTCATTAGTCATTGCAGCGCCGTCGTGATACATTTGAACGCCGCTAAGATTTTTGCCGATTTGAAGTTCTACTTCGAACAAACCGCTTTGAGCGGTAACTTCGTGATCGTCGGCGTCTTTTAAGGTTACTTCGTAACTTTGGCTCGTTTGTTCCGTAGCCACAGTAATAGTAGCGGGCACTGCGGTTTCAACAACCGTTAAGTTCAATTCGGCGCCGTCGGCAACCGAACCTACGGGAGCGGTAACCTTTACGGCGTGATCTTCTTGTTTGTCTTTTAAAACGGTGTCTTCGTCCGCTTTAACGGTTGCCGAAGCAAATACGGGATAAACGGCGTTTTCGTCGTAAGTATTGCCGTTCGAATCGCTTTCAACCGTATCTTGCGTTGCAACTACGGTTATCGAAATGTTTTCGATTTTTTCGTTCATATAGTCGTTGCCCGCGTCTGTTTTCATCGTTCCGCTTATCGTTATAACGTCGGTTACGGCGTTAGCGGCAAGTTTGTTTTCGAACCCTTCGAGAGCAACTACCTCGTCACCCATTTTTACGGTAAAGTCGATTGCGCTTAAAAGTTTCGCGCTGCCCGTTAAGCCGTTTATGAAAACTTTGTATTTAAGAGCAAGGTTTCCGGCGTTTTTAATGCGGAATCCTTCGAGATTGTAAGTGCAACCCGGCTCCCACAAAACTTCTTCGTTTGCTGCGGCTCCGTCTGCTTTTACCCATTTAAGAGAATCGCCGAGCGGACTTGCTCCGTCTGCGCCTAAAAGTTCTACCTTAAGGTTTCCTGCCTTAATGGTGTTAACGCTTGTGCTTGCCGAGTCCGTAAACCACGCGAACGTGGAACCTACGAGCAACGAAAGGCACAAAAGCATTGCAAAAACGCTTGCGATAAACGTTTTTTTGGTTGAAACTGTTTTCATAAAAAATTCTCCTTTTATATTTTTTACACGTTTTCTTTTTGACCTGTTTTAATTTCGATTTTCGCCGCTTCCGCCGTTTGCGTTTTCGACTGATATTTCCGTTTTTTCTTCTTTTACCGCATTATCCTTTGCCATTTCCTCTTTTAAAGCGAGAAGTTCGGCCATCATACGCCGGGTTTCTTCTTTTTCGGCGGCTATCTGCGCTTTTTCCTGTTCTAACTCGGCGCTTTGTTCGGCTTTATACTTTTTAAACAGCCTTACGCTGGTTACGCCCTGCGACAATATAAGAACCATAAACGGAACGAATATGCAAATTATATAGCCGGGCGTGGTTTTTAAAAAATCGAAAAAGTAACCGAGTTTAGGGATTCTTCCGCAGTATTTGCCGATAACTTCAGGATAGGTTACGACCTTTTCGTCGTCTTTGCCCGTGGTCGTTCCGTAAGTGATAAAACCGACGAGTTTGCCTTTTTCGTCCTTGACGACTCTGCGGATTTTGTGAGTAATAATAACTTCTTCAACCCCGTTTTCATCTTTAACGGGAACTACGGCATTAAAAGTTATAACGTCGCCTTCTTTCAAAGTTTCGGGATCTACTTCTTTAACGAAAATAAGGTCGCCCGCGGCGAAATCGGTGGCTTTCATCGAGTCGGACAAAACTTTATATATTTTATATCCGAAAAAATTACGGTTGCTTTTGTCGAGCGTGGTTGCGGAAATTATGGTAAAAATCATCATAAACACCGCAAGCGCCACAACTATCCACGTAAGCACGATTTTTGCCACGTTAAGCGCCTTAATCCACCCTGTTTTATCCATCTATTACCTCTTTTTAATCGAATTTTTTATCGGGATTATTTTTAACCTGAACCGCTTTAACGCTGAAATCGAATTGTAACAAGCGCCCGTTGGGTTTGTTTCCGCCCGCCGTTTCGTCGAAGACGAAAACTATTGTAAGCGTTTTCTTTTCGCCCGCGGCAAGACTTGTTTCAACAGCTTCGGTGTTTTCTTCGGTAAGCTGGACCATTTTGCCCTTAACCAAAGTGGCGGCGCCGTCTTTAATTTCAACGCTTACGCTTTCGTCAAACGCGTCGCTTACGTTGGCGAAATAAAACTTATACCACACGTCGCAACTGCTTAAATTTTCGATTGTAAAATTGCGCTCGATTCTTTTACCGGGCGCAAACGAACCCGAATAATCGGATATTACCGCTTTTCCGTCGTTAAGATTTATTTTTACGTTGCCCGCCGAATATGCAAACTTACCTTCTGCCGTAAACGTGGTGGCAACCAGCACGAACGTAGTAACGCTTAACGCCGCCATAAGCAAAATTATGGTAACTATGCCGGCGGTAAGCCTTTTAGCAACGTTTTTTGCACTACCTTCAGTCATTGCCTTTACCCCCGTTTTTAAGAACCCATTTAAAGTTCATTTTTATCTGTGCGCCCTGATATTCGTTGCCTGCGGACGAATCGAACGTAACGGTTATTTTATAGGTAATTTCTTTTTCGATCGTGCCGTCGTATTTTATAATTTCTTTGAAATCTTTACCCGAAATCTCGCTTAACTTACCATTGCAAATCTCTTTGCCGGTGGTTTCGTTTTCTACGCGAATTGTTAAAACTTTAGAAAAATCATTCGTTTCGTCTTCGATTTCGGCACGAAAATCGACGTCGGCGTCTTCTTCCATGTGGAATTCGATAACGTAACTTTTGCTTTCGGTATCACCGGGCAAAACGTTTTCTGCGCTGAAAACCCATTCTTTTTCGGCAGGGCCTATACTGTTGTTTTTTACGGTATCTTCGTATTGCGAAAGTTTTGCCCTGTTTACGAGCTGAACTATTAAAAGCGAAGTAGTTGCCACAAGCAATACCGATAAAACTATGATTATTATTCTGTATATTTTTTCTTTACTCATCGTTTTTCAGCCCCTTCGTTTTTACTCTTTTGAGCGGCGCTTATTATACGCATAATTCCGCCGAGCAGCAGCGTTCCGCCGATTCCGACTCCTACGCCCTTGCCGTCTCCTCCTTTTTTAACGGCGTTAAGTTGCATAAGCCACGAAATAAGCAAATCGGCAAGTAAAATTATAACTAAAAAGATGCATAAACCCTGCGGGGTTTGCAACCATAACAAAAAACCGCCGAACCACGGAATTTTAAAGCCGCCCCACACGCCGCAAACGCTCGATTTTTGTATCGTAGCGGCGAACGCGGCGAGTTCTTTATCGCCTTTAACAACAAGTTCGTTATCGCTTACCGAAATTACGCGAGCCAACACAAAGCCCGACTGCGTTTTATACGAAACTACGTCGCCTTCGGATATCCCGCCGTCTGCCGAACGCATAAACAGAAAATCGCCTTTATTTATCGCGGGCGCCATGTCGTCGTTTTTTTCGATCGACGGGTTTAACCACCCCGGCATCTTATCCCGCGGCAAAAAAGATTGTACTATTAAAACCGCGCTTGCAAGTACAATAAAAAACAGCCCGGCAAGCAGAAAAATCATAACCCCGAACCAGATTTTTTGCCCGACCGTTTTTGTTTTTTGAACTTCGCCGTTCATAATACCGCCTTCCTTTTTTTAATTTTAACGTTTAAATCTATTTGAATCGTTTTTGTTTTATCACAAAAAAAATAATTTTTACGCGTGTTTTATGCTTTTTTGCGCCCTTTTTATTCAGATTATAAACCCCATAAATTGCGTTTTACGTATCGCTCGATACACGGCGTTCGCGTCTATTCGCGACACTATCCATTTTAAAGGCACAATCAGTATAACACTATTATTCGCTTTTGGCAAGACTTTTTACTGAATTTATAAAAATTTGCTATTTTTACCGAATATGCGTCGTTTTTATCGATTTTGTGTCGGACTATATCTTTTTTAACGCCGTTTTGCGATAAATTTGTGTTTTACTATTTAAAACGCATAAAAAAACGGCGAGCCGCTCTTTTTACGAGTACGGTTTCGCCGTTAAATTTTGTTTTTTAAGCCCTTTTTCCAATCCGTTTTTGCCGAGCGATTTATCGCAGGGCGTTAAAAACAAATTAGTCAACGAGTTCGATGATAGCCATTTCGGCGTCGTCGCCGCGACGGTTATTCAAACGATAAATCCTCGTATATCCGCCGCCCTGACCGAGTTTTTCGGCTCTGTCGGCGTATTTGGGAGCGATTTCGTTGAAGATTTTTTCAACGAGCGGGTGATTGATACCCTTAGCTTTGGCTTTGTATTCCGACTTCTTTTCGCCGGCAACCTTCTGGTAAGGAATGTCGTGAGTTAAAGTCATTATTTTCCTTCTTGCGCCAAGTTTGACGGGGCCGTCTTTATATATCTTTTTGGTGACGTCTTTGCCCTTTGCGTCTTTAACCGTAACGGTTTCAGAAACCGCGTCGGTATAACTGTTTACAGCAAGAGTGATGATTTTTTCGGTGTAGGGTTTAAGTTCTTTAGCCCTTGCAAGCGTGGTTTCGATTTTTCCGTACCATAAAAGGTCGCTTGCCAAATTTCTTAAAACCGTTTTTCTTTGAGTGCTGGTTAAACCTAATTTTCTCGGCATATCTTTAGTCCTCCTGTTCCTTTAAATGCAGACCGTAACTTTCGAGTTTCTGAATTACTTCGTCAAGAGATTTCTTGCCGAGATTTCTGACTTTGAGCATATCGTCTTCGGTCTTTTTAGTTAAATCTTCAACTGTGTGAATGTTCGCGCGCTTTAAGCAATTATACGAACGAACCGAAAGTTCCATTTCTTCGATGCTCATTTCTAAAATTCTGGGCAGCGGGTCTGTCGGCGGCTGAACCAGAATACCGAAACCGTTCATCATATCCGAAAGAGTGGCAAAAATGTGCATGTGTTCTTCGACTATTTTAGCCGCTAAACTCACGATTTCTCTGCCCGAAAACGCTCCGTTCGTCCAAACTTCAAGCGTAAGTTTGTCGTAATCGGCGCTTTGTTCGCCCTTGCGGGTACTTTCGACGTTATAACTTACCTTTTTAACGGGGGTGTATATCGAGTCGATAGCGATATAATCGATTTCGTCTTTTTTGTTGTGATCGGCGCCCTTATAACCCCTGCCGCGACCTACGGTTATCTCCATATCGATAGTGCCGCCTTCGTCGAGCGTGCAGATGTATGCGTCTTTATTTAAAACTTCGACTTCGGCGTCCTGCTCGATGTCGCCCGCGGTTACGGTTGCGGGACCTTCTTTATAAAGGCGAACGATCTTTTTAAAATTTTCGTCAGTGGTTGCGGTTTTGAACGCAACGCATTTTAAGTTAAGAATTATCTCGGTAACGTCTTCGCGCACACCGGGAATAGTTGAAAATTCGTGTTTTACGTTAAGTGCGGGCGCAAATTTAATGCCTTGCGCGGCAGCGCCCGGAAGAGCCGAAAGCAACGTGCGACGTAAGCAGTTGCCCAGCGTAAGCCCAAAACTTTTTTCGAGCGGAGATACGATTACCTTAGCATAACTAAGGTCTTCGCTTTCTTCGATCTCTACTTTGGGCATATCTATTTCCATCATAACAGCGTTCCTCCTGTATTTATTCGTCGCACGCGTTTTAGCGACGACTCGCCGCACAATCCATTCGATACGGACGAGATATTTTGTTTGTTATAAGCAAGGTTTTTGCGTATATTTTACCGCAAGAACGCTTAAAAGCAAAATCCTTGCGATAAAATACGGCGAATAATCAAACTTATTACTTGGAGTACAACTCGACGATCATGTGTTCCGCAATCTGCGAATCGATGTCTTCTCTGGTGGGAAGTGCGATAACTTTACCGGTCAAAGTTTCGGGATCGAATTCAACCCATTTAGGCATATTGCCGTTTTTTTGAGTTTGTTTGAGTTCGGTAAAATATTTATTTCCTTTTTTGTTTTCTTTAACCGCGATTACGTCGCCCGCTTTAACTTCGTAAGAAGCGATGTCAACGCCCTTTCCGTTAACGCTGAAGTGAGCGTGGGTTACGAGCTGACGAGCCTGCGAGCGCGACGAAGCGATGCCCATTCTGTAAATAACGTTATCTAAACGTCTTTCTAAAAGCGAAAGCATGTTTTCGCCGGTTATGCCTTTCATACGGTCGGCGCGTTCGTAATAGTGATGGAACTGACCTTCCAATACGCCGTAAATTCTTTTGGTTTTTTGTTTTTCACGAAGTTGAAGCCCGTATTCCGAAACCTTTTTGCGAAGGTTAGCGTGGGGACCGGGAGCAACCGGACGTTTTTCGAACGGGCAAGCACCCGCTTTATAGCATTTATCGCCCTTTAAAAAGAGCTTTCCGCCTTCACGACGGCATTGACGGCATTTTGCACCTGTATATTTAGCCATTTGTGTTTACCTCCGTTATACTCTGCGACGTTTGGGGGGACGGCATCCGTTGTGAGGAATGGGCGATACGTCCTGAATCAAAGTAACTTCGATTCCGCATACGCCGAGCGCTCTTATTGCCGACTCTCTGCCCTGACCGGGACCTTTAACATATACTTCAACCGAACGCAGACCGTGTTCCATAGCCGCTTTTGCCGCTATTTCGCTTGCTTGTTGGGCCGCGAACGGAGTGCTCTTTCTCGAACCCCTGTAACCTAAAGCGCCCGCGCTGCAATGCGAGATGGCGTTGCCGTTCATATCAGTGATGGTTACGATGGTGTTGTTGAACGACGATTGGATATGAACCTGACCTTTATCGACTTTTTTAAGTTCTTTACGTTTTTTAACAACTTTTTTTACTGTTGCTGCCATTTTTCGTTCCTCCCGTTATTACTTCGTAGCGGTCTTTTTCTTAGCGACCGTTTTTCTCGGACCTTTACGGGTTCTTGCGTTGCGCTTCGAACTCTGACCGCGAACGGGCAAACCTTTTCTGTGACGAACGCCGCGATAACAACCGATTTCCATAAGTCTTTTTATGGAAAGGTTTACTTCGCTTCTCAATTCGCCTTCGACGTGAAGGTGATGTTCGATATATTCTCTTAATTTCGAAACGTCGCTCTCGGTAAGATCTTTAACTCTTACGTCGGGATTAACGCCGATTTCTTTCAATATCTTTTGCGACGTGGCAAAGCCGATACCGTAAATATAGGTAAGACCTGCTTCGATACGCTTTTCTCTCGGTAAATCTACACCGGCAATTCGTGCCATTTGATTTTACATCCTCCAAAAAATTTCTCTGATTCTTTTTGTTTTTTATCTATATGTTGTATTTTTCGCCATTAAAAAGTTGGAATGAGTTTTTTAAAAAGCGAAAAAGTGTTTTCGTTAGCCTTGTCTTTGTTTGTGGCTCTTATCCTTCGAGCAAATGCACATAACTTTGCCTTCACGTCTAATGATCTTGCAGTCTTTGCACATAGGCTTAACAGACGGTCTTACTTTCATAATTTAATTCCTCCGATAAATTTTTTTGCGCGGCGTTTTAGTTTTTGCTACGCCAAACGATTCTTCCCTTTGTTAAATCGTAAGGGCTCATTTCGAGTTTCACCCCGTCGCCAGGAATGATTTTTATGTTGTTTAATCTTAACTTACCCGAAATATATGCCGTAATTATATGCCCGTTCGACAGTTTAACTTTAAAAGTCGCATTGGGCAAGGCTTCGACTATCACGCCCTCGGTTTCTATTACGTCTTCTTTCGACACCTGAATATTACCTCCGATTAAAGGGTTAGTATTTCTACGCCGTTAGCGGTTATCGCTATCGTGTTTTCGTAATGCGCCGACGGCTTTCCATCGCGCGTAACGCATTTCCAGCCGTCGATATCCACTTCGTAGGTACCCATGTTTATCATAGGTTCTACCGCGATGGTCATTCCTTCGCGCAGGCGGATACCCGTGCCTTTCCTTCCGAAGTTGGGAACTTCGGGATCTTCGTGCAGTTTTCTGCCGATTCCGTGCCCTACCATTTCCCTTACTACCGAAAATCCGTTTGACTCCGCATAGGTTTGCACCTGATAGCCTATATCGCCTATCGCGCTACCCACGCAAATTCCTTTTATCCCTTCGAAAAAGCATTGTTTGGTAACTTCTATCAAACGCTTTTTTTCGGGGTCTATCTTGCCAACGTAAAAGCTTCGTGCCGCGTCGCCGTTATAGCCGTTTATAAACGCACCGCAGTCGACGCTGACTATTTCGCCTTCTTTAATCACTCTGTTCGACGGTATTCCGTGAACCACCTGTTCGTCGATCGACGTGCAGATGCTGCCCGGAAATCCGTAAAGCCCCAAAAAATTAGGGCGCGCGCCGCAACTCGTGATATAGTCGTAAGCAATTTTGTCGAGATCTTTCGTCGTCATTCCTTCGCGCAGTTTTTCTTCGATTAAATCCAAAGTATCGCGCGTAATGCGACAGGCAACCCGCATCCTTTCAAGTTCTTCGTTGTTTTTAATGGTAATCATCGTTTCGCCTTAAAAATTCGCTTTCAGCCGAGTTTTTCGGCTATTTCGGCGAACACTTCGTTAACGCTCTGATGCCCGTTTACGTTTATAAGTTTGCCGCGCCCCTTATAGTATTCGATGAGCGGAGCGGTCTGTTCGGTATAAACGTTTATGCGCGACTTAACGGTTTCTTCGTTATCGTCGGCGCGCTGCACCAGTTTTTCGCCGCATTTGCAGGTATCGTTTCCGTTTAAAAAATCAACGTGATACGAAGCCGAGCATTTGGGGCAAACCCTTCTGCCCGTTATGCGGTTTAAAAGTTTATCGAGCGGAACGTCGATGTTTACGACGCAATCGACGTCGGTTATTTTGTCGAGCGCTTCCGCCTGCTTTACGTTACGCGGGAAACCGTCGAGTAAAAATCCGTTTTTTACGTCGTCTTCTTTAAGTCTGTTTTCAACAAGTTTAATCGTAACTTCGTCGGGAACAAGTTCGCCGCGGTCGATATACGATTTTGCGACCAGCCCGATTTCGGTGCGGTCTTTGATATTTTTTCTGAAAATGTCGCCGGTCGAGATATGGGTAAGCCCGTATTTTTCGACGAGTTTGTCGGCTTGAGTGCCTTTGCCCGCACCCGGCGCGCCGAGTAAAATAATTTTCATTACGTTATATCCTCGGTTAAAAACAGTTGGCGGCGGCTCCTTCCTTGCGGAAGAAGCGCCGTTTGTTGTTTTGCTTTTTTGACGTTGAATTTAAGTTTTTTTTCAATAAGGCGTCAGTCGCTTAAAAGGCAAGGCTCGTCGAGCGGTTCGGACATGATAGACCTTGGCGGTCATCGTGGTCGAAGCGCGAAGACAGAAACGAAGCATGTTAAGATGAATGGCGGCTCAATAAGGCGTCAGTCGCTTAACAGGCAAGGCTCGTCGAGCGGTTCGGACATGATAGACCTCAGCGGTCATCGTGGTCGAAGCGCGAAGATAGAAACGAAGCATGTTAAGATGAATGACGACTTATTTTAAAAAGCCTTTATAATTCTTCATCATAAGTTGCGATTCGAGAGCGGTGTTGAATTCGAGAGCTACCGAAACCGCAACGAGCATTCCGGTTGCGGTGAATACCGACGACGCGGATTGATCGATAAGTCTGAAAAGAATCGACGGAATAAGAGCCATAAGCGCAAGATAAATCGCGCCGAACAGCGTTATTCTGTTAGAAACTCTCTTTAAGTAATCGGTTGTGGGTTTGCCGGGACGATAACCGGGGACAAAACCGCCGTTTTGCTGAATACTTCTCGAAATTTCTTCGGGATTAAACTGGATGGTCGTATAGAAATACGAGAATCCGAGAATGAGCAGGCACAAAACGACCATGTAAACCCAGCTGCCGCTGCCGACGTACATATTCCATTTCATTAAGAAATCGGAATTGCTGCCCCAGAAAATAGTTATTATAAGTTCGGGGAACGAAATAAGCGAGAACGCGAAGATGAGCGGCATTACGCCGTTTGCGTTAACCTTAATGGGGATAACGGTCGACTGACCGCCATACATTTTTCTTCCCTTAACCTGTTTTGCATATTGAACGGGAATTTTGCGTTCGGCAAGTTCGACTAAAACGATGCAACCGAAAACGATTATTATCGCAATTAAATAGCCGACGAGTTGCCAAAATTTGTTAAGAGCCGCGTCCGAACCGCTGATAGCGATAGTTCTTATCGCCTCAACGACGTAAAGACCTGCGCTCGATATAATACCGATGAAGATAAGCATCGAAACGCCGTTGGAAACGCCGTAGTCGGTAATTCTTTCGCCGATCCACAGGGTTACAGCCGTTCCCGAAGCGTAAAAAATTACGGCAACGATATAAGCGAGCCATGCCTGACCGAATAACATATCTTTAAGCGACGACGGACCGCCTTCGGTAGTTGTTACCAAGTGCGAGCCGTAGTTGAGCAAAATACCTATCGACTGAATTATGGCAAGACCGATTGCCATAATTCTGGTGATGTTGTTTATTTTGCGTCTGCCGTCTTCGCCCGATTTCGACATCGTTTCGAGAGCGGGAATAGCAACAGTTAATAACTGAATTATAATGGAGGCGTTGATGTACGGGCTGATACCCATAGCAAACCATGTTCCGTTGGCGAGCGAACCACCCGTCATCATTGACATAATCGAAAGATAGTTGAGTTTACTCAATTCTTCGCTGCTTATGAGTTGGCTGCCGATGCCGGGCACGGGAATATAACATCCCAATCTGTATAATAAGAGAAAAAGAAGTGTCCACCAAATTTTAACTCTTATTTCTTTTACCTTGAAGGCATTCTTTAAGGTTTCAAACATCTTTCACCCTCCGTCAAAACTTATACTTCTTCGCAAGTGCCGCCCGCTTTTTCGATAGCGGCTTTCGCGCTTGCAGAGAACTTAGCCGCCTTAACGGTAAGTGCTTTGGTTAATTCGCCGTTGCCGAGCACTTTAAGCCCGACCGCGTTTTTAACTTCTTTAATAAGACCTGCGCAGTAAAGAGTTTCGAAATCTACTACGGCGCCGTTGTCGAAGCCTTCTAATACCGAAACGTTTACGATTGCGTATTCTTTTCTGAAATGGTTGTTAAAGCCTCTTTTGGGAACTCTTCGAGTTAAAGGCATCTGACCGCCTTCGAAACCGGGACGAACGCCGCCGCCGCTTCGCGCCCATTGACCTTTATGACCTTTGGCACTCGTTTTGCCGAGCCCCGAACCTATACCGCGGCCAAGTCTCTTTTTGGAAGTTCTTGAACCTTCGGCAGGTTGTAACGTATCTATTCTCATTTTTTGACCTTCCTTAATTAGTTCTTTTCGACCTTAACAAGGTGCGAAACTTTAGAAAGCATGCCCTGAAGAGTCACGCTGTCTTTAAATTCTTTGGTCTGACCGATTTTGTGAAGCCCTAACGCTTCGACAGTCGCCTTCTGGTCTTTAAGTCTGCCTAAGGTGCTTTTAACGAGAGTTACTTTTACGATGTTTTCGTTAGCCATTTAAGCGTCCTCCTTAACCCATGATCTCTTCGACGGTTTTCCCGCGAAGAGCGGCAACTTGTTCTGCGGTCTTAAGGCTGTTAAGACCGGTAAGCACCGCTTTAACCATATTGATGGGATTGTTGGTGCCGTGAGATTTAGTTCTGATGTTGGTAATGCCTACCGCTTCCATAACCGCACGAACGGGGCCGCCGGCGATAACGCCGGTACCTTCTTCTGCGGGGAGCATGATTACCGAACCCCTTCCGTATTTGGCAACCACTTCGTGAGGAATGGTGTTACCGAGAAGAGATATGGGTTTCATGTTCTTTTTGGCCTGAGCGGTCGCTTTATCGAGTGCTTCGGGAACTTCGTTTGCTTTACCCATTCCGCAGCCTACTCTGCCGGCTCCGTCGCCTACTACAACCAAAGCGGCAAAACGCATTTTGCGTCCGCCTTTAACAACTTTGGTAACGCGGTTTACGCAAATTGTCTTTTTAATAAGCCCGTCTTTTTCTTCCTGACGTTTCGAAGGTCTGTTTTCTCTTGCCATTCTTGATTACCTCCTTAGAATTTAAGCCCGGCTTCTCTTGCGCCGTCTGCAAGCGACGATACTCTGCCGGTATAAAGATAACCGCCTCTGTCGAAAACGACTTCTTCGATTCCTTTTGAAAGTGCCTTTTTGCCAAGTTCCGCGCCGACGATTTTAGCCGCTTCTTTCTTGGTTTTGCCTTCGACGAGTTTCATAACTTCTTTTTCAACGGTCGAGCAGGCAACCAAAGTTACGGCTTTTTCGTCGTCGATTATCTGCGCGTAGATGTTATTCAAACTTCTGTAAACGCAAAGTCTGGGGCATGCCGCGGTTCCGGAAATTTTAAGGCGAACTCTGCTATGTCTTTTCTTTCTGTCTTCATTCTTATTTATTTTCGAAATCATATTAAGTATCTCCTATTATTTACCGGCGGTCTTGCCTTCCTTGCGAACGATGACTTCGTCTTTATAGCGGATACCGTAAGCATGATAAGGTTCGGGAACTCTTATCGAGCGAATGTTCGCCGCGGTCTGACCTACGGCTAATTTATCTATGCCTTTAACGGTGATCTCGGTCTGAGAAGGACACGAAAGCGTGATGCCTTCGGGAGCAACGAATTCAACGGGGTGCGAAAAACCTACGTTCAATACGAGTTTGCTGCCCTGCATCTGAACTTTCCAACCTACGCCGTTTACCACAAGGCCTTTTTCGAAACCGTTCGTTACGCCGGTTACCATGTTCAGAAGAAGAACTCTGTATAAGCCGTGTTTGGCGCGGAGTTCGGCTTCGTCGTTGGCACGGGTAACGTGCGCTACGCCGCCGTCGATTTTAATATCGATGCGGGGATCTTTGGCCTGAGTTAAAGTTCCGTGGGGACCTTTAACGGTAAATTCATGTTCTTTTACGTCGACGGTAACGCCTGCGGGGATGGTTACCGGTTCTCTACCTATTCTTGACATTAAACCGTTCCTCCTTACCAGACGTATGCGAGCACTTCGCCGCCGTGGCGTTGTTTTCTCGCTTCTTTGTCGGTCATTACGCCCTTAGGCGTAGAAATGATTGCAATACCCAATCCTCCGAGCACTTTGGGAAGTTCTTCGCTGCCCGCATAAACTCTTAAACCGGGTTTCGAAATTCTTTTAAGACCTACGATTACTCTTTCGCCCTTGGGGCCGTATTTAAGCGTAACTTTAATGGTTTCGCCGTTATCGCCCGTAAGTTCATAGCCTTTGATGTAACCTTCGTTTAAAAGGATTTTCGCTATTTCTTTTTTCATGTTCGAAGCGGGAATTTCCACTTCGTCGTGTTTTGCCACCAACGCGTTTCTGATGCGGGTGAGCATATCAGCAATAGGATCAGTCATATCTTTTTACCTCCTCACCAGCTCGCCTTTTTAACTCCGGGAATCTGACCTTTATAGGCGAGATTTCTGAAGCAAATTCTGCAAATTCCGTATTTACGGAGAACCGCATGCGGTCTGCCGCAAATGCTGCATCTGGTATACGCTCTCGTAGAGAACTTAGCCGCTCTCTGCTGTTTATTTATCATTGATTTTTTAGCCATATCCGTTTATCTCCTTACTCTGCTTTAAAGGGCATACCGAGCGCGCGGAGAAGTTCTCTCGCTTCTTCGTCGGTTTTAGCGGTCGTTACGAAGCAAATATCGAAGCCCCTGATTTTTTCTACCTGATCGTATTGAATTTCGGGGAAGATAAGTTGTTCTTTAACGCCCATCGCATAGTTGCCCCTGCCGTCGAACGACTTCGAAGGAACGCCTTTGAAGTCCCTTACTCTGGGAAGAGCCACGGATACGAGTTTGTCGAAGAAATCATACATTCTGTCGCCGCGGAGCGTTACCTTTACGCCTACGTTCATACCCTGACGAACTTTGAAGTTCGCTACCGACTTTTTAGCGGTGGTTAAAACGGGTTTCTGACCTGCGATCTGGGTAAGTTCCTGCTGAACGAGTTGCACGCTCTTCGCGTTATCTTTAACGTCGCCGAGTCCGCCGTTGATCGTAATTTTTACGAGTTTGGGAACCTGGTTTACGTTTTTATAGTTGAAGTGCTTGATAAGATACGGAACTACTTCCTGAGCGTATTTCGTTCTCACCCTGCTAACATACTTTGAATCGGTTGCAGTTTCTTTAGCAACCTGAATTTTTTCTGCCACTTTAGAAGTCCTCCGTTATGCTTCTTCTACTTTTGCTTTTTTAGTAGTTTTTTTAGCGGGTTTTTCTGCTTTTTCGGCTTTCGCTTTAGCAGGTTTATCCGCTTTTTTTGCGACCTTTTTGTCGTCGGCTTTGGCAGCCTTAACGTCTAAAACCGCTTTGCACTTGCCGCATACTCTTACTTTTTTGCCGTCGATTACGGCGTAACCTACGCGGGCGGCTTTACCGCAAGCGGGGCATATAACCAACGCGTTGCTTGCGTCGATAGGGCCGGCTTGTTCGATAATGCCCGACGTTTCTTTCGCGGAACGTGCTTTTTTATGTTTTTTCTGGACGTTTATTCCGTCTACGATAATTTTATTGTCGGCGGGAAGAGCGCGAAGAACTTTGCCTGTTTTACCGCTGTCTTTGCCCGTAAGTATCAAGACGTTGTCGTTCTTTTTAATTTTCATAGTCGGTCACTCCTTATAACACTTCGGGTGCGAGAGAGATAATCTTCATGTAATCTTTATCACGAAGTTCCCTTGCCACCGGTCCAAAGATACGAGTTCCTTTGGGCTGTTTTTGTGCGTCGATGATAACGGCCGCGTTATCGTCAAACTTGATGTGCGTGCCGTCGGGACGACGTAAACCGCTGGTCGAACGAACGATTACGGCTTTAACGACGTCGCCTTTTTTAACCGCGCCGCCGGGAGTAGCCGTTTTTACACTTGCAACTATTACGTCGCCGATGTTACCCCATTTACGGAAAGAACCGCCAAGCACTTTAATGCACATAAGTTCTTTCGCTCCGGAGTTGTCGGCGGCGGTTAATCTTGTTTGCGCCTGAATCATAAACTACCCTCCCTTACTTAGCCTTTTCTATAATTTCGGCAACGCGCCAGTTTTTGTCTTTCGAGAGTTTTCTCGTTTCGACTATTCTTACTTTGTCGCCTACGCCGCACTCGTTGTTTTCGTCGTGCGCTTTGAATTTAACGGTTTTGGTTATCGTCTTTTTATAGAGCGGATGTTTGCTTTTTTCTTCGATGGCGACTACTACGGTCTTGTCCATCTTATCCGAGCAAACGAGTCCTACCCTTTCTTTTCTTAAATTTCTTTCCATTGTTCGTATCCTCCTCAGTTAGCCTTGAGTTCGCGTTCGCGTATTACGGTTTTAACTCTGGCTATGTCCTTACGAACGGTCGCAAGAACGTTGGGATTTTCAAGTTGTCCGGTTGCGTGACGGAAACGAAGATTGAAAAGTTCTTCTTTTAAACTCACGAGTTTATTCGCAAGTTCTTCGTTCGTCATATCGTGAATTTCTTTGGATTTCATCAGCCTTCACCGCCTTCAGCAATTTCTTTGTTTTCTTCCTTTTTAGCGATCTTGCACTTGCAAGGGAGTTTATACGAAGCAAGACGGAGCGCTTCGCGCGCATCGGCTTCGGAAACGCCTGCTATTTCGAAAAGGACTCTTCCGGGTTTTACGACTGCAACCCAGTATTCCACGTTACCTTTACCGCTGCCCATTCGGGTTTCGGCGGGTTTTTGCGTGATAGGTTTGTGCGGGAATATGTCGATCCATACCTGTCCGCCGCGTTTTATAAATCTGGTCATAGCGACACGGGCGGCTTCGATCTGATTCGAAGTAACCCAAGCGCAGGTTTCTGCAACAAGACCGTATTCGCCGTAAGCGATCACGTTACCCTTGTTGGCTCTGCCTTTCATTCTGCCGCGTTGAACTTTTCTTCTTTTAACTCTTTTAGGCATTAACATAATTACGCTTTGCCTCCTTCGTTTCGTTTTCCGCCGAGAATTTCGCCGTTATATACCCATACTTTGATGCCTATAACGCCGAAAGTCGTGTGCGCTTCGCTGAATCCGTATTCGATGTCGGCGCGGAGCGTCTGAAGGGGAATCGAACCTTCGTGATATTGTTCGCATCTCGCGATTTCGGCACCGTCTAAACGGCCGCTTACCATTACCTTAACACCCTTAACGCCCATACGCATCGCTCTGCCGATAGCGGCTTTCATGCATCTTCTGAACGACGCTCTCTTTTCGAGCTGAGCTGCGATGGATTCGGCGATAAGTTGCGCGTCGCAATCGGGTTTTTTAACTTCTACGATGTTAACCGCAACCTGTTTGCCGTGCGTAAGTTTTGCAAGGCTGTTTTTGATAACTTCGATTTCGCTGCCCGCTTTGCCGATAAGCACGCCGGGACGAGCGGTATGAACGGTTACCGATATTCTGCTTGCAGCACGTTCGATGGCGATCGTGGTTACGGCAGCCGCATAATATTGTTTTTTAATGAATTTTCTGATTTCGTAGTCTTCTTTAACGTTAGCCCCGAAATTCTTTTTGTTGGCGTACCATTGGGTATCCCAATTTTTAATAACGCCTACTCTTACTCCGTGTGGATTAACTTTCTGTCCCATTTGATCCTCCTACTTCGCCGCGTCGAGAACAACGGTGATGTGGCTCGTTCTCTTTAAAATTCTGTAACCTCTGCCCTTTGATACGGGTTGCATTCTTTTAAGCGTGGGGCCCATATCGGCATAACAAACGGCAACTTTAAGGTCGCTTCTGTTCATGTTAAGGTTATGTTCGGCGTTGGCGCAAGCAGATTCCACTACCTTTTTAATAGGTTCGGCTCCCGCTTTCGAAGTGTTCTCTAAAATAGCGACGGCTTCGTCTACGCTTCTGTTTCTGATAAGGTCTAATACGACTCTTACTTTATAAGGCGAAATGCGAACGTATCTCGCTACCGCTTTAGGACGTCTGTCCTTGGTTTCTTCTATTCTTTTTGCTTTCTTTTTAGTATTTCCGGCCATTTTAATTACCCTCCTGCTTATGCACCGGTCGTCTTCGAACCTGCGTGACCTTTAAACGTTCTGGTGGGAACGAATTCGCCGAGTTTGCAGCCTACCATGTCTTCGGTAATATACACGGGAACGTGTTTTCTTCCGTCGTAAACGGCGATCGTGTGACCGACCATCTGGGGGAAGATCGTTGACGCTCTCGACCAGGTTTTTAAAACCGATTTTTTGTTTTCGGCGTTCATTTTTTCAACCCTTTCAAGCAACTTTGCCTGAACGTAGGGGCCTTTCTTTATGCTTCTGCTCATATCTCAGCGTCCTCCTTAGTTCACTCTCTTCAAAATGAACTTGTTCGTTCTGTTCTTCTTCTTTCTGGTCTTGTAACCGAGCGCGGGTTTACCCCACGGAGTTACGGGACCCGGTCTGCCTACAGGCGATTTGCCTTCGCCGCCGCCGTGCGGGTGATCGCACGGGTTCATAACCGAACCGCGGACGGTGGGACGAACGCCCATGTGACGGGTTTTGCCGGCCTTGCCTACGCGAATGATTTCGTTATCGAGGTTGCCGATCTGACCGATGGTCGCTTTGCATTTTACCGAAATTAAACGCATTTCGCCGCTGGGCATTTTTACCTGAGCGTAAATGCCTTCTTTAGCCATAAGCTGAGCGCTGATACCTGCGGCTCTCGCTATCTGACCGCCTTTGCCGGGCTGAAGTTCGATGTTGTGAATCATCGTACCTACGGGGATATCTTCGATAGCCAAAGCGTTGCCTACCTTAATATCCGCGCCCTTGCCGCTTAAAACTACGTCGCCGACGCTTAATCCGAGCGGAGCGATGATGTATTTCTTTTCGCCGTCGGCATATTGTAAAAGCGCGATGTTAGCGGTTCTGTTAGGATCGTATTCGATGGTTTTTACGGTTGCGGGGATACCGTCTTTATTTCTTTTGAAATCGATGATGCGGTATTTTCTCTTGTTTCCGCCGCCGTGATGACGAACGGTAATTCTGCCGTTTGCGTTTCTGCCACCCGTATGTCTTTGATCTTCGAGCAAAGATCTTTCGGGCTTGGTGCAAGTTATTTCTTCGAAGGTGCTTACCGTCATAAGACGACGCGCCGGCGAAGTAGGTTTATATCTTTTAATACCCATTGTAATCTACCTCCGAAATTAGGACAGCGACTCGAAGAAGGCGATTGCCTTGCTGTCTTTTTTGAGTTGGACGATAGCTTTTTTGTAATCGGGGGTAAAACCTTCGTTTCTACCCATTCTTTTAAGCTTGCCGTCGCAGTTGATGGTGTGAACCCATTCGACCTTAACTTCGAATATCTTTTCTACCGCCGATTTGATTTCGGTTTTGTTGGCGCATTTCGCTACTTCGAAAACGTATCTTTTGTTTTCGATGCCCGCGTAACTTTTTTCGGTAAGTATAGGTCTTTTAATAATATCTCTCGCTTCCATTATTCTCCGTAGACCTCCTGCAATTTTTCAACCGAGCCCTTTGCAAGAACGACTACGCTGTTTTTAACGACGTCGTAGGTGTTGAGTTGTTGCACGGGAATGGTTTGAAGTTTTTCAAGGTTTCTTGCAGCCTTGATTACTTTTTCGTCGGAGTTGCACATTACAAGAAGAACGCTTTTTTCAAAGCCGAACGCCTTTAAGAAAGCAACCATTTCTTTGGTTTTGCCTTCGGCTACCGCAACTTCGTCGATAACGATGAATTCGCCGTCGGCAAGTTTTTTGGAAAGAGCCGAAAACATAGCGGTTCTTTTTGCCGTTACGTTCATTTTCTTCGAGAAATCTCTCGACTTGGGGGCAAATACGACGCCGCCCTTTATAAATTGGGGCGCTCTTATCGAACCTTCACGCGCGTTACCGGTTCCTTTCTGACGGAAAGGCTTTCTGCCGCCGCCGCGAACTTCGCTTCTCGTAAGAGTGCTTTTGGTGCCTTGTCTTTCGTTTGCAAGACGGGTTACGACCGCCTGATGAATAAGCGGAACGTTATATTCCATCTGAAACAGTGCGTCGTTTAATTCCATCGCACCCGTTTCTTTATTTTGCATATTATATACTTTTACGTTTGCCATATCCTTAACACTCCTTATTTCACGCTGTCGCTTATGCAAACGACTCCGCCTTTCGGGCCGGGGATGGCGCCTTTTATTAAAAGCGCGTTTCTCGCCGCGTCTACTTTAACGATTTCGAGATTCTGAACGGTTACTCTTTCGTTACCGTATTGACCGGGCATGCGTTTGTTTTTGAAAACTCTCGAAGGCGAGCTGTTAGCGCCCATCGAACCTACTTCGCGGTGAACGGGGCCTACGCCGTGAGTTTCTTTAAGTCTGTGATGATTCCAACGTTTGATAACGCCGCTGAAACCGTGACCTTTGGTCATTCCCACAACGTCGATTCTGTCGCCCTCGGCGAATTTTTCGACGGTTACCACGCCGCCTACTTCGTATTCGCCCGCGTTATCTACTCTGAATTCTTTAAGATGTTTCTGGGGTTCTACGCCGGCCTTTTTGAACTGACCGATTTCGGGTTTGTTAAGCTCTTTTTCGCTTACCTTCATAAACCCGAGTTTTAAAGCGGAATATCCGTCGCGTTCAACGGTTTTGATCTGAACGACGGGGCACGGACCCGCTTCGACTACAGTGACGGGGATTACTTTTCCGTCTGCGGAAAAGATCTGCGTCATGCCTAATTTTCTGCCAATGATTGCTTTATTCATAGATAAAGTTCACCTCCGTGTATATGTTTTACAGTTTTATTTTTACGTCGACGCCCGCAGGAAGATGGATGCTGTCGAGTATCTTCGCGTTTGTCGAATAAATGTCGATAAGTCTTTTATAAGTTCTTATTTCGAATTGTTCGCGGCTGTCTTTATCTTTGTGCGGAGAACGAAGAATGGTAACAACTTCTTTCTCGGTGGGCAGCGGGATAGGTCCGCTTATTTTCGCGCCCGCCTTTTTCATCGTTTCGATGATGCGTTCGGTAGCCTGATCAACCATTTCGTGGTCGTAAGCCGCTAACTTGATTCTGATTTTCTGACCTGCCATTTTTTAAAAACCTCCGTTTTATACTAACTTTTCGCCCTTGCGCCATGGCATTTTTTTATTTTTGCGCCGGGCTTTACAACTTTGCCGTGCGTGTCAACCTGCGAGCAATAAAAAAATCATCTGCGCTGTGTGTTAAGCAGATGACCCATACTACCCCTTTCGGTCGGTTAGTCGCAGGGGTTATACCCCCACATTTGTCAATGAAAGTTATCTTCCTTTTTAGCGGCGAATTTCCGGAGTTCGCGGCTTGGGATTAAGTAACCTTTCATCTCAACCCATATACACAGCCTATTTAGAATATCACATCGCCACCTTATAGTCAAACGTTTTTTAACCGTTTTTTAAAATTTTTTAATTTTTTTTATAACTTTTTTGGTTTTTTACCACTTTGCCGTGCGTGTCGCGCTTCCTGCCCTTTTCTACCGCCGATAAACCGCTATGCCCGTTTAAATCATTAAAAAGCAACGGCCTTACCAATGCGCATAAACAACCGCCCGCAAACGACATGTCGCGCGCATATAGTCGCGCGCATACGTATATATTATTGTTTTTAAAGATTTCTTTCATAATTTTTGCAAACTTCGGCGGCGTGCCGTAAAAAAGAACGCCTTCACGATAAATTTTTGCCGACAAAACGCCGATACCGACGGTAGAGCCGATTAAGAAGTGCGCCCTTGTATCTGTTCGACAAATCGGAATTTAGCAGTTTGGCGCCGGTGCTTTAACAACAATAAACTCCAGCGTTTCTTCAGAAACATTTTTTAAGTTCATTTTTGTATGGAATGGAACTTTTAATACTGTTCCTGCCTGATATTCATGTGTTTCCTGTTCATTCAAAGTCGCTGATAATGTTCCGCGAACAACTGTAATATACACATTTTTTGCATTTGAAAAATGCTCCGGCAAACATTCACCCTTATTCAAGATCATATGCACATAGTGTATGTTTTCATCAATAATTACCTTTTCAACTGTTTTTTCATTTCCTTGTGTTAATTTAAAAATTTGTTCAATCATATTTTTTCCGTCTCCTTTTGTGTTTCATCAACTTTGTAAATTCTTATTTATAGGTGTGTTCGGTTCCACGTTATCACGTAACATGATAAAATACAAGAACAAACACAGCGGTTCAACCTATTGTGGCTGTTAACTGTCTTATAAGCACTTCGCTTTCCGCAGGGGATTTGTTTTTTATTGCGGCGTTACCGACTTTACTATCGTTACTATATTTTAAGTTTCAGTTGAAGAGCGACGTCTTTGTCGAACGCGGTCATCGTGGGAATTTCGATTAAGTCTTTTCCGAAAAATCCGCTTTCGTCGCGCACGAAAATTTTATCGCCCATTAAAATTCTGCCGGCTTTATCCTTGATTATTTCGCCTCCCGCTTCCGCAAAAATCTGCTTGTTTTTAATATATGCTGCAAGAGCTTCGGCAATATAGCCGCCGTCGCGGTCGCTTAAATAGCGGGTTATCTGCAAAACTCTGTTGTCACCGGAAACGGCAGAATCTTCGCCCGCCCCGCCTTCTATGCGCTGGCAGAACTGCAAACCGTTATACCAGATTCGTCGCGCGAAATACGAATATTTGTTGTCGCCCGTAATTTTATAAAACTTTAAGCACAGCGAAAAAATCGCCGAAGTTGCCGCCGCGCTTGTAAATTTTGAGCCGCCGAACGAGTTTTTAACCGCATAGGTAAGGCTTAGCCCTTTTACCAGACAATAATCGAGCGCGCCCGCCGCAAAAACCTTTAAGTTTTTATCTCCCGTAAAAAGCGCATAGTTCAGTGCGCCGCGGGTAAGCCGCAAAAGTCCTTCCGGCGTTAAATCGGCAAAATTCGCCGAAAATTTTTCGAAAAATTTTGCGGCGTTTTCGGCGTTATATCCGCCCGACTTAAACGGAGCGTAAAATTCGTTTATTATTTTTTCGGCGGCAAGTTTTGCGTTTTCGTCGTCGCCTATGCAACAATATTCGGCAAAAGCGTCGGCAATAAAACACTTGTCGTTTATTTCAACGCTTATCCCGTCGTTTTCATGGGGGAAGACGTCGCGCACGGCATTTTTATCCGTTTTGCCGTTCCCTTCGGGGAAGGCGTCGCGCACAGGCGCGACGGAAGGGGACGTGTCTGCCGTTTTCAACAAAGCCGAGACCGCCCGCCCCGCATACAAAATCGCGCGGTTATCGTTTGCGGCAACCCCGTATTCGCAAAGCGCGACAACGGCTTCTGCCAAACTTCGGGCAGGTAACTTATCGCCCTTTTCGTTTATATCGTCGCAGATTTTATCAAGAAGCGCGCCGCCGTTTTCCGGAAATTTCCGCTCCGTGCAAAAATGACATGTTTCGCCGTATAAAAAGTAAACCGCCCCGCAAAAATCTTCGGGGTTTTTGCCCGACAAAAAGTTATAGTTAAGCGCGACTTTTTTATCGTATTTTTTCAAATCGAAATTGTTTTCCATAACGTTATCTTAATTTGCCCGCATTTTAATTTATCCGCACGCTATCCGCACCCCTTTATGCGAAAGTAGCTTTAACGGGCTTATAGCCCGACTTTTTATTCTACTAAGGCTTGCCGCGCGAAAACGATACAACGTTTATTCGTCGTAAGTAAATGCCTTTTCTATTTGACAAACCACGTTGTATTTTTCGTCGATTTGCTTTACTTTTTCGTTTATTTCTTTGGTGATTTTAGCGTTGTCGCCGTTAAATTCGGGCGGCACCGCCACGTCGAAAATCAAATTGGTATGCGTAGGCCCTTCGACCATACGGAAGTCGTGAATAGAAAAACGCGGGTTTACGCCCTTAACTATATCTTCGACGACCTTGCGTTCGCGGTCGGTGCGCTCGTCTTTAACGACGGGATCCATGTGAATTACCGCTATGCACTTGAATTTTTTTTCGAGTTCGCGTTCGATATTGTCTATATTGTCGTGCGCGGTCAAAATATCCGAATCGGCGCCTACTTCGGCGTGAAGCGAAATTATTTGCCGCCCCGGCCCGTAACTATGCACCATTAAATCGTGCACTCCCAGAACGCAGGGCGACGACAAAACGGTTTTTTTTATCTCGCGCACGTATTCGGGATCGGGTGCGTCTCCCACGAGAAGACCTATCGTTTCTTTTGCCGATTTTATGCCCGTGCATAAAATGAACACGGCAACTATCATCCCCGCGATTCCGTCGACCTGCCAGCCCAAAAACTTATTCAAAAGCACGCTTATTACAACCGCAAGCGTAGCAAAACAGTCGGTTATCGAATCGAGAGCGGTGGCGCGCATCGCCGCCGAATTTATCTTTTTGGCAGTAACCGAATTATACGCGAACATATAAAGTTTTACGAGTATCGAACAACCTAAAACTATAACGAGCGGATACGAAAACTGCATATCCGAGCCCGAAAACAACTTTTCGGCCGAACTTCGGATAAGTTCGAATCCGACCAAAAATATTAGCATCGAAACGATTAAGCCCGTAACGTATTCCATTCTGCCGTGCCCGAACGGGTGTTCGCGGTCGGTGGGCTTTGCGGCGAGCTTAAATCCGATAAACGTTATAACCGACGAGCCGGCGTCGGTTAAGTTGTTTAAAGCGTCGGCAACCATCGAAACCGAGCCGCTTAAAAGCCCCGCCGCGATTTTCGCACCGAAAAGTAAAATATTAAAAAATATCCCTACCGCTCCCGACAACATTCCGTATTTGTCGCGCACTTCGGGGTTTTTATAATCGCCGTGATTTTTTATAAGTTTTTTTGCAAGAAAACCGAACATATTTCCTTCTCCGATTTTTCTTTTTTAGCGCGAAATGCGCGTTAACGGGCTTATAGCCCTATTTTTTAAATTTTACCGCCCTGTTTTTACGCTCTTGCCGAAAGTTTCGGCACGATTTTCGCCGCGGTTATCGTCCGCCGTTTTTGGTTAAATGGCTATAAGTTTTTGCAAGCCCGCCGCGCCCCGTTTCTTTATAAAGGCGGCTTAAATCTTTGCCCGTGTTATACATTGTGGCAACAATGTTATCGAACGAGATTTTGCGGGTTGCGGTTAAAAATTTGGCAAGACTTAACGCGTTTATGGCGCGCATTGCGGCAACCGCGTTGCGTTCGATGCACGGAATTTGCACAAGCCCGCCTATCGGATCGCAAGTTAAGCCGAGATGGTGCTCCATTGCGACTTCGGCGGCGTATTCTATCTGGTCGAGCGACATATCTTCAAGTTCGCAAAGGGCGGCGCTCGCCATCGAGCATGCGCTGCCTATTTCTGCCTGACAACCGCATTCCGCACCCGAAATCGAAGCGTTTTGCTTGATAATGTTACCTATCACGCCGCCGACGGCAAGCGCGTCGATAATTTTTTTATCCGAATATCCAAACTTGTTCTGCATGTAAATAAGGCAGGCGGGAAGAACCCCGCACGCGCCGCAAGTAGGCGCGGTAACCACCGTTTCTCCCGCCGCGTTTTGTTCGGCAACCGCAAAAGCAAAAGCGCAAACGAGCATATTTTCTATCGTAGACGGGTTTAAAAACACGTTTACCTGATCGTAAAGGTATTTTGCCTTGCGCTCGGTGTTAAGCCCGCCCGGCAAAACGCCGCTTGCGTTAAGCCCTTCGGCGGCAGTTTTTTTCATCTGTTCCCACACCGCATGCAAATAACTTTGCGCTTCGGGTTCGTATTTATAAACGTAATCGCAAAGCCTTACGTTTTCGCTTTGACAATAATTTTTTATTTCGGCAAAGTTTTTATGCGGATAAACGTTTCCGAAATTTTCGATTTCGCCGTCTATCGAATACGCGCCTCCGCCGAGCGACGCAACTTCGTGTTCGCCCGCCTTTTCGCCGCGCAAAAACACGCGCACGATCATTACGTTCGGATGCGATTTTTTCTCGGTTTTGTTGAATTTGATTTTTGCGGCGCTGCCGAACGCGCGTTTTATCGCAACGTCGGTTCCGTGCCCTTTGCCCGTAAACGCAAGCGAGCCGAAAAGTTCGGCTTCGAAAGTAAAATCTTTTTCTGCCTCTTGCGGGTATTTCGACAAATATTTGTTTTTTATGCTGTTTGCCGCAAGGTTGGGCGCCATAGTGTGCGACGACGACGGACCTAAACCTATGCGATAAAGTTCTTTAAGCGAATTCATTTTAATATTTCGGCGCAAAACGCGCAAATTTATGCTAAATATACAAATCGACGAGCGCAACCCGAGCAAAAAGCCCGCTATTTATATGCAAAACAACCGCGCAAGCAATTACATAATTTGTTTCAAGCGGTCTTTCTGCGAAACGTCGGTTAATTTTTGTTGCTTTATTTCGGTTTTGGTTATCGAAAATTTTGCGGGTTCGTATATTTTTTTCATCGAAAAACCTATTGCGTAATGTTTAAGTCCCGCGTCGACCATAGCGGTTAACGCGCCTAAACAATCGTTGACGTAAGCATAGCGAACTTCGCCTTTTTTTATTCCGTTTACGTTAGGTTTAAACGAAAGTTCTACCGTGCCGAAACATTCGTCTTCGGGCATTTTCGAAGCAAAATCCTGCACGAACGCTTTGTTTTCGGAAGGAATTTTGCTTACGGGAGCAAGCTCGATTAAAACGCGCGCGTTTTCTACGTCTTGTATATGAAAAGTCTGCCCGCCTATTTTTACTTCGCGGTTTGCAACCGTTATTTGCGGAACGCCCTTTTTTACGGGATAACTTTTTATGGTTTGCGGGATAAAACACCCTATAAAAATTATTACGGCAAGCGAAAAAATCGCTATCCACCACTGACCTATCGATATAAAAGCGCCTATCGTTACGCCCATAGTTAAAAACAACAGCGCGTAAAGCGAAAAGAATTTTATACGCTTGCTTTTGTTATATTCTACGTCGGGGTAAAAGTTTTTTTCTGTGTTTTTGTTGTCGGCTGCGTTTGCGCCGTTTTCGTTTACAATAGCTTCCGGATTAATCGTTTTTTTATTGTTTTTGTTTTTACCAGCCATAGTTTTCTCCGCGTTTTGGATTTTTATTTTCGTTTCAGTCGATTTTTTCGTTCGTTTCGGTTTCGTTTATATTTTTGGGTTCGCCCGCGTTATTTAACGATTCGTTATCGGTTAAAGAATTTAAAACTTCTTCGTTTCGTGCTTTTTCGGTATAGCCGCCGTCGAAAATGCGGTCGAGTTGAGTTTCTAAAAGCGAAGCAAATTCGGCTATTTCGTCGATTTTAGAAATTTTGAAATAGCGCCCGCCTTCAAGCCCCACCGAAAGATATTTTTTTGCGGTTTTAACGCTCGTAACGTCTCTAAGTTCTATAAATTCAACGCGCATAGGCTTGCCGCCCGAAATCGAAATTATGCGCTTATCGGTTAAAATATACCAACTTTCCGAATTAGCGGTTGCCTTCGACGAAAGCGAAACCACCCACATTCCGAGAGGAACGAGATGCAAAACGACAAGCACGATAAAAAACGGCAAAAACCACGAGGTTTGATTCGTCAAGGTTTTTACCTGGTTGGCATACCCCACGATAAAGCAATCGCCCGCCACCGTTAAAAGCCAGAACAGCGCGCAAAACGCCGTTTCTATATATATTCCTTTGCCTTTTTTCGCGTGCGCTTTAAGCAAAACTTCTTCGTTTTCGAGCAAAAATTGCGCCGCGTCGATTCTGCTTTTTTCCATTTTTACCACCTTTAAAGTTGATCTTTTATTTGTTTTTATCCGCCGAAAGTGCCGTTAACGGGCTTATAGACGGGTTTTTAAGCGTAGGGGCTGCCATTTCTGCCCGCTTTTTTATATTCGTTTATCGAAAACTTTGAATTTTCGCATTTCGATTTTACTGTTCGTCGGTTTCGGCAATCAAGTCGCGGATAATTTCGCCGGCGAGCGTAAAGCCGGCAACCGGAGGCACGAAAGAAATGCTTGCCGGGGTTTGACGCTTGTTCGACTTAACTTCGATTTGCGGTTTTTTGGGTTGTTCTTCGGAATAAACTACTTTAAGTTTTTTAATTCCGCGCGCTTTAAGTTCGCGGCGCATGGTTTTGCAAAGCGGGCAGACCGAAGTTTTGCTTATATCCGCCACCTTAAACGAGCAAAAAAGTTTGTTGCCCGTACCCATGCACGAAATTATTTTAAAGCCGCGTTTCTGCGCGCGTTCGCAAAGCAGAATTTTCGAAGTAACCGTATCGATGCAGTCGGCAACGTAATCGTATTGTTCGAGAGGGAAAAGATTTTCGGTTTCTTTATTATACGCAATATCGAAAACCTCAACCTCCGCGTAAGGATTTATAAGTTTTATGCGCTCGGCGGCAAGTTCGGCTTTTTTACGCCCCACGGTGCTTGAAAGCGCGTATAACTGGCGGTTAGCGTTGTGCGGGCAAATCACGTCGTCGTCGCACACCAAAATTTTGCCCACACCCGCGCGGGCAAGCGCTTCGCACGCATACGAACCTACTCCGCCCAAACCGAATACGGCGACCTTGGCGTTTTTAAGTTTTTCAAACGCCGTATCTCCTATCAGCGAGCGTTCGCGTATAAAAATTTCGTCGTTATCACACATACGTTATCACACATATAAGTCAATTTTTCGGTCACGCCTTTACTTCTGCGGTTTCGTCCAGCGCTACAGAATCGGCGGTTTTGCTTTCGGCGGTCTTTTCGTCTCTTACGGTAGCCGTGCCGTTTTGAATATAAAACACTTTATCGGCAAAGCGCAAAAGTTCGCCGTCCGAATCGGTGCAGGTAATAATGGTTTGCACGCCATTTAAAAACCCCAAAAGCGCGGTTCGGCGCACGGTGTCGAGTTCGCTCATCGCGTCGTCTAAAATAAGCACGGGCGATTCGCCGAAATGATTTTTAAAAATTTCTACTTCGGCAAGTTTAAGCGCGAGCGCCGCCGTGCGCTGCTGCCCCTGCGAGCCGTAAACGCGCAAATCGATGCCGTCGAGTTTGATTTTTAAATCGTCGCGGTGCGGACCTATGGTGGTAAAGCCCGCTTCGACGTCTTTTTCGGTGCGCTCGAAAAGCGCGGCTTTAAAATCGGCTTCGATTTTTTGTTTATCCCCCGTAAAATTGCTTTCGCCTTCTACTTCGAGTTTTTCTTTACCTCCCGAAACCTCGCGGTGCGCCCGCTCGCAAAGGGGTTTAAGTTCTTCGATATAGCCGTTGCGGTCGAAAATTATCGACGCGGCGACTTCGGCAAACTGCTCGTCCCACACGGGGAGCGTAGAAAATATCAGGTCGCGGTCGGGATTTTTTAAAAGCGCGTTGCGCTGCAGAAGAATTTGTTTATATTTTAAAAGCGCGTAAAAATATCTGCGGTTTATCTGCGAAAGCGAAATATCCAGAAATCTGCGCCGATCTTCGGGACTTTGCTGAACGAGTTTTAATTCCTGCGGATTAAACATAACGGCGTTTATGTTGCCGATAAGTTCGCCCACGCGCTTCACGGTTAATCCGTTAAGCGTTATTTTTTTGCCGCCCGCCGAATAAAACTCGATTTCGGCAGACACCCTGCCCGTTTTTGTTTGCGCGACAGCCGAAACGGCGGCTTTTTCCTGCCCCATTAAAACAACTTGTTTTTCGCGGGTTACGCGGGGCGAATATCCGGTGCAGATATAAAAAATCGCTTCGGCAACGTTGGTTTTACCCTGCGCGTTAAGCCCGTAAACGATGTTTACCCCCTGCGAAAAGCAAAACTTTTGCTTTTTATAATTTCTGAAGTTTTCTAAAGTTAGGTCGCTTATATACACTTTTTGCACCGAAAAACGCAGCCGCGGCGCAAAAACTGCGTTTTAAGCGACGTTTAGCCCGCCAAAAGCGTTTTTTACGGAAAAACTCGCAACAAAACGAAAACAGAGTTATCCACAATAAACGCAAAAGCGGATGTTTATTGTTGATTTTTAAAAAATTATCTTATATAATATATTCACCGCCTTGCGCGGACGAATAATTATAGGTCGGGCGAACTTTTCAGGTCGCGCGCTGTACGCTATATATTTTACAATTTTATTTTTAATATGTCAAATTTATTGGCTTTACTTTTATTTTTGAAGGGTTAATACAATGGAAAATTACGAACTTTTATGGAAAAAGGCGCTTGAAGAACTTAAAAAAACGGTAAGTAACATAAGTTACACCACTTTTATCGAAAAAATCACCCCAACCGACATTATCGGGCGCAAACTCGTTTTAAACGTGCCTACCGAACTTTTCGCGCGCGAAATATGCTCGAAAAGCAGGTTGCACGAAAAAATTCTTACCGCCCTTAAAGACGCAAACACCGGAATTACCGCCATAAAAGTTACCGTGGGCGACGGCGAAGACGACTATATGAAAATTTACGGCGACGAAAAGGAAGAAGAAAGCGGAATTTTGGAAACTTCGATGGAAATCAACCCCAAATACACTTTCGATTCGTTCGTTGTAGGCTCTTCTAACAAGTTTTTATATTCGGCGGCGAAAGCGGTTGCCGACGATCCCGGCAAAAGTTATAACCCGCTGTTTATTTACGGCGGCACGGGGCTTGGCAAAACGCACATTATGAACGCCATTGCCAACCAGATTTTAAAAAACGATCCAAAGGCGCACGTTCTTTACGCCACTTGCGAAAAGTTCACCAACGACCTTATTTCGATAATCCGCCAGGGCAAAGGCTCGGCTTCGGGAACGAGCGAATTTCGGTCGCGCTATCGCAACGTAGACGTGCTTATTATCGACGACGTGCAGTTTCTTGCCAAAAAAGAAACCACACAGGAAGAATTTTTCCACACTTTCAACGAACTTTACGGGCAAGATAAGCAGATAATTTTATCTTCCGACTGCCACCCGCAAGACATCGCCACGTTATCCGACCGCTTAAAAACCCGCTTCGAAGGCGGGCTTATGGCGCAGGTTCTGCCCCCCGATCTCGAAACGAAAATAGCCATTTTGCAACGCAAAGCCGAAGAGAAAAAATATATTTTAGACATCGAAGTGGCAAGTTATCTCGCCGAAAACAGCGGCAACGACGTGCGCTCTCTCGAAGGGCTTTTAAACAAAGTTATTTTCGCTTCGCTTCTGCACGAAGAACCCATTTCGATAGCCCTTGCGAAAGAAGCCATCCGCCAATCGACCGCGAGCGAAACCAAAGAAGCCATGACCACTGCCAACATCATAAGCACGGTCTGCTCGTTCTATAACGTTTCGCAAGCCGACCTTTTGGGGCGCAAAAAAAACAAAGAACTCGTCGAGCCCAGACAAATCTGCATTTATCTTATAAACGACCTTATGAGTTTGCCTCTCGTAACCATAGGTCAGGCAATGGGAGGCAGAGATCACACCACGGTTATTCACGCGCGCAATAAAATAAGCGAACTTATTTCGACCGATCCGCGCATAGCAACCGAAGTAAACGATTTGAAAAACCTTATTTTAAAAAAATAAGTGCAAACAATGTGAAAAAACAAGGCGAAAAACTGAACGCAAAAACTTTAAAAGTCGGGCTATAGGTCGAATATCTCTACTTTCACCCGATAAACTTTATACTTATTATAAACGAAACTTACGCAATAAAAAATGGAAACCGATTATATAAAAGGCGAATACGACGCGGTAGTCGTAGGCGCGGGACATGCGGGCTGCGAAGCGGCGCTTGCCTGCGCGCGCACGGGGCTTAACACCGCCCTTTTAACTTTAAATTTAGATAACGTTGCTTTTATGGCGTGCAACCCGTCGATCGGCGGCACGGCAAAAGGGCATTTGGTGCGCGAACTCGACGCGCTCGGCGGCGAGATGGGCGTTTTGATAGATAAAACGATGCTGCAAATCCGCATGCTCAACCTCGGCAAAGGCGCGGCGGTTCATTCGCTAAGGGCGCAGGCGGATAAAAACGTTTATCACACGCAGATGAAAAAAACGCTTGAAAACACGCCGAATTTGCACGTTTTGCAGTGCGAAGCGCAAGAAATATTAACCGAAAACGGGCATGTTACGGGCGTTAAAACAACGTTCGGCGGCACTTTAAAAGCAAAAACCGTTATTTTATGCACCGGCGTTTATTTAAACAGCCATATTTTAGCCGGCGAATGGCTTCAAAAAAGCGGTCCTTCGGGTTTTGCCCCCGCAACCTGCCTTACCCGGTCGCTTGCAAATCTCGGTTTTAAAATCCGCCGCTTTAAAACCGGCACGCCCGCGCGTATAGACAAACGCACCATAGATTTTTCGAAATGCGAAATTCAGGAAGGCGAAAAACACGTTTACCCCTTTTCGTTTATGTCAGAGCGCGTTCCCGAAAAGCAAACGCCCTGTTATTTAACTTACACCAACACAAAAACTCACGATATAATACGCGCAAACCTGCACCGTTCGCCCCTTTACAACGGAACGGTTATAGGCACGGGGCCGAGATACTGCCCTTCTATCGAAACCAAGGTGGAACGCTTTAAAGACAAAGAACGCCACCAGATATTTCTGGAACCCGAAGGAGCCGACACCAACGAAATTTACGTTCAGGGAATGTCTACTTCTCTTCCGCACGACGTTCAGGAACAGATTTATCATTCGGTTGCGGGGTTAGAGCATTGCGAAATTATGCGCTATGCCTATGCCATCGAATACGACTGCATCGACAGTTTGGACCTTTTGCCCACACTCGAATATAAAAACGTTAAAGGGCTTTATTGCGCGGGGCAGATAAACGGCACCAGCGGCTATGAAGAAGCGGCGGCGCAAGGGCTTATGGCGGGGCTTAACGCTTCGCTTGCCGTGCGCGGAAAACCGCCCGTCATACTCCGCCGCGATCAGGCGTATATCGGCGTTCTGATAGACGACCTTGTAACAAAAGGCACGAACGAACCTTATCGCATGATGACTTCGCGCGCAGAGCACCGCATATTTTTGCGGCAGGACAACGCCGACTTCCGTTTAACCGAAATCGGGCGCGAAGCGGGGCTTGTAACCGACGAGCGTTACGACGTTTTCAACCGCAAAAAACAGCAGAAAACCGACCTTTATAAAAGACTCGAACAAGTTCTGCCCGAAGAAAAAACGCGCGAACTCGTTTTAAAATATTGCGACAATCCGCCCAAAGGCGGGCTTAAAATACGCGAACTTATAACCCGCAACATTCCGATTGAAGAAATAAAGCAGGCTTTCGGGTTTTTCGACGATTTGCCGTGGGACCTTTTAGACAGCGTAGAAACCGAAATAAGATATTCGGGCTATCTTGAAAAAGAAAACCGCGAAATAGAAAAAGCCAAAAAATTAGAGCAGAAAGTTCTGCCCGAAGATATAGATTATTCGAAAATCGAAGGGTTAAGGCTCGAAGCCAAGGAAAAATTGAATAAAATACGCCCGCTTAACTTAGGGCAGGCGGCGCGCATTTCGGGCGTGAACCCCGCCGACGTAGCAGTTTTGATGGTTTATCTTAAAAAATAAGCGCAAAAAGGCAGTTACGTCACACCTACCTACGCAAAGGAGAAAAAAACGTTGACTAACTTGAATTTTTCGGGCTATTTTAACGGCGATTTTGCAAACAATTTAGCGTTCGCCGTTTCACGAATTGAAAATCCCGCAGAGTTTTATTTGCTTTATGCGCTTGCTATAATGATAGGATATTTTTCGGGCGGGCTGCTTTTTGCTTATTTCGTTCCGAAAGTTATAAAGCACGTCGACGTAACAAAGGCAAGCGAAGACCACAACCCCGGCACTTTCAACGCCTTTAAATACGGCGGATTTTGGTGCGGAATTATAGCGCTTATATTAGAACTTTTTAAAGGATTCGCGCCTGTTTACGCCGCTTCGAAATTTGTCGATCCAAGCAGCGCTTTGTTTATCCCCGTATTACTCGCGCCCGTTTTGGGACACGCGTATTCGCCCTTTTTCGGGCTTAAAAAGGGGGGTAAGTGCATTGCCGTTTCGTTCGGTGTTCTTTTAGGTTCGCCCGCGCACCTTTTGCCTGCGCTTGTTCTTGCGATAATTTTTATCGCATTCTCGATAATAATCGTTATCAACCCCAATTCGCTGCGCACCGCGGCCGCGTTTTTGCTTTGGTCGGTTTCCGTATTCTTTTTAAAAACGCCGATTTCCGTAAGCATTTCGTGCGTGGCGGTTTCGGTTTTGGTTATAAGCAAATTAACAACCGAACTCAACGCGATTTTCACAAAGACCGCGCCGAGCGAAATACATTTTATATTTTGCAAAAAGAAATAACAAAAACAAGACTGATTGCGGATTTATAGCCCGCCGTTTGATTTCTCTTTTATTTTATTAAATTACGAATTTATTAAAATCAACTTATGAAAATATTACTTTTATCTTGTAAAACGGGCGGCGGACACGACGCCGCGGCAAACGCCCTTAAAGAAGAATTTATCGCGCAGGGGCACGAAGCGTTCGTTTTCGATTATTTAACGTTGGCGGGCGAAAAAGTTGCAAAGCGCGTTGCCGATTTTTACGTTAAAACGGTGCAGACCGCGCCGCAGGCGTTCGGTTATGCATATAACCTTGCCCTTTTTGTGGCAAAGCATGTAAAACGTTCGCCCATATACTATTTCAACCGCAAAATGATCAAGTTTCTTACGCCCTATTTAAAGGCGCACCGATACGACGCGATTGTTTGCACCCACCTTTACCCTATAGAAACGCTTACCGCCATGATACGCGAGAATATTCCGCTTCCGCCCTGCATAGGCGTTATGACCGACTATACGGTTATTCCTTTTATTTGCGAAACCGACGTAGACGAATACATAATTCCACACCCCGACCTTGCCGCGGCTTACGAAAACGGCGGGCTTAACGGGCAAAAACTGCACCCGTTCGGAATTCCGTATTCGCCGCGTATTCTGCTTGACGTAAAAAAAACCGAAGCAAAGAATCAACTTTCGCTCGACAAAAACAAAAAAACGGTGCTTTTAATAGGCGGCAGCATGGGCGCGGGGAATTTAGTTGCGCTTGCCGACGCTTTTGCAGCCGACAGCCGCACGGCAGACGCGCAAACGGTTATTATTTGCGGCAACAACCGCGCGGTTAAATATAAAATTTTAAAAAAATACCGCCACGACAAGCGGTTTAAAGTTTTAGGCCACACCGACAAGATGCCGCTGTTTATGAAAGCCGCCGACGTTATTTACACAAAACCCGGCGGGCTTACCTCGACCGAAACGGCGGCAAGCAGAACGCCGCTCGTTATAACCTATCCCATTCCGGGGTGCGAAACCGCCAACAAAGAATTTTATTTAAGTCACGGAATGGCTGTTTCGGCAAACACGCCCAAAGACCTTGTGAACGCGGGATTCGAACTTATTTCGTCGCCCGAAAAAGAAGCCGCGATGATTAAAGCGCAAGAAGAAAACGTTTCGGCTTCGGCAACTCAAAACTCGGTCGATTTCATACTTTCTTTAATAGAAAAGCGCAAAAAACAAGCCGAAAACTAAAAAACGCCCGGCGTAAATTTTATAAAAAAATCCCGATTACCGCTCTGCGGTCGGGATTTTTATTTATTTTTGAATTATCGCATCTTGCACATGCAAACGCACAACACGCCGCTTTTCAACGAAACTTTAATTTCGTTTTCTTTCCATTCGTTGCTTACGCCTATCGGGAAGTCGCTTGTTATAACGGCGTTTTCAATTTCGTATTTCGCGCCGCAAATTCTCACGCCGCCGCATTTATCCGTAAGCGACAACACCGAAAACGAATAGTCTTTCCGGCGGGCAAAAGTAAGCGTATTTTCGCCGCTTTCGTCTCCCGAAAAAATATAAAAGTCGGCGTATAGGTCGATTATCTTAACTTTCACGCCGCGCTTTGCCGCATAGCAAGCCGTTTGCAGATTGCCTAAAAAATGGTCGTATCTGCCGCCGCCCGCGCAATAAAAAATAAAATTTTCGGGCGAAATTTTTTCAAGCGAATACCTTACCGCCGCCATTAAATCGGTGTCGTTTTTTTCAACGGGCAACTGCAACGTAATTATATTTTCCGAAACGCGCCCGAAAAGCGAATCGCCGTCGCCGACGTAAAGGTCGGGAGTTATACCCGCCGCGGCGGCGTAATTATAGCCTTTGTCGCAAGTTATTATAAAATCGGCGTTTTCTATGCCGCTTAATTCGGATTTTTCGCCGCCCGCGATTATCGCAACGGTTTTAATTTTTTTATTTTCGTTACTCATTTTTAATCTTCCGTTTTTAAGGTAAGCGCTTTAAGGCCGTTTTTGCAGACTTTATCCGTTGCCCAGTCGCAAAGTTCTTTAGTTTCGAAAACCGCGTAAACCGTGCTTCCGCTGCCCGTCATAAGGCAAGCTTTCGGCGAAAGCGATTTATAAAATTCAATCGCGTTTTCTATTTCGGGCAAAATACTTTTCGCCGCCGGATATAAATCGTTTTCGAAAAGCGAATAATCGGGCTCACCCTTTTCTAAACTTGCAATAAGTCGGTCTATAAGCCCGTTATCTTCATATTCGTTCGTTTTTTCGGCGGCAAAATTTTCGGCACTTTCGTCGTTCTCGGCGTTTAACTCGTCGAATTTTTTAAAACATTTAGAAGTATCTACGCCCGATTTTAAAAAGCAAACTGAAAAATAAAGGTCGCTTTTCAGTTCGAACGGGTTTAATTTTTCACCCCTACCTTCAAGTCTGCATGCGCCGCCGCTTAATAAATAAGCGGTGTCGCTGCCCAGTTCGTTTGCTAAATTTTCGAGATTTTCACCCGTTTTATAAAGCCGTTCCATTCCCCTTAAAACCGCTGCCGCGTCGGCAGACGAACCGCCCATGCCCCCCGACATGGGTATGTTTTTATAAAGGGTTATTTCAACGCCGTTCGTTCCTTTTTTTTCCGAAAAAAGTTTTGCCGCTTTAAACGCGTTGTCTTTTTCGGGGACATAATAACACTGCTGTTCGAGAGAAAGCCCGCGCGTTTTTAAAATTATCTTTTTATCGCGGCGGGTTTTTATAATAAGGCGATCGAATAAATTAACGGTAACGGCGGCGCTGTCGAGAAGATGATAAGCGCCGCTTTTACCTTTTATTTTTAGCGCTAAATTAAGTTTTGCTTTGGCTTTTTCCTGAATTATCATAAGTGTTTTTACCGCCCGCTTGTTGCAAAAAATTTAAAAAAACGGGGCTATATGCTTGTTATCGGCACATTCGCCGATTTTTGTTTTGCTTTAAAAGGTTGTTTTAAACCTTAAATATCCGTTTAAATATCGATTTTTCTGTAAACCGAAATAACGTAATCTTTGCCTGCGGGAAATTCTGCGGCGGGGTTTTGCTCTTTAAGTTGTTTTTCTGATACGCCGGCTTTTTTGCAAACGTCCCACGAATCTTCGCCCTTTTTAACGAAAATCATGCTCACGGCGCAATCGTCGACGGATTTTTCGTCGCCGAAGGTAACGTCGGATAAAACGGTTTCGGTTTTTTCGCCGAAGCAAACGGCGGTAAACGTCGTTTCTCCTTCTAAAACGCACTTGCCGTCGAATTCTTTCACGCTTACGCCTTTAACAACGCCGCTAACCCCCGTAATCACGGGATAACGCAACGCAAATTCGGAAGTAAACGGAAGTTCGCAAACGGCGCGTTTAAAAACTCCGTCGTCGTTTTCGGTTAAAACTTCGGCTTTTATAACTCCGCTTACGCTTAATTTGTCGGCGGTAACCGAATAACTTAATCCGTAAAGGCAGGCATTTAAAACCGCTTTTATATCGCCGTCTTTAATGCAGGCGGCTTCCCCGAAGCATTTGCCCTTAAAGGTCTGCATTTCGCACGAAGTTTTATAATTTATTCCCGTGCGAGAAATCGAAGTTTCGTAAGACGCCGAAAAACAATCGTCTACGCGCGAACGGGCTTTAACCTCGTAAACTTCGCCGAAAAATCTTAAAAGATACGAAAAAGTAACCGTTGTCGCTCCATCCGCTTCTGACGATTCGACCTTATATGCCGCTCCGCAAATTTGGGCCGCGCCCGCGGCAACCATATCGGGCGTTACTCCGTCGAGTTCGGCTTCGAAACGAACGGGAAACCACACGCTTTCGCGCACGCGCTCGCCGCTATCCGTTAAAAACAAATATTCGCCGCCCGCTTCAGCGTCGAAAACGACAACGTTAGTTCCGCACGAAACGCTTAAAACGCGCGTTTTTTCGTCGGCGCAAAGCATACGCTTGATAACGTAAGGATAAGTTTTCTCTTCCTCGGCTTCAAAATTCCGCACGCACGAATCGAAATAACTTAAACAAGAAAAATCAACCCGCTTGTTTATAGCGTTTTCGACGTCTTCGACGTATTCGACCGCTTTAACAACCAAAAATTCGGCAGTTAAAGTTACCTGCGCGGTTAAAGTATAGCCGCCCGCGCCCGCGGTTACGGTAACTTCGTCGGCGGTTATTTCTGTTACGGGTTCGTGCAGATATTCGCCGTCGAACGGCACTTCCACAGAAAAGTCCACGCCGCTTTCATAAACTTCGAGCCCCGCGTCGCCTTCGTAAAGCACGTTAATAGCCGCCCTTGCCGATACGGTTATGCCGGCGTTTGTTTTTGTAACGCCTTCTACGCGAACGGTCGCGCGCGGACAAATTATGCGCCGAACAAGCGATTCGTCTAACGCAAGGTCGGTTTTAAAGCCCGAAGATACTTCTTTTTTTATAACTTCCGTTTGATTTACGGATTTTTTAACAACTTCCATTTTCTACGTTCCTCCGCTATTCGTAATATATGCCGTTAAAAATCGGGATATGTTTGCAAAACGGAAAACTTTTATAAATTTTTTAATATTTTAACGCAGAAAACGAAAATTCAAACGGCAAAACCATAGAAATTCAGGTAGTTATCGCCGGCTGTTTTTGATCGGGATAAAACGAGTAAATAAATCGGATAGTAAAAAAGCCGCTTATAAAGCGGCTTTTTTGCAGGTTTTTGCACCGAACATTCAAAATTATTCTTCTTCGGGCGCGCCTACGGGGCAAACCGACGCGCATGAACCGCAAGAAATGCAAGTTTCGGCATTTATCTCGTAGTGTTCGCTTCCTTCGCTGATAGCGCCTACGGGGCAATTATCCGCACATGCGCCGCAAGAAATGCAGTCGTCTTTAATTTTGTAAGCCATGATGACACCTCCCTTTTGCGTCACTTTACTGTTACGCATATTATATCATAAATAATAAATTTTGTATATGGTTTTTAGCAGATTTTTTTATTTTTTTTATTTTTGCGTTATAAAACGTCGATTTTTTTGCGAATTTCAAGCAGAACGCCCGTGGATAAAAGCGAACCGCAAATTATAAAAGCGGCGCGAACAACCCTATTATAACTTTTAACGCCTTTTGGAAAAAGTTAAGTTTTGCGCTTTCTGCGCTCTGCAAAATTCCGCAGGCGGCGGCTGTCGATAAAAAGTCGTTTTTAATGTCGCAAATAAGCGCCGAGTTTTTGTTGCCGTAAAAAACCGCACCGCATTCGTAGTGGTGAACGAAACTTCTGTAATCGAGATTAACCGTACCGACAACCGCGATACGATCATCTGAAACGAGAGTTTTCGCGTGCATAAAACCGTCGCCGTATTCGTAGATTTTAACGCCGCTTTTCAAAAACTGTTCGTAGTTCGAGCGAGTCATAACGAAAATGCTTTTTTTATCGGGAATATGCGGCGTAAAAATGCGCACGTCAACTCCGCGTTCGGCGGCAAGCTTAATCGCTTCCGAAAGCGCATAATCCACGATTATATACGGAGTGGTTATATAAAGATATTCTTTTGCCGAATAAATTATGTTGGTGTAAATGTTCTGAGCCACGGTATCTTCGTAGAACGGGCGCGGTCCGTCGCAAAAAGGCTGAACCGCTATGGTTTTTTCTGATTTTTCTGCCGCCGTTTCGGCGTCGACCGCCGGAGTTTCGGATAGCCACGGCGAACGCAATTCTTCCGACGCGTCGAGCCGTTCGAAGTCTTTTTCTCCGCGGGCAAGCGCCTTTTCGGCGTTTTCTAAATATTCGTCGATACTGCCGAAAAGTTTTTCGGGCTTTTTCTTTAAATTTTCGTCTGCCGACACTTCGACTTTTTCTTCCGCATCTGCCGAATATTTTTCGCCTTGTCCGATTTTGTCTGAGAAAGCGTCGGTTATAAATTCCGAAGGTTCGAGCGGATTTGCCGCATATAAATTAAACAACTCGATAAAAATCATCGAAAAAGCGTTTACCGCCTTGCCCGTGATTTTAACGGCGGCGTCTTTCCACACGCCGAACGGGTGTTCTTCGTTTATATATTCGTCGGCGACGTTAACCCCGCCCGTAAACGCGACTTTTCCGTCGACGACGGTTATTTTGCGGTGGTCGCGGTTGTTTAAAAAGCCCGATACGACCGGAACGAAAGGATTGAATTTATAGCAGACTATGCCTTCTTTTCTTATTTTCGCGTCGAAATGATTGGGGATTTTGCCTATCGAACCCACGTCGTCGTAAAGCAAAAACACTTTTACACCCGATTTTACTTTTTCAAGCAAAATTTTGTGAATTTCGTTCCACATTTTGCCTTCGCCGATAATAAAATATTCCATTAAAATAAATTTTTCGGCTTCTTTAAGTTCGGTTTTAAGCGAATGAAAAAACTTTTCGCCCGATCCGTAATATTCGCACTCGGCTCCGTAATAAACGGGGGTTTTTATTTTGTTGAAAATGTAATTAGAGATATTCGCCCCGTCTTTATCGGCGGCGGCAATGCCCGACGAATCGTTTTCGGGCAGATAATGTTCGTATTCTTTACGCGCTTTGGCAAAACGCTTTTTTATGCGATAAGCGGTTTTGGGCGAAGCGAAAATAAGATATAAAACGACTCCCGCCACGGGAAGAATTAAAATTACGCACACCCATGGCAGTTTATACGCCGCGGGTTCGTAACGGTTTATTATAACGAGAAGAATAATAACTTCGATTTCGATTGCAATTATGCGCGAGTTAAAAAGAAACTGCTGGTTATCGATGTATATCCAGAACGACAGCGTTATGAATATCTGCAAAATAATAAGCAGCGAAACGACGGCGAATCTGCCGAATAACAATTTGTGTCGCCTATTGTTTTTCATCTTTTGCTCCTTTGCGGCTTTTTGCCGCGCGTTTTATTGCTTTTTTACCCGAAATGTGTTATATTACTATGGTGCGACGTATTTGCTCGCCCCGAACTTTTAAACGGAATAATTTTATTATGGACTTTTTGGAATTTTGCAAAACAAAACACACGAAAAACGCTCTTAAAAATCAGCAGGACTTCCTTAAACAAATGCAGGAAGCGTTAAACGGATTGGGCGTTAAAACGATGGCGCTTTCGCCTTACGTCGTGAAAGGCATTGCCGAAAACGACGAGCCGCGTTGCGACGTTGCGTTTGAACTTACCATCGAAGATTTAAGCCTTACCGTGCTTTTTTCAAGCAACATTTATCACGGCGTGCCTATTGAAAAAGAAGGCGAACTTATAGACCTTTTAAACGAACTTAACCGCGGATTGTTCGGCGGCACGTTCTTTTTTTCGAGCGACGACGGCTCGGTGGTTTATCGTTCGGCCCTTTTTTCCGCGGGATTTTTCGACGAGCAGAACGCACTCTACTTTTTTGCCGACTGCATTGCATGCACCGCCGATTTCGGCGCGCTTATAAACGACTTTCTGCGCGGCAACGTTTCGTATGAAGAATGTATGCGCTTTTTAGACGGCGATTTTATATCCGACGACGAAGGAGGCGAGTTTAACTAAGCCGAAAGCTAAGGCAAACGTTTTCCGCGTTTTACGCGTTAAACCGCAAAAGCCGATTAAAAAACGAAAACCAAATATTTTATAAAAGCAACGCCGCCGACAAAACTGCCGACGGCGTGATTTTTCGTGTTTTCGCGCCGCGATAAAACGGCTCGGCAAAGCGAAAATATAGCGCTTTGCAAAAATTATCTCTTTGAGAACTGCGGAGCTTTACGCGCTTTTTTCAAGCCGTATTTCTTTCTTTCTTTCATTCTCGGATCTCTTGTGAGATAACCTTCTTTTTTAACAACGGGGCGGAGTTCGGGTTCGCTTGCGATTAAAGCGCGCGCGATACCGTGGCGAATTGCGCCTGCCTGACCGGTGAAGCCGCCGCCGCAAACGTTTACGAATACGTCGTAAGCCGATTCTTTGCCGGTGAGCACCAACGGTTGACGAATAACGAGTTTCAAAGTATCGAGATCGCAATAATCGTCGATAGTTCTGCCGTTAATAATAATATTGCCGCTGCCGCCGGGGATAAGTCTTACCCTTGCAACCGCTTTTTTTCTTCTGCCTGTTCCCCAATATTGAACTTTTTTCTTCGCTGCTTTAGCCATAACTGATACCTTCCTTATTTAACGAGTTCTAAAACTTCGGGCTTTTGCGCGGCTTGTTCGTGCTTGTCGCCCTTGTAAACGCGAAGTTTGGTGAGCATTTTTTTGCCGAGCGAGTTTTTGGGAAGCATGCCTTTAACCGCTTCGTAAACTACTACGTCGGATTTTTTAGCCATCATATCTTTATAGGGGGTTTGTTTTAAACCGCCGATATAACCGGTATGATAAGTATACATTTTCTTTTCGAGTTTTTTACCCGTTAATACTACTTTGTCGGTATTGATGACGATAACGTAATCGCCCATATCGACGTTGGGGGTGTAAGTAGGTTTATTTTTACCCCTTAAAACGGCGGCTACCTGCGAAGCAAGTCTGCCGAGCGGCATATCGGTCGCGTCGACGACGTACCACTTCATCTCCGCCTTTCCGGGTTGTGCCATAAAGGTTTTCATGATATGTTTTCTCCTGATTTTTTAAGTGTTACGCGGACAAAAATCCGCAAAAAATATATTATTGAGAAAAACTTCCAAAAAGGGGGGCTATTCCTTCTTTTGCCGCTTTTCCGATAATCAGCCTAAATATTTTACAAGGTTATAACCTTTAAGTCAAGCGATTTAAAGCGTTTTTTGCAAATTTGCCTTGATTTTGAGGCTTTTTGGCGACGTTTGCGCCTTTTTTTGCTTTTATCCGCCGATTTCGCTTTTTGCTTCTTCTTTTAAATAAGGGAAGCGCGAGCATAAAAGATCGAAAATTTCGTCGGCGGCTTTTTCGGCGCCATAGTTTTCGTGATTTTTAAGCTCTCTTTCTTTAAGTCTTTTAATTTCCGCGGGATCGTTTTTAAGTTCTTCGATTTTATCGCAGATTTTTTTCGTGTTAAAAATGTTGAACGCGCATTTTAAATAATCGACGTAATATTTCGCGTTGTTTCGCTCGATATGCGAAGCATGCTTTGTTATAATCATCGGAAGCCCGAAAAAACAGGGTTCGGCGGTTGTCGAAGCGCCGCTTTTTCCGCACATTAAGTCGGCGGCGGCAAAATAATCGAACACGTTGTCGATAAACCCTTTAACTATTACCTTCGTTTGCTTATCCTTGTTTGCCGCAACCATTTTTTCTATTTTTTTGCGGGCTTTTTCGTTTTTTCCGCAAAGCGCGAAAATAGTTACGGGCATGTTTCGCTTAAACGCTTCTTTGCAGATAGCGGGCGTTTTGCCTATCCCGTAGCCGCCTTCTATCGAAACCACGACGAATTCTTCGGCGCCTACTCCTAATTTTTCGCGCGCGCGCGCTTTGTCGGGATCGGCCGAAAACGCTTCTTCGCGTATACAGAAAGGCACTTTTTTCAGGTTTTTTTCGTTATAGCGGTATTTAAAAGCGCTAAGCCCGTGATTATAACCCACGTCGTTAGAAACGAGCGTTAAATCGCAGGGATAACAATCGAGTTTGTTTATGTAAATATCGGGAATATAGCGTACCGTCAGGGGTTTATTCGTCATGCGTTCGGCGTAATAGTTGGTCGCCCAGTGAGTGCTTACCACCAAATCGGGGTTAAGTTCACGCATATGCTCGATACCCTTGCGGCAAGAACCGGGAACGTAAGCGCGCATCACCCCCCACGTCGAAAGTTGAGTGCCCCAAAAAATCAGCGAAAACGTGGTGAAAAAGCCGTAAACTTTGCTTAAATTTTCTTTTTCGACTTCGCGCGCCATGTGCCACCCGAAGCGACTTAACAGCGGATCGCCGTTTTCGTTGAAAAAGTCGGACTTAACGCATTCCACTTTGTCGCCGTATTTTTTTTCGAACGCCGAATATATGCTTTTTTGCGGCATTATATGCCCCATCCCCGCTTCGACGAAGGGGAAAATTACCCTTGGTTTGTTCATCTTTTTCCTTTGAAAATAATCGACAATAACGATTTATATCCTTTCCCTTAAATTTTAGCCTTTGCGGCAATCGAATTGCGCTTGTTTATAAAAAGCGTTGCACAAAAATTTTCGCCTATGAGACTTTCTTTTTCCATTGCCGCGATTAAAACGGCAAAAACAATATTGAAATAAGGCGAAAAGCCTGTTATATCGAGCCAGCCGAGCGCAATATAAGAAAGAATTTCCATTATTAAAAGCGCACGAACGGGCGTGATTTTATGAACGCAAAGTTTAACGGTTTGCACGCGGAAATAAACGAAAGCAATAACGCCGACAGCCCCGCACGAAGAAAGAATCTGAATGGGCGTGTTGTGCGCGAATCCGAGCGAAAAACCGCAGTTATAATCGCGGCTGTACGCGTTGAATCCCGCCCCGAACACGGGATTTTTCAAGAATAAATCGACCGAGTTTTTCCATATTTCGAATCTTCCGCGATCCGAAAATCCGACGTTGCGCAAAAAGTCGAAAAAGTCGGGGAATTTTTTGCCGAAGAACGAAACGAAATAAACCAACGCGAGCAACGACCCGAAAATAACGGTACAGATTATGCTGCGTTTTTTGTTTTCGACAAAAATGCAGGTTAAAATTACGCACACTAAGCAAACCGCCGCGCCTATAAGCATGCCCGAACGGCATAGCGAAAAATAAGTTCCCGCATATAAAAACGCCGCCAGCACGAACGAAGTTAAAATTCTGCCTTTTTTAATTGCGAAATAAAAGCAAGGCGGAATCATCATGGCAACGTATTGCCCTATCGTGTTGCTTATGCCCCAGCCCGAATATAAAAGCCATTTCCACTCGTTATCGAGCGCGGTAAACGAACCGACGTTTTTGAGGTAGATAACGCCGAGTTGCAAAAGCGCGACAAAGCCGCTTGCAACCATAGCCGTGCAAAGATATTCGTAGTTTATGTTTTCGCCGTCGATTGTCGCAACAAAAAAGAAATAAAGCCCCGCTATGGTAAATACGGTAAGCGCGCCTACCGAAAAATCGAGAATATCGTGCCCCGCGGAAAAGGTGCCGTTGAGCAAAAGCGCCGCCGAATAAGCGACCGCTCCCAAAGCAAGCCCGCGCTTAAAACTTATATTTTTAAAGTTTTTGTTTTTTACCGCGCGAATAATCGCCGTTATAAAAACGGCAAGAACCAGCGGACCTATTACGCACAAAAACGGAACGGACAAATAATAACTTAAATCGCCTTTTGCCGGCGAGTGTTGCGGCGATATGCAGAATGCGACCGTAAACACGACGGGCGAAGCGTAAATAACGTTATCCGCAAACAAATTGGTTATGCACAGCAAAATAAGCATGGGCGCGATTATAAACGCGTCGAGCCCGAAAGCGTTTGATAAAACCGCCAAAGCGCACAAAACGTATATATAAACGGAAGTCGCCTGAAAGGCGCACACCGCTTTTATTATTTTGTTGTTTTTTATTTTTTCGTAAATCATTTTTTCCTTATTTTACCCATGCGGGGAAATTATATTTTTAAGGATGCACTTCCGTTTTAAATTTTACGCCTCGTATATTCCGCGTTCGATTCGTTTAACGTTCGATTCGTTTAACGTTCGACTTGTTTAATTATATTCTACGTTTAAAAGGGTAAGCCCTTTTGCCGCCATGGTTTTGCCAACTCCTAAACGGTCTTTGTCGTTTATAGCCTTTTTCACGTCGGCGGCGGTCATTTTTCCGAGCCCGACAAAATAAAGCGTGCCGGCAATAGTGCGCACCATATTATATAAAAATCCGTTGCCGCAAACCGTTATTTCGACGATTGCGCCTTTTTCGGTTACGTTACAAGAATAAACGGTTCGCACGGTGTCGGTTACGTCGCTGTTCGCCGCCAGAAAACACTTGAAATCGTGCGTGCCTTCTATCTCTTTCGCGGCGGCGAGCATTTTTTCCGCGTTGAGCCTGTCTTCTGCCCGACAGTAATATCTTTCGTAAAGGGGCAATATAACCCTGCTTTTATAAAAGCGGTAAACGTAAGTTTTGCGTTTTGCCGAATACCTTGCGTGAAACCCTTCGGGCGCAGGATAACTTTTTATTATCTTCACGTCGGGCGGAAGTATCTGATTTAAAGCGAACGGATATTTTTCGGACGGAATAATTTCGCTTTGAACGTCGAAATGCGCAATCTGCCTTTCGGCATGCACGCCGCTGTCCGTTCTGCCGCTGCCGATTAAAACGCAATTTTCGCCCGTAACCGACGAAACCGCTTCTTCTATCGTTTGCTGAACGGTGCGTTTATCGGGCTGATTCTGCCAACCGAAAAAATGCGTTCCGTCGTATTGTATTTCTAAAACCACGCGCATAAAAACACCTTAACCTTGCAGCCTTTTAAATTACGGCGACGAAAGTTATGTTAAGATAAATAACCGCGGCAAGGCAAAGCGCATAAAAAATCGCCGCAACAAGGTCGCGCCAGCCGAGTTTCAACTTTTTATATCTCGTTCTACCCTTGCTTCCGCGATAGCAACGCGCGTCCATTGCGTCACCCAGTTCTTCGGCTCGGCGGAACGAACTTATAAGAAGCGGAATCAGCACCGGGATAAACGCCTTAACGCGCTTAAACGCCCCGCCCGATTCGAAATCGGCTCCGCGCGCTTTCTGCGCCGAAATTATGCGGTCGGTTTCGTTTGCAAGCGTGGGGATAAACCTTAAAGCGATGCTCATGATAAGCGCAAGTTCATGCACGGGGAATTTTACGAGTTTTAAGGGATAAAGCAGGCTTTCGATGCCGTCGGTAAGAGCGACGGGCGTGGTGGTTAAGGTTAAAAGCGAACTGCCCATAACCAACATAATAAGCCTTATAGACATAAACGCCGCAAAAATAAGCGACGAATCGGTGATTTTTATTATTCCCCACTCGAAAAATATTTTATTCGGCTCGCCCGCGTAAAACAAAACGTTTAAAAGCGAAGTAAAAATTACTAAAAACAAAATGCCTTTTATGCTTTTTAACACCTTAAAAACCGGCACGCGCGAAAAAACGACCGCCGTCGCGAGAAAAAACGCGCACGCCAAAAAACCGTAAAAGTTTTTTACGACAAACACCGCGGTTATATATCCGATTAAAAGCAATATTTTCGCCCGCGAATCCATTCGATGCAAGAACGATTCGGTTTTGTAATATTGCCCGAACGCTACGTTTTTTAACATTTTTTTGCTGTATTTTTTGTTTTTCGGCGGGGTTTGCCGCCTGTTTTTATATGTGCGGGGCGTTTTTACTCTGCCCGCCAAGGCATTTCGTTATTTAATCCGGCGCTTTTCGACCTCTTTTTCTACCGATTCTATAAACGAATCGGGGGTAAGGTCGCAATTCAAATAAACGCCGCGGCTTTTCAAAAAAATTAAAAGGTCGGCAACGAGAGGAAGCTCCATGCGTTCGCCCGCGCCGTTTTCGCTTAAAAATATATCTTTGGGCGCGCCCACGGCTTTTACGCAACCGTTTTCCATTAAAGCGACGCGGTCGCAGTTTTCGGCAACTTCGTCCATATCGTGCGAAACCACGATTATGGTAGTTCCGCCCGCGTTTATGCCGTGCAGAAGTTCCATAAGTTCTTTTTTGCCGAGCGGATCGAGCCCCGCCACCGGTTCGTCGAGAACCAGAACTTCGGGATTAACGACCAAAACGCCCGCAATGGCGACGCGGCGTTTTTGCCCTCCCGATAAATCGAAAGGCGATTTGTCTTTATATTCTTCGAAGTTAAGTCCCACGCTTTGCATGGCTTTTTTAACGGCAAAATTAACTTCGTTTTCGGCTATATCCGGTTTAAAATTTTTAAGCGCGAAAGCCACGTCCGCAAAAACGGTGTCGGCAAAAAGTTGCTGTTCGGGATATTGAAAAACCATTCCCACCTTTTCGCGCAGGGGTTTTAAAAGTTTTTTATAGTTTTTGCTTTTTGGGTTTAAGTCGAATTCTCCCACCCGCAAAACGCCTTCCTGCAGGGTTTCGAGCGCGTTAAAATGACGGATAAGCGTGCTTTTTCCGCTTCCCGTTTGCCCGATTATTCCGAAAAATTCGCCGCTTTCGATTTTCAGATTAACGCCCGCAAGCGCGTATTTTTTATTTTTGGCTTTTTTGCCGTCGTATGAAAATTTTAAATTTTCGCAAACAATTCGCATAATTTGTTTTTAAGTTCTTCGCCGTTTAAAGCGATTTCGCCGCTTAAAATGCCCTTTTCGGCAAGGCGGTCGAAAATATACGTTGCGCGCGGCAGACAAAGCCCGCTGTTTAAAAGTTCTTTTTCGTGCGAGAAAACTTCGCGCGGGGTGCCCGACTCAACTATTTTTCCGCCGTTTAAAACCACAACTCTGTCGGCAGAAGCGGCTTCGTCCATATAGTGAGTTACGCAGATAACGGTAACGCCTTTTTCGCGATTGAGTTTTTTTACTATGTCCATAATTTCGCGCCTGCCCTTGGGATCGAGCATCGAAGTGGATTCGTCTAAAATCAAAACCTTGGGCGAAATGGCAAGCACGCCCGCAATGGCGACGCGCTGTTTCTGCCCGCCCGAAAGCGCTTCCGCTTCGCTTTCGCGGAAATCGAGCATGTCTACCGCCATAAGCGATTCGGTTATTCGTTTTTCGATTTCTTCGCGTTTTACGCCTAAATTTTCGGGGCCGAAAGCCACGTCGTCTTCTACGATGGTGGCGACCGTCTGATTATCGGGATTCTGAAAAACCATTCCCACTCTCGAACGAACGGTAAACAGATTTTTTTGGTCGCTCGTTTTTAAGCCGACCACCGTAACCGAGCCGCTTTGCGGAATTAAAAGCCCGTTTATAAGCCGAGCTGCGGTGCTTTTTCCGCTTCCGTTTTGGCCGACAAGCGCGATAAATTCGCCGCTTTCAGCCGAAAAGTTTAGCCCGCCAACCGCTTTTTTTGCTTCGCCTTCATAGCAAAAATCGGCGTTTTCTATCTCTATGATCTTCATTTTTTGCGTTCTTCGGGATTATCGGAATTTAAAACTGTCGTTCTAGTATAACACTTTTATTTTTATTTTTCAAGCGTTTAGTCAACTTATAATGCAATATGAGCCTTTTTGCACAAAAACTAACGACAAAACAAACCGAAACTCGCTGTTTTACGAATTTCGGCTTGCATTTTTATTAGTATTTCGTTTTTTTTGATTTTATCGAACGGATTATTTAGTTTTCTTCGCCGCTGCCTGTTTCGGAAGATTCAGCCGATTCGGAAGTTTCGGTTGCGGATTCGACCGCCACCGCTTCGCCGTTTTCGATTCCCGATGTTTCGGCGTTTTCGTCGCCTTCTTCGGGTTCTTCTTCGCTGTGCGGAACGACCGCCACCGTGGCGACCACGCCGTTTTCAAGGCGCATTATGGTAACGCCCTTGGTATCTCTGCCGATAAGCGAAATTTCGTTGGCCCTGGTGCGAATAATAATGCCGCTGTCGGCGATAAGCATTACGTCTTCGTCTTCTTTAACGAGTTTCATGCACACGAGCGAGCCGGTTTTTTCGTTGAACACGCCCGCCTTAACGCCTTTGCCGCCGCGCGATTGCAAACGGTATTCGTTAACGTCGGTGCGTTTGCCGAAGCCGTGTTCGGATACGGTTAAAATATCGTAACCTTCTTTGACGGCTATCATATCAACGACCGAATCGTCGTCGTCGATTTCCATGCACTTAACGCCCTGCGTATCTCTGCCGGTTGCGCGGACGTCGGTTTCGGCAAAGCGAATGCACTTGCCCGCGTGCGAAGCGGCTATGATTTCGTCGTTACCGCTCGTTACCTGAGCCGAAATAAGTTCGTCGCCTTCGTTTAAGTTAACGGCTATTTTGCCGGTCTTTCTTATATTGTCGAATTCGCTTGCCGCGGTCTTTTTAATCAAGCCGCGTTTAGTTGCTAAAATTACGAATTTTTTGCTTTCGTCGGTTTCGGCTTCAACAAGTTCTTCTGCCGCGGTATCGGCGCTTACGCCGACTTCCGCACCGTCGTCGCCCGCTTTTGCAAGCCTTTCGGCTTCGCGTTTTTTAACCGCTTCGGCGCTTTCGTTAAGCGGAATTACCGCCGAAACGCGTTCGCCTTCGCCGAGTTGGAGCAGGTTGACCACCGCCCTGCCGCGCGCCGTTTTCTGCGCCTCGGGAATTTCGTAGCCCATTAAGCGATAAACCTTGCCGAAGTTTGTAAAAAACAACAATCTGGCGTGCGTAGAAGCGACGAACATGTTTTCGACGAAATCTTCTTCTTTGGGCTTATGCGCGGTAACGCCCTTGCCGCCGCGACGTTGCGATTTATATTCTTCGAGCGAAATGCGCTTGATATAGCCGAAGTGAGTCATGCTTATAACCACGTCTTCTTCTTTTACGAGGTCGGCTATGTCGATGTCGCTCTCGTCGTAAGAAAGTTCGGTCTTTCTGGGCGACGGATATCTGTTTTTAACGTCTAACAAGTCGTTTTTAACGATTGCAAGCACTCTTTCGGGTTTTGCGAGAATATCGCGTAAATCTGCCATAATCGCGTCGAGTTCGGCAAGTTCTTCTTTAAGTTTTTCGACTTCGAGCGAAGTTAAACGCTGCAAGCGCATATCCAAAATAGCGTTCGCCTGCTTTTCGTCGAGTTCGAACGAAGCCATAAGTTTTGCCTGCGCTTCCTGACGATCGCGCGATTTTTTGATTAAATCGATAACTTCGTCGATAGACGCGAGCGCGATAACCAAACCTTTTACGAGATGTTCGCGTTCTTCGGTTTTTGCAAGGTCGTATTTGGTTTTGCGCGTAACTACTTCGATCTGGTGCTTTATATACGCCTGCAAAATCTGCTTTAAGTTAAGCACCTTCGGTTCGCCGTCTAACAAAGCGAGAAGAATTATGCCGTTAGATACCTGCAAATCGGTGTGCTTATAAAGCATGTTCAAAACGACCTGCGGGTTGGCGTCTTTCTTTATATCTATTACGATGCGCATGCCGTGGCGGTCGGATTCGTCGTTGATGTCGGCGATTCCGTCGAGCCGTTTCTGCTTTACGAGTTCTACGATATATTCGATTAACTTCTGTTTGTTTACCTGATAGGGAAGTTCGCTTACGACTATGCGGCTTCTGGTTCCGTTTGCGAATTCTTCTATTTCGCAGCGACTGCGGAGTATTACGCTGCCTCTGCCCGTTCTGTATGCGTTTTTAACGCCCGATCTGCCCATAAGCAGCGCGCCCGTGGGATAATCCGGCGCGGGAACGTATTGCATAAGTTCGTCGATTGTTATTTCGGGATTTTCGATTAACGCAACCGTCGCGTCGATAACTTCGTTAAGATTGTGCGGCGGAATGTTCGTAGCCATACCTACCGCTATGCCGTCGGATCCGTTTACCAGAAGGTTCGGGTATTTTGCGGGAAGCACGGTAGGCTGCATGCGCGTATCGTCGAAGTTGGGGTAAAAATCTACCGTTTCTTTGTCGATATCGCGGAGCATTTCAAGGGCGAGTTTGCTCATTCTGGCTTCGGTGTAACGATAAGCCGCGGGTGGATCGCCGTCGACCGAGCCGAAGTTTCCGTGCCCGTCTACGAGCGGAAGATTTATCGAGAAATCTTGCGCGAGCCTTACCAAGGCGTCGTAAACCGAACTGTCGCCGTGGGGGTGATATTTACCTAACACGTCGCCGACGATGGCGGCGCATTTTTTATACGCTTTGTCGGGCGTTAAACCCATCTCGTTCATTGCGTATAAAATGCGGCGGTGAACGGGTTTCAAGCCGTCGCGCACGTCGGGTATGGCGCGCGATACGTTAACCGCCATCGCATAGGCGATAAACGATTTTTTAAGCTCGTTGTCTACTTCAACGTTTATTATGTTCGTCTGCTCTAACGTCTTTCTGAATTCGTCGGTAAGAGCGGAATCGAGTTCTTTTTTCGACATTTTAACTTTTTCTCCTTTCAGTATTGATAATTCCTAAACGATTAAACGTCGAGTTCGGCTACGAGTTTCGAGTTTTCTTCGATAAACTTGCGGCGGAGTTCGGGTTGTTCGCCCATAAGCAGACTGAACGTGTTTTCGGCTTCCTGCGCGTCTTCCATGGTGACTTTTAAAAGCGTTCTGGTGGCGGGATTCATAGTGGTATCCCAAAGTTGTTCGGCGTTCATTTCGCCAAGACCTTTATAACGCTGAATATCGCACTTGCCCATAACTTCGAGTTCCTGCTTTAACTGCTCGTCGGTATAGCAATATTTTTCGGTTTTGCCCTTTGTGAGTTTGTAAAGCGGGGGCTGCGCGATATAAACGTGACCTTGCTCTACGAGCGGGCGCATATATCTGAAGAAGAAGGTAAGCAAAAGTATGCGTATGTGGCTGCCGTCTACGTCGGCATCGGTCATGCAGATAACGCGGTCGTAACGGATTTTGGTTACGTCGAAGTCTTCTTGCATGCCGCCGCCGAACGCGGTTATCATGCTCTTTATTTCTTCGTTTTCGAGAGCGCGGTTGGGACGCACTTTTTCAACGTTCAAGATTTTACCGCGAAGGGGAAGTATCGCCTGAAAACGGCGGTCGCGCCCTTGTTTCGCGGTGCCGCCCGCCGAATCGCCTTCTACAAGGAAGATTTCGCAAAGTTCGGCTTTCTTTTCTGAGCAGTCGGCAAGTTTACCGGGGAGAGCAACGCTTTCGAACGCGCTTTTGCGGGTTGCTTCGCGGGCTTTACGCGCCGCTTCGCGCGCGCGTTTCGCCGTTATACACTTCATTATAACTTCTTTTGCAGCCGACGGATTTTCTTCGAGATATGCGCCGAAACATTCGACCATAGCCTTTTGAACTATTCCGCGGACTTCTAAGTTGCCGAGTTTGGTTTTTGTTTGCCCTTCGAACTGCGGTTCGGGAAGTTTGACCGAAATTACGGCGGTTATGCCTTCGCGCACGTCTTCGCCCGAAAGAGTATCGTTTTCTTTAAGCAGATTAAGGCGTTTACCCGCTTCGTTTATTATTTTCGTGAGGGCAAACTTAAAGCCTTCTAAGTGCATGCCCCCTTCTTGCGTGTTTATGTTGTTTGCGAACGTGTAAATGGTTTCGGTAAAACTGTCGTTATAAGTCATCGAAAGTTCTACGGTTATATCCCCTATCGTGCGTTCGAAATAAAGCGGCTTTTCAAACAGAACGGCCTTGTTGCGGTTTAAATCTTCAACGAAGTGCCTTATTCCGCCTTCATAGTGGAAGTCATCGTGCGCTTCCTGCCCCGCGCGTTTGTCTTCGACGGAAATTTTAAGCCCTTTGTTAAGGTATGCGAGTTCGCGCAGGCGCACTTTAACCGTTTCGTAGTTGAAAATTACGCTTTCGAAAATGTCGGCGTCGGGCATAAAGGTAACTTTCGTTCCCGTTTTATCCGACTTGCCTATTATCTGAAGTTCGCGCTGCGGCACGCCGCGATTGTAAATTTGCTTATAGTGGTTGCCGTTTTGAAACACTTCGACTTCGAGCCATTCGGAAAGCGCGTTAACTACCGAAAGCCCCACGCCGTGAAGCCCGCCCGATATTTTGTATCCGCCGCCGCCGAATTTGCCGCCCGCGTTAAGTTTGGTTAATACGACCTGAACCGCCGAAACCCCTTCGGTGTGGTGAATACCCGTGGGGATGCCGCGCCCGTTATCCAGAACCGAGCACGAACCGTCGGCGTTTATGGTAACTTCTATCGCCGTGCAATAGCCTGCCAAGGCTTCGTCGATAGAGTTGTCTACTATTTCTTGTATAAGGTGATGCAAGCCCCTTATGTCGGTCGTACCGATATACATTCCGGGGCGTTTGCGGACGTGTTCGAGCCCTTCGAGAACCTGAATCTGCCCTTCGCCGTATTGCCCCGACACTTTGCTTACGTTTTCTACGTTTACGCCGTCCGTGTTTACGCCGTCGGCGTTAGCCGCGTTTTTTACGTTTTCTACGTTTTCCAAGTTGTCCATTTTTTTCTCCCGTTCGGCGCGCCGCATAACCCGTTTAAGCGTTTTCGCTTTTTCCCGCGCGATTCCGCGCCGCAAAGCGTTTTTTCTTAAATCACGGCTAAACCGCACCTTTATTATCATTTATACATAAATATAAATAGTTAATGTTATTATAACACATGCGCGCGCACATGTAAAGCCTTTTGCGTTAAAATTTGAAATTAAAGCCGAATTTACCCAAATTTTAAGAAGTAAGCCCATATCTTGACAAAATTATTCGGGATATACAAAATAAGGCTTAAACGCCGAATTTCGGCGCGCAGAGCGTTTTGTATTTTTTTAGGGCGGCAAAAGTTTATGCGGCGTTTTTTTAAATCGCAACCTAAAATCAAACAAAAAAACATAAAAAGTCGGTCTATAGGTCGATTATCGCATATTTCAATTTTTTCTTAAGCGGGCTTTTGCAATAAAAAAAAGCGAAGAATTTTACTTCTTCGCCTTTTGTTTTATTTTAAAAAAATCAATCGACGTAACCGTCGGGGTTTTTGAACTGCCAGTTAAGCTGATCGCGGCACATATCGTCGAGAGTTTTTTCCGCAACGAAGCCTAAATAGTTTTTGGCATAAGTCGTATCTGCATAGCAGACGTCGATATCTCCGGGGCGGCGCGGAACTATTTCGTAAGGAATTGGTTTGCCGAGAGCCTTCGAAAAACCCTGAATCATTTCCAGAACGCTGTATCCCCTGCCCGTACCGAGATTTACGATATAAAGGCCGCTGTTTTCAAGGAGTTTTTTAACGGCGAGAACATGCCCGCGGGCAAGGTCGACAACGTGAATATAATCGCGTACGCCGGTCCCGTCGGGGGTGTCGTAATCGTTACCGAAAACGCGGACTTTTTCAAGTTTTCCGACCGCAACTTTGGTAATGTAGGGGCAAAGGTTGTTGGGAATTCCGTTAGGATCTTCACCTATAAGTCCGCTTTCGTGCGCGCCTACGGGGTTGAAATAACGCAAAATTCCGATATTCCACGAAGAATCCGCTTTGAAAATATCTTTTAAGATATATTCGATAAACAATTTTGTCGAACCGTAGGGGTTGGTGGTGGAAAGCGGAAAATCTTCGGTTATGGGAACGGTCGCAGGCTTGCCGTAAACGGTTGCCGACGACGAAAACACGAGATTTTTGCAACCCGCGTCGCGCATCGCTTCGACCAGAATCAAAAGCCCGCCGATATTGTTGTGGTAATATTCAACGGGTTTGGCAACCGATTCTCCGACCGCTTTAAAGCCCGCAAAGTTGATAACCGCGTCGATTTTGTGTTCGGCAAAAATTTTGTCGAGCGCGGCTCTGTCTAAAATGCTGTTTTTATAAAAAGGAATTTTGGTGCCGGTTATTTGTTCTACGCGTTTGACCGCAACTTCTTTGCTGTTTGAAAGGTCGTCGATTATTACTACGCCGTAGCCCGCTTTGATAAGTTCGATGCAGGTGTGGCTGCCGATATATCCGGCACCGCCCGTTACAAGAATGTTATTCATTTTTTTACTCCTTTATTGTTGTTTTTCGTGAGATTTTTTATATTTCACGCGTTTTTGCAATATCCGTATGTTGGGGGGCGACTTCGAATCGCCCGTGGTTTTTAATTAAATATTATAATATTTTTCTACGATTGCGTTCATTTCGGGCAGAAGTTTTTCCATATCCGAAACGAGTTTAAACTGCGTTCTCGCCCTGTCTAAATTGTGGTTTTCGCGTTTCACTCTGAAATAAACGTCGCCGTCTAAGTGGTCGCTTAAAAATCTGATGCCGCATTCGTAGGTCATTAAAATGGCACCGAGCGCAAGATTTTCGGCTTCGGCTTTGGTCATGCTGGGGCGAAGCGCAGACATATACCCTTTAACGTATTGTTCGAAAAGCGAAATATCGAAGTTAACTTTGGATAAATCTTTTTCGTCTTCGGCGGCGGGGTTGCAACCGAATCTTATCGAATCGCCGAAGTCGTAACAAATGGTGCCGGGCATAATCGTATCAAGATCGATAACGCAAAGCGCTTTGCCTGTTGCGTCGTCGATTAAAACGTTGTTGAGCTTTGTATCGTTGTGGGTAACCTTGCACGGAATTTCTCCCGAAGCAAGTTTATCGACGATAGCACTCGTGATGTTTTTGCGCGCGAGAGCGAATTCGATTTCGGCTTTAACAAGATCGCGTTTGCCCGATTTGTTTTCTTCAATCGCTTTTTCTAAATTTTTAAAGCGTTTTGCGGTGTTGTGAAAATCGGGAAGAGGTTCGTAAAGTTTTTGCGCGTCGAACTCGGCGAGAAGGTTTGCGAAGTTGCCGAAAGCAACCGCGCTTTCGTAAAAATGTTCGGGTTTTTCAACCACCTGATAACTTGTGGCTTTATCGATGAAAAGATAAACGCGGAAATAGTTTTCGCCGTCGAAATAATAATTTTTGCCGTCGGTCGTTTTAACTATGGTAAGCGACTCTCTGTCCGGATTGCCGCCGCGTTCGGTGATTTTTTTACGCGAAAACTCGGTTACGAGCGCGATGTTGTTCATAAGTTTGTCTACGTCGGTAAAAAGCGTAGAATTTACGCGCTGTAAAATGTATTTATGCTCGGTTTCGCAATGCTTTGTTATAAGCAAAAAGGTTTCGTTTATATGCCCTTCGCCGTAGGGTTCGCACGAACAATATTCGCCGCAGAGCAAAAACATAGAACTTACTTTTTTAAAATCGTATTTTGCGCCTGAATTCATCTTTTGGTTTCCTTTTGTTTGTATTGTTGTTTTTCGGTTAAATTATACGCCTATATTTTTTTGTTGTAAACACCTTTTAAAAAGTTTTTTACCCTTTTACCGTGTTTTACGTTTTTTGCGTCTTTTAGTGCAAAATTTTTATAAAAACGCCGCCACGTAAAGCCGCCGGTTTTGCTTTTTTCTCGTATATTATTTGCGGTTAAGCCTTAAACGCGCCAGAAGTTTCGTATCGCCCGCAACTATTCCGCCGCCTATCGCCGCGGCAAGTTCGGGTTCTTCGGCAACGTTTGCGTGCATACCCATTTTGTCGTTAAAATATTCGTCGAGCCCTAAAATACGCGAAGTTCCGCCTGCAAAATACACGCCCGATTTGCGCACGTCGGCGCATATTTCGGCAGGGAGTTTTGCCATAAGCATGCCCGCAAGTTGCAAAACTTTATCGAAAAACAAACTTATAACGGGATACAAGTCGCGCGCGTTTACGGATATTGCGCGGGGCTTGCCCGTTTGCAAATCGCGCCCGTCTACAACCGTTGCGGTTTCGTCTTTATCCTCTAAACTGCCTATCTGAATTTTTATTTTTTCGGCGGTAAGCGCGCCTATTTTAAGCCCGAACTCGTTTTCGACGTGCGAAATTATCATTTTGTCTATGCTTTTTCCGCCCATATTCACGCTGAAACCGGATATAACGCCGCCAAGCGAAACGGTTGCTATCGTCGTGGTGCCGCCGCCTACGTCGATTAAAAAGCACGGATTCGATTCGGTAAGCGGAACGCCCATACCCACCGCGGTTAAAACGGGCGATTCGACGAAATGCACGTTATACACTCCGCAATCGTTTAGAACCTGTTCGTATTTTTTTATGGCGCTGTTTTCCGCCCCGCACGGAACCGAAAACAACACGTCGGGGCGCATGCCAAGCCGCTTTATTGTTACCTTATTTAGAAAGTTATCGAGCATGGCGGTAGCCGCGCGTTCGTCTTCGATTCGCGCTTCGAACACGGGCGAAACAACGACCGTTCCGTCTACCGTTTTGCCTATCATTCTTTTCGCGTCGAGCCCAACGGCTTTAACCTTTCTTCCTTCGGTTTCGCTTAAAGCGACCACGCTCGGTTCGGATAAAACCACGCCCGCGCCCGAACCTATCTGATATATATTAGTGTTCGACGATCCGAGATCGATAGATAAAGTTGGTTTTCTCATTTTAATCTCCCGCAAAACGCGCAAAAGCGCGTTTTTTTAGCCGCGCGATAAGCGCGAAATAGCCGATAACGGGCTTATAGCCCGACTTTTTTGTTTTTATCGCCTTTAATTTCTTTCAAAATCGTATTTTTTTAAAATGTTTTCGAACAGTTCTTTCGGGAAGCCTATCACGTTAAAAACGCTGCCTTCAACCGATTTTACAAGGTCGAATTCGTCCTGTATTCCGTATCCGCCCGCTTTATCGAGACCGAGTTCGCTTTCGATATAGTTTTCGATTTTTTTATCCGATAAATCGTTGAAAAGCACGCGCGATTTTTCGGCGCCGCAGATTTTATCGGTTATTTTACATTTTTCGTCAAGCACGAAAAGGCAATATCCCGTGTAAACTTCGTGATACGCGCCCGAAAGTTTTTTAAGCATTTCGCGCTGATTTTGTTTCGACGACGGTTTTTGCAATACTTCGCCGTTTAAAACCACGACCGTATCCATTCCGATAACGCCCGCGTTAAAAACCTTTTTCGGATAACTTTCGATTATTTCGCGCGCTTTATTTTCGGCGGTGCGCTCTACCATCTCGCTTTTTTCGAGCGCAAAATCCACGATTTCGTCTTTAACCGCGGGGATTATCTCGAATTTATATCCCAAACTTTTTAAAATTTCTATTCTTCTGGGCGATTTGCTTGCAAGAATAAGTTTTTTATCGCTGTTCATAACCTAATTTTAGCATATTGTGCGGGTTTTGTAAAGTTTTTTAGCATTTTATAACGGTTTTATCCGAGCGAGATTTGACCGCAAAACCTTTTTCGCTTAAAAAAACAAAAAAACAAATTTTTAAATAGCGAAAAAAGCCCCGCTCTTTTATAAAAGCGGGGCTATAGGTCGATTATCTCTGCTTTCCCCTTCGGGAAAAGTGGCAGCCGTCAGGCTGACGAGAGAGGATTTTTCGTTGCCTGCGGCTCTTACGCGGCAAAATATTTCAGTTGCCGCTTAAATTACATAAGCGAACGATAAAGCGCTTTGATGTCTTCCAAAGTGGGATCTTTGGGGTTGCCGGGGCGGCAAGCGTCATCCATAGCCGACTGAGCCAAAAATTCTACGTCTTCGTCTTTTACGATATTTTTAAGATCCTGCGGAATACCTACGTCTTGCGAAAGTTTGCGAACGGCTTCGACGGCGGCTTTTCTGTATTCTGCCTGAGTCATTTTTTCGGTGCCTTCAACGCCCATGGCTTTTGCTATGTCGCGGTATTTTTCGCCGGTCGATTCCGCGTTATATTCCATTACGGCAGGAAGCAAAATAGCGTTTGCAACGCCGTGCGGAGTATCGTAAACGGCACCGAGAGCGTGAGCCATAGAGTGAACGATACCAAGACCTACGTTAGAAAAGCCCATGCCCGCAACGTATTGACCGAGAGCCATGCCTTCTCTGCCTTCTTTGGTGTTGGCAACCGCGCCGCGCAAACTCTTCGAAATTATTTCTATAGCCTTTAAGTGGAACATATCGGTCATTTCCCAAGCGCCTTTGGTTATATAACCTTCGATAGCGTGTGTTAAAGCGTCCATACCGGTAGCGGCGGTAAGCCCTTTTGGCATGGTAGACATCATATCGGGATCGACAACCGCAACTACGGGAATATCGTGAACGTCAACGCAAACGAATTTACGTTTCTTTTCTACGTCGGTTATAACGTAGTTGATAGTAACTTCGGCAGCGGTGCCGGCAGTTGTGGGAACAGCGATAATGGGAACGCAGGGTTTTTTTGTGGGAGCAACGCCTTCGAGCGAACGAACGTCGGCAAATTCGGGATTGGCTATTATTATTCCTACCGCTTTTGCCGTATCCATCGACGAACCGCCGCCGATTGCGACTATGCCGTCGGCGCCCGCAGCCTTGAACGCGCTTACGCCCGATTTAACGTTTTCGATAGTGGGGTTGGGTTTAATATCCGAATAAAGCGAATAATCGATGCCCGCTTTTTCTAAAACGTCTAAAACTTTTTTGGTTACGCCGAATTTCACGAGATCGGGATCCGAACAAACGAAAACTTTTTTAATTCCGCGCCCCTTAATTTCGCCGGGGATTTCGTTTATTGCGCCCGCGCCGTGATAACTGGTTTCGTTTAAAACTATTCTTGCCATAATTTTACTCCTTAAAATGATATTTTTATTATTTTTGCCGTTTTTCGGCTTTTTTACACCATATAAACCAAAGCGATTTCGCTTTTTGCCTTTTCTCTTATTATTGTACCATGGATTTTTCTTTTTTTCAATACCAAACTCAAATTTTGTTATTCTTTTTTTATATGACCGAACGTCACTATTATATCAATTTTAATATCGCCCGTTATATCGCATAAAAAAAATCACATTTTTTCGGCGGTGAAAATAACGTTTTCGGGGGTAAGCCCGTTTTGTTTAAGCTGATTTTCTATCGAATCGCAACTTATAAATTCGTCTTTTAGCCCCAGCGTTTTAATTTTGGGCATCGCCGTTTTTTCTAATGCCGAAAGTTCGGCGTAAAAACTTAAAACCGCGCTTCCGAATCCGCCGATAAGCGTGTTTTCTTCTATCGTTATTATTTTCGCGCCGCAAAACCGTTTAAGCGTTTGTTTATCGAGCGGCTTTATAACCCGCGCGTTTATAACGGCGGCATTTATTTTTTCGGCGGCGGCAAGCGCGATATCTATCGTTCGCGGACCGCACGCAAAAAAAGCAAACTCGTTTTTATCATCTCCCGACAAAACTTCCCATTTTAAATTCTCGCCGAGGTTTTCTTTTTCGCCGAGAGAAGCGACTCTGCAAGGAATTTTTCCGTTGGGATAGCGCACCGCGACCGGACTTTTAAGTTTTAACGCCGTTAAAACGCAACTTTTAAGCTCGGCAACGTTTTTTGGGCAAAGCACCGTTAAATTCGGCGCGGTAGAAAGATAACTTAAATCGAAAGCCCCCTGATGAGTTTTTCCGTCGCTGCCGACTACTCCCGCGCGGTCGATGCAGAACACAACGGGAAGATTCTGCATGCACACGTCGTTAATTATCTGATCGTAGGCGCGCTGCAAAAACGTAGAATACATAAACACGACCGGCGTTCCGCCTCCCGCCGCAATACCCGCCGCATAAGTTACGGCAAGTTCTTCGGCAATGCCTACGTCAACGAAGTTTTGCGGGTGTTTTTCGGCAAAATCTTTAAGCCCCGTGCCTTCGCACATGCCTGCGGTTATGGCGGTAACGTCGGGATAAGTTAACAGCGCTTCTTCTAAAACACCCGAAACCGCGCCCGAAAATTCGCTTTGCAGGCTTAACAAATTGGCGCTTACACCGTGATAAAGCGTGCAGTCGGTTTCGGCGGGAGTGTAGCCCTTGCCTTTAACCGTGCGAACGTGCAAAAGCGCGGGCTCGCCGCCGTCGCGTATTCTTATTAAAATTTTAACCAATTCTTTTATGTCGTGTCCGTCGTAAACGCCGACGTATTTAAGCCCTAATTTATCGGTTACGGTGTTTATCGAAAGGGTGCGTTTAAGCCCGTGCTTTACGTGCTTTAAAAACTTACCTATAAAGCAATTGCCTATGGTTCTGCCTAAAAAAGCGTTGGTTTTTTTATAGAATTTTTTGGTCGTAAAGTTCGAAATCGCCTTATAAAGCCCGTTACCGTTCTGCCCTATCGACATGCGGTTGTCGTTTAAAACGACCAGAAATTTATTCGGCTTTTTACCCTGAAAAGATATGGCTTCGAAATTTTCGCCGTTAAAAAGCGAAGCGTCGCCCGTCAGGGTTATAACGTAATAATCTTCGCCCTTTTTGTCGCGCGCATAGCAATATCCCAGCCCCGCCGCAATCGAAGTTCCCGCATGTCCCGAAAAACCGCTGTCGTATTCGCTTTCGGATAAGTCGGGAAAGCCGCTTATGCCCCCGCCCGATCGAATGGTCGAAAAATTTTCGTAACGATCGGTTAAAAGTTTATAGGCGTAGCATTGATGCCCTACGTCGAAAATAATTTTATCTTTCGGAAAATCGAAAACCTTGCACAGCGCCACGGTAAGTTCCACAACGCCGAGATTAGCCGACAAATGCCCGCCGCTTACATTTACCGTTTTAATTATTTCGGCGCGGATTTCGTCGCAAAGAGCTTCGAGATTTTTATTATCAAGTTGTTTAAGCGACTTCTGATCGTGCGCGGCTTGCAAAATACTCATAACAAATTATCCGAATAATATAATACCATTTTTATATGCATTCGTCAAGGAATAAGTTTAAAATAAAATTTAAAATCGGGTGCGTTACAATAAATAAAAATGTAGCAAAGACCATTACTCTACCGCAATATTTACAAAATTTCGTAGGGAACGGCGCCCGCGACGTCCCGCTATTTGAAAAACAGCAATCGCGCGTTTAACAAACGTAGGGGACATTCACGAATGTCCCGTTGCCGGTTTTAAAGGTATTATTTGGCGGGCGACCGATGGTCGCCCCTACCATTAAAAATCGTGATTACGTTTTACAAAAATGCAGGGAAGACCGACGAAATGTTGTAGGGGACGGCGCCCGCGACGTCCAGCACCGCGGATAAAAAAACAAAAAGTGCGGCTATAAGTCGGTTATCGACACTTTTGCCACACTTTGCTTTATATAACTTATTTTGATTTTACCCTATTTTTTCAAACACGGGCAATTTGTCGATAGGCGCGCTTACTTCGGAAACGCCGCCAAAGTAAACCTCGCCGCTTAAAATATCTTTCCACTTACCCGCGGGGAAAACGACCTTTCGCTTATCTGCGCCTTTTTCGAGAACGGGCGCCACAAGATATTTTTCGCCGAGCATAAATTCGTCGGTAATTCCTTTATACCCCGAAGACGGATATTCGTATTCGAGATACCTGACCGCGGGAACGCCGCTTTTACCCGCTTCGGTAAGTTTTTCAACGATATAAGGGGTTAATTTTTCGCGCAAATCCATAGTTTTTTTGCAGATTTCGGCAATGCGGTTTTTCTTTATGTTCCACACGTCGAGCGAAAATTGCACCATAGGCAAAAGAGCCGAAGCCTGACACCAGCGCACTATAAGTTCGTCGTCGAGCCCGCTTTTATCGATAAAATCGCACGCAAGACCGCCGCCTACCATATCGGGGCAACCGAAAACGTAACCGACAAGCCCCTGCGTTAAGATGCACGGAATAAGCGACGAAAGACCGAGTTCGCCTTTCGGCGTGCTTTTCCACACGTGTTTTTTATCGTTAAGCCTGTAAATTATGGGTTTGTTTGCAAGTTTATATAAACAACGCGCTTCTTTAACGCCGTAATCGATGCTGTCTATCCACAGCGTAGACTGGGCGTTTTTATATTTATAGTCGCTTTCGAAATATTCGGCGTCGCCGCCGTCCATTTTAAACCCGAAAACGCCGTAATCTTCGATAAGCCTTAGCGCGTTTTCGTTTATCCATTGTTTTGCCGCGGGTGACGAAACGAAGTCGAGTTGAGCGGAATAGCCTTCCCACCACGAAGCGAAACGCGGCGCGCCTTTTTCGTTTGTTATAACCCGCCCCGCGCTTATGTGGTCGAAAATCCACGGCGCGTATTCGGCGGCCTTGGGCGAATCGGGCGAAATATACGGGCACATCCACAGCGAAACCTTAAAACCAAGGCTTTTAAGTTCCTGCATCATCGCCTTGGGATCGGGAAAATATGCGGGGTTAAATTCCCACACGCCGTAATCTTTTTGCCATGTGTCGTCGATTATTAAAATGCCCGGTTTAAAGCCGTTTTTAACTATCGAACGCGCATAGTCGAGTATTTTTTGCTGATTCTGGCTCCACAAAAACACCGTCCACGAGCAATATTGAGGAACGGAAAACGCCGTTTTATCGGGCGTTTCGCCCGACGGCGGATAATGTTTTTGCGCCGCCGCGCAAGCCGCCTGTTTTAAGGTTTTGCCCGCTTTTACAAAATCGATTTCGGGCGCGTTTATAATAATTTTTCCCTTGTTAAAATGCACGCTTCCGCCGTTTTCAAGCCAGATATATCTGCCTTTATCGCTTAAAAACACGGGGTTTAACTGGCTGTGAGTGGGATTTTCGGTGGTATCGATAAAAAGGTCGTCGCCCGCAAAAACGGGGTATTTTTCGCCCAAATCAACCGCGCCGCCATACCAACATTCGCCACTTAAAAACTTAATCGTTTTTCTCATATGGTTTTCGCTCCGTCATATGTTTTTTAAGTTAGTATATATCGGATTGATCCGTTCTGCCAATAGTTTTTATAATATAATTTTCTATTCTATTATAAGCATCTGCCCCGGGGCGAACGACACGAAAAAGTTTTTGCCGTTATATTCGCCCTTTATGCGCTCTACTTTGGTTTGCGAGTTGTTCACAAAAAGCAAAAATTCTTTGCCGTCGTCGCCCAAAAAGCGCGAAACTATCATGGGGCATTTAAATTCGCGTTCGAAGAAAAGCCCTTTAACGCAATCGGGAACGTAAAATTCGGTGCCGCCGTAAGTTTTGCCGACGTGAAAAACCTTTAAAAGCGTAGAATTTGCAAGGCGATCGGCAAAATGGTCGTTAAACAAACGCATTTGGTGCTTAACCGCATAATAAGTGGGCGTTTTTTCGTCGTATTGGTCGAACGGAGAACGGCGATAATTAGATTCTAACAGTCTGCCGTAAATATAAAACCAGAAAATGCCCTTCGCTCCGTGAGCCGCGGCGGTTGAGATCTGCCAGCGGATTTCGTCTTCGGTCGGAACACTAAAAACCCAATGCCCCACGCACAAAAGCGTCGTCCAAAAATCAACGCCCGCCTTTTCGGCACATTCGCGGTAGCGGTTTAAGTTATAAAAATAATATTCGACGCCTTCGTCGCGGTTGTTTTCGAACATCTGAAAATAGCAATCGTAAGAAAGTTGTTCGAGTTTGGTGGTTTTTATGGTTTTAACGAGCAAATCTGCATAGCCGTCGTGGTCCGTTTTTAAATTTTTTACAAAGTCTTCTTCGAAAAAGGGCAAAAAGTTTAAAAACGGGCGGGCGTATTCGGCGGTTATTTCCAAGGCTTTAAGCATATACGGCCAATGTTCGGCGGCGGGTTCGTCGCCGACGTGAAACGCCCAGAACGCCGGGTGCGAAGCAAAAATTTCGGCGGCGTGTTTTACGCGTTTTCTATATTCTTCTTCGCCGATTTCGGGAAGTTCGTACCACAAGGTGTGCTTGTCGCAAACGATGACTTTTTGCCCGAGTTTTTGCGCTTCGTCTAAACTTTTAAGCACGAGCGCGCGTTCTTCGTCTGTTTCGCACGAGCAAGACATAGGCAAATTCATACCGAGTTTTGCCCATTCTTCGGGGTTATTCACCGCCGAACGCCTGCGGGCAAGATCGTAGTTCCAAAAACTTGTAACAAAGCGTTTTTTCATAATATTTTCCTTACTGTTTTTCGAATTTGATTTTATTTAAAAGCGCGAAATAATACACGGGAAGCGCGCTCCAACCGTGGCACAAACTGCACGACGGATCGTCTGCGTCGTCGAGCGTTTCCCAAAAAGTAGTAGCACCCGCTTTAAGCATTTGGTTATAGGTTTTTAAAACGCCTTTTAAAACTTCGTTTTCGTATTTTTTGCCGAACGATAAAAGCGCGTCGTAATAAAACGCCGCCGTGGCAAGCGTTGCGGGATAAACTTTAACAGCCCCGCCCTTTTTCGCCGCAATAAGCGTTTCGATTGTTTTCTCGCCCGCTATCCCTATCAGCACGGCAAGAGCGTTTGAAAATTCGGTAAAAAAGTTTTCACCCTTATAGGCAAAAAACAATCCGCTTTTTTTGTCGTAAAATTCGCGCTTTATATGTCCTTTAAAGGCTTGCGTATCGCGCGCGTCGCCAGGGTAAATTTTCGCGTATCTTTCTTCGGCGTAAACGTAAAACGCATTTAAAGTAAGCGAATAGCGAGGCGAAACGTTTTCAGTTTTTTCGGTGCCGCTACGCTTTAAATCGTTTGCGTTGTCGCTTCCGTAAGTCCATTCGTAAAAATTCCAAAACGGATACGGAAAGTCGGCTATAAGCCCGTTATCCGCTATTTCGCGGAAATTGCGCATTATGTTTTGCGCCGCGGTATTAACTTCTTTTAATATACTTTTATCGCCGCTGTAAACTACGTATTCGTAAAGCTGAACGATAAACGAAAGCGAATAAAGCGGAATTGCGGGGGTGTTTACGGCGGGATAAGTAAGTTCTAAAAAACCGTCGCTTCGCACGCCTTTCGCTATTAAAGCAAGGTTTGCGCGCGCGTAATCGAAGTTGTTTTTAAACGCGATATAATCGCAAAGCATTTCGTTGCGGCTGTCGAGCGAATAAAGCGATTGTTCGCGCCACGGGCAGTCTTCGTAATGTTCGTGCATGCAAAGCCGCAAGGTATTTATCGCGGTTTGCGTTATGTTTTTAATATCTTCGGTTTCGGCGGTAAAATTGCGCGCTTCAAGAGGATATTCTACGGGGCAAACGGTAATTTGTTTTACCGTTATCGGGTTTTCGCAATCCACTTGAATATATCTTAATCCCAACCGCAAAAACGTGTTTAAATATACGTTTTCGCCATGTTTTGCAATATATTCGACCGAAAAATCGCGCTTACCCACAAACCGCACCGCTTCGCCCTTTTCGTTTAACTTTTCGCTGTACAAAATAAGCAATTTCTGCGGTTTTTCGCTTGAAAAATTAAGATATAACTGTCCTGCGGTTTCTTCGCCCAGATCGAAAAGATAAAGGTTTTTACGTTCCGCTTTTTCGCATTTAATAAGCGTTGATTTTTTTGGCGGGTTTAAAATCAGGTTTTTAACGGGGCGCGGCAAAATTTGCGCGGTTACGTTAATTTCGGCGCTGTTCTTCCAACCGCTTAACACGTTTTCGCCCGCGTTTGCGTCGTATAAAAACGAATAGCCGAGTTGTTCGGTTATTATCTTTTTATATCCGCTTTTAAAGTGCGGATTTTTGCGGCACAAAACGTTTTTATCCGAAAAAAACAGGACTTCGCCGCCGACTGCGTTTTGCCCGAAAGTGCCGCTAACGGGCTTATATGCCGGCTTTTCGATATTTTTCGGGGTTAAAACTCCTTCGAAAATAAAGCCGGCGCCGCTGTTTATCGAGCGCGAAGTGTTTACCCCTTCGTGCCACACGGTTATAACAAGTTCGTTTTTGCCCGAAGCCAAAAAGTCGTTTAAAACGACCGAGTTATAAAACTTTAAATCGGGATAACCTTTAAAGGCGTTGAACGAAACGAGTTTGCCGTTTAAATACGCCGCGTAGTCGTTTTCGGCGGCGACGTTTAAAATTAAGTTTTTGTTTAAAAGGTCGGGCGAAAAAAATTCGATTCTGAAATCGGCGTAAAAGTCGGAATAAATTTCGCTTTTATAATTTTCGTCCGTCCAAATCCATTTTGATTTTTCAAACATTTTGATTTTTTGCCTTTTTCGGCTTAAAAACGCGAATTATTTTTTTAATAGATAAAACTTATAAGTTTTCTAAAACCGAAGATAACATATTTTTACCCGTTTCGCAAGCGAATTCGGCATTCGTTTCGCTGTTTTCTTCGATTTTTTTCTCGACCTGTTCGGCAAAATAATCGCCCGAACGAGTTATAACGCGCGCACTTTCGGTATCGCCGTAAACGTTTGCCTGCGGGCAGAAAACCGAAATTTCGGCGCGGTTTTTAAGGGGCGACGAAGTAAGAGTGTATCTTAATACGGCGCCGTTTTCGAAAAACGCGTTTATAAACCCGTGCAGATATTCTTCGTTGGAAATATCGATTTTATATTTATAAACGGGCGAACCGATAAGCGCGCACAAAAACGCGAGATCGGCAGAAACTTTTTGTTTAAGTTCGGCTTTATTATAGTTTGCCGTGGCGGCTACAGCCTGCACTTCGCCCGCTTCGCCGTTTAAAACGAAGTTTTTAATTTCGCCGTAAATTCCGCTTGCCTGCTTTATGCCGCGCCCCTTAACACACTCGTTTGTTTGCCCTTCGGCGGCGATTTTTTCATCAGGCGGAAGAGCGTTGGCTTTGCGTAGTTTGTCGGCGTTAAACGCTATTTCGTGGCTTTGAAGCGAATCTTTAAGTTCGCTTATGCCTAACGCTCGCACGCCCGTCGTTTTATACGAGATATAATCTGAAACGAGCTTCGCGTCGCCGCCGCTGTGGTCGGATCCTTTTGCTATTTCGCCGTTTACGTCGATATATTTATCGGTGCCGTCGAAAAGCGAAACTCGGATAATGCCGTCTTCGAGTCTGCCCGAAAGTTTACCCTTGCTGCCGAAAACGCGTGTTACGCGATAGGTCTGATAAGTAGAAAATCCGTGCATTAAAAGGCTTGCCTTAACGCCGCGGTCGAACGAGATATTAACGCACTGGCGGTCGCACATATCGTTGGGACAGGCAAAAACGCACTGCCCGTATAAATTATCTTTCCGGCTTAAAAAAGCGGCAATGGATTCGCGCGAATAATCGAACCCGTAAGGAACGCAAAGGGTGTTGGGATCTTTAAGCGAAAATTCGAAAGCGTTGTAAATGCAATCTTTAAGTTTGCAGTCCATACACCTGTCGGGCGTGCCGGCGGGCTTATGCGCGCGCGTGTAATATTTAAGCGCGCCGAACGATTGAATCGATTCGTCCTTTCCTTCTACAAGCCACGAAATAATATCGAGATCGTGGCAGCATTTTGCAAGCAAAATAGGGCTTGTTTCTTCTTCGCTGTGCCATTTTCCGCGGATAAAACTGCACATATAGTGATGATAAGCAACGTTTTCGGTTTGTTCAACGTTTAAAACGTCGCCTATTATTCCGCTTTTTATAAGGGTTTTAAACTTCTGATAAAAAGGCGTATAGCGCAGATTGTGGCAGATAACCACGTCGCCGCCGTAACGCTTTGCCGCGGCATAAATTTCGTTACATTCGGCTTGCGTGGGCGCGACGGGCTTTTCGAGAAGAACGTCGTAACCGAGCGACAGCGCTTTAACCGTCTGGCGGCAATGAAGAGCGTCGAGCGTGGCGATAATTAAAACGTCGGCGCGCTTTTTTTCGAAAAACTTATCTTCGGATAAAAAAAGTTCGCTTTTTTCTACGCCGTAAAGTTCGGCGGCTTGTTTTAAACTTTCATGCCGAACGTCGCACACCGAAACGATTTTTGCATCCTTGTTTTTTGCTATATAGTTTGAATAAACCGAGCCGCGATTGCCAAGCCCTAAAACCGCAAAAGTAATCATTTTTTTCCTTTTATATTTTAGTTATATATAAATTTATTTTTACCGCTTTTTTGCTTTTAAATTACAAATTTTGTTTTAATAGTATTTTCGCCTTCCCCGATAATCGTCGGGAAAGGCGAAATTGGTTAGTTGTAAGTTTGTTTGTTTTTTACGTTAATATCAGCCGAGCAAAGTATCAGCCCATTTTACGTCGGTAATTTCAAGACCTGCGAAAGCCGAGAATCTGAAATTATTCATTTTGCTCATATCAAACTCGAAGATATAATCGGTGTTTTCGGTGAGCGCTTCGAAATAGTTAGTCCAATTGTAATCATGTTCTATGCAGTTTGCTATTTTCGCATTATCGGCCGCTTTATAAATGTTTATATAAGTGCCGCCATACGCAGAACCACCGCCGACCATTCCGCCGCCCCATGATCCGCTGGTGTCACTATACTTACTATCCCAAAAAGCGTGAACTAATGTTCCGGCAGATACATGAGATGTTCCTACGGAATTATATTTATAACCGAAACTATAGTGATAGTTAGGCATACCGCTTTCAACTTCCGATGCTTGTTTGCATAAGAAGTTTGCAAATTTTACTTTAAAGCGGAGATATTTATATTGTGTTCCGTCGATTTCGGGAATATCGCCGAAGCTGAACCAATACAAGTTGTTTTCGCCTGCTTCGTCGGTAGTGGTATCTATTCTGTAAATACCGTTCGAATCGGCGGTAAGTTGTTTTGCGGTAACGTTTTTGCCGGTCTGATAAACTTTTGCGATGGTGGGATCTATCGTTTCGTCTACTACGGTAACGGTAAATTCTGCGGTGAATTTTACGTCGCAATAGGTTACGGTAACGGTGATTTTAGAATCGCCTGCGGTAACGCCGGTTATAACTTTGCCGCTTATGCTTACGTTTTCGTTTGCGGATTTAACTTCAACTGCGTAATCTGCCTCGGGAACGGTTGTTTCTTTAATTTTTAAAGCGGTTTCAACGTTTAAAGTTTCTTTAATTTTAACGCTGCCGTTTTCGTTTACGGTTAAAACAGGTCTGTTTTCGGAATTTTCGGATATAACTACTTTAACTTTTGCGGTTTTGCCGTTAGCGGTAGCGATAACTTCGCTTTCGCCCGCTTTAACGCCGATAACCTTGTTGCCTGCAACGAATAACACTTCGTCGTTTTCGGCAACCGAATAAGTTACTTCCGAGCCGTCGTTCGTTGTGGCTTTAACGTTGAAAGCCGTCCATTCTTCGGCGGTGTATTCTTCTTGGGCAAACTTAACGGTGGTGTTTTTCATGTCTAACCACTCGATTTTCGTAAAGGTTGCTTTGTCGAAACCGTAAAGGGTTATGTCGCCCGTTTTTTCGGTATCGATTTCGAAAATATATTCGGTGTTCGCTTCGAGCGCGGGAATATAGCCGTAACCGCCATGTTCATCATCCGAAGACCAACCGGTATAACTGTAATGTTCGAAAATCATATCGCCGTCGGTGCTATAAACTTTAAGATAAGCAGACGAATCGGGGTTTGCCGTAGTCGTAAACGCAGCAGCCCAGGCATAAACCTTGTTGTCTTGCGAGTTAACGTAATCGTTCCACCAACCTACCGTTACGCTTCCGTAAGAATAACCGAAACTTGCCGTGCCATAAGGCGTAGAGCAAAGATTTTCGTTAAAATCGGCAAATTTAACGGTTAAACGAACCTTTTTAAAGCCTAACGCCTTTTTCGCGTCCCACGAATCGATAGTTAAGGTTTTGCTTTCTTTGGTGCTATCCATAACGTACGAACCGTCGTCGGAGGGGGTGAGTTCTTCGCCGCCCTGATAAAGTTTGCCAACCGAAGGATCTACGGGAGCGGGCGGATCTTTGGCGAGAACGTCTGCCGTGGCTGTAAATTCTTTGCCGCAATAAGTGGCTTTTGCCTTAATGGTAGAACTGCCTGCCGCGATGGGGGTAAGCGTTGCGTTTGTAACGATTATTTTTTCCGCGTCGGAACTTTCGAAAACAACGGTGTATTTTTCGCTTTCGATTTCGGTATTGCCGCATTTTAAGCTTGCTGTTGCGGTAGCGGTGCTTCCGATTTCGATTTCGGCGGGAACTTCTATGCTTAAAGCAGGTCTATTTTCTTCTTTTGCGTTAACGGTTACGCTTAATTCGGCGGTTTTGCCGTTGGCGGTAGCGGTTACTTTTGCGAAGCCCGCGTTTAAACCGACGATTTTATTGCCGTTTAAATATAAAACATCGGGATCGCTTACACTGTAAGTGACTTGCGAACCGTCGTTAACGGTGGCGTTTAAAGCGGTTTCAACCCATTCGTCAACCGAGATTTCGGTATTTTCAAACGAGATTTGGGTTTCAACTTTTTTAGTCCATTCGATTTTGGTAATGGTTGCTTCGTCGATACCGCTAAGCATTATATCGCCAGTTTTAGAAGTATCTAAAACTAAAGTATATTCTTTACCTGTTTCGAGTTTGTCGATATATCCGGGAACCGATGACGACCAGCAGCCGTGTCCGGGCTCACCAGGTAATTCAGCTTTGTAATAATCGAGAATAAGTTCGCCTTCGGAATAAAGTTTTAAATAACCGTAGCCGTAAGGCGCGCCGGCACTTGCTTTCATTGCTCCGCAATATCCGACGGCTCTGCCGCCCGAAACATACGTGTTATCCCAGAAAACCCATGTGTCTTCGCTATCGCCTTTTTCTCTGAATTTGTAACCGAACGAATAACCATAGGCACCTACGTTCGGGTGAACCATGCCCGCGGTTAATTCGCAGAATTTATCGAACTTTAAGGTTACTTCAAGTTGACCGTATCCGATTGCGTTCATAGCGGCCGCGTTGTCGAAAGTAACCCAACGTAAGCCGCTAGAATCGGCGGGTTTGGTTGTATCTACTTTGACATATCCGTTTTCGTCGGGAATAAGAGCCTTGCCGTCCTGATAAGCCTTGGCTTTATCGAGAACGTAAACGATAAGTTTGAATTCGTGAACGTTTGCGCCTTCGATAATTTTACCTTCGAACACGTTAGTCGAAGTAGTATCGAAATCGGCTTTGTTTAAGGTAACGTTTCCGTCGCTGTCGGCAACGTAGGTTTTACCCGCTATTTCCAAGGTATATTCGCCGCTTACCTCTTTAATGGACGAAACGGCAAGTTTGGCTACGCTTTCGCCTTGCGCGAAAACAACGTTTATCTCCTGCGAAATAACTACGGTTTTTTCGGCTTTGAATTCTGCGGTGCAATAAACCGCGGTTGCCGTAACTTTAACTTCGCCCGAAGCTTTTGCGGTAAGAACGCCGTCTTTTGAAATGGTTGCGAGCGATTTGTCGTTTACGCTCCAGTTAACGGTGTAAGCGTTTGCGTCGGCATTGCTTAAAACAGCCGAATATTCCGCGGTTTCGCCTATGGCGAGTTCTTCGTCGCCGCTTATGCCGAGCACGGGGCGGCTTTCGGGTTTGGCGTTAACCTTTATCGCCATTTTCGCCGTAACCGAAGGATCTGCTTTGGCAGTTGCCGTAAGCGTGGTTTCGCCCGCTTTTAAAGGGTTTATTTTGCTACCGCGAATATACGCGACGGTGGGATCGTCTACCTTTACTTCGACGCCCGAACCGTCCGATACGGCTACTCCTATTTTTTGGGTATCCCATTCGTTCATGGTCAAACTGTCTTTTTCGAATTTGACCGTAAGTTTAGTCGGTTGGTCGGGGTTGGTGTTGTTATCGCCGTTGTTAGAACCGCACGAAATTAACCCGAAAGTTAAAACCAACGCGAGCATAACCGACAAAAGTTTTGAAAATTTACTCATATTTGCCTCCTATTTTTTTATAAAACCCCATTGGGGATTATTCCATTTTAATTTTTTGGCTTTTCAATATTTAATTTACAACTTTTTGCGCTGTTTTTGCGCCGCTCGGCATTATTACGGAGCGAAAGAAGTTAAATATAAATATCTGCCGCCCGCGGGACTGTAAACGAACATGTTAAAGAACGCGCCCGCAAGGTTGCCGTAGTTTGGGCTGGTTTTGTCTTCGACGGGGTGACCTACCTGAATGGTATCGAACGAGCGCCATTCTACGGTCATTCTGAAATATTGTTTATTCGCCTGCGCCGAAGTAAGTTTAGAGCCGAGCCAGATTTTAAGAGCAAATTCCAAGCAGCGGTTGTTGTCGCCCGAACGGTTAGCCGACGAAGAGGTATCGATTTCGCCGTCGCCGTTTAAAATGCAATCGTTTTTAAAGTTGCCCGTGTAGCCGTCTTCCGTTTTCCAAAGTCTGTGGAAAAGCGGATGCTCCGCCGCCAGGTGGTGGCTTGCCTGATCGAGTTCAAGCACGCGCAGCGTATCCGCCACCGCATTTTCGCCCGTTCTTTCAGCATAGCGTTTATCAGACCATGTAACGTTTGAAATAAGCGCGTCTTGTATACCCGTGAAGCAAACGCTTCCGTTAAGTTCGCCGCTTACGTCGAGTTCTACGATGTATTTTTTGCCGGCTTCCAAAGTATTTCCGCTTTCGCCTCCTGCAAAAATCGCTTCGCCCGAAGTAGCGTCGTAAACGGTTACGTCGCTTGCCGATTCGCCGAGGTCGTTGGTTGCGAACGATGAATTTCTTGCCTCGTGTTCGGGAACCAAATCGCTGTTAAAGAACAACATTTTTTCGTTCTGGTGAACGAGAGCCCAAAGGTTAAACCCTTCTTTGTTGTTTAAAACGTCGTATTTCTCAAGCCCCGCAACTACGCCTACGCCGTTAGCGTGAACTTCGGTATATTTGATTTTGAAACGAACGAACTTATAGCCCGCTTCCATTTGTTGTTTGGTGTGCTTTTTGGTGCTTAAAAAATGCGCGCCGTAAAGGGTTGAACACCAGTTGGGCTCTATCGTCCAAAATCCCTCTGCCGAAGTGTCGTAAACGCCGTTATCGTTTAAGGCAGGGGTATCTTTCATATACCAGCCGTAAGTATCCATTCCCACGCCGTTTTCATCTTTGAAATATTCGCCCGAATACGACCATCTGGTGCGGTGAATCGCAGCGTAAGAGGGGTAAATGTCATAAGCGGTATCGTATAAAACTTCGTAGAATTTATCTTGAGTATCCGCTTTTTCGCCCGTGCGTTCGTTATAGTTTTTATCCGACCACGTTAAATCGGAAATAATCGTGTTTTCGACGCCGGCAATAAGCAGCGCGTTGTGATACGGCCCTACCGTAATATCGAATTCGATTATATATTCTTGGCCCGCGGTCATAACGTCGCCGTAAGGTTTGGTGCCGTTGATTCCGTCCAGAACGACGGTGCCGTCGGGCTTATAAACGTTTACGGTGTTGGTTATTGCGCCGTTGCCGTCGATAGCGTAACTGTGAACGGGAACGTACGTTACGATATCCGACCAGCGGCTGTCTTGCCGTGTGGTGCCGTTGCCTACGCACTTAACCTTAATAGAGTCGTTAAGTTCGAGTTGAATCTGCTTTTCGGCGGTTTCTACTTCGGCACCGTCGTTTATTTTATAAATAAACTTTTCGGCGCCTTCCAAATCCGTCCATGTGGCAAGTCCCGTTTTCGAAACCTTTACTACGGGAGTAAAATAGTGTTGAAGTTCGGGTTCTTTGCCAGAATTACCGCCGTTACTACCCGCAGAACAAGCGAATGCGCTTATCGAAAGGGTTACGGCTATTATCAGGCAAAACAGCCTTTTGATTGCTTTTTTCATACCTTATCTCCTATATTTTTAATTTAAAAACGTTTTTTCGTTTTTCAGGATTTTGCGTTTAAACGTTTTTATTTTTTATTCTTTAAGCCCGCCTACCGAAACGTTACCTATAAGTTTTTCGGAAGTGAACAAAAATACCAATAAAATGGGGAGCATTAACAAATAGCAGGTTGCAAGCGCAAGCGGAGTGTTGTTTCCCGCGCCGCTGCCCGACGTATCCGTTGTGTAAACGTAAAGCCCGTAAGAAAGAGTGGGTTTCGAGGGGAAGTAAAGAAGCGGCGTTTGATAGTCGTTCCAGAATGAAATAAACGACAGCAGCCACATCGTAAAGAAAGTGGTTTTTATCATGGGCATCATAATGCTCATCATAACCGTGAAGTTGCTTGCCCCGTCGATTTCGGCGGCTTCGGCAAAATCTTTGGGGAAACTTTTAAAGGCTACGTTAAAAATCAAAAACGTCGTGCCTCCCACAAAGTTGGCTTTCATTATCATCATTCCCCACAGCGTGTTATACATGTGGAGCGCTTTCATTATGCGAAGTTCGCTGGGCATCGAGCCGACTATGGGAAGAATCATGGCCACGATTACAACCGCGTCGATAATGCGACAGATTTTAAAATCGAACCGCGCCGTTATATACGCGACTATGCAAGTTACGGCTATGTTCACGAACGAACAACATACGGCGTAAACAAAGGTAAACGCGAGCATGTCTTCGACGTAATAGGTTTTAGGTGCCACCGCGTTTTCTAAATATACCGAAACCTTAAAATCCTGAAATACTTTAACGTAGTTCTGAATTATAAGCGGGAATTTTATCGAAAACGGGCTGAGTTCTGCGTCGTTCGGTTTTTTAAGCGACAGGTTTATGCCCCAAAGCATAGGGAGCAAAAACGAAACCGTGTATAAAACGAGCAGAACGAATACTATTATCGCAAAGGGCGATATTCCTTTTTTCAAGCGCATTTTATCCATCAGTTCACCTTCGGTCCCAAACGACCGAGCAGCCATTTAAAGAAGAACGTTAAGGGTGCGGCAACCATAGTCATCAAAACGCCGAGCGCGGCAAGGCGCGGATAGTCGGCAAGGGTTGCCTGCGTTACTTCGCGATATAAATAATAACCGAAAGTTTGTATCGACGGATCTGCCCCGCTGCCCCATAACGAATATAAGTTGATCTGATTAGTGAATATCGTGGCTATCGACGTGTAAAAAAGCGTCGAGAACGTGGGATATATCATCGGAAAAACTATATAGAAAAATTCTTGTATGCTCGTGGCGCCGTCGAGTTTTGCGGCTTCGGAAATCGAATCGGATATGCCGTTCATCGCGCCTAAATACATAAGCATTAAACTTCCGAACGAAAGCCACAAATAAAAGAACATTACCGCCCCGAACCGCGTAGACGGAGTGCTTAAAAGTCCGCCTATCGTAACGTGAAACAACGCGTCCCATATTTTGGGTATGGCTATTTCGCAAACCTTTTTATAAACCGTTACCATTATTACCGCCGATATTATCGTGGGCAAAAACAGTATTATTTTAAAAAACCTGTAACCAACAAATTTTTTATATATAAAATAGGTTGCGAACAGTATCAGCGGCGACATAAGTTGCACCACCAAAAACGACAACAGCGAGTTTTTTACGACCAACCCGAACACGGGCATCGTTATAAAACCGTTCCACAAAAGTTTGAAGTTATATGAAAAATCGAACACATAACCGTTGTCGTCAAACCGCTGAAAGGTCATAAGCAGCGAGTTTATGTTTACGCCGATATAAAATATCGAAAACTGAATTATCGGCAGCAGCAACATTAAATAAACGAAAATGCCGTCTTTAAGCCGTTTTTTTCCCAATTTTGCCGTTGTTGCGCCTTTGCGGGCGGGCATTTTTGCGGCGATTTTTACCCTTAGCGAATAAAAAGCCCAACTTATTTTGTTTATTGCCCTTTCCATTAGCGACGGGGATTCGGTTTTTACCTTTTTGCGCATTTTTTCGTAGTTTTTCCTATTTGTTTATGCTTTTTAAACTTTGTTTACTTTTTTTGTTTACGCCGCGCCGCCTTATTTTTCGCGGCGGCGCGCCGTTATTTTTTAATTATTTGCCAAGTTCCGCCGAGAACGTGTCGTTCCAGAATTTTTCGCCGTGGTCGTTTACCATCGATTCGAAATAATCCCAAGCGGTGGTTTCGGGCTGCGCGATGAATTTTTGCGAAATTATACTGGTTGCGTTACCGAACGCTTCGTATACGAGATAACCCGAGCACGAGAATCTGTTGTAATATTTGCGGACTATGGGTTGCTTCGAATAAGAGAACACAAAGTCGGTTGCGGTGTGAAGTTCGTAGTTTTGTTTTGCAACGCTCGTTAACCCGCTGATTTCGGTCGAATCAAGCTTGTAGGTATAAGGACGAGCCGAAGCGGTGGTCGAAGTGAATTCGGCAAGCGATTCGTGAGTGTGCAAAAATTTAATGAATTGTTTTGCTACTTTCAAGGTTACGTCGTCTTTAACCGCTTTTTTGTTTATAACTATTACGGTTGCGGTATTAAACGCAAGCGTGTTGCCCTGCCCTACTTTTGCGGCGTTAGCCTTGGGAAGGGGCAACATTCCGTAACGGCGGTTTTCCACGCGGTATGCGTCGTTATCATAGTCTACCGCCATATCGCTGAATATGCTGCTCGCTTCGTTCTGCCACCAACTGCCGTCGATAAGCATCGCTCTGTCGGTTTGGTCGGGAAGAGCGGAAAGAATGTATCTTCTTTCGGCGTCTTGCTGGCTTATATCGCCTATGCAGGTTGTGGGATCGTAGTTTCTCGAATCCGAAAGAATACGTTTGATAAAGTTGATGCTTTCGTATTTGCCCGCCTGACGTTGAAGTTTATAGCCGGTTTTGTCGGTTACGTCTTCTTCGATAACGGTATATTCGCCCGTTTCGGGGTTATACGAACTCATGTCGATAAGGTTAGCCTTGCCCGAAAGAGAGAAGTTAACGCTCATGTTTTCGGCGCCTTCGTAATCGGCCCACAGGTTATATGCAAGATAGTTAAGATAACGCTGAACTTCGGGGCTGCCCGGCCAGGTGAGCGGAAGCACGCCGCGCGCGTTCATTCTTAAACACATTTTGAAAAAGTCGTCGTAGGTAGCGGGGCAACCGTCGTCGTATGACGGAGCGCCGTCGGGTCCGTTTCCGAGTTTTAAGCCCGCTTCTACCGCTTCGTCGAAAGTCATCGAACTTACGTTACCTAAAACCGCGCCGCCTTTTCCTATCCAGTTACCGTCTTTGTCCTGAATAAAGCCTTCGCTGTCGCCATATCCTTCGGCTGCGAAATAGAAACCGTATTTTTCGAATATATCTATGTCGTAAACGATACCTACGGTCGCTTCATAGAACGGAACGCCGTAATATTTGCCGCTTCCCGTAACGTCGAGATATTCGCCCATCGGGCCGTTCATGATTTCGGCTATGGTCTTGCCGTCGTCGGCATGGCCGCTTTCGGTTTTGCCTGTAATAAGGTCCTTATTTATGGGCGTAGTTACAACGTCGGAAATGTCGTAAAGATATTTGCTCGACGAATCGGTAATGTCTACCATATCGTAATAGTTAACGTTTTCGGCAAGAATTACATGCTGCTGAAAACTCGACATGTTGGTCTGCATTGCGCCCGAATAACGCGAATTGTTATCCACGATTATCTGAACGCCCTTTTTGCCTCCGCCGAAATCGTAATTTTCGTATTTTTTTTCGAAACGGGCTTTCGCCTTGTTAAGCCATGCGCTGCCGTAACCGCCGTCGAAGTTGCCTACGAGAAGTTGAACTTTGGTTTCGTCTACCTTAACGTCTCCGTCTTCGCGGCACGCGGCGGCAGTTCCCGCCAAAAGGCAAACAGAAAGCAAACTTGCGATGATTTTGCTTAGTTTTTTCATTTCTTTCCTCCGCGACTCGTTCTTTCTCTGTATTCAGAAGGAGTCTCATTCATTATTTTTTTAAAGTGCGCCGCAAACCCCGAAGGCGAGCCGAAGCCCGTAAGCATTGCCGTATCGGTTACGCTTTTGCCCATTTCTAAAAGTTTGCACGCCTGCTTTATTCTAAAATCTATAAGGTATTCAAGCGGCGACATTCCCGTTTCTTTTTTGAAAATCGTGCTGAAATACGAACGGTTTAAATACACTTCGTTTGCAATCATGTTAACCGTGATGTTAAGGTGATATTGCATGTGAATGTATTCTTTTGCTTTTGTTATATATTCGCTTTCGTCGGGTTCGCCAGAAGGTTTTATCTCGGTTTTTTTAACAAGACTTGCCAAAAGTTCGTAAAACGCGCTTAAACATTCGTATGCCGACGATTCGCTTTTGCTTTCGGCCGCCTTATAAAGGTTTGCAGCCGTAGCCATTTTTCCGCCTAAAAACGTAAGGCGTTCGTCTTTTGCAAACCCGACAGCCGAAAAGAATTCTTCGGGATTTTCGGTTTCGATTTCGATAACGTATGCTTCGAACGCGTCGCCCGCCGAACACTTTACGCTTATCTCGGCGTTTTCGGGGGCATATAAAACAGCGTCGCGCGTTACGTTTTCGTAAAGTTTTCCGTTTACGCTTATCTGCGCCGCCCCGTTTACAACAAAGCACAGTTTGTTAACGTTGCTTTTTTTTAAAACTGCGCTTTCGTCCGGTTCGATTTTAACGTAATCGATTTTTAGCGACCTTAAGTTTACGCTTTGGAATGCGGCGTTTTCCGTAATAAAATTCAACATAGCGTTCACCACATTTAAACGTTAAATTCATACCCGTCGTATAAAAGCATATACCCGGGGGGAACGGCTTTGTCGAGCGAATCGAGATCTTTCGCCGAACCGTGGAACACATGCGTTAAAAAACATTTTGTTTTTTCGGTCACCACACCCAACGAAATAAGTTTCTTTCTTATGTCGTCGTCGTCGAAAAAATTCATATGCGCTTTATCCGACGAACAAACCAGACCGTAAGTCGAATCCAGCATCATCGCGTCGAGTTTTATATCGTTTTTTACAAAATAATCGAAAACGCCCTTTTTAAAGTACCCGGTGTCGGTCGCGTATAAAAGCGTTTTGCCGTCCTGCTCGATAAGATATATAAAGCAGTTTTCGGTCGTTATATGGTTTGCGGGCAACGAGGTTACCGTATATTTGCCCACGTTGAACGTTTCGAAAGGTTTATGAACCATATATTCGGTGCTTTGATCGTAAACGGGATACCCGTTTATAACGCCGCGCGCCACATGCTCGTAGGCTCCTTTTTTGCTTGCGTAACCGTTGCGTTCGAAAATATCGCGGACGGCAGCGTTGCCGTGAACCGTAAGCGTTTCGACGGGGACAAGAAACGAAGACCAAAGCCCACGCGCAAAAAAATCTTCACCGTAAAAGTGGTCGCAATGCGTGTGAGTAACCAGAACGTTTTCGATTTTTCCGAGGTTTATTCCCCGCATCATCGACCGATAATAGGTATCGGGCGGAAAATCTACGAGCAAATCGTCGTTTATCAGTATTTGGCTGCGGGTTCTGTAAATTCTTCGCTCGCGCGCCTGATTGCAAAGCGTGCAGTTGCAGAACATTGCGGGTATTCCTTCTGCTGCACCGCACCCCAAAACAGTAATTTTCATCTTTTATTTATGCTCTTTAAGTTAAATTCCGTTTTTTATTTTTCTTTTTCGTTTCGGGTTGCGCTGCAGTTTTTAAATGCCGTCTACCCTTAAAAACAACGAGCCGCCTTTTTCGATGCTTATTTCGAACGCATTATTCATAACTCCTACGGGTTCGAATTTGCCCGTTTCGGGGTTGAACGCTTCGACGCTCGTAATGTTCGTGTTATCGTTTAATATAATTTCGCGGTCAACAATATCGGTAGTGAACGAGTTGTTGACTATGTTGATATATTTCTGATATTCGAAATATTCGTCGCGCGGTTCGAAAAGCGTGATCAAAAGGTCGAGATCTTGAATGCCTTCGTTCGAAATTTCCCAGTTCGAAGGCAATAGTTCTAAGCCGTAGTGACCCCTAGTCGCGTAAGCCTTGGTTACCATATAGTGCGAAAGGCGAACGTGTGCGTCGAGCGTGCGGATTTCTTTGTGGAATTTTGTAAGCCCTTCTAAAATTTCGGGATGCAAAACAGAACCGTCGAGCGCGAAAATCGCGTCGGAGCAACCTTCGGCGGGATACATCGTGTAGTTAAAGTAAGTAAACTGCGTAGCGCCGAGAGCAAGGTTCGAGTTGACGTGCCATCTTATTTCTTCTAAAGTAGGCATTCTCGTTCCGTTCCAGCTGCACGCCTGCGGGTATACGGCTATTCTCATTCCGTTCTGATTCGAAAGTTGACGAACCTGGTTTATAAGCGAAACGACCGCATAGTTCGTTCCGTTCGTAAAGAACGGATAAGCGTCGTAACTCATCATTCCCGATGTAGGAGCCTGTTCTGCCCAACTTCTTATATAGTCGTAAGAACCAATGTGGTTTACGAGCGCGTCGAGCCCCAAAGAATTACCGTTTTCGTCGGTTATGGCGGCGTAACGTTTTGCCCACTTTGCAAATTCGGGGAAGGAAGGTATGGCGGGTTCGTCAACGATTTTTACGCCCACGCAATTTTTAAGTTGCGGAATGATTTTGCGCGCGTCTTTCAAAGCATCGTCGTTTATCATCGATTCGCGGCGAACCGACGATTCGTGGTCGTTAGCAAGTCCCGAAAGTTCCGAAAAATAATATACCATATTATATTTGAGCATAAGTTCGTCGATTTTCCCCCACCACTTGCTGTCGGTAAGGTCGCGCGAAATATACGTTTTTTCTTCTTCGGTTAAAACGCCGGCTTTGGGAAGCGTGCAGATCATGGGCATAAAGTTAAGCCCCGCGTAATAAAAGCGTTCTACCTGATCTACGCCCGACCAGCCTTTACCCGTATCGGCAAAAGAAACGTAAGAACCGAGGCGCACGTCGTCTTTTTCGACGGGGCGCTCTAAAATGTTATTTACGTTCCAACCGTTGAACTTATCGGCGGGCGTAACCGCGGAATCGCCGTCGCAGGCAGCAAAAGCCCCGCACGAAACGGTCATAAACGCAGCAAGCGCAAACGAAAACAATTTCTTTTTCATGTTTTTCTCCCTTTTATTCTTTTTTTTAGTTGGCGTAAAGCGCGGCACCTGTCCACGCTTTTATCTTACATCTTTATTATAATGCCAAACTTTTGCCATTTCAACTCGTTTTGTTAGTTTAATTTATATAATATGTTGGTTAAAATTTACGCCTTTTTTGTTTTTTTGCAATCAAAATCGCCAAAATCACGCTTATTATGCGCAATTTCGGTGTTTATTGCATAAAAAAATGCAATTTTTAAGTAAAAAGACACAAAAAAATTTTTTATCGAGTTTTTTTCGTTCTTTTTTGTTTTTTCGCGCGGGCGCGGATTTTTAAAATCTAAAAAATCGATTAGTCGTTAAAATTGCGCAGGCAGCGAAAATTAAAAGCAAAAAAACCGCCCGATAAAAATCGGACGGTTGATTTTTTTATTCGGCTTATTCGCCCTTGAAAGGAAGCAGAGCAACTATTCTTGCCCTTTTGATTGCTTCGGCAAGCATTCTTTGATGCTTTGCGCAAACGCCGGTCATGCGGCGGGGAAGCATTTTTCCTTTTTCGGTAACGTATTTGCGAAGTTTCTGAACGTCTTTATAGTCGATGTGTTCGGCTTTTTCAACGCAAAATTGGCAAACCTTTTTTTTGTTCATTCTTTTAAAAGGTTTTTTAACGGGAGCGGCGGCAGGTGCAGCGACAGGCGCTTCGGGAGCAGCCGCTTCGGTTTCAACCGCTACTGTTTCTTTTATTTCTTCCATTGTTGGTTCTCCTTATATTATTTTGTTGCAAAACCCGCGCCCTTTGCAACCGAGGGCAACTTGCTTTTTGCAAGGCGGCAGTTAAAACGCGCTTTTACGGTTTAATATATTATAAGCCGCTCGCGCGCAAGGCTTTTGCCTTTATCAGAAGGGCAAATTTTCGTCGTCGGGCATAATTTCGAGCTCCGGTTTTTTGCGGGCGGGTGCCGGACGAGCGTCATCGTCGGGTTGAGCGTCGGAAGCGGAACGCGAAGTTAAAAATTCTACTTCGCTTGCCACAATGTCGGTAACAGTGCGTTTCTGACCTTCTTTATCTTCGTAGGTTCTGCTTTGCAAACTTCCGAGCACGGCAACTTTGCTGCCTTTTTTAAGGTATCTGCCGCAGTTTTCGGCTTGCGCGCGCCATACGGTAATGTTAAAAAAGTCTACCTGACGTTCGCCGTCGGCACTTGAATAATTGCGGTTAACCGCTATTCCGAAGCGGCACAAACTAATTCCGTTGGGCGTTTCGGAAAGTTCGGGGTCGCGCGTTAAATTTCCGATAAGAAATACTCTGTTCATAATCCTTTTCCTTTTGTGTCAATCCGTTTGACTGCCTGAAAACTGTTATTTGCGGGCTTTTTCCGCAAAATCGCTTAATCTTAATAGATTGAAAAGCAAAATTCAGTCTTCGCGTTTGGTTATCATGTGACGTAACATGCCTTCGGTGATGCCCGCAACTCTAGTGAGTTCCGCAACAAGACCGGTTTCGCATTCGAACGTCATGAGAACGTAAAAGCCTTCCGTTTCGTAATTGATAGGATAAGCCAACTTTTTAGCTCCCCATTTTTCGGTTTTTTCAACCGTGCCGTTTGCACCCGTAACTACGCTTTCGAATTTAGAAACGATACCGTCTTTAACTTCGTCGGTGAGTTTGGTCGACAAAATGTAGAGCATCTCATACTTAGTCATTATTTTTTTACCTCCCGGACTTAATCGGCTTGCGTTTAATTCGTTTTATTATCCCCGCAAGCAAGGTTTTGGCGTTTTGCGCCCGCCGCGGCGTGTTTTTTGGCAACTTTTTAAGTTGCGTATCGTATTTTAACACATAAAATTTGTTTTGTCAACGCTTTTTATGCGGTAAAAACAAAGGTGCCTTTCAAAAACCGCCCCGCCCGCCTTCTATTCTTGTTCGGCATAGCGGGGCTTTGTTTTTGAGTTTTTAGTTGTTAGGGTGTGATAGACGCGGGAATTCTATCGAGGATATCGGTAATCAACGTGTCTAAGGTCTTTTCTTTCCACACGTTTTCGCCGAACAAAGCGTCAAGTTTTTCTTGGTTTTCCGTACTCAGCGGAAGTATTCCCACACCTAAGAGTTTTCCGACGTTAGCCTTGTTGATGCACTGCGTTACGGCTGTATCGAGATTGCTCATATTGATGCCTGCAATGCCTACGACCTCTTCGGTTCCGTCTTCTTTTATAACGGAATAATCGTTAAGCAATCCGAGCGGCTGTCCGTCGTCGAACATACCGTCGCGGAACAATCCCACGTCGCTAAGCGTTTGCAAACTTGCGGTCTGTAACGAGTTATACATTACGTCGGAAAGTTCGCCGATGGTAACCGCTTGATACTCTTCTTCGGTTAACGTATGGAATATCTTGTTACCCGGCTCGTTATAGTCACCGAGTATTTCGGATACCTTAATAGCGTTGATTTTTTCTTTCAGGCTTTCTTCAAGGTTCGAATCGCAAAGTTCTTTAACCGTGTAGTTAAGCATTATAAGCAATATCGAACTATCCTGAACGTTGCCTTCGTGATCGGTCCATACGCGAGAGTATCTCTGCGCGTCGGCAGGAGTTTCTGCCGTTGCCTTAACGTATTTGTTATTTTCGGTATCTAAAACGTATTCGCCCGAGGTGCTTTCGGTGTAGACACAAACAAAGTCCATAATTTCGCCGATGAGCATATCGTCGATAATAGAACCTATGTCGAAGTCGTTTTCCATAAATTCGAGCAACGAAACATTGCTTATCACTTTGCTTAACGCGCCGCGATTCATCGTGTTGAAGTCGATTAAGTTACCTTCTTCGTCATACCACGAAATTTCTTCCGTTTCTTCGTTTTTCGATATCGTTCTGCCGAACAATTCGCCTGCGTAAACGTCTTTTAACACGAGTTTAAGCAATCCGTCGATACCGTCTGCGGTTTTCAGCGCTTTTGCCGCGTCGTAAATTCCGAGATTCAGCAAATTACCGTTTAAGGTTTTGTATTTACCCTTGGCAACCCACTTTCCTCCGACGTATTCGGCGCCGATTCCGTTAAGATAGTCGCTGTAATTCGAGCCGCCTATCGCAAGGAGCGAATCGCCTAAGACGTCGCCGAACGTAAGTCTTGAAATCCAACGTTTTACAAGGACTTTCGCGCCGCTGCCGTCGAGTGCTTCGCGCACTTCTTTAACCGACGTGTTGAATATTACGTCGCAAATGGTCACGTAGGTTCCTTTCCCGCCGTTTTTCGAAGCGTAGGTCCACTTCCCGGTTGTAGTGTCGTAGCTTACCGTAATATCTAACCCCGCTTTGCCGGAAAGTCCCGAAGTTGCAAGTTTTGCAATCGCAAAACCTACGCCGAGATCCGAAACGGTAAGAGCGTCGATTCGTTTGCCGATAGTCGTTTCGGGTTTACCCGCTTTATCCGCTTTGGCATAATCGACTATATCGTCGTATTTGGCGTTAAGGATTAAGGTTATTACCGCGTCGAGTTCTTTAAGACCTAAAGTCCATTCGCCCGATGCGTTCTTGGTAAGTTTAAGTTTGGTTTTAGTTCCGTCGGCGGCTTCGTATTCGGGCAGCGCGTTGTTAACGCCGTTAAGCGTTTGTTTAGCAATGCCTAAAACGTTGCCGATTGTGAGATTTTGTTTAGCGTTTTCAACGATGTCGTATTGAGATTTGTTAACGAACGTATACGCTTTAACTTTGAACATGCCGTTCGTAAGTTCGTTTACTACGCCACCAACGTTCCAGTCGCCACTTTCGTTAAGAGTGTAGCCGAGCGTTTTGCCTACTACTTCGCCGAGCGTTTTTTCGCCGTAAGTCTTTTTAACGAGCGAAACGAGCGTATCGTTAAGCGCATAGTATGCGAACAAGCCGCTGCCTACCGCCACCGCGCCGATAACTATCTTGTCGGTTTGGGTAAGTCTTTCGTCGTTCCACGCGTCTTCAAACGAGAACGTGGGCTTGCTTACGGTTCCGCTTATGGCGATTGCCAAAACGTCAAAGTATTTGCCTGCGTTCGATTTATCGAATTTTTCTTCGCCGACAGCCGTTCTTACGATTTGTTTTACGGCTTCGATAAGCGAATCGATTTCGATATTTTTACTGTCGTTTACAAACGTTTTAATAGTAGTAGTTTCGTAAATACCCGCCGCTTCGTCAAGCGCTTTTTCTACTACGGCTTTAACTTTTTCGTTAAGTTTGAACTCTCCTATTATACCTTTCGCCTGCATTATAAGTCCGTCGTCGTCGCCGACCTTTGCTAAGTCATTGAACAAGGGTTTGCTTACTCTGCCGCTTATTAAGGTGTTAACGAGTGCCACCGATTTATCGATAAGCGATTCTTTTTCGTTTGCGCCTTTAACGGCTTTAACGATTTCGCCTGCCGCTTCGGTAATAGAAGCAATCTTTAACGAGTTGGTGTATTTTACGAACGAATTGATGGTTGCGGTTTCGTAAAGTTCGGCGATTTCGTCGAACGCTTTAAGCACTACCGCTTTAACGTCCGCATTGAACTTCGCGTCTTCGACGAAGCCTTTAACTTGCAGGATAAGTCCGTCGTCGCCGCCGACCTTCGCCATATCGTTAAATACGGGTTTGGTTACGGTGCCGCCGATAACGGTGTTAACAAGAGTTATCGCTCTGCCGATGAGCGTTGCTTTTTCGTCTACGCCCTTGATCGTTTTAACTACTTCGCCGAGCGATACGGTTACGTCGTTAATCTTGATAAGTTTGCTGTCCGATACGAACGACTTAATCGTCGTGCCTGCGTAAATTCCGTTAAGTTCGCTTATCGCTTTCAAAACGGTTACGTCGGTTACGTTGAATTCTTTTTCGAGCAAGTCTTTAACCTGCGCGATAAGGCTGCCATCGCCGCCGACCTTCGCTAAATCGTTAAATACGGGGTTGGTAACCGTGCCGTCCACTACGG
>JAXEDY010000008.1:0-104721 GCA_034104345.1 Christensenellaceae bacterium | reverse complement strand
CGCCCGATAGGCTCGTTTATTTTCGTAGGGCCTACGGGGGTTGGCAAAACCGAACTTTCAAAGGCGCTTGCCGAAGCGGTTTTCGGCGACGAAAACGCGCTTATCCGCGTAGACATGAGCGAATATATGGACAAATCTTCTTCGAGCAAACTTATAGGCGCCGCGCCGGGGCTTGTGGGATACGAAGAAGAAGGGCAGCTTACGGGCAAAGTTCGCAAAAAGCCCTATTCGGTCGTGTTGTTCGACGAAATCGAAAAGGCGCACCCCGAAATTTTCGACCTTATGCTGCAAATTTTAGACGACGGCAGACTGACCGACGGCAAAGGCAAAACGGTCGATTTTAAAAATACGGTTATAATTATGACTTCGAATATCGGAGCGGGCGAACGCCGGAAAGTTACCCCCGCGTTCGGATTTGGTTCGACCGAAGAAATCGAAGAAGATCACGTTTATAACGAACTTAAAAAGTTTTTCAGACCGGAGTTTTTAAACCGCGTCGACGACATAGTAACTTTTCGCAAATTAACCGTTTCGGAATGCGGAAAAATTTTAGACCTGTTGCTAGACGCGCTTAAAAAACGGCTTTTGGAAATAGGAATCGAACTTCAGACAGACGAATCGGCTAAACGCGAAATTTTAAAGCGCGGCTACGACGAAGAATACGGAGCGCGCCCTTTAAAACGAATTATAAGGCGCGAAGTCGAAGACTTATTGTCGGACGAACTTATATCCGGCAAGTTACGAAAGGGCGATTCGGTTATGCTTTATGCCGACGAACAAAGCGGCGCCATAAGATACGCGCTTATTTAATCGAGTTTACGGTTTTTCGGCAAAAGTTTTTAAAACTTAATAACAACTTAATAAAAGACAATTCAATATCCGCTTTTATGCGAGAAATACTTATAGGAGAATTATTATGAAAGTAGAGATCAGCGCAAAAAACTATCAGGTAAACGACAAGCTTCGTGCGGTAATCGAAAAAAAAGTTATAAAACTCGATAAATATTTCGACGGCGACGCGGTTTCGAACGTGTATTTAAAACGCGAAAACCGCGACTGTAAAATAGAAGTCGAACTTAAATATAAAGCGGCTGCTTTGCGCGCGCAGGCTTATGCCGAAAACTTTTACGACGCAATCGACCTTGTCGTGCCAAAACTCGAAAAGCAAATATATAAACACCGTTCTAAACTCGAAAAACAACTTCGTTCGGGCGCTTTGTCCGAAGATATGTTTACGTATGACGAACTTAAGCCCGCAAAAATCGTTAAAACCAAACGCTTCGAATTAAGACCTATGAGTTTAAGCGAAGCAGTTGAAGAATTCGAAATGCTCGGCCATACGTTTTATGTGTTTATCGATGCCGCCGACGACAAAACAAAGGTTTTATACCTGCGTGACGACGGCGAACTCGGCCTTATCGATCCCGCTTAAACAAATAATCGTAGTTTTGCGGATAGCGATTGCTTTTTTTGTGGCGATTATTAAAAAAACAGCGATTATACCTGAATAAAAATTAAATTATTCACTCTTGCCGCCTTGGGGCGAACTTAACGGCGATGCCGTTTGCGAAAGCGAAAACCTGGGTATGCTTTAAGGCGGCGGAGCGGATAAATTTTACAACTTATACGAATGCAGATAGGAATTTCTACGGCGACCTTATTCGGTCGCCTTTACAACGAAGACGCGCTTCCCGTTTTAAACGATTTAAACGCCGAAGTTGTAGAAGTGTTTTTAGAAACTTACAGCGAATATACCGAAAGTTTCGCTCGACTTTTAAAAAGCAGGCAGGGCGGGCTTAAAGTCCATTCGATACACACGCTTAACACTCATTTCGAACCGCAACTTTTTTCGCCTTGCGAACGCACCAACGACGACGCCGTCGCCATTTTTACAAGTTGTTTAAAAGCAGGCAGAATTTTAGGCGCGCAAAATTATACCATGCACGGCAAGGCGAAGTTTAAAAAGGGCGTTAAGTTCGATAATTACGAAGAACTAGGCCGCTATGCCGCGCGGCTTTGCGATATTGCAAAAGGTTACGGCATAAATCTTTGTATCGAAAACGTGGAATGGGCGTTTTACGACAAACCGAATTTTTATAAAAACATTAAAAAATACGCGCCCGATTTGTGCGCTTGTCTCGACGTAAAGCAGGCGCGCGTAAGCGGTTACGATTATAAAGACTATCTTTTCGAAATGGGCAGCGGACTTAAGACCGTGCATTTAAGCGACTTCGACGATATGGGAAAAACGGCGCTCCCCACCGAAAAAGGCAATTTTAACTTTAAAGAATTGTTTAAAATGCTTAAAGATTCCGGTTTTAGCGGCAACTGCCTTATCGAAGTTTATAAAGAAAATTACGAAAATTACGACGACCTTAAAAACTCGCTTTATTATTTAAGAAACATTAAAGAAAGCGTTTTTTAAGGCTCGCGTTTAAATAAAAACAAATCAAGCAATTAAATTTTTCAGGAGATTTTATATATGAGAATCGACAAAAACTGGCGCAACGGCATGCGCCTGCGCCTTGACTACAACAACATGATGAAAGATTACGTCGGCAACGAAGGTTTTTCCGAAGCAGACATTAATTCGGGCAAAGACCTTTGCAAAAAAGCCTACGACGGCGTATTTTCTAACCGCGGCAAGGGCATGATGGGGTGGACGACTCTTCCTTACGGTCAGAAAGAAGTAGTTGAAGACGTTTTTAAAACGGCTAAAAAAATTCGCAGAACCTGCGATAACTTCGTCGTTTTGGGCATAGGCGGAAGCGCGCTCGGTCCCATAGCGGTAGCGCAGGCTCTTTGCCATCTGCACCACAACGACCTGCCTAAATCGAAAAGAAAAGCGCCCAAATTTTACGTTGAAGACAACGTAGATCCCGAACGTATGACCGCGCTTTTAGACGTTATCGATCCGAAAAAGACCGTGTTCAACGTAATAACCAAAAGCGGCGCGACCAGCGAAACCATGACGCAATATCTTATAATATGGGATATTCTGAAAAAGGCGCTCGGCGACAAGGCGAACGAACATATTATCGCCACCACGTCCGAAACCAAGGGCAATCTTATTAAAATCGCCAAAAAAGAAGGCTTTAAAACCTTTTATATTCCCGAAGGCGTCGGCGGCAGATTTTCGCAACTTTGCCCCGTAGGGCTTCTTCCCGCAGCCGTTTTGGGCATCGACGTTAAACTTATGCTCGACGGCGCGAAATATATGGATAAAATCTGCTCGGCGAAAGACATGCATAAAAACCCCGCTCTTTTAAGCGCGTTGCTTCAATACATGTCGATCGGACGCGGCAAAAACATTTCGGTTATGATGCCTTATGCCGACAGCCTTAAATATATCGCCGACTGGTATTGTCAGATCTGGGGCGAAAGCCTTGGTAAAGAGGTAAACAAAGAAGGCGAAACCGTAAACGCGGGGCAAACCCCCGTCAAGTCGCTCGGCGTTACCGATCAGCACAGTCAGGTTCAACTTTACGCCGAAGGCCCTTACGACAAAGTTATTACCTTTATCGGCGTAGACAAATATCGCTCGACTCAGGTTATTTCGAACGGTTGCGAAGATATTGCCGACGTGAACTTCCTTTGCGGGCATACAATGAACGAACTTATTTCGGCCGAAAGGGAGGCAACCGAATACGCTTTAACCGTTAAAGGCAGACTTAACCACACCATTTATCTGCCCGAAGTAAACGCGTTCACCATCGGCGAACTTCTGTATTTTTACGAAATGGAAACCGCGTTTATGGGCGAAATGCTCGGAATCGACACCTATAACCAACCGGGGGTTGAAAACGGCAAAAACGCGACTTACGCTCTTTTAGGCAGAAAGGGCTATGAAGAAAAGAAAAAAGAATTAAACGGCGCAAAAGCAAAATCCGATAAATATATCATCGGCTGAAATTCTGCCGCGAAAAAGGCTGTAATTTTGCCGCAAAAAAACGGTTTTAGTTAATCGCTAAAATTTTAACGTAATAAAAAATCGCGCTTTAAAATATATATAAAATATAGGTATAAAGCGTGATTATTATGAAAAAACTATCATTAAAGGGCATGCGCGCTCTTGCCGGTGCGGTTATGGCTTGTCTTGCCGTAACGGTAGGGCTCGCGTGCTTTTTTTCGGGCGGCGGAGCGGTTACCGTAAGTTCGGAAAGCGGCTCGCCCGTTTATTTCGGAAACAGGCAAACAGGCAAAGTCGCGCTTATGTTCAACTGTTACGAAAGCGAGCGGAATATACTTAAAATAGCCGAAATTTTAAAAAAGAAAGGCGCAAAAGCCACGTTTTTCGTGGGCGGGTGCTTTATCGACGACAAGATAGATCTTTTAAAAACACTTCTAAAAGACGGGCATGAAATAGGCAATCACGGCTATTTTCACAAAAACCATTCAAAACTTAACGAAACGGGCAATTTAAGCGAAATTAAAAACACGCATAACCTGGTTAAAGGGCTTTGCGGCGTCGAAATGAATTTGTTTGCACCGCCTTCGGGCGATTTTTCGAAACTCACGCTTAAATGTGCCGAAAGTTTGGGCTATAAAACCATAATGTGGAGCAAAGATACCGTAGATTGGCGTGACAAAAACGCCGACCTTATCTATAAACGCGCCACAACAAACTTAAAAAGCGGCGATTTAGTGCTTATGCACCCCAAAGACGACACGGTTATCGCGCTTGAAAAAATTTTGGAATACGTAAAACAGGCGGGGCTCGAAGCGGTTACGGTTAGCGAATGCCTGAAATAAAATTTAATTAAATTATGATAAAAGTAAAAACTTACGCAAACGGTTTAAGGGTAATAGTAAACGAACTTAATAATTTCCGCTCGGTGGCGGTAGGCATAATGGTCGGCACGGGTTCGAGCAGAGAAAGCGAAGCCGAAAACGGCATTTCGCACTTTATCGAACACGTTAATTTCAAAGGCACCAAAACGCGCACGGCTTACGACATTTCGGACCTGACCGAAGGTTCGGGCGCGCAACTCAACGCCTATACCGCAAAAGACGTAACCTGCTATTACGTTAAGTGTATCGACGAAAAACTCGAAGAAAATTTCGACGTGTTGTCCGATTTGTTTTTAAATTCGACCTATCCCGCCGCCGAACTCGATAAAGAACGCGGCGTTATAATCGAAGAAATCAAAATGGTCGAAGACACGCCCGACGATTTGTGCATCGATTCGCTTGCGAACGCCTTTTACGGCGAACGCGGCTACGGCGCGACCATTTTAGGCACCGAACAAAACGTTTCGCGTTTTAACAAACAAGACGTTTTAAACTATAAATCGAAGCATTATACGCCCGAAAACACGGTTATTTCGTTTGCGGGCAACGTTAAATTCGAAGACGCTATAAAACTCGTCGATAAACACTTCGAAAGTTTTATTTCGCTTAAACAAAGCGCGGTTTCGGCATCTCCCGTTAAAATAGACTTAAAGTGGGGCAGAAACGCCGTGCATAAAAGCGTTGAACAAGCGCATATCGCGGTGGGTTTTAACTCGGTTGCCGCCGCTTCGGAAGATAAAATTCCCGTTCTGCTCGTAAACGCCGTTTTAGGCGGCGGCATGAGCAGCAGACTTTTTCAGACCGTGCGCGAAAAAGCGGGGCTTGCTTACACCGTTTATTCTTACGTTTCGGTTTATAAAGAAACGGGCGTTTTGTATCTTTACGCCGCGGTAAACAAAAAGAACGTTTCGTCGGCGTATAACGAACTTTTAAACGAAATGCGCCTTATTTCGGAAAAGGGCATAACCGCAAAAGAATTAGAGCGCGCCAAAGAACTTATTAAGGGGTCGACTATTTTGTCGGGTGAAAGCACTTCGAGCCGCATGATGTCGCAGTGCAAACGATTGCTTTTGTTTAACGACGTGTTCGACGTGGATAAAGAACTCGAAAAGGTTTCGCTTGTTACGCTCGACAAGGCAAACGAAATAGCGGCGAAATATTTTTCGCCCGACCTGCGCGCAACCGCCGTGGTGGGTAAAAACGTTTCGCCGCTCGATTAAAAAAAGTTTGTAAAACGATAAGCAAAGGCTTATAAAACTTAAAGTTCAAAAGCGCAAAAAATTAAATTTCGGCGCTAAATATCTGCGTTTTCAAACGCTTGGTCGGCAGTAAAAAAGCCGACCTTTTTGTTTAGTAAAAATTTTGCCGCCATTAAAGCGCCGCGCGCGAAAACGCCTTTGTCGGTCGCTCTGTGGCAAAGTTCTATCTGCTCTGCGTTTCCCAAAAACAAAATTTTATGCTCGCCCGCAACGTTGCCGCCGCGGATAGAATAAATTTGTTTAATGCCCGTTTTTTCGCTTATTAAAAGGGCGGTGCCGCTCGGCGCGTCTTTCTTTTTTGCGTTGTGCGTTTCTATAATGCATTTATCGAAATCTTCAAGGGCGTCGGTTAAATTTGCCGCCGCCTTTATAAAAGCGCGCATTGCCATAGAAAAGTTCGAATCCGCGCATATACAGATTTTTTCAGCCGCGCGTTTTGCTTTTTCGTAAAAACTTTTTTTAAGCGCGGTGGTTCCGCAAACCAACTTCGCTTTGTAATTTTCGGCAAATTCGAGCGCGGCTTCGGCAAGGTCGGGCGACGAAAAGTCTATAATAACGTCGACGTTTTCTTTTACTTCCGAAAAGGTTTTGTAAACGGGAAAATCTGCTTCGCAAAAATTGTTTTTATCCACTCCGCAAACCACGTTAAAATCGTAGTCTTTTGCCAGTTTACGAACATATAGCCCCACTTTTCCGCTTGAACCGCTTATTAAAAGATTTTTCATTTTTTAACTTTCTCCTTGTTTTTGGGTTATAATTTTTTTTTAGTTACGTGCCGTTTATCGTTTAATTTTTTGTAGATAATTCGCTTAAAACTTTTGCTATTTTCTTTTTGTTTTCGTCGGTCGCTTCTGTAAGCGGAAGGCGCAGTGCTCCAAAGCAGCCGTAAACTTTTTCGAGCATGAATTTTAACGGAACGGGATTGCCTTGCAAAGTAAGCGCTTTATAAAGCGGTTTTAAAAGCCTTTCTTTTTTACTTGCTTCAGCTTCGTCGCACGCCGAATATAAATCGTAAATTTCCTTTATTTTTTTGGGGAAAACGTTGCTCGCAACGCTTATCGCGCCCGCCGCGCCCGCCTGATACGCCGAAAAATTGTTTTCGTCGCAACCCGAAACCACGGGCAAAACCGAATGTCTTATAAAGTCGGACATGGTAATTTCGTCGGTTTCGGCTTCTTTAATTCCGACGACGTATTTCGTTTGCGAAAGCGCCTTTAAAACATTCGGTTTTTTATATAAATCATAACCCGTTCGGGAGGGTACGTTGTAAATTATAACGGGCAGTTTCGCCGTTTCCGCAATAAGCGAAAAGTGGGCTATAACACCGTTATCGGCACATTTATAGTAAAACGGCGTAAGCAAAAGCAAGCCGTTTGCACCGTAACTTTTAAACAAAAGGGCGTCGTTTAAAGTCGCTCTCGTCGAAGGCGTTCCCGCGCAGCAAACAAGCGGAAGTTTGTTTGAGGTAATTTCTTTAACGGTGAAAAACAAATTCTTTTTTTCGTTTTCCGTAAGCGAAAAGTGTTCGCCCGTGCTTCCGAACAAAACCAGCCCGTCGATTTTCGCCGCAACCTGCGCGCGCACTATTTTTTCGAGCGCGTCGTAATCTATTTTGTTTTCCGCTACTTTTTCCTTTTCGTTTTTGCCGCAACTGCCGCAGGGTAAAAAGGGCGTGGCAAGCGCCGTGTAAACCCCTTTAAACGGAAATTCGCAGAATTTTTTCTTTTTTAATTTCTGAATTGTTGCCTGTTCGTTACGCAATTTTTTAATTCCTTTTTTGTTTTTTGTATAAAATATGCTTTAAGGCGTTGATTTTTGCAAAAACGAAGCAAAAAATTTTAGTTTTAATGCAAAAATTATAAAATATTTCGTCGAAAAATGTGGGTCTTTGCCGAAAACGGGCGGTTAAAGAGATATGATAAACGATAAAATAGCATAATAAATTCAACCTATTTTCGCATTAACGCTTAAAACGATTGAAAAAAACGCCCGAATATAGTATTATATACTAAGTAACTTTAACAATAAGCGAAAAGCGGCTTAAAAAACTTTTTTCGGGTTGATTTAAAAAACGTTAAACCGTAAAAAGCGCGCCGCGTTATCGCAAAAAATTTCGGAGTAAACATGGCACAGAAAAAGAAAGGTTTTATAACCAGAATGATAGAAGGTCCCGAAAGGGCGGAAGGTTACGCTCGTTCCACGCTCCCAGGCAACCGTTGGGAACTCGGTTGGGATATTTTTAAAACCAACATGGGCAAACTCGTGGGGCTTAACCTTTTGATGTTTTTGTTCTTTCTGCCCGTTTTGGCGTTGGTGCTTTTGCGCTATTTGCAAGTAACTTATCTTGCGTATCAAACGCCGTTTTCGCAAAATCTGGGGCTTGGTTATCCGGCGTTCCCGAGCATGGCGGGGCTTACCGAATACATTTATCTTTCTGCTAACCTGCAATCGTTTATGTTTTTGCCCATAGCCGCGGCGATTGCGGCGGTAGGGCTTTCGGGCGGAATGTATTGCATGCGCAATTTCGTGTGGGCCGAAGGCGTTTCGGTAGGATCCGACTTCTGGACGGGCGTAAAAAAGAATTTCTGGCAGATTTTCTTCGTTACCGTGGCTTACAGCGTTATCATGTTTTTATCGATAATGTCTATATCTTACTCGGATTTTCTGCGTGCAAACGGCTCTACGAACTGGCTGTTAATCGCATCGAACGTGATTTCGTATTTTATGGCGACTTTCTGCACGATAGTATTTCTTTTCGCCCTTACGCTTTCGGTAACTTACAAACTTAAATTCACGCACCTTATCCGCAACTCGTTCATAATGGCAATCGCGCTTATTCCGCTCAACCTGTTTTTTGCGGCGTTTGCGCTTATCACATTTATTATTTTGATGCTCGGCGGAATTTTCGCAACTTTCGGCTCGGTGCTGTTTATCCTGTTCGGATTTTCGCTTTTCGCGCTCGTATGGACGGATTATTCGCAGTGGGCGTTCGATAAATTTATCAACGACAAAGTTCCCGGGGCGGTTAAAAATCGCGGTATTTATTCGAAAAACGCCGCCGAAAGCGAAGCCGATTTCTCGTTCGAACGTTCGACTCTCGGCAAGCGCCACATCAAACCCATCACCGACTACGACGTGGAAATTGCCGCTTTGCCCGAAAGTTTTTCGCGCGCCGACTTAAAACGCCTTGAAGAAAGCAAGGCCGCCATGCGGCAAGACAGCGACGCTTATTCGGAAAAAGCAGCCGAAGAAGAAGCCGAAAAAACCGAAAAACAAGCCGATAACGCGAACGAAAATTCGGGCGATAACGCAACCGAAAATTTAAGCGAAGAAGCAAACGAAATCGATAAAGGAAACGGCTGATGAAGGTTTTCGGGCTTTTCGACGCGGTTGCCGAATTTTATCAACATTCGATGGATTTATCCTGCGATTACGAAGGCTGGGCAAGTTACGTTATCGACCGCATAAAAAAGTATGCGGCGGGAAATTCGGGAGTTGACGTCGCCTGCGGAAGCGGACAGTTTACCCGCGCTTTGAAAAAAGCGGACTTTAACGTTTGCGGCGTTGATATTTCGGAAGAAATGCTCGTTGCCGCGCAGAAAGAAAGCGCGAAAAACGGCTTGTTCATTCAATATATCAAAGGCGACCTAACAAAACTTAAACTGCCGCGCAAAGTAGATTTTATAACCGCCATAAACGACGCGTTCAACTGCCTTAACGGCGAAAACATGAAGAAAGGTTTTGAAAGGCTTAACGCCTGTTTAAACAAGGGCGGCGTGCTTTTGTTCGACGTTTCAAGCGAATATAAACTTAAAAACGTTATAGCAAACAACACCTTTTTCGAAGACGAAGAAGATTATTCGTATATTTGGACGAACAAACTCTTTTCCGATCGCGTAGAAATGGAACTTACCGCCTTTTTAAAGCGCAAAAATCTTGAATCGGCGGCGAAAAATATCGGCGTAAACGGCGAAATTTACGAAAAAAAAGAATCGGCTCTTACCGAATACGTTCACACCGAAGCCGAAATTTTAAGCGCGCTTTTAAAAAGCGGATTCGAAGTTTTGTGCGTAGAGGGCGACAAGGGCGAAAAAAAACGCGAAAACAGCGAACGGCTTAACTTTATCGCAAAAAAGGTTTGATATAATAAACAACGCTTGTTTTTCTAAACACCTGTTTTTTTAAACACACGTTTTGCGTAAAAAATTAAAAAACAACTAAAAAATTAACTTACGATATTAAAAAATCAACGAAAAAAAAGATTATGGACGTTTTATATAAAGGCGTTGCGTTCGGCGGAAAAATTTCGGTAACGGTTATCGAAGCCACCGAGCTTGTCAACGAAGCGATAAAAATTCATTCGCTTTCGCCGCTCGCGGCGGCGGCTCTCGGCAGAACGCTTATTGCGGGCGCGTTTATGTCGTCAACCTTAAAAAGCGACGACGACCGGTTATCGGTTACTTTAAACGGCGACGGAGTAGGCGGGCATATCGTGGTTGCCGGCAACGCCAACCTTGAAATACGCGGGTATATCGATAATCCGCAATGTTCGCTTCCGCTTAACGATAAAGGCAAACTCGACGTTGCGGGCTGCGTTGGCAAAGGCAGACTTACCGTCGTGCGGAGCATGGGACTTAAAGAACCTTACACGGGCAGTTGCCGCATCGAAAGCGGCGAAATTGCCGAAGACTTCGCAAGATATTACACTTTTTCTGAACAGCAACCGACAGGTATGGCTTTGGGCGTGAAGATAGGCGTGGATTATAAGTGCGTAGGGGCGGGCGGAGTTATTCTGCAACCCATGCCCGACGCCGACGACGAAGCGATAACCAAAGCCGAAAACCTTCTTTCGAAAGTGAGTAACTTTTCTTCGATTATCGAAACCGAAGGCGCAGATAAATTCGTTAAAGATAATTTAAAAGATTACGTTTTCGAAAAACGCACGCCCGTTTATAAGTGCCTTTGCAGCAAAGAATATATCGATTCGATGCTTTTAACGCTCGGCGAAAAAGAACTTAACGAAACGCTTGAAAAAGAAGGAAAAATCGAAGTTATTTGCCATTTTTGCAACAAAAAATACGAATATTCAAAACCCGATATCGACGAACTTTTAGCGCTCGCAAAATCTTCGGTCGATGCGTCGGTTTGCGATTCGGACGCGGCGGAGGGCAAAAAAGACGAAAAAACAGACGGCGATAACAAGTAAGAGCGAACAAAGAAACAAAAAACAAAACTGAAAGAAACGACTTTTTATGAACGAAGTTAAAGGCGAAAACGCAAACAATTTAATATCGAGCGGCGCGGATAACGGAGCGGATACGGCCGACAACGTGTTGCAGTTTTCGAAAACTTCGGGCGTTTTAAGCGACGTTGCAAACGAAAAATTCGACAGCGGCGATGATTTTGCCGCCCTTTCTTTTTGTTTGGAAAGCGAAAAAACGGGAAAACTTACGCCCGCGCTTTACGTTAAAATGGCAACCGCGTATATGAACGCGGGGCTTTATTCCGAAAGCGCCGATTGCTGGTATAAATATCTTAATTTAGTTACCGAAAGGCACTTTGTAAACGCGTATAACGGGCTTGGCGGCGCGTTTTTTCTGTCCGGCAGAAAAGACCTTGCGGGCTTTTATTTCAATCTGCAAATTCAAAACGCGTTCGATCGCGAACTTCCGTGCGACGATTATATGTACGAGTTGTTTTACGACGGCGACGCAGATCCGGGCGAAGATAATACGCACCCGTATATAAAACTCGTAGATACCGAAAAAGACGAACAAAAACAGCTTATCGAAACGGCGAAAAAAACTTTTGATAAAAATCCGCACCTTGCCGACAGTCTGCTTTCGCTCATCCCCGAAACTTCGGTTTATTACGGCGAAACCTGCGTTTATCGCGCTATAGGCGCACTTCTTGCCTCCGACTACGACCTTGCGGTCGAGATGTTCGAAGCGGCGTGCAAGTTTGAAAAACAGCGGACTTATTCGCTTAACAGCCTTTTGGGCGTTTATTTTTTAGTGGGCGACGATGATAATTTTAACAGAGTTTTACGCCTTTTAAAATCGGAAAATCGTGCCGAGTTCGAAAATTTGTTTAAATTCGCGGCGCTGTTTTGCGAACTTAAAAAATACGAAAAGGCTTACGAGTTCACGCAGACAATGCTCGAACTTATGCCGCTTAACGCCAACGTTTTTTACGTTCACGCGTTCAGCGCGTTCAACGTTGAAAAGTTCGAAGAATCTTCTGATTATTTCTATAGATATTATTCGCTTACGGGCAAATATTACGCCGCATATTACCGTAAACTTGCCGAAAACGCCCAAAAAAACAGCCGAAAAACCAAGAAAAAACTTACGGTTTCTTACGTTTTGCCGGATGACGCCATCGAAAAAATCGCCGAAAACGTAAACGAATATTTTTCGCTGTCTCGGTCGGCTCTTAAACGAAAAATCGATAAGGTAATCGAAACAGCCGAAGCCGCGCTTTCAACGGCGCATTTCGAACTTCAGGCTTCCGCATGTCAGGCGGTAGCGCTTGCGGGCGGGGTAAAAGCCGAAAAGTTTTTTAAAAAGAAACTCGTGTGTTTAGAAGTAAGCGACAACGTTAAACTTTTGCTTATAACGCTACTTGTGCAACTTGGCAACGACAAACTTACGGGCGCCGTTTTTTCGGGGGTTTATTCGCGTTTGCAATTCGAGCGCGCCGACTTCCGCGGCGAAAAATCAGCAGTTTTTTCGGAAGCCTATTCGCTGGCGTTCGGCAGACTTGCGCCTATTTGCGACGACGAACTTTATAAAATAAAAACTACTGCCTACGATTTTTATTATAAACTTTGCCGAAACGGCGGCGTTAAAAAAATAAACGACGTAGTTGCTTTGGCAACCGCTATAGCCATTGAATCGGGTTGCGATTCGGGGCTTAGCCGCGAACAATATATCGAGTATTTTTCGGCAAAAAAAGAAAACGTAAACAAAATTTCTGAACTTTTAAAAAAGGATTAGAAATTCCGGTTTATACACGCAAAAATAGTTAGTGACAACGATTGAAATACCTAAAGTTTTAAAAATTCAAATTATAAATTCAAAGGCGATAAAAAAACCGCTTAAAGAGGGGAAACTTTTATGCAAAAGAAAATAATGGACATAGACAAAATTTTCGATTTGTTTTTAGCCGATTACATAAAAAGTAATCGCGGAAAATTCACCGAAAAAGAATGGGAAAACAAAATTCCCGCGCTTTACGAAGAATTCGGAAAAACTCCGCAAAAAGCGCTCGGCGACGTTGCCCCCGAACATTATTACGACGGCTATACGGGCAAAGAACTTGCCGAAACGTTAAAACAACACATCGACGAAGAAGTTGCCGTTTCTGACTTTTTGTGCGAAGCCATAATTGCGGCTAAGTGCGATAAAGAACTTTTGCCGTTTATTTCGGCCGAGCAGGATGAAGAATTGGTTTCGTATTGCGTTAATTTGCTTAACGATATGAATTCGACCGCGGGCTTCGATAAATATTTCGATATGATGCTCGACGACAACGTGTGCGACGAAATGCGCGATTTGCTGGTGGAATGTTTGCAATCGAACCCCGAAGCGGCTAAAGAACGCGCCATAAAAGAGTATAACAAAGCGGGCAAATCGAGCGGCGGCGACATAAAAATTTATTTGCTTGAAGTGCTTTCGTGCTGTAAAAAAGACGACAGAATTTTAAAAATTCTGCTTGACGAACTCGACTCGCACCGTAACGGGCTGCAACTTTATTTGTCTTACGTTACCAAATACGGCGATGAAGCCGCGCTTCCCAAACTTCTGGAACTTATTAAAAATCCCGATATAAATTATCTCGATTTTAAAGAATTGAAACTCGCAATCGAAGCGTTCGGCGGCGAATATAACGAAAAACGCGATTTTTCGAACGACAGATATTATAAAAAATTAAAAGGCGACAAGCAGAATGAAAGCGAACTTAATTGAACTTCCAGCGTTTAACGTTGACTTTGGCGAAGTCGAAGACGACGGCGCAAGTTGTTTGTTCGGCAGGGCGTTTCTGCCCGAAAAATGGCTTGAAGAAGGCGAATTCTCGCCTTTTACCTTTTACGTCGGCAGAATAAACCTTGCCGAATTTAACTGTTTGCAAGGCTTTAACGAAGGGTTTTTATACTTTTTTGCCGAAGCCAAAAACTTTAATTTAAATTGCTTGAATGCGAAAGTGCGCTATTATAGCGGCGAAATCGACGCTTACACCGATTATAACGAAGGTTTTTTCGACGACGAAGAAACCGAAAACAGGTCGTTTAAAATGGTGCCTTGCGAAAGCGGCGACGAAACCGTTTTGTTTTCAAGCGGCGAAAAACTCGTTTTGCTTTCGATAAAAAGCGAATATCTGCCTTTTGAAATCGACGGAAAAGCCCTTGAATTTTCGGTTGAAAAAAGTAGCGCTTCGAAGGGCGATTTTAGTAAATGCAAAATAACCGTTAAATTATAATTCGATTAAAAAAACCGCTTTTTATGCGGGATTTTGCGCGACGTTCGACGAATAAAAATCAACAAAAAATTTTTAAAAAAATTTTTTAAAACCCCAGTAAAAACGCTTTACAAAATTTTGCGGTTGAACTATAATATGCCTATAATTTGAAAGTGAGTTGCTTGGGCAACCCCTTCAAACCAAACACGCTCATCATTTTCCCCCTTATCATATATTTTTACAAAAAGCAATTCGCATCGAGTGCGGGTTGCTTTTTGCGTTACGTTAAACTTTTTTTCGTTTTGCATTTAATCGGTTAAACCCGTGGTTTAAATGCTTATATGTAAAAGTGTTCGTCGAATAAAAGTACCGTTATCGGAAATGATTAAAAGCGTAATTACTTAAAAATTTCCGTTATAGCAAATAATTTAAAGCAAAAGATATATAACAAAACTTCCGTTAAACGTGCGGGCGCTTGCCGAAAGAAAATTTTTGTGGGCAGCGGGCGTTTTTTTGTTTGCGCTATTTAATTTGTTGCATTGTAATTAGAAATATTATATAATTACATTGACTGTTAAACGATAAAGGTGAATTTCGGCTTGTTTTGCGCGCAAATAAAAACCGATGGCGTTTTTGGTTGCTTGTAAAAATAAAAAATACGATAAAATAGAAATTCACGATAAACTGAAAATTTTGCAGCAAAATAAAAAAAACAATTACGGAAAAGGTTATCTTTCAAAAGGGCGGCAAGCGAATAAAAAACGCCTGCGCCTTTTGCAAAAGTTATTTCTTTTAACCGAGTATATATAAAGCAAACAAAGAATTTTTTTATGCAAACGATAAGGTATTTAAGTAAATAATTTAATATTTTATGGAAATAAGTTTTAGTCAGCAATATTTGATAGTGCTTTATATGCTTGCGGCGCTCGGCGCGTTTTTGATAGGTTTTAAGTTGTTATCCGAAAACCTCCAAAAAGTGGCGAACAAGGGGCTGAGAAAACTTTTCGATAAAACTTCGAAAAGCAAAATCGCGGGCGTAGGAATAGGCGCGGGCTCTACTATTTTAATGCAGAGTTCGGGCGCGACTACCGTTATGGTTATAGGTTTTGTTAATGCGGGCATGATGAGCCTTTATCAGGCGACCGCAACCATAATGGGCGCCAATATCGGCACCACGGTAACGACCATTTTGCTTGCGGTAGGCATGGCGAACGTAGGCAAATATTTTATGGTTTTTGCCTTTTTAGGCATTTTTATTTCGATGATAGTATCCAATAACAAAGCGAAAAGCTGGGGGCTTACCGCCGCCGGCTTCGGGCTTGTTTTTTTCGGACTTTCGATTATTTCGGCATGCAGCAACACCTTAAAAGATAACGAAGCCATATTAAACCTGTTTAAATCGAGCATTTCGCCCGCGTTTTTAGAGCCGTTTGCGTTGCTTTTAATAGGGGCGGTGATAACTGCCGTTATGCAATCGAGTACGGCTGTAAACGCCATACTTTTATCGATGGTTGCGGCGGGTATTCAGATAGGCAGCGGCGGAAACGCTATTTTATACATAGTTTTAGGCACGAATATCGGCACTTGCGTAACTGCGCTTATAAGTTCGATGGGCGCAAGCATCAATGCGAAACGCGCCGCGCTTATTCACTTTTTGTTTAACTTTATCGGTTCGTTCATATTCCTTATCTCTCTTATGCTGTGGAAAGGCTTTATGAACGATTTCTGGGTGAAAATAATACCGACCGCCGAAATGCAACTTGCACTTTTTCACCTTGCCTTCAACAGTATATGCACGATTATTTTCTTGCCGTTAACTTCGGTTTTCGTAAAGACCACCGAACTGCTTATAAAAGACAAAAAGAAAAAAGAACCCATGCGCATTACGTTTATGGACGAACGTATTTTGTCTACGCCTACGGTTGCCATAGCTCAACTTCAGAAAGAAACGGTATCGATGGGCAACAAGTGCATGGACTCGCTCGAAGAATCGTTTAACGCGTTTATGGAGCGCGATACTTCGGTCGGCGAAAAAATTCACGCCGAAAACGACGATATTTCGCTTATAAGCAAGCAGATAACCGATTACCTTATCAAGGTTTCGGGCTCGAACGTTTCGCTTCATGACGATCAGCGAATTTCTATATTGCATCATGCACTCGCGGATATGTTAAGAATTTCTGAAATTTCGGATAATATCGTTAAATATACCGCTTCTACGGTAAACAAAAGCCTTGTGTTTTCCGACGGGGTTATGGAACAGGTGCGCGTTATGTTCGATAAACTAAAAACCATGTTCCGTTTGGCGATAGCCATTTTCGAAACGTATAACAAAGAGGGCTTTGCAGAACTCGAAGAAATCGAAGAAAGCGTAGATAACATGCGCCGCAGCCTTATCGACGGGCATATAAAACGCCTTAACGAAGGCGCCTGCTCGCCCGAAAACAGCGCGGTGTTTATCAATCTCGTTTCTAATCTCGAAAGGGTGGGCGATCATATTACGTTTATCGCGCATACCATCGAAGAACTTTCGTAAAAAACAATACTTACAATAATAACGAATCGGCGAAGTTTTTTCGTCGATTTGTTTTAATCGGAATAAAACCCGAAATTTAAAACCGAGGCTTGAATTAACTTTTGGATTAAGGCAGGGATTTAAGCCGAAAAAATTTTTTATAATTTTTATTTTATAATATTTTACGTTTATAGTTTATAACGTTTAATATTTAATATAACGAAAAAAGGTGTGGTATAATATGAAAGCAGTTGTTCAACGCGTAAAAAGCGCGCGCCTTTCGTGCGACGGAAAACTTATATCCGAAATAGAGAAAGGACTTGTGGTTTATTTCGGCGTTGCCGTGGGCGACGAAACCGAAAAAGCCGATTATCTTGCCAAAAAAATCGCCGCGCTACGCGTGTTCGAAGACCAAAACGGCAAAATGAATTTGAGCGTTAAAAACGTAGGCGGCGAAATTTTAAGCGTTTCGCAATTTACTTTGCTTGCCGACGTTTCGCACGGCAATCGTCCCGGATTTTCGGGCGCGGAAGTTCCGCTTAAAGCCGAGCCTATGTATAATTATTTTTGCGAAAAATTATCGGGCGAAGGCGTAACCGTAAAAGTAGGCGTTTTCGGCGGGGATATGACTATCGAACAGGTGAACGACGGGCCGGTTACCATAATTTACGAAATTTGATTTTTTGTTTTTATAAGCAAATTTTATTTAGAAGAAAAAAATGCGCGATGAAAAAACGAAGATTTTGCAAAAGATATGATTAAAATCGAGCATTTGCAAAAGACTTTCGGCGATTTGAAAGGGGGTTACGATTTAAGTTTTAAGGTTAAACGCGGCGAATTGTTCGCGTTTTTAGGTATAAACGGCGCGGGCAAATCGACCACGATAAACATAATAAAATATAAAAAAAGAACGTCGGGGCGATAGTTTTTTGCTCCGGCGTTTTTTTATCGTATTTTTTAGTTGTTATTTTGTATGTGGCGGTTAAAACTTTATTTTAATTCTTTTTTCGAATAGAGATATTTTTTTTCTAAAAACAAGGCGGTTATCATAAACGAAAGGGCGGAGATAATTAAAATTATCGAAGTGCGAACACGGTAATACGAAGGTTTTTGCACGCAATCTTTCGAAATATAGCCTTTTAAGCCGCTTTCGGTGCGCACTTCGTAAACGTTGCCGCTTTCGCCGTAAATCATAACTTGCGAATAGGGAGCAAGTTCGCCTGTTTTATCGGTAAGCGCTTCGTCCGAGTAAACGGAGGTGGTTTTGTGGTAGGTATCGGCCGAGTAAAATTCGACTTTTTTATCGGGAACGTAAATGCTTTCGGTCAGCACGCAGGTGGGCATATAGCCTTTAACGCCGCTTTCGTTTTGAACAAGGTAATATTCGTAATCGCCGAAGTTCAGTTTAGAAAGGGCGGTTAATTTTTCGTGTTTTAAAGCCGAAAAAGTTTTAAAAACGTCGGTAGCGCCCGAAAACATTACAAGTGCGTCGGCAACGGGCGATTTAAGCCCTTCGGCGGCGCTGTAGGTATAAACGGTTTTGTTTATCGCCGTTTGCGCAAGATTTTTTGGCGTGTAGCCCTTGCTTTTGTCTACCAAGGCGAAGCAGTCGCCCGCAATAAGGTAATAGCCGCCTTCAACTTCGGTAACTATTAAATATTCGCGCTTTGTTTTTTGCTTGTGGTTTTCGACGTAACAGAAAAATCCGTTGTCTATCGATGTTTTTAAGTCTATCGCATAAAGGTCGGCGTTTGCGTTGACGGTTACCGTCGAAAGATCGGATAAATAGTTTATCGAAAAATCCGACGGAAGATATATTTTTGTAAAACTTATTTCAAAGCCCGTAACCGCGCGCTTTTGCAGATCGTATTCTACCACTTTATTTTTGTTATAGTCGCAGGCGTAAAGCATTCCGCCCGAAACGGTAAATCCGCGAGGCTCAGACAAAAACGAAGATAAATCGGCAACTTCGGCGCGAGGAGAAAGCGAATATACTTTGCTTTGGCACTTATAATAAAGATTTCCGCCCGAATATTGCAGTTGATTTGCCGCCGTTGCAGTCGTCGTCGCCTTATTCGTAGCGGTTTCGGTATGTTTATAAATTTCGTTTGCGTAAACGTAATAAAACGAATAATCGGGGCAAAGAGCAATCGCTTGCGTTTCGCCGAGCATTAAAATATATTCTTTATCAAGCGGAGAATAAACGAAATTATTTTGGTCGGTTACTTTATAAAGGTTTATTTTTCGCTCGCCCGAATAATGAACGGCAAAAACGCAGGAATTGTCGTTTGTGGTTTCGCACACCGAAATTGCCGCAACCGACGAAAACAGCGATTTTATTTCGAACGTGGTTAAATTCATGGCGAACAGCCCGTTGTCCGAAAGAATCAAAAGGCGGGTTCCGCACTTTGCGATATCTTTAACCGCGCCTACGTTCGGGGTAGAAGACGTAAGGTCGATTTTATCGTAAGTATCGTTGTGATAAATAACGATAAGATCGCTTTGAGCAATGTAGTATGTGTTTCCGCTTTTAACGACGGCGATCGGCTTATCGAGTTCGAAATATTCGAGATTTTTAACTTTTGACGATTGTTCGGCGGCATAAGCGATTTGCCCGCTTTTTAAAGTTTGCGGATTCGTTAAGGGGGTAAAAAAAGCGAAAACTATAAAAATCGCCGCAAAAACTGCCGTTTTAGTTTTACCTTTTGCTTTAAAACTAAACGAATTTATTATTTTTTTTAAGCCCGCAAAAGGGCTTTTGTTATTTAACGGTTTCATATAAAGTAATTGTATTACATTTTGTTTTTTTAGTCAAGCGAATGTCCGATATAAAAAAATTAAAAAATTTTGTCATATATGACTAAACTTGTCGTGATTTAAGTGGTAATATATATGCGAACAAATGTTCGAAAAATTAAAGTTTTACGGGCACCGAACCATAGATAAGACGAATTTTGAAAAAATAAAAAATAAATTTGAAAAAATATGTCTTAATCATATTGCAAAATAAATAGTTTAGCGATAAAATCTATGCGTAAAACGTTTTTCGAGAAAATTTGTGTGTTTATGGGAGAAGAAGTATTATGAATTTAGTGATGAAAACGGTGCTGTATTCCTATCCGTCGTTCGACGGAGTGTTAGACGGTATTGAAAAACTCGTTTATTTTAAGGCGGTAACTTCGTATACCGATTGCAACAAAACCTTAAAACAAGCCGACAAAATTTTGTTGCTTAACAATCAGGCTGACAGAATAAGAATGCTTAAAAACACGGTGAACGAAATTTTATGCGAGATTTTACCCGAGGAACGCGAACTTTTAGAATATAAATACTTTAAATATAAAAAGCCCGAAGGGTTCGATTACACTTCGCGAAAGTATTTCAGAAAACAAATTAAATTTGCCAAAAAACTTGATAAAATTGCCGAAAAAAAAGGTTTCGACGAAAAATGGTTCGACGAAAACTTTTCGGATATATATTTTTTGAAAGTAAAATTTCAAAAATTAAAAAAGCTTGAAGAAGAAAAAGTTAAAAATTCCACGCGTGACAGCAACGCATAAATAGCATAGCGGCAACGAATAAAAGCACGCGGCGGCTTTACGCTTAAAAAAACACAAGAAAAAAAGTTTTTGGTTTTGAAACCTGATTTTAAATTTTGAAAAAACGTTTTTAAGGTTTTGTTTTCGCTTGCCGATTTTCGTTTGTTGGGGCTTTTGGTTTTTCAGGTTAATTATAATCGTCGCCGTCGCCGCTCGCCGCTTTTTTTGCGGCGCGCGCTTCGGGGCGGAACAAAACGTATATAACGCTAAGGCTTACGAGCGAAATGGAAACCACTACGATGACGGTAATTAGGTCGACGTCGTAAATCTTATGGGCGGGAGACGAAAAAGAGGGCTGGGGTTGCGAGTTCGAAGCCGAATCGGGAACTTCGGGTTTTGGGATGGGTTGGGGGTGCAGAGAAAGAGTGTGATCGAAAAAAGCGTTTTTACGAACGTATCCCACGTAAATTCCGGTGTAAACGTAATAAAACGTTTCGCTGTCGACGGTAAGTTCGCCATAATAACAGGCGGCGTCGCCTATCGATAAAACTACGCGCGCCGTTTTCTCTACAGGGTCCGAAAACAAAACTTCGTCGCTTTTTAAAACGAGTTTTAAATCGGGGTAAGGCGCTTCGGGCGTATAATCGCACACGAACAGGTCGCAAGTTTTAATATAGCCTTCGCGGGCGGGCGCGTCGTTATTTTCCATGTAAATCACGCGCGTAGAATCAACCCCTTCGCTTACAACGCGAACGAAGTAAGAATAGGGCAGATAAAACTTGACCGACCGAAGATCGGGATCGGAATAAAAGGGTGTTTTTTCGTTTAAAATCCGTGCGTATTCGGTTGCCGCCAAAGCCTTATCGGCATTAAAGCCGCCGCTTGAAATATGTAAACCCGCAGATAAAAAAGCAAGCAGGAAGCATGCCGCCGCACACAACAATTTCTTTATCATAGCATACAAATTATAACTCGTTTTTCAAAACGAAAATAGGGAAATTTTGTCGAAAAAAGGCGAATTTTGTAAAATGCGAAAGTCGTAAAAAATGCGAAAATCGTAAAAGAGGGTATGGATACGGGTTATGAATACAGCCGAAAAAGACATTATAAAAAATATTATAAAATTAGACGAAGAACTTAACCTGCGCCGCGGAAAGTTATGGAATTATAACCGCGAAAAAGTGCATTTAAAACAGATGGCTTTTCATAAATGCCTTAAAAACAACCGCTGGGTTTTCGGCGGAAACCGAAGCGGCAAAACCGAGTGCGGGGCGGTGGAATCGGTGTGGCTGGCGCGCGGCATACACCCTTACCGCAAAAACCGCAAAAACGTGTTCGGGTGGGTGGTTTCGCTTTCGCAACAGGTTCAGCGCGACGTTGCGCAAAAAAAAGTGCTTTCGTATTTGCGCCCGTGCGATATTGCCGACGTTACGATGAGTTCGGGGCGGCGCGATTATCCCGAAAACGGCGTTATCGACCAGATTAAGGTAAAAAACGAACTCGGCGGATATTCGGTTATCGGGTTTAAAAGTTGCGATCAGGGACGCGAAAAGTTTCAGGGGGCTTCGCTCGATTTCGTGTGGTTCGACGAAGAACCGCCCAAAGACGTTTACGACGAATGTCGGATGCGTTTAATCGATAAGCGCGGCACGCTTTTCGGCACGATGACTCCGCTTAAAGGGCTTACGTTTATTTACGACGAAATTTATTTGAACGAGCGCGGCGACGACGACGTGTGGTACGAATTTATGGAGTGGGGCGATAACCCTTACCTTGATAAACGAGAAATCGACGCTTTAACAAAAACTTTGCCCGCCGACGTTTTAGAGTCGCGCAGATACGGCAAGTTTCGCGCCGAAAGCGGGCAGGTTTACGGCGAGTTCGACGAAAATAAGCATGTTATACCCCCGTTCGACCTGCCGTTTGACTGGCAGGATAAACTTTCGATAGACCCCGGGCTTAACAATCCGCTTTCGTGCCACTTTTATTGCGTCGATTACGACGGAAATATTTACGTTGTAGCCGAGCATTACGAGCAGGGCAAAACCGTAGAATACCACGCGCAGAAAATTAAAGAAATCGCCGACGAACTTGGTTGGCACCGCCGCCCCGACGGAAGAATAGAAGCGCTTATCGACAGCGCGGCAAACCAAAAAACTCTGGCTTCGACTCGCAGCGTAACCGATTTGTTTTTCGAGCACGGCGTTGCCTGCAACCCAAAGGTAAATAAGGATAAATTCGCAGGGATAGCGCGGGTTAAAGAATATTTTGCCGCCGACAAAATAAGAATTTTTCCCTGTTGCAAAAACCTTATAAGAGAACTTAAAAATTACAGGTGGGGCGACGGCGACGTGCCGATTAAACGCGACGACCATGCCTTAGACGAGTTACGGTATTACGTTATGAGCGCACCGAAAATCAACGACAAGCCCGCGGCTTTAACGTTGGTGCAAAAGGATAAAGCGCGCCTTATCCGAAAAGTTTGCCGCGGCAAAGGGGGAAATTTTGGAAGATGAAAAGGTTTATGTAAAAATCCGCAAGGCTCTTTTAAAACGCGCGCTGGGATACGATACCAGCGAAGTGGTCGAAGAATATGCGAAAAACGACGACGATATGACCGTCGTTCGTAAAAAGGTTACCACTAAAAACGTGCCGCCCGACATATCGGCGGCAAAACTGCTGCTCGACGATATGGACAAGGGCAAAGCCGACTTTAAAGACCTTACCGACGAGCAACTCGCCGCCGAAAAAACTCGGCTTTTAAATTTATTAAAGGAGAAATGCGAAATTGAAAATTGTAAAAAATCACGATAAAATCGTTTGCGAACTTAAAGGCTGCAATAACGACGCGGTTTATAAACTCGTTTTAGACGAGCACGGCGAAGAATGTATTCGTCTTTGCGAAAAATGCCTTAACGAGTTTTATGACGAAGCGGGTAAAAACGTAAAAGCGGAGGAGATAAAGCGTGCAAAAAACAAAAACCGATAAAGACTTTTTTGAAAAAAATCTTGCGCGCGAAGTCGAAGAAGATTTTTTAAAGCGCCGCGACGAACGCAGACTTTTAGAGCGGCAGTGGAATTTAAACGCCAATTATCTTGCGGGTAATCAATACGCCGAAATCGACGCGACGGGGGAACTAAGCGAAGAAGAAAAAGATTATTACTGGCAGGGGCGCAACGTTTACAATCATATCGCGCCAATCGTAGAAACCAGAACGGCAAAACTTTCGCGCGTGCGCCCCGTTATGTCGGTGCGCGCGTCGGGTAAAGACGATTGCGACGTGAAAGCGGCAAAACTTGCAAGTTCGATTTTGTCGTCTACCTTTTCGCGGCTTGATATGGACGACGTTATTTACCGCGCAACCATGTGGAGCGAAACGCTGGGCACTTCGTTTTATAAAGTGGTGTGGGACGAAAACGGCGGCAGAAAGGTAGGCGAATTAAACGGCGAACCGGTGTTCGAAGGAGACGCGAAAGTTATTGCCGTTTCGCCTTACGAAATTTTTCCGGACAGTTTGTTCCACGAAGAAATAAGCGACCTAAAAAGCATAATTCACGCAAGGGCGATGCACGTTGGCGACGTTTATAAAATTTACGGCAAAAGCGTTAAAGGCGGCGACGTAAACGTTTTCGGGTTCGATAATCCGTCGGTTGCGGGAGGCGCGGCTTCGGGTATTCCGCGCGTTACGAGCGGGGTGGTGCACGACAACGTTCTTGTAATCGAGCGCTACGAAGCACCGTCGGAGGAGTTTCCCGAAGGCAGAGTCGTAACGGTTGCGGGCGGCGAAGTTTTGCAGATAAGCGAACTTCCTTATATAAACGGCGAAGAAGGGCGAAGGGTGTTCCCGTTCGTTCGTCAGGTTTCGATAAATCAGGCAGGGTGCTTTTTCGGCGTGAGCGTTATCGACCGCATTATACCCATTCAGCGTGCCTATAACGCCGTAAAAAACAGAAAACACGAATACTTAAACCGCCTTAGCATGGGCGTGGTCACCGTGGAAGACGGCTCGGTCGATACCGACGCTTTAATCGACGAAGGGCTTTCACCCGGAAAAGTTTTAGTGTATCGACAAGGTTCTACGCCGCCGAGATATATGGCGAACGCTTCGATGCCGCCCGATTTTTCGTATGAAGAAAGTCGGCTCGAACGCGAGTTTATAAACGTAAGCGGAATAAGCGAATTTTCGCGCAATTCGTCTGCCTTGGGCGAAAACACGAGCGGCGTCGCGCTCGAACTTATGATAGAGCAGGACGACACCCGCCTTGTGAATTCCGCCGAAAACATCCGACACGCCGTGCGATCCGTGGGCAGACAGATTATAAGGCTTTTCAAGCAATTCGCAACCCAAACTCGGATGATGCGTTGCTACGGGCACGGTAATTCGGTCGAACTTTATTATTTCAATTCGAGCGATTTAACGAGCGACGACGTGGTTTTCGACACCGAAAACGAACTTTCGTATACGCCCGCGCAGAAAAAAAGCGCCATTTACGAAATGCTTAAACTCGGACTTTTATCCGAAGCGGACGGCACTTTAAGCCAGCGCACCAAAGCGAAAGTGCTTGAACTTATAGGTTACGGCTCGCTATCAGGCACGCAGGACGTTACGAATATGCACGTCGACAAAGCCCAGCGCGAAAACGTTGCGCTTGCAAAAAACGCGGTCGATCCCGAAGAATTCGACGACCACGATCTGCATATATCCGAGCATGTCAAGTTTTTGCTTTGCGACGAAACGGGCGGCGACGAAAATTATAAAAAACGCATAATCGAACATATAAACAAGCATAAACTTCTGGCGCGTGTAAACGGCGCCGAAACGGAGAAAAACAATGAATAAAATCGATAATAAAGCGCAGAAAGCGCGCGACGAGAATACTTTTAAATTTTTAAGCGAAGCCGAAGAACAAATAACTTCGGAAAATCGGGCGGAGCAATTCGCCCGCCCCGACAATATCTCTTTCGGCAAGTTCAAAAACGCAGAAGAACTTCTTAAAGCGTATAATTCGCTGCAAACGCAATTTACCAAACGCAGTCAGCGTTTAAGCGAACTTATAAAGGAAAATCGCGCGCTTAAAGAACAAGCAAAGGCGGCTTTTAACGGCCCGCAAACAAATTCCGAAAGTATGGCCGCGCCCGAAAAGGGGGCGGAATATGCCGCAGCGGAAAGCGATAATCGCCCGCAAAATATGGTCGCAGAAGATGAAACAGGGAACGCGACGGATATTTTAAGCGAAAAAGCCGATGTCTCTTGCGCGGGTAACGCCGACGTTTATAGCGCCGAAGCCGAAAGATTTTTAAAACTTAATCCATCTGCCAAGCGCTACGTCGGGGAGATCGCCGACAGGGCGGCTTTAACCGGCGATCTTACGAGCGGATTTTTAGAACGCGCGTTTATCGGGGTTCTTTCGGATAAATTAGAGCGTATCGAAAAGGAGCGCGAAAACGACGAAAATATTTATATTGCCGCCGTTTCGCACCCCGCGGCTTACGAAAAAGTTATAAAAAAATATCTTAAAGAACTTAAATTAAACGGCGCGGCTAAACTTATCGTCGAATCGGGGCTTACGGCTACCGCTCCGCCGATAAAGCCAAAAAGCATCGAAGAAGCGGGCGCTCTGGCTTCGTCGATTATAAAGCAAAAGGGCATAAAAATTTAAAAACGTATAAAAAATCAAGTTTTTATGCCTTAATTTGCTTGATTTTGCAAATTTGATAAATTTCGGATTTGCTTGATTTCGGGCGCAGAAAAACAAGGAGAATAAATATATGATAACAGTTACAACCGCCGACAAGGCGTTAAAAACCTTATATCTCGGCGTAATAACCGAGCAACTTAACACCGAAACAAACCCGTTTTTAGCGAAAATAAAACAAACCACGCAAGACGTATGGGGCAAAGAAATCCGCCGCGCCGTGCAGTACGGAATTAACGGCGGGTTCAGTTCGGGCACCGAAACGGGCGCGCTTCCTATGGCGAGCAGCAACAAATACGAACAGTTCGCGCTCACGCTTAAAAACCTTTACGGCACCATCGAAATAAGCGATAAAGCCATACGCGCTTCCGAAAACAACGTGGGCGCGTTCGTAAACCTTTTAAACGCCGAAATGGAAGGGCTTTTAAAGGCGTCTTCGTTCAACTTCGGCAGAATGTTGTTCGGCGACGGCAAAGGCTTTTTAGCAACCGTAAAATCGATCGACGAAAACGGCGTTATAACGGTAGACAGCGTTAAAAATCTTGCCGACGGCATGATCGTCGATTTTTACAGCGCTTCCGAAACCCAAATTTCAACCGCTTACGGGCGCAAAGTTTATAACGTAGACAGGGCTAACAAAACCTTCTGCGTAAACGGCTCGAAAGTCGACGCGGGAGACGTTCCCGCAGGCTCGTTCGTTTGCGTGCAGGGATCTTACGGTCAGGAAATTACGGGACTTAAGGCGATCTTTAAAGATTCGGGCAGCATTTACGGGCTTGACAGAAGCGACAAAAAATGGCTCGTTCCTTATATGAAATCGTCCGTAGGCGACATAACCGACACCGTTATTCAGACCGCTATCGACACCGTAGAAGAAAATTCGGGCAGCCGAATCAACTTTATTTTGTGTTCTTCGGGGGTTAAGCGCGCTTATCAGAACTATCTTAACACCTATAAGCGCAACGTAGACGTTATGGATTTGCGCGGCGGCTATAAAGCCATTTCGTATAACGGAATTCCCGTCGTTTCCGATCGTTTCTGCCCCGAAGGCACCATGTATCTGCTTAATACCGACGATTTCGTGTTGCATCAACTTTGCGACTGGCAATGGCTCGAAGGCGAAGACGGCAGAATTTTGCGCCAGATTCCCGGGAAAGCCGCTTACAGCGCAACGCTCGTAAAATACGCCGACCTTATCTGCACCAGACCGTGCGGACAGGCTATGCTTTCGGGCGTTACCGAAAAATAATAACAAAGCGCAATGCGGCTGAAAAAACGAAAAGCCGCAAAAAAAGGCTGAAAAAGCCTTAAAGCGGCAGAAATCGGCTTAAATAAACGGTTGCAGGGTTTGCGCGGGGCGGCGGGCGCGCTTAATTCGCCGCTTCGCGCAGGCTTGCCGTTTGTTTATTATGCCGTTCAACTAAAAACAAAGGGGGGATTTTATGACGGTAAAAGACGTTATGATTCTTTGCGCAAAACTTTTAAAAAACGACTCTCTCGCAAACTATTTATCTGCCCAAAACGCGCAGCAAAACGCAGAACTCGAAACCGAACGCGAAGATTATTTAAGGGCGTATAATATAACGGCTGAAGAACTTTCGTGCGAATATTTTCCGCTTGTCGAAAGGCAAACACTAACGCCTGAAAACGGAAAAATAAAAACTTCGTCGCTTAAAAAAGTTCCGCTTAAAATAAAGGGCGTTTATCGCGCGCAAACGGGCGAACAAGTTAAATACCGCCTGCTCGGCGGCGACCTTGTTACGGGAGGCGGAGACGTTATAGTCGAATATGAATATCGCGCCGAAAGTTTAACCGACGATAAAACTTTTCCGCTCGAAGAAGGGGTGGGAAAATTTGTCGTGGCGTTCGGAATGGCGGCGCAGATATGTTACGAAAACGGGCTTACGGGCGAAGCCGCCGTGTGGAAAAATAAATACGATTCGGCAATCAAGGGCAGGGCGGCAGAACGCCGTAAACTTATAATAAAGCAAAGGAAATGGTTTTAAAATGTATTATTTATCCGATAATCCGCGCGCGGGCAGAAAAAAGGCGACTTATTACGTCAAAGATTTTTCGGGAGGCGCCGAAACGCAGACCGACGAGCGCATAAAACCGCTTTCTTACGCAAGCGAACTTATAAATTTTTCGTGCGTGAGCGGCGCGCTTAAAGACGGAGGCGGCGTTAAACCCGCAACGCTCGGCGTAAGCGCTAACATTCCTTACGTTCCGGGCACTTTCCCGAAACGCCTGTATTATTTTAAAACGTATAACGAAACCGCGGGCTCTTACGAAGATTTGCTTTTGATGTTTTGTCCGAGTGGAGGCAGCGGGTACGTGTATAAGGCGAATCTGACCAAAAATACGGCGTTTTCGCGCGTTAACGATTTGTTTTTTTCAAGCGTGCCCACGGCGGTTAGATATACCTATAACGGCAAAAACGTAATAATTTTCAGCGCCGACGGCGAAAACATGAAAATTTACGACGGCGAAACCGTAGAAACCGTTTCCGACGCGCCCGCCGTTACTTCAATGTGTATTCACGGCGAAAGGCTGTTCGCTACCGAAGCAGGCGAAAAAACCGCGCTTTGGTTTTCAGACGATTTCGATCCCGCAAACTGGGATATTTCGCTTTCGGAAGCGGGGTTTATCGACCTTAAAGACGAACGCGGAAATTTACTTAAAGTAGTAGAATTCGGCGGATACGTTTACGTTTTCAGAACATACGGCATAACCCGCATTACCGCTTACGGCGACCAGACGGAGTTTGCCGCCGACGGGCTTTCGGCGTCGTCAGGCAAAATTTACGGCGACAGCGTTACTTGTTGCGGCGACAAAATTATATATCTTGCCGAAGACGGGTTTTATTGTTTTACGGGCGGCGCGCCGCAAAGATTTTTAGAAAGATTCGACGAATATTTTGCAGGCGTAGATAATTCGGGTGCGAAAGGCGTTTATTATAACGGCGAACTTTTTGTGATTTTAAAAGCGAATTTCCCCGAAAGCGGGCTTAAAAACGCAGTTTTACGTTATAATTTCGCAACAAAAAGCGCTGTGTTTTTAGTGGGGTTCGAAATTTCGGATATGGTCGTTATCGACGGCGAAACCGATTATAAACTTATTATGATAGCGGGTAAAACCGCTCTCGGCGAGTTTCAGAAAAAAAGCGATTATTTCGGGGCTTCGGTCGAGAAAGTATGGCGCGGCGGCTTTTGCGATTTAGGCAAGCCCGAAGTCGAAAAAACCATAAGCGGCATTTCGCTTTTCGCCGATAAAAAAACAACGGTTTTAATAAAGTCGGAACGCGGCGAAAAAACCGTGGTTTTCGCCGGCAGCGACAAAGACGTTTTTAAAAAAGTATCGCTTAAAGGAAAAGCCTTTTCGTTTACGATAAAAAACTCGCAGGCAGAATCGAAAACCGCGCGGCTTAAAATTCATTTCGAATACGGCGACAGGCTTTAAAAAGGTTTAAATTAAAGGGGAAATTATGGATAACGCTTTGAAAATAAGGGAACTCGAAAGGCGGATAAAATCGCTCGAACTGAAAAACGCGCAAACCAATTTTAACTACGTTCGCTTTCAGTCGCGCGGGCAAAACGCGCCAAAGCAAACTTTTGCGTATAACTTTAAAACGCTTAAAAAATGCGTTCTAAAACTTTTTTTAACCGTTTACGCACAATACGCGCCCGGCGATATAGGCTACGTTAAAATAAACGGCGTAACGTATAAGACGTTTTTGCCCAAAAACGGCAAAACCGAAATTGCGTGTTTCGTCCCGTTCGATAAGGGCGTTCAGACCGTTTCGGTTTATCTTTCGGGCGAAGAAGAATTTACCGTGGATAACTGCGAGTTCGAGACTTTCGGTTGCGTCGATTACCCCGAAAACGACAGCGACCTTTCGGTTTATAACGAACAAGAGCGCAGCGTGATTTTGTTTTCGCACGATAAAAAAGCCGACTTAATCGAATATACGGGCGGCGAACTTAATAAAAAAGCCGTATACGAAAACGTAACCGCGGCGGCGTTTTTCGCGTATGACGGCGGTTACGTCGTCGCTCTATCAGACTTAAACGGCAAACTTACCGCAAGGTTTTTGTTAAACGATTTCACCGAGCAGTCGTCGGTAACCCTTATCGAAAAGGGAGTAATTTCGGTTTGCGCATTCGGCGGAACAAACGCATGTTTTTACGCGGTTAAGGGCAACAAGGTGGTTAAGTTAGGGTTTGATAAAGCAAGCAAAACTTTTACTTTATCGGTTACAAATTACCGCGCGAAAAAGGTTACTTCTAACCCCGCGGTCGAAGGGTATCTGATTTTAACCGAGTTCGACGGAAACAACAAACTCGTGTCGCTTGCGGGCGAATAAAGCGCGTAGTAAAAAACACAAAAGCGGGGCTATAAGCCTGTTATCGGCACTTTCGCATTAAATCGTATGGGTAAAAGCGATAGGCTGAGGGGGATAAAATGATTTTAAATTTACATAAAAACGTAAACTATCAGATAATGAAAAAAGACGGCGAAGTTACCGTTCGCGCGGGCGACGGGACAAAAGTTTCGTCGTATTCGGTAAGCGGAAACAGCGCGAAAACAAACGCGAACGTAGTCGCTTATTCTGACGAATGCGTGCCGCTTTTTAACGGAAAACTTTTGTTGCGTTTAAGAAACACGTTAACCGTTGTAAGCGCAAGTTAATAAGCGCCGCAAAATTAAAATTTAAGCCGCGCTTATAAAGCGCGAAAGGAGAAAATTATGAGTTTAAGAATATCCGTAACGCCAAAACAATTTTTAGAGCAAGTAGATCAAAGCGGTCAGACTTCGGGCGGGCTTGGCAACGCGGGCAAAAAAGAAACTTCCCTGATTTTGGATGAAGAAAGAAAAAAGGCGAAAAAAGAACTTGAAAAACGCCTTAACGATCTTAACGTTAAAGCCGAGGAAGCGTATAAACTGGGCGAAGAAAAAAATTCGGCGAACAATTTTAAGCAAATGGAATACGATACGAGGTCGGACGACGAGCTTAAAAACGCCGCCGCAGCGGGACTTAACGAAAAATACGACCTTAAAGCGGACGCGCTTATCGAAGAAAATAAGCAAAAAGATAAATCCCTGCGCGAAAAAAAGGATGAAATCGCTTTAAACGCCGAAAAACTTAACAAAAAAACCGAAGATCTTTACGATTCGGCAAAAGAAAACGCAAACGGCGACGCTATAAAACGCGGAATAGCGCGCTCGTCTATCATAGCCGAACTTTTAAAAGAATACGACAAAGAAAAACTTGCCGCAATCGAAAACCGCAACGCCGAAACGCAAAAACAAATATCCGAAATCGACGACGAGATTGCGGGGCTTAGCGGCGAACTTAACGCGTCGCTTAAAAAGTTCGATATGGAAAAGGCGATAGAAGTAAACGAAAAACTCGAAAAACTTAAAGCCGAACGCGAAAAACGAAACGCCGAAACCATAAAGTATAACAATCAGGTCAAGCAGGACATGATAAAATACGCCGACAGTTTAAAACAAATGGCTGCCGAAAACGATTATACAAGGCAGGGCGACGATTATAAACAACAGATAGCGTTTGCCATAATCGACTATTATTCGAAGTTTAAAAAACAAGACGCAATAAACGATTTCGAAAAGTCGGGATATGAAAGCCTGCTTAACGAAACGGGTAAAAAATTGGTAAAAAACTATTTAAAAACGATGCCTAATCAATAAAAACAACATAAAATAAAAAAGCCGCTTTATCCGAAAAGTAAGGCGGTTTTTTGCGTTGCGCGTTTGCCGCGGTAAAAAATTTCGAAAAATAATAAACGCCGCTCGGCTAATAATCGGATTCGGGGCATATACTATAACCGGATAATATAACCTAAATGAATTTAATAAACGAAATAAAAAAGTGCGTGCCGCTGTCTGAAACCGCTATAACTTTTTCCGCGACCGGCGGATACGTTATCGGCGTTAAAAGAATAGAACGGTTTTCTGCCGAAAAAATAATATTCGACTGCGGCGAAGCGAAAGTCGCGGTTTTCGGCGAAAAACTCGAACTTACCAAACTTACTTCGGGCGACGCGGGCTTTAAAGGCAGAATTTGCGGGGTGAATTTCGAATGAAAACGCTTACGAATACCTATCTCGTTAAAGGGTTTAACCGCAATTTGCTGTTTTCGCGCCTTAAAAAAGCGGGCATAGACCTTTTGAACGTAAAAATTATCGACGAGAAAACCGCCGAAATCACCATATATAATAAAGATAGCGATAAATATTTTGCAATTTGCAAAAATATGTGGTATAATACCTTGTCGAAAAGAGGCGGATTTTTGGCTCCGCTTATATATCTGCGCGACCATGCGGCAAAAACCATAGGCGTAATTTTAATGGTTATGCTTATCGTTTTAAGCGAAAATCTTTATTTCGGCACCGAATATTCGGGCGACGCCGCCCTTTATAAAACGAAAATCGAACAAGCCGAAGCAAAAGCGGGAATAAAAAAATTCGGTTTTTTTTCGGCGGAGGATTTATCGCGCGTTTCGGCAATTTTATCGGCAGAGCAAAATATCGGTTTTATATCGATCGAAAAGCGCGGAAACAAAGCGATGGTTTCGCTTAAAGAACTTAAAAATCCCCCCGCTAAATTCCCCGTTTTTTATTCGGATATAACGGCGGAAGAACCTTGCGAAATTTTAAAAATCGTGGTTTATTCGGGCACTTTGCTAAAAAAAGCGGGCGAAAAGGTAAACGCGGGCGAAGCGATAATCGGCGCTTATTACGAAAAAGAAAACGGCGAAAGGGTGCTGTGCTCGGTGGTCGCAACCTATTCGGCGAAATTCGTTTTTAATTACGAATATGAATTTGCCGCGGGATTTTTCGAAGAAAGCGTGCCGGACGCGATAGTGGCGGCTAAAAGCGAACTTTTTAAAAACGAAGAATATCCGATTTTTAACGTAGACTGCGTAGAAAACGGCGATAAAATCGAAGTTAAAATCGAATATGAAAAAACTTTTCCGCAAAAAACAGGCGGTTAAATTGCCGTTTTAATTAAACGCCGCAAAAAAACGCTTTTATAAAGCCGAAAACCGGCTTTAAGGAGATGAAATAAATTTGGAAAAACGAACCGAAAAAATAACCGTCGAATCGTCAGACGAATTATCCGTTTTGCTCGGCGTGTTCGACGAAAATTTATCGATAATATCGCGCGAAACGGGCGTTGATGCAACCGTAATGCAAGACGGAATTAAAATATCGGGCGACTTAGGCAGCGTAGACGTTGCAAAGCGCGTTATCGAGAAACTTTTAGAACTTATTAAAAACCGCGAACCGCTTGATAAAAGCCGCATTATTTATTGCGTGGAACTTGCCAAAGAAGGATATGAAGGCGACATAGGCAAAATTATGAGCGGCGTTATAGCCGTAACTTCGCGCGGAAAACAGATTAAATATAAAACGCTCGGGCAGAAAAAATACGTCGACGCGATAAAGAAAAACACCGTGGTTTTCGGCATAGGCCCCGCGGGAACGGGCAAAACCTATCTTGCGGTCGCTATGGCTGTTTCGGCTTATAAAAACAAAGAAGTAGATAAAATTATTTTGACGCGCCCCGCAGTAGAAGCGGGCGAAAGGCTGGGCTTTTTGCCGGGCGATCTTCAATCGAAAGTCGATCCGTATCTGCGGCCTTTATACGACGCGCTTTCTGAAATGTTCGGCTTAGAAGTCTATCAGAAACTTTTAGAGCGCGGCTCGATAGAAATTGCGCCGCTTGCGTATATGCGCGGAAGAACGCTTTCGAACGCGTTTATAATTCTCGACGAAGCGCAGAATACCACCAAAGAACAAATGAAAATGTTTTTAACCCGAATGGGCGAAGGCAGCAAAACCGTTATCACGGGCGACGTTACGCAAATCGATTTGCCCGCGGATAAAAAAAGCGGACTTGTTCATGCGGTTAAAGTGCTTAAAGAAATCGACGGAATCGAAGTCGTCGAACTTACGCACAAAGACGTTGTGCGCCATCCGCTTGTTATGCGCATAATAAAAGCGTATGCCGACGACGAAAACCGCCTTGAAAAATCGGGAGAAAAAAAACGAAAAATAAAGGCGGCAAACGGCATAAAAAACAAATAAACCAACTTAAAAACTTATAAAACTCACGAAAAAAGGAAAACGGAATGATATTCAAATCACAAATAACAAAGCCGTGGAAAGCGTCGGACTACGTAAAAACCATTTTTCAGTTTTTTGCTCACGCGATAGTTATTTCGCTGCTGTTTTTTGCGGCGATGATAATAAACGCGGGAAGTTTTCAGGCGGCGGGCGAACTGCTCGACAAATCGAAAAAACTGTTCGTAACCATTTACGTCGTTCTGGCGGTAATGTTTTTGCTTGCAATGGTATATCTTTATTTCTATTTTGAACTTAAAGACTTTTTAAAAGAGGGCAAAAACATTTTTATGGTGTTTTTCGCGCTCGAAATATCGCTTATAATCTCGTTTGCCGTCGAAAAGATTTTTAACGTTTACGCGCGCCCCCTTTCGCTTTGCGCGCTGCTTATTCTTCTGCTCGTAAACCGCCGTTCGGCGATTATAATGAACATTACGTTTTGTATGATAATGTTTATGGTAGACAGTTTTGCGGGCGCTTCGATGGGCGTTACGAGCAGGGCGGCATATTCGACCATGATAATAGGTTTAACCACCGGCATGCTTGCAATTTACCTTATAAACAACGTAAGTTCGCGCATTAAAGTGTTTTTCCGCGGGCTGTATATATCCGTTCCCGTAATAATCTGCACGATTTGCATGGAAATAAGCGAAACGTCCAATATCTGGCAACTCGTTATTTACGGCTTTACTTCGGGCATGTTTTCGGTCGTTTTAATGATGTCGATTCTGCCGTTTTTCGAATACGCGTTTAACGTGGTTACCGATTACCGCTTATCCGAAATAACCGACCACAAGTCGAAACTTATCCGCCTTATGCGCGAAAAAGCGCCGGGGACTTACAATCACTCGCTTACCGTTTCTACCTTGGCTGAATCGTGCGCGACGGCTATCGGCGAAAACGCGCTTCTTGCGCGTGCCGCCGCCTATTATCACGACATAGGCAAACTTAAACAACCCGAATATTTTACCGAAAACCAGTCGGGATATAACCCCCATAACGAACTTTCGCCCGAACTTTCAACCGATATTATCAAGGCACACACCCGCGACGGTTACGACCTTATCAAAAAATATCATCTTCCGCAGATTCTTGCAGACGTTGCGCGCGAACATCACGGAACGCTTCCCATCAAATATTTCTATGCCAAGGCGCTTAAATATACCGAAGGCGATCTCGATATTGCCGACTTTTCATACGGCGGACCGCGTCCGCAATCGAAAATATCCGCGATTATCATGATTTGCGACGGGTGCGAAGCCGCCGTTCGTTCGCTTCATGACCGTTCGCAGGAAAAGGTTGATCACATGGTTCGTATGATAATAGAAGAACGAATGGATTTGGAGCAGTTCAACGAATGCGACCTTACCATGCGCGACATCGACATAATAAGAACAACCATATCGCAAAGTCTCGGCGGCGTTTATCACGACAGGGTTAAATATCCCAAACTTAAAATCGGAAAACGCAATGCGGTGCAGACTTCGGATAGTTCCGACGAAAAAGCCGAAAAATAACCAAACAAACCGCAAAAACAAATTTAAATTTTTCGGATATAAAACTTACGGAGATAAAAAATGTCGAATCTCGTTATTTATTGCGACGACGAAAACAAGGTGTTAAACCTTGAAAAAATCGCCGACGCGGTTTATAAAACCTTAAAACAAAAAATAAATTTATCGTGCGAACTTTGCTTTTGCGACGAAGAAGAAATTAAAGAATTGAATCTTAAAACCCGCAATATCGACTCGGTTACCGACGTGCTTTCTTTTCCCGCGGCGGGCGTAAGCGCGGGCGAAACGGTAAAAAAGAGAAACTATCCGTTCGATACCGACGAATCGGGCAGGGTGTTTTTGGGCTCTATTATGATTTGTTTAAAGCGCGCGCGCGAACAGGCCACGGAATACGGTCACGGCGAAAAGCGCGAAATCGCGTATTTAACGGTGCACGGGCTTATGCATCTTTTCGGTTACGACCATATGAATGAAGACGATAAAAGATGGATGCGCGAAAAGGAAGAAGCCGCGCTTGCTTTGGCGGGGATTACGCGCGAATAATATAGAAAATCGGTTATAAACGTTCGGCATTTATATTATAAAAAATTCGGCGCGTAAAACAACGCAAAACACAAATTAACAACGGAGAATTTTACCGATGAAAAGCGGAACGGTGGCGGTCGTAGGACGTGCGAACGCCGGAAAATCCACACTTATAAACGTAATAATTGGCGAAAAAGTTTCGATAGTTTCGCCTAAGCCTCAAACCACGCGCGACCGTATTTTGGCGATTTATAACGACGACGAATCGCAGATAGTTTTCGAGGATACGCCGGGTGTTTACAAAGCGGACAGCCTTTTAAACGACCGCATGCAGCGCGCAACCGAAACTGCGGCTAAAAACGTAGATTTAATTTTGATTTTAGTCGACGCGCACGATGGGTTTAAAGACGAAGACAAAGCGCTCGTATCGCGTTTTGCAGGTAAAAAAATTCCCGCGATAGTCGCTTTTACAAAAATCGACATAATGCCCGAAAAACTTATAATGGAAGCGGTTACGGCTCTCGGTGAGATTAGCGGAGTAACCGACGTAACCGCAATATCCGCGCGCACGGGTAAAAACGTAAAACTTTTGCTTTCGCTTTTAAAAAAGGGCTTGCCGGTTGGCGATCCGCTTTTTCCGCCCGACGTGGTGTCGGATAAAAGCGAACGCTTTATGATAGGCGAGATAATGCGCGAAAAAATTCTTTTAAAATACGATAAAGAAATTCCGCACGGCGTTGCGGTTATCGTAAACGAATTTACCCGCCGCGAATCGGGCGCGTATTATATAAGTTTAGACATAGTGTGCGAAAAGCAAAACCACAAGGCGATTTTAATAGGAAAGCAGGGCAAAGCCATTAAAGAAACTTCGGCTTTCGCGCGCGAAGGAATGGAAAAGTTTTTAAACGCCAAAGTTTATCTCGAAACCTTCGTAAAAGTTAAAGACGACTGGCGCGACCGCCCCGACAGATTAAGGGAATACGGCTATACCGAAGAAAATTTCAATTAAAGCGCGATTACGAATAATGCGCGGTTTAAATTTTTTGCGGCGCATAAAAGCGAAAAATATCGGGTAAAATAGTTGTATGAAAAAAAAGAAAAAACCCGAAGAAATTGCATGGGATATGTTCGAAAAAACGGGCAACCCGTCGTATTATATGCTTTATAAAAAACTTAAAGGCATAAATTAAAATCTAAAAACCAAAAAAACGCGAAAGTGCCGATAACGGGCTTATAGGCGGACTTTTTAAAAACGCGCGGCGCAAAAAACGCAGCAAAAATCGCTTAAAGGCGAAGAAAAACAAGCCGAAAAAACGCAAAAAAACAAATGGAAGAAAAAATAAACGCCCTTATGATCAGGGGCGTAGATTATAAAGACAACGATAAAATGCTCACGCTTTATTCGCTTGAAAAAGGCAAAGTGGGTGCGGGAATAAAAGGCGTAAAAAAGGCGGGTGCAAAATTAACTTTTTGTGCCATGCCCTTTTGTTTTGCCGAATACGTTTTAAACGTTAAGGGCGATAAATATTCGGTTATAGGAGCCACCGAAATCGAAAGTTTTTATAAACTTAGGTTAAAAGTGCAGTCCTTTTACGCGGCAAGCGCCGTCGCCGAATTTTTGCTTAAATTTACCGAAGAAGACGAAGTAAACGAAGAACTGTTTTATTCTGCCGTAAACGCATTTAAGTCGATGTGTTTCGACGAGCAGCCGCCGGAAATATCCCTTATAAAATTTTGGGCGGGCGCGCTTAAATCAATAGGTTACGGCGCCGAATTTTTTTATTGCGGAAAGTGCGGAAAAACCGAAATTTCGTCGCGCGCGTTCTTTGATTTTTCGGCGGGTAAGTTTGTGTGCGAAAACTGCGCGGTTAAAAACGCCGCCGAAATTATGCCGTCTACGTTAAACGCGGTAAGATATTGTTTGACTTGCGACGGCGATTTTCCGAAAGACGAAAAAACTTTACCCGAAAAAAGCGATTTTTTGCGCGCGCTTAAATTTTTGAACCATTACACGCTTTTAAAACTCGGCGAAAGGTTAAATTCGGTAAGCGAATACGTCAAACTTGTATAAAACGTAAAAAATCGAATAAATCGGTTTAAAAATCGGGTTAAACCCGCGAATTTTACTTGATTACAAATTAAATTCATGATACAATAAATATATAAGCGGCGTTTTATAAAAACAAAATTTAAACAAAGCGCCCGAAGTTTTTTTCGGGCTTTGCCGTTACGCTTTTTGCGGAGATTATTGCACGATGAAATGTTTATACTGCGGTTGTTTGGAAAGTAAAGTAATCGACTCGCGCGCGACAGACGACGGAATGGTTATCCGCAGGCGCCGCGAATGTATGAAATGCGGCAAGCGTTTTACCACTTACGAAACCATAGAAACAACGCCCGTTCTGGTGGTAAAATCGAACGGCGCGCGTCAGGCGTTTGACGTGGCAAAGGTAAAAAACGGAATAATTAAGGCGTGCGAAAAACGTCCCGTTCCGATGAGTAAAATCGACGCGCTCGTCGAAGAAATTCAAAAGCAGATTTATAACTCGATGGAGCAGGAAATTTCGTCGAAACAAATCGGCGAAATGGTTATGAAAGGGCTTAAAGATCTCGACGAAGTGGCTTACATCAGGTTCGCATCGGTTTATCGCCAGTTTAAAGATATTTCTACGTTTATGGAAGAATTAAAACGGCTTACAACCGATTCGGGCGATCAAAAACCCAAAAGTTCAAGGCGCAAAGCGGAAAAAAGAGAAAAAGCGTAAACCCGCCTCGCTTAAAAAACGCCTCGTTACGTTAAATTGCAATAAAAGGCAAAACTAAAACACGAAAGGAAAAGGTGAACATATATGAAAAAGTTTATTTCGAAAATTACTGCGGCGGCGCTTGCGTTTACGCTTGCATTTTCTTTTGCCGCGTGCGGCGATAACGGGCTTAACGGCTGGAAAACCGTTGCCAAAGCCGCTTCCGACGGAACGGCGCTTCAATACGTTTCTAAAATTCAGGTTTCTTCGTCGAGTACCGTTGGCGTTTACGAAGTCTGGTTTAACGCGTCGGGTATAAGCGGCGAGGTTACTTTCACCGTAGACTTTTTAAGTTATTCGTCGTCGGTTAAAAAAATCGAAGGCAAAGTAAGTAGCGAAATTTTAAAGGCTTCGCATGGGGGCTGGGTTAACTTGTGCAAAGATATTGAAATCAAGTGCAACCGCGTGCTTATAACCACTTGCGACACAATGTCGCTTAACGAAATAGTTTTCGTGGGTAAAAACGGCAAGTTGTTAGACGTTTCGTTTATGGAAGGCGGCGTTCGCCCCAACGGTTCGACGAGCGGCAACGTTTATGCCGAAAACGAACTTAAATCCATCGATAAAAACGATCCCGCTTACAGCGAATATCCCGCTTATAATATCATCGACGAGCAGGATAAATTCCCCACCGAACTTATAACTTATAAGCCTGCGGAAGAATAAAATAACGTTTGCAAAAGCACGTTTTTTAAAATCGCGTTTATTGCGTAAAAAACTAATAAAACCAAAAAAATAAAGGCGGAAGGCGGCGAAAAACGCTTTTCCGCTTTTTTAATTAAGTGGCGGCGTTTTTTTTGGCGTGTAAAAAACAGAAATACGACGGCAGAAAAGCCCGAAAACGCTGACAAAAAAAGAGAAAATTAAAATGCCCGATAAAAAAGAAGTAACGAAATTCAAACTTTTGCCTTGCCTGGTTCCGGGCGGGTGCTGGAACAGCAATCTGCGCACCTTGCTTCCGAAAAAGGCGTGGGATATTATCCGCAAAGACGCTTATGCCCGCGCAAACGGCAGGTGCATGATCTGCGGGGCGAAACGTTCGCGGCTCGAAGCGCACGAAAATTGGGAATATGACGAAAAAAACAAAATTCAGCGCCTAAAAAACGTGGTTGCTCTTTGTCACGACTGCCACGCCGTAATACATATCGGCAGAACGCAACTCGTGGGCGACGAAGACAAAGCCATCAAGCATTTTTGTCGCGTAAACGATTGCGGCTATTCCGACTATATCCGCGCGCTGAAAATCGCCAACGACGACAACGCGCGCAGGTCGGCTATGGGCGAATGGCAACTCGACGTATCCTATTTAAAAACTCTTTTCGGCGGCGAAAACGCAGAACAAACCGGCGAAAACGCAGGCGGCGCCGAAGATAAAAACAAGTAAAACCGCCTAAAAAAACAACTGAAATAAGTGGAAAACGTAGATGAAAAAACAAATTGGCAAAAAACAAAAAGAGTGCGGGGTGCTGCTTGCGGTAACTTCGCTTCCGTCGCCTTACGGGGTGGGAACGCTCGGCAAAGCGGCGTTCGAATTTATCGATTTATTAAAAGAAACGGGGCAGAAATACTGGCAGATGCTGCCCGTAAATCAAACGGGGTTCGGCGATTCGCCTTACGCCTGCCTTTCGATATACGCGGGCAGCGAATACCTTATCGATCTCGATATTTTATGCGAAAAAGGGTATTTGAAAAAGGAAGAACTTGCGCCGCTAAGGCAAAACGTAAATCCCGAAAAAGTCGATTACGGCGCGCTTTATTTTTCGCGCAAAAATATACTTAAAAAGGCGTTCAACCGCTATTTTTATAACTGTTTGCATTCCGAAAAAGGTATATCCGAACTTGAAAAATTCGTTGCCGAAAACGAATGGGTAACCCCTTACGTTTTATTTCGTGCGTTAAAGCGGGAATATAACGGCGCATCGTGGCTTAATTGGAGCGAACGCGACAAAAAAGGCGAGCGCAATATCGACGAATACGACCTTTACGCGGTGGCGGAGGGCGTGTTTTTGCAAAAAGAATTTTACGAACAATACGCCGCGCTTAAAGTCTACGCGGGCGAAAAGGGTATAAAAATAATAGGCGATCTGCCCATATATCCCGCGCTCGACAGCGCCGAAGTGTGGCACGAAAGGCAGTTTTTTGATTTAGATAAAAAAACTTTTTATCCAAAGCGAGTTGCGGGCGTTCCGCCCGATTATTTTTCGCAGGACGGGCAACTTTGGGGCAACCCCGTTTACGATTGGAAAAAACTTAAAAAAAGAGGTTATTCGTTCTGGCTTAAACGGATAAAGGGCGCGCTTAAACTTTACGACGTTCTGCGGCTCGACCACTTCCGCGGTTACGAAAGTTTTTATTCGATACCCTACGGCAATACGGACGGCAGAACGGGCGAGTGGCAGAAAGGCGGCGATTATAATTTTATAAGAGTGCTTAACAAAAATTTCGACGCGGGCGATTTTATAGCCGAAGATCTGGGAATAATTACGCCCGCGGTAGAAAAACTGCTTAAAAAAAGCGGCTACCCGGGGATGAAAGTTTTGCAGTTTGCGTTCAGTTTCGATAAAAACAACCCCTATCTTCCCGAAAATCACGTTTATAATTCGATTGTTTATACAGGCACGCACGATAACGACACGCTTTTGGGATGGGTAAAATCGCTTGACGAGCGCACACGCCGATACGTTTGCGAAGTGTTAAAAATAAGCGCGAAATCGGGCGATATAAAAATTACCGATTCGATGATAAAAGCGGCGATGCAAAGCAAATCGAAACTTGCGATAGTTCCGTTTCAGGATTATCTGCGCATAGATTCAGGCGGGCGTATGAACGTGCCGTCTACGTCGCAGGGCAACTGGGCGTGGCGCATAAAAAACGGCGTATATTCGGCGGCGTTAAAGGCGCGCATGCTCGGATTTTCGAAACTTCGCGGCGAATAACCCCGAACTTTAAGCGAACTAAACGGACTTTTAGCGGCGCGACTGCGTATTTTTAAACCTTAAACCGAATATAATTTATTCGGTAAGGAGCGCGCGTTTGGTTAAAAAAAGCGGGGCGGCGTTAAGAACCGCATTGTCGCTCGCGGCGATTCTGCCGCTATGCATGGCAACGGTTTATTTAGAATATCTTTATATAAATTCGTGCGGCGAAGGCTTTTTATTCGGTCGCAGATATTTAATAATCGGCGTAACGGCGGGGCTTTTGGCTGCCGTTTCGTTTTTCGCGGTGAAGTTCGGGCTTAAAAACGACGCTTTTATTTATCGCATAAGTTTAAGCGCGACGGCGTTGTGCGTCATATTTTTAGCGGTTTTATATTTCGGGCAAAAAATTAACCTGTGGCAAAAAATCCGCGACGTAAACTCGCTGCGCGCCGAAATCGAAAAGCGAGGCGCTTACGCCGTGCCCGCGTTTATAATTTTGCAAATTCTGCAGGTAACGGCGTTGCCTATTCCGGGGGTGGTTGCGATAGGCGCGGGGGTGTGCCTGTTCGGCGAATTCAAGGGCGGGCTTTATTCGTTTATCGGCATTACGGCGGGCAGTTTTATCTCGTTTTTCGTGGGGCGAACGCTCGGTTATAAAGCGGCAAAACTGCTTATAGGCAAAAAAACTCTCGATTCTACGCTTAAAAAAGTAAAGGGCAAAGACAAAGCAGTTTTAACCGTGATGTTTCTGCTCCCGTTTTTTCCCGACGACGCGCTTTGTTTCGTGGCGGGCTTGTCGTCGATGAGCGCGGGCTGTTTTTCGGTTACCATAATCATAACGCGGCTCGTATCGTCGTTTGTAACCGCTTATTCGGTAGGGGGCAAAATCATCCCTTACGACAAATGGTGGGGCATAATTTTGTGGGGCGTTATTATTTTAAGCGCGGCGGCGGGTGCGAAACTCGTTTACGATAAAGGCGAAATCATACAAAAAAACACGCGCAAACAAATTTGCCGCTTAAAACGTAAATTTTTAAATAAAAAACCTGCACGCAAAACTATAGCGCATAAAAACTAAAAACGCGTAAAAAATTAAAGTTAATCTGCAAAAAAATAAGGACAAGGGGGGCGAAAAAGCGAAAAATGGATAACGGAAAAAATATAGAAAAACCCGAAAAATCAGCAAAAGATCGGGTTATACTTCATTCCGACTTAAACAATTTTTTCGCAAGCGTCGAATGCGCGTTAAACCCCGCTTTAAAAGGTTTTCCGATGGCGGTTTGCGGAAGTAAAGAACTTCGCCACGGCATAGTGCTTGCAAAAAGCGAAGAAGCCAAAAAGTTCGGAATAAAAACCGCAATGACGATAGGCGACGCCAAAAAACTTTGCCCCAAACTTTTAACCGTTCGGCCGCACCATGAAAAATACGGCGAATATTCGAAAAGGGCGCGCGAAATCTATTTAAGTTACACCGATCTCGTCGAGCCGTTCGGAATAGACGAAGCGTGGCTCGACGTAACGAATTCGCGGCTTTTTGGCAGCGGCGAACAGATAGCCGACGAAATACGGGTTCGCATGAAAAAAGAACTTGGGCTTACCTGTTCGGTAGGCGTAAGTTTCAACAAAGTGTTCGCAAAACTCGGTTCCGACCTAAAAAAACCCGACGGCACAACCGTAATTTCGCGCGAAAACTATAAAAAAACCGTGTGGCGGCTGCCAGTCGAAGATTTGTTATACGTCGGCAAATCTACGCTTTTAAAACTTAACAAATATAATATATACACGATAGGGGACTTAGCTATCGCCGACGAAAACTTTTTAATATCGCGTTTCGGCAAGTGGGGAGAAACTCTACACACTTACGCGCGCGGAGACGATAATTCGCCCGTCCGCAAATTCGGCGACGAAGAAGAAGCGAAGTCGGTGGGCAACAGCGTAACGCCTTATCGCGACCTTAACAACCTTGCCGACGTAAAAAACGTGCTGGCGTATTTGTGCGAAAGCGTTTCGGCAAGGATGTTAAAATACGGATCGGGCAAGGCGCGTACGGTAACCGTAACCGTGCGCGACAACGCGCTCGTGTGGATTTCGCGTCAGACGAAACTTGAATTTCCGTCTGCTCTCGCGCCCGACTTATACAAAGCGGCGGTAAATTTATTCGTTAAAATCTACGATTTTAAACGCCCCGTGCGTACGATAGGAGTTACGGCGAGCGATTTTATTACGGATGCCGAACAACTCACGTTCGGGCAGAACCCCGAAAAATACGACAAGCGCGAAAAACTTGAAAAAAGCGTGGGACTTCTGCGCGAAAAATACGGAAAAAACAGCGTGCGTATGGGGGTTACTCTTTCAGATAAAACCTTCGGGCGCGAATTCGATAAAAACAAAGAAGTAAGCGCGCTTTCGAAAGACGCCGAACATAATAAGTAGCGCGGCGAACGATAAAAACAAATAAAATCGCGGTTAAACAAATAAAACAGGATTTAAAAATAGCTAAAACACGCTAAAAAACGGTTGCAAAAAAAATTTGCGTGTGCTAATATTATTCGGGTATGGATAAAAGCAAGGGTTTTTTTGTTGTTTTAAAGCGCATAAAAACGCTTGTTGAAAAACGGAATTCCGCGCTTAAAGGAGTGCTTTTTTATGGAAAACGGACAAGTTAAGATTATCGACGGAAAACTTCTGGTCGAAAAAATCGTGTGCTATGCCAGAAACTTTTTATCTTTGTCGCCGCTCGACGAAGTTTACACTCGTAACGTTTTGCTCGGCGAATTCGGGCTTACGAGCGCCGCGCTCGATCACGATACCTTCGAACAGGCTGTTTCGCAAATGGAACTTCCCGATGAAATTTTTAACGAGGTAAAAGATTATGCTCGTCAGAATAATCTTTGCGAAGAAGGCTATGAAGACATTTACGCCACCTATATTTTCGGCATAATCACGCCAAAGCCCTCCGAAGTAAACACGACGGCAAAGCAACTCCGCGAAAAAATGGGCGCGAAAGCGTTCTGCGAATATTTTTATAATCTTTGCATAAAGAACAACTATATAAGAAAAAGCGCGATAGATAAAAACGTCGGCTGGTCGTTTAAAGACGGCGACCGCGAACTCGAAATAACCATAAACCTTTCGAAACCCGAAAAAGACAATAAAGATATAGCAAAACTTATTTCGGCGCCCAAGGATAACACAAAATATCCGCTTTGCGCGCTCTGCCGCGAAAACGAAGGTTACAGGGGGACGCTCACGCATCCCGCACGCACCAACCTGCGCACCATATCTTTAGAACTTATGGGCGAACCGTGGTTTATGCAATATTCGCCTTACGCTTATTTTTATCAGCACTGCATACTTTTGTCGGGCGAACACACGCCGATGAAGGTAAGCAAAAACACGGTTGAAAAACTGTTCGACTTTATCGAATACGTTCCGCATTATTTCGTAGGTTCTAACGCCGATCTGCCCATCGTTGGCGGCTCGATTTTAAACCACGAACACTATCAGGGCGGTTTGCACGAAATGCCCATGCACAAAGCGGGCTTAAAGCGCGTGTTTAAAAAAGAAGCCTATCCCGACGTGGAAATCGGCGTGGTAAACTGGTATAACACGGTTATAAGGCTTTCGGGCTACAACCGCAACTCGGTTGCCGAAATAGCGGGCGAAATCATCGACGCATGGAAGAAATATAACGACGAAAGCGTTGATATTATCGGGCTCGAAGCAGACGGAACCCGACACAACACCTGCACGACCATCGCAAGATTTTTGCCCGATAACCGTTACAGCGTAGACCTTATTTTAAGAAACAACCGCACCAGCGAACAATATCCCGACGGAATTTTCCACGCTCACCCCGAATATCACAACATCAAAAAAGAAGGTATCGGTTTAATCGAAGCGATGGGGCTTTACATTCTGCCCGCGCGTTTAAAACGCCAGCTCGGCGAAATCGAACGCATTTTGGTAACCCGCGAATACAGCGCCGAAGAAGTTGCCAAAGCGGATAACGACATGCACGTTCATAAAGATATGATCGAAAAACTGCTTGCCGAACACCCCGTGGTAAAAGACGAAGAAAAGGCGAAAGAAATAGTTACCGCTTACGTCAACGACGTTTGCGTAAACATTCTGAAAAACACCGCGGTGTTCAAGGGCGACGAAGCGGGTATAACCGCGCTTAAAAACTTCCTTGAAAGCGTAAATATCAAATAATCAGGCGGTTAAACCGCACTAAAAAAACAAAACGGCTTTCGCATAAACGCGAAGGTCGTTTTTTTTAAGCGCGGTTTTTTATCGGTTTTCGTTATGACTTCAGGTGAAAAAATTTTGCATAAAAAGACACAAAAAAATATCAAAATGCCCGACTTTTAAAAACCCGCCTTAACCGAACGAAAATTTTTTAAAAAAGGTTGCGTTTTAAGTTTTTTTAATATATAATGGTAACATAAAATTATCATGGAGGGGTTTTATGAATAAAATAGATTTACTCAAAAACCGTAGGGCGGAAGTGCTTGAAAACGGCAAAGAAATTCGCGCTAAAATAGCCGAACTTACCGACGAAAGCAGTTTTGCCGAATTCGATTCTTACAGTTTTTCTAAAAACGAATTTTATTCTGCTGCGGGCGGCGAAGGCGTTATAACTGGCGCGGCTTCGATAAACGAAAATTCGGTGTATATAGCGGCGCAGAACGCCGAAGTTTTATCGGGCGGTCTTACAAAAGCAAACTGCGAGAAAATAGTTAAATGCCAGATTAAGGCTTTGCGTTCGGGAAGCGCTATGATTTATCTGCTTAACTCGAAAGGCGTTGCCGTAGGCGAAGAAGTAAGCGTATTGGAAGGAATTGCCGAAGTTCTTGCCGAAATGCAGGAACTTAAAGGCGAAGTTCCGCAAATTGCCGTTTGCATCGGCGAAGTTTACGGCTCGAACGCTTTGATAGCGGCGGCTTGCGATTATAACTTTACGCTTAAAAACGCGTGCGTAAGTTATAACAGCCCGCTCGTTCTTGCCGCAAAAAGCGGTAAAAAAGCGGACGGCGACGACATAGGCGGCGTTAAATCGGCAAAATATAACGGTTTAACCACTTTTGCCGCAGACGATATGCTTTTCGTGCGCGATACGGTTACCAAAATTTTAGACGTTCTGCCCGATTATAACGGCGAAGTCGAAACGATGGACGACTTAAACAGAACCGCGCCCGAACTCAACGAAAAAACTTGCGAAAACTGCATTATAAGCGCGGTGTTCGATAAAGATTATTTTATCGAATTAAACGCTGACTACGCGCCCGAAGTTAAAGTGGGCGTGGGCAGAGTAGGAGGCATTTCGTGCGGCGCGATTATTTTCGGCGGCGGCGAAAAGGGCGTGGAACTCGATAACTTAAACGTTGCAAAAATAAAAGAATTCGTTTATTATTGCGGCGAAAACAATCTTCCTCTTTTAACTTTCGTTAACACGCTCGGCATAAAAGCCAACGAAACGGTTGCAAAAAGCGCGATTTTAAAAGAAATTTCAAACCTTACTTATGCGCTTTACACCTTAGAAACCCCGCGCGTAAACGTCGTTTATAAAAACGCGGTGGGTTTAGGGTATACGATTTTCGGCTCGAAAGCGCTCGGCGCCGATTATTCGTACGCTTTCGCAACTTCTAAAATTTCGCTTTTCGAAACCGAAAAGGGTGCGATGATAGAATTTGCCGGCGTTAACGAAAAAAATCACGACGAAGCGGCTAAAAAATACGCCGACGAAGTGCAGGATCCGTTCAACGCGGCTAAAAACGGCTTTATCGACGACGTTATCGAACCGCAGTTCGTTCGTCAATACGTTATAGCAGCGCTTCAAAGGCTTGCGTAAAATCGGGGGTAGATAAATGCTTAACAATCTGCTTAGCGATTACCAATTCAAACTTTTCGGTTCGGACATCGAAACGGGGGTTTTCGTTCTGATTCTCGGCATGCTGGTCATATTTTTCGGCATAGCGATTATCGTTACCGTTATTACCTTGATCGGTAAGGCAATGACAGCCGTAAAAAATAAAAAATCGAACGCGCCCGCAAAAACCGAACCCGCGGCGGCAACCGCTCCCGCGGCACAAAGCGTAAACGGCGTATCGCCCGAAGTGGTGGCGGTTATAACCGCGGCTGTAAACGCTTATTACGAAAAGAACAACGAAAAATGCGAATTTGCCGTTAAAAAATTAAAAAAACGCGGCTGAATTTATACCGAAAATAACTAAAAAATAATTATAAACGATTTTAACCGAGATAAAGGAGAAATTTTAATTATGCGTAAATTTTTAATAACCGTAAACGGAACTCAATACGACGTAGCGGTAGAAGAAGTAAACGGCGGCGCTACTCCCGTCGTAACTTCGGTTGCTCCCGCGGCTCCCGTAGCCGCTGCTCCCGCAGCTCCCGCCGCTCCCGTTATGGCGGGAGGCGAAAAAGTAACCGCTCCGTTTCCCGGAATGGTCAAAAAACTTTGCGTTGCCGCAGGCAGCAAGGTTAAAAAAGGCGACCTTATTTTAATATTCGAAGCCATGAAAATGGATAACGACATCAGCGCTCCCTGCGACGGCGTGGTAACTTTCCCCGTTCAGACGGGTGCCACCGTCGAAACCGACGCGGTTATCGCTGTAATCGGCTGATTTTTCGGGGGTAAAAAATGTTTTTGAATTGTTTACTCGACGGGGGCTTTTGGGAAGGCGTTAAAACGTCGCTTCAAAGGCTTTGGGAGCAAACGGGGCTTTTTGCCGGCGGCGACTGGCGAAACTACGTTATGCTTGCCATCTCGTTCGTGCTTTTCTATCTTGCAATAGTAAAGGGATTCGAACCGCTGTTAATGCTTCCCATAGCGTTCGGTATGTTTATAGTTAACGTTCCGGGCGTATATCACGTTTTGTTCGGCACCAAGGGCTACGTCATAACCGATACGCTCACTAACGCCGAAATAGCAAAAGGCACTCTTACCGAACTCAATAAAGTTTTCGGCACGAATTATGCGGATATAGGCGCGCTTACCGAATATCTTAAAACCACTGCCGTTACCATAAACGGAATGACCTTCAACGCAAACGCGCTTTCGGTATCTACCGAGCAGATTATCCGCGATTTCGGCTTGTTCTACTACATATATAAAGGCGTAGACTGGGTTATTTTCCCGCCGATCATCTTTTTGGGCATAGGCTGTATGACCGACTTCGGCCCGCTTATCGCAAACCCCAAAAGCATGTTCATCGGCGCGGCGGCGCAACTCGGCATATTCATTACCTTTCTGGGTGCGGTTACCATTCTCGGTTTTACCCCGATGGAAGCGGGCGCAATCGGCATAATCGGCGGCGCCGACGGACCTACGGCAATTTACGTTACCAAAAAACTTGCCGAACCGCTTTTGCCCGCAATAGCAATTTCGGCATATTCGTATATGGCGCTTATTCCTATCATTCAAAAGCCGATAATGCGCCTTTTGACCACGGATAAAGAACGCAAAATCAAAATGAAACAGCTTCGTACCGTGTCGAAGCTCGAAAAAATCATATTCCCGATAGCGGTTTCGCTCGTCGTGGGCATTTTGCTTCCCGACGCGATGCCCCTTCTCGGCATGCTTATGCTCGGCAACCTTTTAAAGGAATCGGGCTGCACGGCTCGTCTTTCGGATACCGCGCAAAACGGGCTTATGAATACCATCACCATTTTCCTGGGCGTTATGGTCGGTTCGAAGGCAACGGGCGCGATATTCCTTGATTGGAGCACTATTAAAATCATACTTCTCGGCTTGTTCGCGTTCTGCATGGGAACGGTCGGCGGTTTGCTCTGCGCAAAGATTATGAACAAAATATTCGGCGGAATCAACCCGCTCATCGGTTCTGCGGGCGTTTCGGCTGTGCCCATGGCGGCGCGTATTTCGCAGGACGTAGGTCGTGAATACGACCCTAGTAACCATCTTTTGATGCATGCAATGGGCCCGAACGTAGCGGGCGTTATCGGTTCTGCGATAGCGGCGGGCGTTCTTTTGGCGATATGCCCCGTGCTGTAAAGCGTTTTCGGGCTTTCGCAACAACTTTTATATAGGAGTTAATTCGTTATTATGGATAAAAAAGTTATGATAACCGAAACCATACTGCGCGACGCTCACCAATCGCAGGCGGCAACGCGTATGAGTTTGGAAGATATGCTCCCCGCGCTCGACGCGCTCGACGACATCGGGTATTATTCGCTCGAAGCATGGGGCGGCGCGACTTTCGATTCGTGCCTTCGCTTTTTAAACGAAGATCCGTGGGAACGCCTTCGCGTTTTAAAAAGTCACCTTAAAAAAACAAAAATTCAGATGCTTCTCCGCGGGCAGAACCTGCTCGGTTATAAGCATTACACCAACGACGTAGTAGATAAATTCGTCGAATACGCCATTAAAAACGGGGTAGACGTTATAAGGGTTTTCGACGCGCTTAACGACGTCGAAAATTTAAAAGCCCCTATGGCTGCGATAAAAAAATACAGAGGCATCTGCGAAGCGACCATTTCTTATACGACCAGCCCCGTTCACACCAACGAATATTTCGTAAAACTTGCAAAAACGCTCGAAGACATGGGCGCCGACAATATCTGCCTTAAAGATATGGCGAACCTGCTTCTTCCGTATACCGCTTACGACCTTATTTCGGCGATGAAAAAGGTGTTAAAACCCGAAACGAAGATACACCTGCACACTCACAACACAACCGGTACGGGCGATATGGTAAACTTAAAAGCCATCGAGGCGGGGTGCGACATAGTAGATTGCGCGCTTTCGGCAATGGGTAACGGCACTTCGCAACCTGCAACCGAACCGCTGGTCGTAACTTTGGCAGGCACAAAATACGATACGGGTATCGACGTTCAGAAACTTATTCCCATTACCGAACACTTCAAAAAGGTGGCGGATAAACTCGAAAAAGAAGGCCGGCTTAACCCGAACGTTCGCAAAATCAACGTAAACACGCTAAAATATCAGGTTCCCGGCGGCATGCTTTCAAACCTTATGGGGCAACTTAAAGATCAGGGCAAACTCGATAAGTTAGACGAAGTGTTGGAAGAAGTTCCCAACGTTCGTAAAGATTGCGGCTATCCGCCGCTCGTAACCCCGTCGAGCCAGATAGTTGGCACGCAGGCGGTTTTAAACGTTTTAAGCGGAGAACGCTATAAAATGGTTACCAAAGAATTCAAAAATCTGCTTCTCGGCGGCTACGGTCATCTTCCCGCGCCTTGCAACGAAGAAGTCGTTAAAAAGTGCTGCGGCGACGCAAAGCCCGTAAAAGAAGACTTAACCGTTCCCGAATACGACAAAATTAAGGCGGAAATGAGCGAATATTACACCAAAGAAGAAGACGTTTTAACTTACGCCATGTTCCCCGAAGTATCGGTAAACTACTTTAAATATCGCCTTGCCAAAGAAAAGGGCGTAGATAAAGATTTAGCCGAAGCAAAAGATAAGGTTTATCCCGTATAAGGATTTTATTTATGAATATTCTCGTTTGTAACGACGACGGCATTTTTAGCGAGGGTTTAAACACTCTCGCTTTAATGCTTTTAAAAAAAGGACATAACGTTTTAATCGTCGCGCCCGACGGAAACCGCTCGGCTTTTTCTCATTCGCTTTCGGTTTACCGCGAAATTACGGTTGAAAAACGCGAACTTCCCGCCGAATTTGCAGGCTTTTCGGGCGAAAAATGCGAAGCGTATGCCGTGGGAGGCACACCCGTCGACTGCGTTAAATTCGCCGCGCACGGGCTTAACAAAAAAATCGATCTCGTGTGTTCGGGCATAAACCAAGGCTCGAATTTGGGTTCTGAAATTTTATATTCGGGCACGGTCGCGTGCGGGCTGGAAGCGAACGAACTCGGGTATAAATCGATAGCGTTTTCGGTGACCGCGCATAAAGACATTAAATTTGCCGCCGCGGGCGAGGTTTTAAGCGAAATTTTCGAAAGACTGTGCGATTTTGCGGATATAGGCTATTGCCTGAACGTGAACGTTCCCAATCTCGAAAAAAGCGAAATAAAAGGCGTTAAAGTTACAAAAACGGGCATTCAACTTTATTCCGACGGCTACGTTAAAACCGAAAACGGCGGGTATATGTTAGTCGGCGTGCCCAAAGAACACGACCTTAACGAACCCGATTGCGACGTCGAGTGGAATAGGGTGGGCTACGTTACGGTAACCCCGCTTTCGCGCGACAAAACCGACCGCGCCGCTCTCGAGATCGTTAAAGGCAGATTTTAATCCTCTGTCGTTGCGGATATTCTCTGCTCGTAATGATTTTTAATTTATTTTTAAAACGTAGGGGAGACAATTGGTCTCCAGCAAAATAAAAACCGCAAGGGCGGCACTATCGTTCGCCCCGCAAACAGGTAAATTTTATGGCAAACAACGTTGTAATAATCGGCGGCGGCGCGGCAGGTTGCATGGCCGCATGCTTTGCGAAAAAATGCGGAGCAAGCGTCGTTTTAATCGAAAAAAACGAAAAACTCGGTAAAAAAATATATATAACCGGCAAGGGCAGATGTAACGTTACCAACGATTGCGACGAAACCGAGTTTTTAGAAAACGTGGTAACCAACCCGCGTTTTTTAACGAGCTCCGTTTATGCTTTTCCGCCCGAAAAACTAATGGCTTTTTTAGAAGAAAACGGGTTAAGGCTTAAAACCGAGCGCGGCAACCGCGTTTTTCCGCTTTCGGATAAATCGTCCGACGTTATAAAATGCTTTCAGATTTGCCTTAAAGAATTAGGCGTTTCGGTCCGCTTAAACACCGAAGTTTTGCAAATTTTAACAAAAAACGAACAAACAAACGACGGCGAAAACAAGGTTGCCGTCTGCGGCGTAACCGTTCAATCGAACGGCGAAAAAACGCAGATAAATTGCGATAAAATAATAGTTTGCACGGGCGGCAAAAGTTACCCCGTAACGGGTAGCACGGGCGATGGATATACGTTTGCCGAAACTTTAGGTCATGAAATTTCTCCCGTTCGCGCCGCTCTTTCGGGGCTTGAACTTTTCGGCGGCGATTTTGCCGATTTAAGCGGTTTGTCGCTTAAAAACGTAGGGTTAAAATTAAACAAAAACGGCAAAAAAATATACGACGACTTCGGCGAAATGCTGTTTACGCACAACGGCGTTTCGGGGCCGATGGTAATTTCGGCTTCGAGTTATCTGTCGGCGGATTACGCTAAATCCCTTAAAAAACAAAACAAAAAATCATACCTTGAAAACGGCGTAAAATCAACCGAAATCAAGGTTATCGGAAGTAACGTTTCAACCGAAAATTACGAAATTTCGATAGATTTAAAACCCGCTCTCGACGAAAAAACGTTAGACGCGCGAGTTCTACGCGATTTTGCGAAATTCGGCGGAAAATCTCTTAAAAACTCGCTCATCGAACTTTTGCCCAAAAGCCTTATCGGTTTTATCATCGATTATTGCGGTTTAAACGCCGACAAAAAAAACGGCGAACTTACGTCTTCGGAACGCAAAAAACTCGTGTTTGCCCTTAAAAATCTGTCGTTTAAAGTTAAAGGTCTTCGTCCGATAGAAGAAGCGATAGTAACGGGCGGCGGGGTTTGCGTTAATCAGGTAAACCCAAAAACTATGGAAAGCAAACTTGTAAGCGGATTGTATTTTGCGGGCGAAGTATTAGACGTAGACGCTTTAACGGGCGGTTTTAATTTGCAATGCGCTTTTTCAACGGGCGCGGCGGCGGGTAAGGCTGCGGCTGCCGAAAACTTAATTAAGGCATAAAACAAACAGTCGGATTAAAGCAAACGTATAGTAAATACGCCCCGATAAAACCAAAAAAAATCATAAAAAAGCAAACGCTTTCGTTATTTGCTTGAAATTTTTTTTGTTTTAATATATTATTTTATTCGTAACGCGATTTATTTCGGAATTTAATTCGCCGCAAATAAAACGAACAAAAAAACAAACAAAAAACAAAACCTGAAAATTAAGGATACATATAATATGATAAACGTAGCGATAGACGGACCTTCGGGCAGCGGCAAATCTACCGTAGCCGACATAATTTCGGCAAGGCTTAATATTTTACATCTCGATACGGGCGCAATGTATCGTGCCTGTGGCTTAAAAGCCAAAATTTTGGGCGTAAACTGCAAAGACGAAACCGCCGTTTCGGCGTTTATCGGCGACATAAATTTAAAAATAATTTACGAAAACGGCGTGCAGCACACGCTGTTAGACGGCGTCGACGTTTCGAAAGAAATCAGAATGAACGATATTTCGCGCCTTGCGTCCGATATATCCGCGCTTAACTGCGTGCGCAAAAAAATGGTAGAAATGCAACGCGCCGTAGCCGCCGAAAACCCTTGCGTATTAGACGGGCGCGACATCTGCCTGCACGTTCTGCCGAATGCGAAATATAAATTTTTTATGACGGCAACGCCCGAAGTTCGCGCCGAGCGCCGCGTTAAAGAACTGATCGAACGCGGGCAAACCGCCGATTTTAACGTTATTTTGGCCGAAATAAATCAGCGCGACTATAACGACAGTCACCGCACGTTTTCGCCCTTAAAACAAGATCCTTCGGCAACGCTTATCGACACCACGAATTTAACGCGCGAAGAAGCAGCCGACGTTATCGAACGCGCCGTAAAAGCGGGCGAAAATTTATAATATTTATAATTAAGAATATTTATAATCAGGCCGAGTTTGCTACGGCGAAAAACTTGCGGAAATAACGAAAAAATCAACGCAAAAACTTAAAAAACAACAATTCAGGAGCGAAAATATTGAGCATATATTCGTTTTTGCGCCCCATAGGGTGGCTGTGGATGCGCATATTTTACCCGTTTAAAGTCTACGGAAAAGAAAATATAGTAAACGACGGAAACACGGTCGTAATCTGCAACCATTTAAGCACGATCGACGTTCCGATAGTCGCTTTGATTTATAAAAACAAAACCTATTTTCTCGCAAAAAAAGAGTGGTATAACAAAAAATTCCGCTCATGGTTTTTCGATAAAATGGGCGGTATCCCCGTAGACCGCGATCATGTGGATATGGAAAGCGCTAAAAAATGCCTTACCGTTTTGAAAAAGGGCGGAAGATTATGCGTTTTTCCCGAAGGAACACGCAACAAAAACGGCACCGAATTAATGCCGTTTCACGGCGGGGCGGGAGTTTTTGCGTTCAGAAGTAAATCGCAGATTCAGCCCGTAATTATCGAAAAAAAACCAAAAATATTTAAAAAAACGCGCGTTTACGTCGGAAAAACGTTCGATTTTTCCGATTTTTACGATAAAAAGTCCGACGCCGATTTAAACGAAAAACTAACGCGAAAAATGTTTTTCGAAATGCAAAACGCGCAAAAAACTTTTTTTGAAATTTTAAAAGCCGAAAAAGATAAAAAACGCGGCAAAAAAAACAAAAAAGCGAAAAACTGCAAAAACGATAAACAAGGCGAAAACCATGCGGATAATAATAAGTAAGCACGGCGGTTTTTGCAAAGGCGTGTCGCGCGCGGTCGAAACAGCCGAAAAAATAAGCGGAAAGGGAGTTTATATACTCGGCGACCTTATTCATAACGAAAGAGTGATGAATAAAATCAAAAATCTCGGCAGCACGGTTGTTTATTCGCCCGAAGAAGTGAAAGGCGGCAAAGTTTTAATCCGTTCGCACGGCGAGCCGAAAAAAGTTTTCGATTATTTCGACGAAAAGGGCATAGAGGTTATCGATTGCACCTGTCCGTTCGTTAAACGCACGCAAAAAATCGTAAGCGAATACGCCGAAAAGGGTTATAAAATAATAATCGTGGGCGAAAAAAATCACCCCGAAGTTATAGGAATAAACGGTTGGTGCGGTTTTAAAGCGCTGATAAGCGACGGCGAAACCTGCGATTTAAGCGATATTCGGGAAGAAAATGCGTGCATAGTGGCTCAAACGACCTTTTCTAACGAAAAATTCGAGCGTTTTTTGCAAAAATTTCCGAAAAACCGCTTTAAAACAGTTGAAGTTTTCGATACAATTTGTTATACTACTAAAGAGCGACAAGAAGAGACGGAACGATTGGCCGAAACTTGCGATTGTATGGTTGTAATTGGCAGTAAACGAAGCAGTAATACGCTCAAACTGTTTGAAATTTGCCGAAAACGCTGCAAAAACGTAATTTGGGTCGAAAGCGCCGAAATCTTAGCGCAAGAAAATTTAGTATCATTTAAAAAGGTGGGAATCGTAACCGGCGCATCGACGCCGATCGATAGATCCCGGGAGGTTTTTCTTAGTATGGAAAATAGCACCGAAGCGGTAAAAGTAAACGAAGCCGAAGTCAACGAAGCAGCTACCGAAGCAGTAGCAGAACAAAAAGCCGAACCCGTAAAAGAAGCGGTTAAGCCCATGAGCGAAATGGAAGAAGCCGTCGCTAAAATGGACGAAAAGCAGACCAAGTTCAAAAAGGGTCAAAAAATAACCGCAACCATATCTTCGGCAACAGACGAAGGGCTTGCAGTTTATATCAGCAACACCAAAAAAGAAATCCTTCTCCCCAAAGAAGAAATTGATTGCGAAACTTACGACAAAGCGGCTTACAGCGCTAAGGTTGGCGAAGAAATCGAAGTTAAAATAATAGGGCTTAACCCCGTTCAGCTTTCCGAAAAAGCCATTAAACGCGACATTGAAGAAGCCGCCGCGGTTAAAGAAATCGCCGACGGACAAAAAGAATTTTCGGTTGTCGTCGACGGATTCAACAAGGGTGGTCTTATCGGTCATTATGCCGGCTACGAAGTATTTATTCCTTCGTCGCAAATCCGCATCGGTTTCGTTAAAGAACTCGATAAATACGTCGGAAAAACCTTACGCCTTAAAGCCGAAAAGGTTGAAAGCGGCAGACGTAAACAAATCGTTGCTTCGCAGCGCGTTATTTTAGAAGCCGAAAAGGCAGCGCGCGATGCAGAACGTGCCGCTAAAGAAGAAGAATTTTTCGGCGCCGTTTCGGTTGGCGACATTATCAAAGGCACCGTAGTTCGTTTCGCTTCGTTCGGCGCGTTCGTCGACGTAAACGGAATCGACTGCCTTGCTCATATTTCAGACCTTTCGTGGACGGGTTGCAATGCTCCCGCCGACGTTCTTGAAATCGGCAAAGAATACGAATTCAAGGTATTAAAATGCGATAAAGAAACCAAAAAGGTTTCGCTCGGATATAAACAACTTCAAACCAGACCTTGGGATCTCGTTCCCGGCAAATATATGGTCGGCGACGTTATCAAAGGTAAAGTCGTTCGCATAGTTCCGTTCGGCGCGTTCGTCGAAATCGAAAAAGGAATCGACGGTTTGGTTCACGTTTCGCAAATCTCGCACGAATGGCTTGAAAATCCCACCTCGGCTCTTAAAGTAGGCGAAGAAGTCGAAGCGAAGATTATCGCTATCGACCACGAAAAAGAAAAAATCACTCTTTCCATAAAAGCCATGACTCCCGCTCCCGAAAATGCGGCTAAGGCTCCCAGAAAAGAAAGAGTTGCCGACGGTGAAGAAGGCGAAGATAAACCCCGCAAGGCTCGCAAACCCCGCGTTGAAGGCGACGACGGCGAAGTAAGGGAATGGAAAGATAATTCCGACGGCGGCGTTTCTATCGCAGAACTTCTTGCCGACAACAACAAATAATTTAACTTAAATTAAGTTTAAAGGCTTGCCGAATAAGGCAAGCCTTTTTTGTGTTTTAAATTTTTATAAATCATTTAATTGATTTATCTAAAAAAAGGCGAAGTAAAATTTACTCCGTCGGTTTTTATTATAAGGGGTTACCTACTAAAAAGGGTAAAAAGAGGCTGAATGAAAGTTCAAAAAGCCGCAAAATTCTTATAAAAATCAGTTTTCGTTAAAAACGGGGATTTTGGCAAGATAAATAACGTCGGTGCGGTCGGCTGCTTTGTCTTCGGCTAAAACGAAAACCTTTTTATTAACGGTTCCGCCCGCAAGTTCGACTATTTTTTCAAGCCCTTTAAGCGAAGCGCCCGAAGAAACGACGTCGTCGACAATGCCTACTTTTTTGCCTTTAATAAGGTCCATGTCGTGTTTTGAAAGGTAATAATGCTGTTCGGTGCCGGTGGTGATAGACGAATCGATAACTACGTCAAGCCCGTCTTTCATATAAAGTTTTTTCGATTTTCTTACAACGGCGTAAAAATCGTGCCCGACTTCGCGCGCAACGACGTGAGTAAGTTGTAAACCTTTCGATTCGGCTGTAATTAACACGTCGCAATCGGCAACGTATTTTGCAAGTGCTTTGCCGCAATGTTCGGTGAGTTTCTGATTTCCGTGCAGGTTAAAAAAAGCGATGCCGAATTTGGGCGCGATTTCGATAATGGGCAAACTTACGTTTTCGCCCGCGATGTTAACTACGTATTCTTTATCCATAAAAAACTCCATAACGTTTTAAACGCGCGGGCAAACAAAAAATAAGCCCGAAGCGATTAAAAAGCGCAAAATTCGTGCCGTTTGGCACCAATCCAACAAAAATTATAGCATGCTTTTTTTAAAAAGTAAACTGTTTAAACAAATAATATCGGCTTGGTTTTCATATATTATACGGAACGAACGGAGATAAAACTGAAAAAGTGCAAAAATCGCTTAAAACTTATAACGAAATATACAACGCGGTGTATGATCCGATAGGAGGACTTACAGGCGAAAACGTTAAAAAAAGCAGAGCAAAATACGGTGCAAACGTGCTTTCGAAAGCGAAAAAGCCCACGTTTTTAACAAGGCTTTTAAAGTCGCTTTGCGAACCGATGACTTTGATTTTAGAATTCGCCTTAATAATAACGCTCGGCGTAAACGTAGGCAACGTTCTTTCGGGTAAAGCGGGTGATTTTTATGAAAGCGCGGGCATTTTCGCAGCAATTTTAATTTCGGCAACGCTTACGGCGGTTATGGAAAGCAAGTCGGAAAAAGCGTTCGAAATGCTTGAAAAATTCAGTAAAAATCTTGCCGTAAACGTTATTCGCGGCGGCGAAACGAAAATTATAAATTACAGCGAACTTTGCGTGGGCGACTGCGTTCTGCTCGAATCCGGCGATAAAGTAACCGCCGACGGAGTTATTACCGAGTGCGCCGACTTAACCGCCGAAGAAAGCGTTTTAACGGGCGAATCGCGCGCGGTAAAAAAGCACAAATACGTCGCGGGTGAAATAACCGAAAGCAATATGCTGTGGTCGGGCACTTACGTTCGTTCGGGAACGGCAAAAATGACAGTGCTTGCCGTAGGCGACAACGCGCAAATCGGTAAAATAGCGGGAGATTTAAACCAAAAAAACAACATATCGGCGCCGCTCAATCAAAAACTTAACAAACTTGGCAAAAACGTGTCGATTTTCGGCGCAATATCCGCCGCGGTGGTGTTCGTTCTTACCCTGATAAGGCTTTCGCTTACGGGCGGAATTACGTTTACGGGCGTTAAAGACGCGTTTATCGACGGCATAGTTTTAATAGTAGCCGCCGTTCCCGAAGGGCTGCCCACGACGGTTGCGATTTCGCTTGCGTTAAGCGTGGTTAAACTTGCAAAATCGAACGCGATAATAAAAAAACTTATAGCCGCCGAAACGGTGGGGTGCGTAAGCGTAATTTGTTCGGATAAAACCGGTACTTTAACTCTCGGAAAAATGCAAGCCGAACGCTTTTATATAAACGGCGCCGAAGTTTTGCCGCAAAATTTAAAAATCGGCGACGAGTCGCACAAAAACATAGCGCTTAACGCCGCCGTAAATTCAACCGCCGAAATCTATCTTGAAAAGAGTAAAAAAAGCGGAGTGGGCAGTTACACCGAACAGGCGCTTTTGTGGGCGATAAACAAAAATTACGACTATAAACGGATCAGAAAAACCGCCGAAATAGTTCATAAAATCCCGTTTAACTCGAAAAACAAATTTATGATTACGGCGGTAAAAGAAAAAGGCAGCGAAATCGTTTATTATTTAAAAGGCGGAATAGAAAAGGTTTTAGAAAAATGCGATATGCCGAAAAGCGAAAAAATTAAGATTACGCTTGCCGCCGAAAACTATGCGCGGCTTGCCGAAAGGGTTATCGCATTCGCGCACAAAACCGTAAAAATCGGCGATTTAAACGATAAAAACGATAAATACGCCGCATTCGGCAAAGCCGAAAAAAACGATAAAAGCGATGCAAGCGGCTATGTTTTCGACGGGTTTTGCTGCATAACCGACGCGGTGCGCGACGAAGTTTACGCCGCCGTAAACGAGTGTAAATCGGCGGGAATCGAAGTAAAAATGCTTACGGGAGATAATCTCGAAACCGCGCTTGCCGTGGCTAAAAAAATAGGGCTTCCGCACTCTGCCGAAAATGCGGCGATCGGCACCGAAATCGAAAAATTAAGCGACGAAAGTTTAAAACGCGCCCTGCCGTCGCTTACGGTAATAGCGCGATCCACGCCCGAAACTAAACTTCGAGTGGTTAAACTTTTAAAGGAAATGGGCGAAGTGGTTGCCGTTACGGGCGACGGGGTGAACGACGCGCCCGCCGTAAAAAACGCCGACATCGGCATTGCGATGGGCGCGGGCAGCGAAATAACCAAAGAAGCGTCGGATATTATTTTAATCGACGATTCGTTTGCCGTAATAGTAAAGGCAGTAGCGTTCGGGCGCAACATTTACCGCAATTTTCAACGGTTTTTAATGTTTCAGCTAACGGTAAACTTTTCAGCCGTGGCACTTATAATCGCGTTTTTGCTGCTCGGTTTTCAGTCGCCGTTTACTGCGCTTCAACTGCTTTGGATAAACGTTATAATGGACGGACCGCTTGCTTTGTCTCTGGGATTAGAGCGTAGAAGCGACGAAAGCGTTATGTTCGATAAACCCGTAAAACGCACCGACGCGATAGTTACAAAGCGCAATTTCGCGCGGATAATTTTTCACGCGGCGTTTATCGTGCTTATTATAATTTTTCAGCGGCTTTACAACTTTTTAGGCGCGGGCGAACTACAGAAAAACAGCGCGATTTTTTCGCTGTTCGTGTTTTTTCAACTATTCAACGCCGTAAACTCACGTGAAACGGGCAGCGCAAGCGTGATAAAAGCGATAGGCAAAAACAAGCTTTTCAGCGTTTTGTTTTTGATTTCGGCGGTAGGGCAAATTTTAATAACCGATTTTGGTTGCGCCATGTTCGGTACAAGTCCGTTAGGTTTTTCACTCTGGATAAGGGTATTTTGCGTTTGTTTAAGCATTATTCTGCTTTCCGAAGCGTATAAAGCCGTTTATCGACTTATTAAACTTAAAAATTCAAAAAAAATAACTAAAAGGAGAAAGTTTGCTTAAACTATTTTCGTATGAGTGTTTTTTACGTTTCGGATTGTTACGATAACAATAAAAATGTAATGTATATCCGTGAAAATCTGTCCGAATTGTTTTTCAAGCCCGAAAAAAGCAGGCTGGTGGCGGATAGGCATCGCGTGGGGATTTATTTATCGGCACCCGCCGATATTCTGCGCCCCGCAACCGAAGAACTTTTTGATAAACTGTGCGACGTGCTGGTTATCGGCTATAAATACGATTTTTTTATGCAGAAACTAAAAACCGACGGGCTTAACGAAAAGGATAAAGAACTTTTAATCGCTTCGCTTATAGCAGCCGATTACGACGACGACAAACGTTACGCCCGCGCCCGAATGGGCCTTTGCGATTTTGGCGGCGAGTTTCAGTTTGCCATAGACGGTTTTTTCAATTTCAGGCTTGCTCCTTTGAAAAACAAGTGGAGCGAAGTAGCCGAATACGTTCCCGCATATTTTTCACGCCGCGAACTGGGCGATTTTATATCATATCTTTTGTGCGAAAAACGCGGAAAACGAGTTATAATCGACGGTGAAAAGGTTTACGACAAGCGCTTTAACCGGCTTAAACGAAGCGACTTGGCGGGCGGCAAATGCGGCGGAGAAGTGGTTAAAGAAGCGATTTTGTCGGGAGCGGGCGAAGTTGAAGTAAAAACCCGCCCCAAGGCCGATGAAGAAAAACTTTTAAAAGAATATTTCGGCGACAAGGTTTATTTTGTATAACCGCAAATTAAAAAAGCGGGCATATGTTTTATAGCCGAAAAGTTTGCATTTTATTACAAAAAGGCATACTTTTCACGTTTTTCAGTCGTTTTTTACGGATATTTTTTAAATTTTGCCTTTTTTATTAAGTTATCGCTTTGAAAAAATCGCGCGTTGGTGTATAATATAATAATAATTCGATTTTATTTACGGGCAAACGGCAGAATTTTAAGGAAGTGAAAAAAATGGTTATCAGCGTAAAAGACGGTAAAAATTTAATTTACGAAGAAGCCGTTACGCTTAAACAAGTGGCTAAAGACGTAAGCGTGGGGTTATCGCGTAGTGCGATTTGCGCAAAATTAAACGGTAAACCGGTGGATATAAACAGAAAAGTAACCGAAGACTGCGAGGTCGAGTTTTTCACGGTTAAAAGCACCGAGGGGCTTAACGTATATCGCCACACCTGCGCGCACGTTCTTGCGCAGGCTATAAAATCGGTTTTTCCCACCTGCAATCTGGCTGCCGGCATGAGCAACGAACACGGCTTTTATTACGACGTCGATTTTAAAACTCCCATAACGAGCGCCGATTTGTCTACGTTAGAAGCCGAAATGATGAAAATCATAAAAAGCGATTTGCCCATCGAGCGTTTCGAACTTTCGCACAAAGACGCCATAAAACTTATGAAAGGTTTTCACGAAAGTTATAAAGTCGCTTTAATCGAAGATTTTGCGCCCGACATGCCCGTTTCCTTCTATAAACAGGGTGCCTACACCGATATGTGCCGCGGTCCGCTTTTGCCGAGCACCGGGCGCATTAAGGCGTTCAAACTTTCGTCGCTTGCGGGAGCATATTGGCGCGGCAACGAAAAAAACAAGATGTTAACGCGCATTTACGGGCTTGCGTTCGCGAAAAAAAGTCAACTCGACGACTATCTGAAAAGCGTTGAAGAGGCAAAAAAGCGCGACCACAACAAAATCGGCAGAGAACTCGGAATTTTTGCGACCGACGAAAACGCGGGGCAGGGCTTGCCCGTGATTTTGCCAGCGGGCGCTAAAATTCTGCGCGTTTTAACAAGGTTTGTAGAAGACGAAGAAGAAAAACGCGGCTATCTGCCCACAAAAACGCCGTTTATGGCAAAAAGCGGGTTTTATAAAAACGCGCCGCAAGAACGCGACAAATATTTTTCGATGAACTTAAACCGCGGCGAAAAGTATCTTTTACGCACGTCGCTTTGCCCCTTTCACTATTCGATTTATAAAAGATCGCCCAAAAGTTACCGCGATCTGCCGCAAAAATATTGCGAAACCGGCACGGTTTTCCGCAACGAAGCCAGCGGCGAAATGCACGGACTTATAAAATTAAGGCAGTTTACGCTTTCGGACGGGCATGTAATTTTAACGCCCGATCAAACGCGGCAAGAGTTTTATAACTGTTTAGACCTAAATTTGTTTTTACTTAAAAAATTAGGGCTTTTAGATGACGTAGCGTTTCGGTTATCGACGCGCGGCTACGGGAAAAAAGGGTTTTTCGGCGACGACGAAGCATGGGAAAGCGCGCAAAATGACATGCGTTCGGTTTTAGAAGAACTTAATCTCGATTATTTTGAAGCGACGGGCGAAGCCGCTCCGTTCGGACCTAAACTCGATTTGCTTTTAAAAAGCGTTTCGGGCAAAGAAGAAATTTTAACGAGTATTCAACTCGATTTTCAGGCGGCGAAAGACTACGACCTTAATTATTGTGCCGTCAGCGGCGAAAAAGCGCGCCCCTACGTTATACATAGAACGGCTATCGGTTGTTACGAGCGCACTCTGGCGCTGCTCACCGAAAAATACGCGGGGGCGTTTCCGCTTTGGCTTGCGCCCGTGCAAATAAAAATTTTAAGCGTTACCGACAGGGGTATAGATTGTTGTAACGACTTAAAAAACACCTTTCAGAATGCGGGTTTGCGCGTAGAAACCGACCTTCGCCGCGAAAAAATCGGGCGAAAAATCCGCGACGCACAAACGGCAAAAATCCCGTATATGGTGATTATCGGCGATAAAGAAATCGAAAATAAAAACGAAATTTCGGTAAGAAGCCGCGGCGGCGTTACCGAAACTATGGTTTTAAGCAAATTTTTGTTTAAACTTATGGTCGAATCTTCAAAATTTTAATAAAAATGCTTTTATTTAATCGGCGATTTATTAAAAATTTTTTATGACAAAAAGCAAAAACTTGCAAAAAAACAAAAACGGACTTGTTTTTAAGTTAATATAATGGTAAATCTATTATTTTTTTACGGTGGGTGAACAAAAACAAAATTAAAATTAGTTTGATAGGTTATTTTTTAAACCATTTATTTTAAACCGATTTTCAAATTTTACATAAATTAAAAAAGCACACACAAAAACTTACAAAAGCCGAAGAATATGTAAGGCGCGAGTTAAAAAAGGGAGAGCCTTTTCTATGATTAAAGACAAAAAAGTTTTAATAATAACGCCGTCGTCGCAGCATATAATAGGCTTTCGTGCGGGGCTTATAAAAGCGCTTAAAAGCGCGGGTAACAAAGTTTCGGTTATCGCGTTCGACGGCAAATTTAAAACAGAAGCCGAAAAACATGGCGTGAATTTATATTGCGTTGCCGATAAAAACCGCGGAATAAATCCGTTTTTGCTTTTGTCGCTTAAAAACAAATATTATAAAATCATAAACGAAATTAAGCCCGACGTAGTTTTCACTTTCGTTTTAAAACCCAACACTTTCGGCGTGCTTGCGGCGAAAAAAGCGGGCGTAAAAAACATATATTCAATGGTAGAAGGTGCGGGCGACGTTTTTATAAACAACGGCTTAAAATGGCGTTTTATCCGCAAAGTCGTGTGCGCTTTATATAAAAAATCGTTTAAAAACTGCAAAAAGGTGTTCTTTTTAAACGAAGACGACAGGTGCGAATTTTTAAACCGGAAGCTCGTTGATAATTCGCAGTGCGAAATCGTTCGCGGTATAGGCGTAAACCTTGAAAAATTTGCCTTTAAACCCATAAAAAACCACAAAAATTTTATAATGGTGGCGCGGCTTTTAAAAAACAAGGGCGTTATCGAATATTGCAAATGCGCAGAAATAGTAAAGCAAAAATATCCCGAAGCCGTGTTTAATTATTTAGGCTCTGAAGGCACCGTTAAACTTGCCGATATTCAAAAATACATAAACAACGGCACTATAAACTATCTCGGCGTAACAAACGACGTTCGCCCTTATTTAGAAGATTCGTCGATGTTGATTTTGCCGAGTTACCGCGAAGGCATGCCGATGTCTGTAATGGAAGCCGAAGCCATGGGGCGCGGAATAATCACGTCTGACGTAGTAGGTTGCAAAGACACGGTAGAAAACGGCTATAACGGCTTTATAATTCCGCGCGGCGATTATAAAAAAATGGCTGAAAAAGTAATTTGGTGCATCGAAAATCCCGCCGAAATCGAAAAATTCGGCAAAAACGCACGCACCTTTGCCGAACAAAACTTCGATAGTAAAGTTATAAATTCGCAAATTTTAAACGTATTAGGGGAGTAAAAGTGATAGCGCAGTTTTTATTTTTACTCTATTGGCTGTTAAAAGCCTTTTATACCAGAGATTCGGGCGGTTTGCAGATAGCCGACTACGTTTTCGTTTTGTCGTTTATAGTTCTAATCGCCGAAAACGTAGGATATATTACAAGTCGCAACCTTGCAATAATAATAAAAAGGGACAAGTATCTTTTTATATTCGTAATATGCGTTGCCATAATAAACTTTTTATATTGGATAGTTTACGGCGACCAAGGTTTTTTGCTTGCAATCGCATATTTTATCTTTAACTTACTTGTCGTTATCGAATTCAGGGCGCTATCCGCAAGAAAAAGTTTTATAAAAAGTTTTTACATATCCACTTTTTTGTGTATTGCCGTGCAATTTGCAATATATTTCAGCGGTCAGGGTCGCTGGTATGGCGGCGAACGCTATATGGGAACGTTTAACGATCCTAACCAACTCGGATTTTTCGTAATGTCGCGTTTTTTTATTCTTTATTTAATATATAAAAGGATAGAAAAAGTAAAATTTGTTTCGATTATTTCGGTTTTGGCGGCGTTTTTAATGACTTCGTTTTTAATTGCCGAGGCTGCTTCAACCGGAATGTTTCTCGGAATGGCGACGTTCGTTTTCGGTTGGCTTATATATGCGTTTTTAAAATCGAAGGCGGCGGGCAAAACCTTAATTGCGATCGTCGGCTTTGCCTGCGTTGCGCTTTTAATAGTCGCGGGCGATAAAAACTTTATTAATAACCCGATTGTAAAAAACGATTTTATCGTTACCCGCGTTATTCAAAAGGTTCAAAAAATCGTTTACGGCGGCGGGGGCGGCGGTTTTATAAAAGACAGAAATTTGCAGGCGTTTTTCGCCAAACCCTATTATATTTTGTTGGGCGCGGGCGAAGGCGGTTTTATTCGTTTTATCGACGTAGCCGCAAACGGCGAACTGCACAGCACCGTTTTAGGTTTATTGTTCTATTACGGCATAATTCCGTTTATAATTTTGCTTTGCTGGGTTAAAGACAACTTAAAAAACAAGGCAAAATTATGCGATTTTTGCGTTTATCTGGCAATTTTCGTCGAAATGTTAACGCTTATAAATCACCGCCAATCATCGCTTTGGATATTATTCATATTGCCGAGCATAATGAACTTTTCCGAAATTAAAATTGTGAGAAAAAAATGAAAAAAACGATAACATTTAAAAAAATCTTATTAAAACTATATTTTAGGACGAAAGCGGTTATTTTAATATATTTTTTCTACATAGTTGCGCTTTTTAAAAAGAAAAGTGATTATTGGGTAATATGTGAACGGGGTGTCGATGCCAGAGATAACGGTTATGCTTTTTATAAATATCTAAAAAAAGAACATCCGGAACAAATAATATATTATATCATTGATAAAAAATCTGCCGATTATAAAAAAGTAGCGGAGGATGCCGTTCAATACGGAAGTTTAAAAAATTATTTGATTATTGCAAATGCTTCAAAAATTATTTCAACGCATATAGGCACGTTTGTGCCACACATTGGTGCAAAAACTACAAACTTGTGCCGGTTGAATAAAAAATTTTATTGGCTGCAACACGGAATAATTAAAAATTCTGTCGGCGTTAATTGGTATGATAAACCGGCAAAAAAAGTTTTCTGTTCAACGGTGACTGAATATAACTTTATCAAAGAAAAAGGGGAATTTCCAGATTCTGTATTAAAATGTACCGGGCTTGCAAGATATGATGATCTAATATCGCCTGTTGCGGGGAAAAAACAAATATTAGTTATGCCGACATGGCGTTCATATATTTTAACTGAAAAAAAATTTCTGCATTCAAAATATTTTGAAGAATGGCAAAAATTATTAAACGATAAAAGATTGAGCGCTTTTTTGGAAAATAATAATTTAAATTTGATTTTTTATCCACATTATGAATGTCAAAGATTTTTGAAATATTTCAGTTTTTCATCTGCTCGTATAATATCCGGTTCTTTTGATTCTTACGACGTGCAGTCATTGATTAAAGAATCAAGCATAATGATAACCGATTATTCAAGCGTATCGTTTGATTTTTCTTATATGAGAAAACCTATGATATATTTTCAGTTTGATAAATATGATTTTTATAATAAGCATTATGGAAAAGGGTATTTTGACGACGATACTATGGGGTTTGGTGACATTTGTGAATCCGTTGATGAAGTAATAAAATCAATAGAAAAAATAAAAGACAATGATTTTTGTTTAGAGCAAAAATATCGGGAAAGAATTAACGAATTTTTTATTTATAACGATATACTGAATTGCTCAAGAATATATAATGAAGTGGTTAAAGATTAGTTGATTTATAAAAAAGAGTTTTTAAAATATGTTTTTTATGGTTGAAGATCTTATTTCAATAATAATTCCCGTTTATAACGCCGAAAAATATTTGCGTGAATGTATAAACAGTGTTTTAAACCAAACTTATAAAAATTTCGAGTTATTGCTTATCGACGACGGTTCAACCGACGGAAGCGGCGCTATATGCGACGAATATGCAAATAACGATTCGCGCGTTAAGGTAGTGCATAAGCAAAACGGCGGAGTGTCTGCGGCAAGAAATTCGGGGCTTGAGTTAGCAAAAGGAGAATACGTTGCCTTCGTCGATTCCGACGATTTTGTAAATGAAAATTATTTGCTTTCTCTTTATAAAAAAGCTATAGAAACAAACGCCGATTTAGTGTTTTGTAAATTTGCGAGATACGTAAATGGACAAGTTTTAAACGCAAACGAAGACTTGCCCGAAAATTTACTTGCTGATATTAGCGACGATAAATTTGCAGATTTCGTTTTAAACTTTTTTCATTCAAAAAATTATATTTTCGGTTCGGCTTGTAGAATTTTATATAAAAAAAGCGCTTTAAATAGCGTTAGATTTAATAACGACGTTAAGATATGTGAAGACCTTGTTTTCGTGTTGCAAGTTGCGCTGAATGCAAAAAAAATAACGAGTATAAACGAATTTTTATATTTTTATCGTTTGTCGGGCGATTCGGTTACACGCAAGTATATTAAAAATCTTTTGCCAAGTCATTTAAATTTAAACGACGAATTAAAAAATATATTTGATTTTTTAAAAGCCGAGCGCTGTAAAAAAATATTTAATATAAACTCTTGTTCTTTGTGTTACGTTGTTTTCGTAAACGAGTTAAAATTTCGCGTTGACGGGTGGCGGAAAAACATAAAAGAAGCGCGAAAAAGCGAATTATATAAATATTTTAAGTTAAAAAACGGCTTAAAATTTTACGGACTAAAACGAAAAATTAAATTTTTGATAGTTTGGTTTTTAGTAAAAACAAGATTGGTTTGAGCGGTTAGCAGAGCGAAATTAAGCAATAAAAAGCGCGATAAAGTAAAAAATGAACGGTTTAACAAACGATATTATAAACTGCATAAAATTTGAAATCGGCGACGGAGAAGACGCTGAAAAAGTTGAAATTACGCTTGCAGACGGCGAAAAACCGAGCGACTATTTAAAAAGACTTTTTCGTCTTTCTAAAATGCACGACGTAGCGCACCTTGCGGGCGACGCTCTCGATAAAAACGACGTTTTTCAAAAATTTTTAAACTCGGCACAAAAGGATAACGCCGAGCGCGAAATCGTTTTAAAAGCGAAAACCGAGTTCGAAAAACAGGTTTTTTCGGCAATTTATCGTGCCGAACAGCAACAATTCGAATACGGCGAAATCTGTCGCATTTTAGAAGAAGAGAAATTCGAATTTATTCCGCTTAAAGGCTCGGTTCTGCGCGCGTTTTACAAAAAACCGTGGATGCGCACGAGTTGCGACGTCGATATTTTGGTTAAGCGCGACAAAATTAAAGATATAATCCGCGTTTTAACCAAGAAATACGAATATACCTACGCGATTCACACTCAGCACGATTATTCGCTTTATTCGGCGGGCGGGGTGCATATAGAACTGCATTTTATTCTTATTTTTCACGACGAATCGGGCGACGAATTTACGAAAAAAGTGTGGAATACGGCGACAACCGCCGAAAATTGCGTTTATAAAAAGCAAATGGACGGAAGTTTGTTTTACGCCTATCACTTAGCGCACATGGCGCAGCACGTTTTAGAAGGCGGCGGGTGCGGGATAAAGCCGTTTATCGACCTTTACGTGATGCGTAAAAAAATGAATTTAACCGAGAAAAATGCAGAAGCGGACCTTGAAAAATGCGGTTTAACTAAGTTTTCGCAAAAAGTAACCGAACTTTTTAATTTTTGGTTTTACGGCGAAAAGCCGAGCGAAAACCTTTCTGTTTTCGAAGAATTTATTATAAACGGCGGCGTTTACGGTAACTTAAACAACCGCGCAAGCGTAGGCGCTTCGAAACAGCAGGGCAAATTCAAATACGTTTTAAAGCGTATTTTCGTGCCGTATCGCAGTTTGTGTCTGCTTTATCCGTCGCTTGAAAAATGCCCGATTTTGTTTCCGTTTTATCAGGTTGCGCGTTGGTTCAGGCTTTTGAAAAAGGACGGCGTAAAGGTTGACGGGGCGGTTAAAGAACTAAAAAGCATTTCGAACGTAAGCGCCGAAGAAAAACAAAAAACCGCCGAAATGCTTAAAACGTTGGGGCTTTAATCGTTCGGAAAAATGCGGGGGCATTGCTAAATCGGCTTATCGTAAAACCGTTAAAATTAAATCAAAAAAAAGCGTTTGCAAACGAAAATCGATAGCAAACGCTTTTTTTTTAGGTTTTTTAAAGCCGCAAATCTACCGATTATACAAAAGCACAACCGATAAAATTAAAATTAAATTACGCCTTTTTGTCTGGTTCGACAGCCGCAGTCGCCGCTTCGGCTTTTGCTTTTGCCGCGAGTTCTGCCGCTTCTTTAGCCTTTTTAAATTCTTCTAAAGCGGTCGCAAGTTGGTCGGGGCAAGAAGTGTTACCGCGGCATTTAATGCCCTTTAACGTTTCGATAACCTGATCGATGGGCATATTGTTTACAAGGCGCGAAATACCCTGAAGGTTGCCGCTGCAACCGCCGATAAATTTTACGCCTGTAACTTTTCCGTCGGGGGTGACGTCGAAAAGTATCTGGCGCGAGCAAGTTCCTTTTGTGCTGTAAGTTTGCATGTTATCACCTTTATTTGTAAATTATTTAACTTGTTAAAACCAAAATATCTCAAAAACCGATAATATGTTCGACAAAATATTTGCAGCTCGACAAAATGTTTCAAACAAAACAAGCCCGCCTGAAAAGGCAACCGAAAAATAAGTATGTCGAAAAATCAGTCTACAAGGCTATCGTAAACGGTGCCGTAAACGTCGGCGGCTTTTTCTTCCCACTTTTTATAAATATTTTTTGCGGTAAGGCGGTTAGGCACAACCATTTTTAGTTCGAAAAGGGGATGAGCCGGCTCTACGATTTTTAAACTGACGGTGTAAGTTCCGTCTTTATTCATATAATAATCGGCTATGTATTCTTGTTTTTTGCGATATTTGGTGCGGTTTTGTTTAACGAAACGCGAAATTTTTTCGCGCGTCGACGAGGGGATTTGGACGAAGAAATCAGCCAGACAAACCCGACCGTCGGGGGTAATGTTGTAAAGCGGTTCGCCGCCGCTCGAAACGCTGTAAATAAATCCGTGTTTTATAAGTTGCGAAATTATGGGCTTGCAGTCCATATACGAAATCCAGTCGTTTGCCGAGCAACACATATCGATAATAGTGTTTTCGGTAAGCGGGCATTCCATTTTATCGAACACGAAAAGCAATATTAACTTGTTCAAAAGCGCGTCGCCTTTAACCTGCATATCGCTCCTTCGTAAAAATCGTTATATTAAATGAAAATCGTAACCGTAAATAAACGGTCGCAATACGCGGCCGTAATAAAGCCGTAAAAATCGCTTATAAAATCAGGGCGCAAAAATCCGTGGCAACAAATTTTCAGGGCTTTTTTAAGGAATTTTTGCCTTTAACAAAAGTAAATATGCGCATTTAAACGAATTATAAAGTCGCAACTATGCGAAAAATTAAAAATCGCAAAAAAAGCAAATTAAAAATCGCTAAAAAACGCAAAGCAAAAACTCGCAACACAAAAATCCCGCAAACTTGCGCCGCGGCACGCGTGAATATTAAATAAAACCGAAAATTTGCCTTAAAAACCGAAAAGCGCCGTTAAAAAATTAAATCAAAAATAACTTAAAGCGGCTTAAATCGGAAATTTATAAAAACTTAAAAAACTTAAATCGGGTAAATTAAAATTCAAAAAAATCAAGTAACAATCCGAAAAAAAGAAAATTAAGCGGCGAATTGTTTAAGTTCTTCTAAAAGTTTGTCGCATTCGGCTTTGTCTTTATCCGCCGCGTGGATTTCCACGTTGATCGGCTTCGAAAGGTCAAGGCTGAAAATGCCTAAAATAGACTTGGCGTCAACTACGTATCTGTCGCTTCTCAAATCGATTTCGAACGAATAGTTCTGAACGATAGAAACAAATTTTTTAACTTGGTTTGCCATTTGCAAAGAAATTTGGATTGATTTCATTTTATTTTGCTCCTTCAATCGTTATCCGATAGTATTATAAACGAAAAACAGAAAAAAATCAATAGTTTTTGTATAATTAAATTTGATAATTTTATTATTTTGTGTTAGAATATTTTAAAGAAATAAAAAACGGCTTTATAAAGGGCTTTTGTTTATATGATAACGCGCATTCAATCGATTAACAGATTCGAAAGCAGAATGGACGATTTGCTTTCGTCTAACTATATACTTGCGGATAAAAAAATAACGGCGGTTTTGCAGTCGGTAACGGCTTCTAAACTTTTTTACGGGCTTATTTCGTTTTGCGCCGAGGGGTTCGATTACGAAACTTCGTTTTCGCATTGCTTTAAATATAACGGGTTTTACTATCCCGAAAGCGAAAAAGAACTTATAGCGCTCGGCTTTTGGCTGCTCGGCGAATTCGATACGAAAAGGTTAGATCTTTGCAAACTTTTAGAAAACTATTTTCCCGCCGATAACTACGATAAAAGTTATAAGGCGTTCTGCTCGTCGTTTTTACTGCCGTTTAAAAACGCGGTCGTAAGGGCGGCGAAAGCCATGCTTTCGTTCGACGACGGCGACGCTTCGGTTACTTTTTCAACCCAAACGAAAACCGCGAACGACTTTGGCAAAAATCAGATTGTTCCCGAAAACGACAGTGCCGAAAATTTTGCACCCGCCAGCGAAAGCGGAAGAAAAAATTATTATACCTGCTTTGCCGACGTGCAGAAAATTTTATATTCCGAACGCACAAAAATTTTGCAGGCAAAAATTAAAGAAGATAAAAAGAACGAAGTTCTTGCCATTTTGGGCGCTTTTAAAGACTGCTTGTTTTTGGGCGACAAACAGCAAATCCGCATTGCGTTTTTAAGTTATAAATACGCTATCATGAATTTTAAAAGGCTCGATACCGAAATCGACGACATCGGGCGTATTTTGAAATTCTGCAAGATTATTTAAATTCTGAAAAAATCATAAAAAAACAATTACAAAACAATATAATTATGAAAAGCGCGCGGTAAAAGCAAAAACTATCGCGCGTTGTTTTAAAAGGATGGTTTTTATGATAAAAACCTTAAAAAGCGAAATTATTTACGACGGTCGGGTGATAAAGGTTTACCGCGACGAGATAGAGCAAAGCGGCAAACCCGCGGTGCGCGAAATAGTCCGCCACGGCGGCGGGGCGTGCGTTCTTGCCGAAAAAGGCGGCAAATTCGCTTTCGTAAAGCAATATCGCCACGCGCTCGGCAAAGACGTGTTGGAAATCCCTGCGGGCAAGCGCGAAAACGGCGAAGCGTTCGAAATTACGGCATGCCGCGAACTCGAAGAAGAATGTGCTTTAAAGCCGCAAAAAATTAAAAAAATAACCGAAATCTGCGTTTCCCCGGGGTATGACGACGAGATTATCGGCATTTTTTATTGCGATTCGTTTACGGATTCGGTTCAGCATTTAGACGACGACGAAGAACTTTCGGTTTTGTGGCTGGATAAAGCCGAAGCCTATAAACTGGTAAAAAGCGGCGAAATTTACGACGCAAAAACGGTGGTTGCGCTTTTGTGGCGCGAAAAAGAAGACCTGCTCGGCAGATAAATCTGCAACAGGATATCTTAGCAACAGGATAACTTAGCAACAGTATAACTTAGCCGACCGATAATCGAAAATTTAACGAAAATTAAAAAATTTTAATAATAAAGTTCGTTATCGATAAGCCAGAAGTCGTTGCAGAACCCGAAGATCAAAATATAAAAATTAAGCGTAATCAAAACGGGCATCGAAACCATTAAAAACAAACTCGTAAGCCTGTATTTAAACACAAACATGGCAATATAAACGCCCGTTGCACCGCCGAGCGCTCCCGCAACGAACAATTTGCCGTCGGAAACGGTTTTTTCGCCGCATTCTTCGTGCGCCTTGCGTTGCGCGTATATCAGAATGAAACCGTAAACGTTTATCGCCAGAAAATAAACCAGAACGGTAATTTTTACAAATATCAGCATACAAAGTTATTTTGCATAGTTTTTCGTTTATTATGCCGAAAACGCACGTTATAACAACGTTATGCCTAAGGCTAGCGAAGTTTGCGTTATATCGGATTGTGCTTTTATGCTTGTTTTTATATGCGTTTGTTTATTTAGTTTTGCGCGGGTTTTAACTTGACTAAAACGCCCCGTATGTGATAAAATTATGAAAGTCGTTATTTTGACGACCTGATTATTGCGAAAAGGATAAGCCCAAGGTTTGCCCCCGCGACTATTCCCAGCGAAAATCCGAGTAAAAACAAAATTCGGCGCTCCTTAAAAACCTAACGCGTTTTAAACGGAAAACACGTTTAAACCGATTATTTGCTATTTTTGCATAAAAAATACTTTTCGCGCATTTTTTATCGCGCTCGTTAATAGACTTATTTAGCGGGAACCCGCACAAACGTCGGCGCGTTACGCTTAAATCGATATTAACTTTTAAGCAAATATCAAAAGCGATACGCCGGACGAGCAACGAAAGACGGGGAATTTTTTAAGACAGAGATAAGGGACGGACGGAAACAGAAAAATGACAATAACAACCGCAAGCGATTTAAAAACCATAAGCGCCGTTAAAAGCGTATGCGATAAGTTTTGTATACAAGGCGAATTTTTATCGTGCGATAGGGTGACTAACGGTCATATAAACGACACGTTCGTCGCGTATTATCTGCGCGGCGGCGAAAAAAAGGAATACATAGTTCAGCGCGTAAACACTTTCGTTTTTAAAAACCCCAAAGAAGTTATGCGGAACATAACTTCGGTAACCGAATACGTTCGAAACAAAATCAAAGAAACTCGCCCCACGGCAAAGCGCTACGTTCTGCACTATCAATACACGCAAAACGGCGACGGCTATTATATCGACGAGCAGGGCGGGTTTTGGCGTTGCTGCAAGTATATCGACGATTCGGTAACCTTCAACGAAACCGACGATTTAAGGGTTATCGAAGAAGCGGGCAAGGCGTTCGGCGAATTTCAGCGTCAACTTGCCGATTATCCCGTTAAAAGCCTTTATATAACGATTCCCCATTTTCATAATACGATGAACCGGTACTCTTTGTTCCGCGAAGCGATAGAAAACGATGCGGCGGGCAGAAAATCGGGGGTTTTACCCGAAATAAACGCGTATTTGGGGTTTGAAGAACTCGCCACAAAAATGTATAAAATGCAACGAGAAGGAAAACTGCCGCTTCGCGTTACGCATAACGATACCAAGTGCAACAACGTTTTGTTCGACGGAAAAACGCTTAAACACCTTGCTGTGATCGATTTGGATACGGTTATGCCGGGGCTTGCCGCATTCGATTTCGGCGACGCAATACGTTTTATAGCAAACACCTGCGCCGAAGACGAAAAAGACGTTTCGCGCGTTAAACTCGATTTTTCAAAATACGAAGCGTTTGCAAAAGGCTTTATAGGCGAAATTAAAAGCTCGCTTATCAAAACCGAACTCGAAACGATGGCTCTCGGCGCGCTTACGATGACCGTAGAGTGCGGAATGCGCTTTTTAACCGATTACTTAAACGGCGACGTTTATTTTAAAACGTGCTATGAAGGGCATAATTTAATCAGGAGCCGCTGTCAGCTTGCCTTAGCCGAAAGCATGCGCGAAAATCTTGATGAAATGCGTCGGATAATAAGCGAAATTGCGGGCGAATAATTTGCCGAAAAAACAATAAACCAACGTAAAAACTAACGTAAAGGAGAAAACGATGGAAACCGAAACTTTACAAAACGACGGCGCAACTTTATCCGACGTGTTCAAAGCGATAAAGGCGCATTTAGTTGCGATAATCGTTATATTCGCGGCTTTTTGCCTTACGGGGCTGGCGGTTGCCAAGTTGCAAAAGCCCGTTTACAAATCCGAAGGCTCGGTAATGGCAGCATACGACAGCACCAAATATAACGACGACGGCAAAACGACTATTTCTACCGAATACACGTTGTCGCGCTATATTCTGCCCACGGTTGCTTCTATTTTTAAAGAAGAAAAAGTGCTCGACGTAACGGCGGAAAAACTTGCGCGACTTAAAGAAAACGGCGCTATTTCGCAAGACGAATTAATAACAAACTCGGCTTTGCGCGCTAATTTAACGGTTACGCGTTTGGACAACGAAGATCTTCTTATAAAAATTTCTTACGTTGCAGGCTCGCCCGAAGACGCGCGGAAAATCCTTTCGACAATAGTGGATTCCGCAATCGAAGTTGCCGATTCGAAAGACGTTAACGATAATCCCGTTTATAAACTTTTGTGCGATAACATCAAGGTTTTTTCGCCCGCAAGTTTGGGCAGAAAAGCCAACAATGCGAGCAAATACATAGTGATTTTCGCTTTGGTCGGAATAATAGTAGCGGCGGCTTACGTGTTTATCCGCGAACTTTTAAACAATAAATTCAAAACCGCGACCGAAGTAGAAGAAATTTTAAAAGTACCTGTTTTTGCCGCCGTTCCCGAATATGAAATAACCGCCGGCACCGCCAAAAATTCGTCGGGCGCAAAGCGTTATAGCAAAGGGGAGAACTGAAATGTCGTTATTCAAAAGAAAATACAGCAAAAATGCGGCTAAGTCGCGCGTTTCGCGCAATCCCGATTATCGCATCATAACTTTCGACGATCCGTCGTCGCCGTCGAGCGAAGCGTTTCGCCGCATAAAAATAGGGCTCGATCTTTCGCATTCCGAAGGCTGCGGGCTTGTTGTGCAAATGGCTTCGGCGCTTCGCGGCGAAGGCAAAACCACCGCTTGTTTAAACATTGCCGCAACCTACGTCGAAGACGGCAAAAAAGTGATAATAATCGACCTCGATTTAAGATGTCCGCGTATTCACCGCGCTTTCGGGGTAGAAAACAAAAACGGCGTCGTCGATTATCTTGCCGGCAAAATCGATTTGCAAGCGGCAATTAAACGCGGCGAAAACGGTATCGATTTTATAAATCGCGGGTTAAGCGTAACCTATCCCACCACGGTTTTGGGTTCGGAAAAACTTGCTGCACTTATTGCCGAATTAAAGGGCGAGTACGATATAGTTTTAATCGATTGCCCGCCCGTTTTAATGGTGAGCGACGCTTGCATAATATCTAAATTCTGCGACGGTGCGGTTTACGTCGTTTCGTCGCGCGTTACCGAAAAGGGCGCGGCTAAAGAAGCCGTAAACGTGTTAAAGCAAAACAACGTTAAAATTTTCGGCGCGGTGCTTACCGAGGTTTCGGACAGCAGCAAAAAACAATATTATTACTACGGTTAAATTATTACTGCGGCTGATTGTTATTACGGTTAATCGCAGTTAGCGCTAAGTTGCTGCCACGTTGCATTTTTGGTTGTAACGGTTGCAAAGTTCGGTGTGCATAAATTTCGGCTTTTGCGCTTTTGTTTTATCGCAAAAACGGTTAAGGGGTGATTTTTTTGGTCGACATACACACGCATATTCTGCCTTTCGTCGACGACGGCAGCGCCGATTTGCAAACGTCGGTAAAAATGCTTGAAGATCAGCAAAAAAGCGGGGTAGACGCGGTTATTTTAACGCCGCATTATTGCCCGCCGCGCAAATACGTTAAAACCGCCGCCGAAATTAAAGAAACTTTTGAAAATTTTAAAAACGAAGCCCGAAAAGCGGGCGTCGGCGTTCGGCTTTTGCTCGGGCAGGAAATTTATTGGTCGAATAGTTATAACGTTTTAAAAATGCTTAAAAGCGGTGAACTTTTAACCCTTAACGGCACAAACTTAGTGCTTTTGGAATTTTCGTTTTCAACGTCTGCCGAATGTGTTTCCGAAGCGATCTACTCGCTTAAAATATCGGGCTATAGGTCGATTATCGCGCATGTCGAGCGTTATAAGCGGATAGATTTTAGTGCGGTTGAAGATATGCGCGAGCAGGGCGCTTTAATTCAGGTAAACGCCGATTCGGTTATAGGCAAAAACGGTTTAAAAACTAAATTTTTCACAAACAAACTTATAAAGCGCGGGCTTGTTGATTTCGTTGCGAGCGACGTTCATTCGTTCCGCCCGTCTGCATTGGAAAAAGCGCACAAAAAACTTAAAACCGATAAATATTTTAACGCCTTGCCCGAACTTTTAAAATAATTTGAAATAAAATAATAAAAACCCCCAATTTATGGCTTTTAAATAACAAAATATCAAACACGAAAGTATAATAAAACAGCCCCGCGGAAAAAACTTCCGCGGGGTAAATTTTTGTTTTTTATCTTAAAATTTTATTTTTATATGCCGTATTTTCGCTTTGATATAACAAATATTTTAGTTTTTAATCGCCGATTTTATTCGTTTTCTGCGGGCGCTTCGGCTTTTATGGCGGGCGTTTGGGCTATATCGCTTGTCGCCGCCGCTTCGGTTAATTGGGTATTGTTCGTTTACTCGTCGGCGTCGGCCGTTTCTTTTAAATCTGCGACTATGGCGGGCGATTCTTCTATGGGGAATTTATTCACGATGTTATCGAGCCCCATTTTTTCGCCGAGCGCGGGGAACGCTTTTACAAGCCTCGTGCGCTTAATTTTAGTTATAAGCGCGTTAAGTTCGGTTACGCTTTTAACCGTGCCTTTATAAATTCCCGTGCCTATTTTATCCGAAGTAACCCTAAGCGCGTTTTGCGCCGAATCGAATTTTTGATAAACGAGTTCGTTATATTTGCGCATATTCTTTTTATGCGCGATAAGCTGAAACACCGAAACGATTAAATCGGCAACCAAAATCGCGTATAAAACGAGCGCGATTATAAGGTTTACGGGGTAGTTGAGTTTTGCAACGAGCGATTCGAATATCGGGTGAATAAGTTTTATAACGAAAACACAGGCAAACCCCCACAGTAAACTCATACGCAGGCAAACGTAACCCATAATGTTAAACGGCTCTTTCGAATAATCCCACCATTTTTGTTTGAAAAGTTTTTCTAGCAAAAAACCCGTTAAAAATTCGAGCAGCGAAGTTAAAAACATCGAGCCGAAAAACAACAAAATCAAATTTTTTTGAATGGGCGAAAGCGCGCAGATTATGCCCACGCAACCAAAGCCGTAAATAGGGCAAAGCGGACCGTTTAAAAATCCGCGGTTTGTGAATTTGCCCGTTTTTAAAGTGGCAAAAGAAACTTCGCAACACCAACCGAAAAAGGCATAAATAAAAAAGTATAACGTAAGCGTTAAAAAATCCATAATAACACCTTCTGGTTTTTATTTTTTAAGTTTCACCGAAGAATTTATAGTTTTTATAAAAGGCTTTAAGCCCGTTTATCATGTTTTCAACGTCGACGGCAGCCATGGTTTCAACGGCAGAATGCATCGCAAGTTGAGCAAGCCCTATATCAACGCTTTTAATCGAAATCTGCGAAGAACTTATAGCGCCCAAAGTTCCGCCGCACGGCAAATCCGAACGCATATAAAAATCGCAATAAGGCACGTTTTCGGCGTTTAAAATGCTTTTAAAAAGGGCAGACGACAATCCGTCGGTTGTGTAATTTAAGTTGCCGTGGTGCTTTATAACTATGCCGCCGCCCATTTTAACAAGGCAGGTTTTGTCGGCATATTCGGGGTGGTTGGGGTGGTTTGCATGCGCGTTATCGCACGAAACGATAAACGATTTTGCAAGCGCCTGCATAAAACCGCTTTCGGTTTCGGCGGCAGTCAAGCCCGATTTTGCAAACAACGAAAGATAAACGCGCTTTAAAACGTCGCGCAAAAAAGTCGAAGCCGCGCCTTGTTTAGTGCGGCTGCCTACTTCTTCGTTGTCGGCAAGGTAAGCGACCGAAACCCCGTTTTGTTTTTCGTGTTCGCCGTTTTCGCTTGCCGAAATAAGCGCCGAAATCGAAGTGAAACAACTCGTTAAGTTGTCTATCCTGGGCGAGCATATAAATTCGCCGTTTTTGCCCGCGATAAAGGGCGCTTCGTCGCAAATCAAATAAAGGTCGGCGTCAAGAAGTTTGCCGTTAAACGCATTATTAAGTTCGCTTAACAAAAGTTCGTCGCCGCTTACGCCGTTTACCGCGCCGTTTTTATCGCACAAAGCGAAAAGGGGCGGGCAATCGACCTGCGAGTTTACGGCAAATCCGTCGTTTGCGTTGCGCCTGAAATGAATGGCAACGCTTGGGATAACGTAGCGGTTTTCACTTTCGAAAAGGGTAAAAATAATTTTTCCGTCCTTTTCGCCGCAAAGTCTGCCCGCAAGTTTAAGCGGACGGTCGAACCATGTGTATAAAAGCCCTCCGCCGTAACGTTCGACGTTAAGCGAAGCGGTTCCTGCCGCAAAGGTCGTTAAATTTTTGCCTGTTTTTACCTTAAAGCAGGGCGAATCGGTGTGCGAAGCGACGATTTTAAAAAGGTCGCCGTCGTTGTTTAAATCGAAATTCCCTACGGTAAAAGCGATTAAAGCCGAACCGTCTTTAACGATAAAATATCTGCCGCCTTTTTCTACGTTGAACGGTTCGCTTTCGAAAAGGCGTTTAAAGCCCGCGCTTAAAAGCATTTTTTGAGCGTTTTCGGTTGCGTGATATTGTGTTTTAGATAAGTTTAAAAATTCGATAGCGTTCATAATTTTTTTAATTTTTTAAAGTGCGCATTTGTTAAAGTGAAAATTCGTTAAAACGTAAAATTTTAAAACGCGCCTTAAAGTTACAGCCGCAGATTATTTTTGTTAAGTGCGGCTGTGATTTTTTGTGTGATTTTAATGTAAATTTTGCCCATTTTCGGCAACTTTGCCGCAACTTTCCCCGATAGGGGACAGTGGTTTTTTAAATTGTGCGAATATGCCGATAATCGACTTATAGCGGCATTTTTGTGCTTTTTTATAGTAGGGGCGATTCACGAATCGCCCGATTTTTTGTATTTACGGGTAGGGCGGTCATCGACCGCTCGATTTTTTTGTGTTTACGGGTAGGGGCGACTTACGAATCGCCCGTCCGAATTTATCTATGTAACAAGCAACGGAAGGCTTCGCGTTTTTTGTTATTTAACGATAATATTTACGAGCCTTGCGGGGATAACGATTATTTTAGCGACTTCTTTACCGTCTAAAAGTTCTTTAACCTTTGCGTCGGCAAGCACGGCTTGTTCTACCTGTTCGCGCGAATAAGTTTTGGGCAAAACGATTTTCGCTTTGATTTTGCTGTTTATCTGCACGCCGTATTCGATTTCGTCAAGCGTTAAATATTGTTCGTCGCAAACGGGGTATTCGGCAAGGAACACCGACTTTTTGTTGCCCGTAAGGCTCCATAATTCTTCGCAAAAATGCGGAGCCATCGGCGCGAGAAGAAGAATAAGTTTGCGTTCGGTTTCTTTTAAAAGTTTAACGTTTTTGTTTTCGTCGGGCAGGGCGTCGTATTTGTACATCGCGTTCACAAGTTCCATAAGGCGGGCGACGGCGGTGTTGAACGAGAAGTTGTCCATATCGCGGTCGACGCACTTAATTGCGTAGTTTACGGCGTATAAAAGTTCTTTTTCGTCTTTGCCGTAGTCGGCTTGTTTGCGGCTTGCTTTAAGCGAGTTGATTTTTAAGCACAAACGTTCTACGCGGTCTACGAATTTAGCTACCGCTTTAATTCCGTCGTCGCTCCACGGCCCGCCTTCGACGTAGCTGAACCCGAAAAGCAGATACAGCCTGAACACGTCGGATCCGTAAGTTTCTACGTAATCGTCGGGCGAAATTACGTTGCCATGCGATTTACTCATGCGGTTGCCGTCCGGCCCTAAAATAACGCCTTGGTGAGTGAGCGATTTAAAGGGTTCGTCGAAATTAAGATAACCCATATCGCGCAGCGCCTTGGTTATAAAGCGGGCGTATAAAAGGTGCATGCAAGCGTGTTCCGCGCCGCCGACGTATTTATCGACGGGGAGCATTTTGTTGATTATTTCTGGGTTGAACGCGCGCTCTTGGTCGTTGGCGTCGGGGTATCTTAAATAATACCAACTCGAACAAACGAACGTGTCTAACGTGTCGGGATCGCGCGTGGCTTCGCCGCCGCAAACGGGGCATTTGCAATGCATAAAGCCTTCGTGTTTGGCAAGCGGAGATTTGCCGTCCGGCTTAAACTCTACGTCGTAGGGCAAAAGCACGGGCAGATCTTTTTCGGGAACGGGAACCATTCCGCATTTTTCGCAATAAATCATCGGGATGGGTGCGCCCCAATAACGCTGGCGCGAAACCAGCCAGTCGCGCAAGCGATAGTTGATTTTTGCGCAGCCTTTATCCATTTCGGAAAGGCGTTTTAAAACGGCGCGGCGACCTTCGTCGCTTTTAAGCCCGTCGAACGAAAGGCTGTTTATCATAATGCCGTCGTCGATAAAGGGCAGTTCGTCGTCGCCTTTTGCCGAGTGAATAACGCGGTTTACGGGCAAGCCGTATTTTTTGGCGAACTTAAAATCGCGTTCGTCGTGCGCGGGAACGCCCATAACCGCGCCGGTGCCGTAAGAATAAAGAACGTAGTCGGCGCAATATATGGGAACTTTTTTGTCGTTAATGGGGTTTATCGCGTAAGCGCCTATAAACACGCCGGTTTTTTCGCGCGCCGAAGAAAGGCGTTCGATTTCGTCGATTTTAGCGGTGCTTTCGATATATTCTTCGACCGCCGCTTTCTGCTGTTGCGTGCAAAGTTTTTTAACGAGCGGGTGTTCGGGTGCCAAAACGACGTAAGAAACGCCGAAAATGGTATCGGCACGGGTGGTAAAAACCCTGAATTTGTCGCCGCTTTCCGCCGTGAACTCGATTTCGCCGCCTACCGATTTTCCTATCCAGTTGCGTTGCATGGCTTTGGTTTTTTCGGGCCAGTCGAGGTCGTTAAGTCCGCGCAAAAGTTCTTCGGCGTAATCGGTGATTTTAAAGAACCATTGAGTTAAATCTTTATGCGTAACCTGACTTCCGCAACGTTCGCACTTACCGTCGATAACCTGTTCGTTGGCAAGAACGGTAGCGCACGAAGGGCACCAGTTTACGGGCGCTTCTTTGCGGTAAGCAAGTTTGTTTTTATAAAGTTGCAAAAACAGCCACTGCGTCCATTTATAATAATCGGGCATGCAGGTTTTAATTTCGGCAGACCAGTCGAACATAGCGCCCATGGCTTTAAGTTGTTTTTCCATGGTTTCGATGTTTTTAATTGTGGAATCCTGTGGGTGAACGCCCGTTTTAATGGCGTAGTTTTCGGCAGGCAACCCGAACGCGTCGAATCCCATCGGCTGAAAAACTTCGAAGCCTTTCATTTTTTTATAGCGCGCGTAACTATCGGTAGGGCCGTAGTTATACCAATGCCCGACGTGCAGTTTTGCGCCCGAAGGATACGAGAACATTTCTAAACAATAAAACTTTTTGCCGATGTTTTTCTTGTTGAACGTGTTCAGCTTGGCTGTTTCCCATCTGTCTTGCCACTTTTTTTCGATTTCTTTCATGTTCATAGTTGACTTTTCTCCGATTAAGCCGAGTGTCGCAAATTTTTAGCACCTTTAATTATATCATAACGCCGCTTTAATTCCAAACGATTTTTAACAAAAAAAACAAAATGCGGTTGAAGGTCCGCGATTTTTTAAAAGTTTTTTAAATTTAACTTTGCATTTTACCCCGTTTTTGTTGTGTTAGTTAAAAAAGTATGGTATCATATAGATGCTTTAATTATTTTTATCTAACTTACATCGGAAGAATTTTTTATGGACGAATTGCGTTATACCGACGAAACACTTGTTAAACGTGCTAAAAGATTTCAGAAAACGAAAGAATATATTGCGGTTTTGTTATCCACGCTTTTATATACGATAACCACTTATACGTTCGTTATAGGCAACGGCTTTGCATCGAGCGGATTCAGCGGCATTTTGGTAATGACGGAAAAATTATTCAACCTGGAATCGGGAACGTTCACCTTGTTTTTTATGAATTTTCCGCTGCTTATATGGAGTTGGTTTATTTTATCAAAAGATTTCGCAATAAAAACCACTATAAGCGTTTTCGTAATGTGCCTTGGTTTTTATCTTTTAAGTTTGTTCGATAAAAACGGAATTCTGCATTTTTCGGCGACGAGCGTTTTAGAAGTTCCCGTCGACGGAGAAATGGTCGAAGTGGTTTATTCGGATTTTGGCAAAAAGTTTTTTTGCAGCATTGTAAGCGGAATTTTCGCAGGTATATCCATCGCCGTAACCTTTAAAAACGACGCAAGTTTGGGCGGGGTGGACACCATCGTTATGATAATTCAGAAATATCGCCCGCATGCAAACGTTTCAGTTCTGCTTATACTTGCCAACGCGCTCGTAACAGTGGCGGGGTATTTTGTGTTCGGCGGAATCGAGTCGGTGTGCTTTGCCTTAATATATATATTTATCTTCAGCAAGGTTTGCGATTACATTTTAAAGGGCGTAAAACAAGCGCTTAAATTCGAGGTTATAACCGACGACCCCGATCGCATGGCGAAAGAAATAATCGAAAAACTAGGGCATAGCGTTACCGTAACCCGCGGGCGCGGAATGTACGAAAACACCGATAAATACGTTTTAATCTGCGTAATCCGCAAAAATCAGATCGCCGAGTTCGAAAACGTTTTAAAACGATTCCCGCGCACGTTCGCATATTGCTCGTCGGTAAGCGAAATTATAGGCACGTTTTTCAAAAACGACAAAAGCGGCAGGTATTTCGGCTTGTTTTCGAAAAAAAATAAAAAACCGCGCGGCGTCTGCGGCTGCGAAAACGTCGCCGGGGCGGGCGTAAAAGTCGGCGAAAATCACAGTGAAGAAGCAAAAAACGAAAACAACGATAAAAACGATTAAAAATCGGCAATAAAACGGAGAATTTAATGGATAAAGCAAAAATAAAAAAAGCAAGCGCGATATTCGGCGTTATTTTGGGCGTTTATGCCGCTTTAATTGCCGTTTGCACTTTTTTCGACCTCGAAATAAGCAAAGCGATAAACGTAATGGGCGAAGGAAAATATTATCCCGAAAATTTTTTCGGCAGAGTTTTCGAAACGATCGGGGTAATTCCCGTTTACGCGGTAACGTCGCTTGCTTTATCGATAATTTTTCATTTCGTAATGCGCGAAAATTCGTGCGGCAAGAAGGCAAAAATAATCTGCGGCGTTATCGCTGCGGCAATATGCGTTGCTTTGGGATATAAAATGTTCAAACAGTCGTTCGGGTATATCGCAATTCATTTCGGGTTCGATTATATGCTCGGCGGCGTTACCGACGAAATAGCCTACGTTCTTGCGGGCGCAATTTCGACGGCGGCTCTTTTATACCTTATGAAAGACGTTTCAGACGATTTTTTAAACAAAACTTTTCGCTGGGCGATAGTCGTTTTGTTTACGGCGGCGATTTCGCAGGCGATCGTGCAAAGCGTAAAAGTGTTTGCGGGACGCGCGAGGTACGCAACCCTTAACGTCGCGGGAAGTTTCGACGAATACACCCCGTGGTATATTTTCGGCGGTAAACGCGTTCCTTCGGACGAACTGTTAACTTTTGGCGCGGGAAAAGACGCATACCGTTCGTTTCCGTCGGGGCATAGCGCGGCTTCTGCCGTTTCGCTTACGCTTATGCTTTTGCCGATGTGTTTCGGCATAAAAAAAGATAAAGTTTCGTTCTGGCTTTTAACGATTCTGCCCGTGGTTTTCACGCTCGGAACGATGATAAGCCGGGTTATCGAAGGCGCGCATTTCTGCACCGACGTGCTGTTCGGTTCGCTTGCTTCGATTTTGGGAATATACGTCGGCGTTATAGTTTCGCCTTTAATTACGAAAAACTTAAAACTTTCGGATAAATCGGTTAAAAAACGCGTGGTCGAAGAAATTATTTCTTAAAATACGCCGAAAACTGTTTAAAAGATTGAAAGACGATAAATCAAACGAGATCGAGCCGCCTGAAAAAACAAATTCGGGCGGCTTTTCGTTTTGATTTTTTGCCTTTTATTTTCGTTTTTGATTTTAAATTTATAAACCGCTTAAAAACGCTTGCTTTTGTTTTTTTATAGGTTTAAAATAGAGTGCGTTAAAAAACGAAAATCCTTTTAAAAAACGTAATTAACCAAGGAGATGAATTTATGCAATATTACATGTTTCAGGTGCTTTTGTCTAAAAACGAAGACGCCTACGCGCTTTTTTCTGCGCTCAGAAAAAACGGAATAAACGGCGTGGTTCTGCCCGCGCAAAGTTTAAAATCGGCGCTGCTCGATAATAAAGACGAATCGATTCCCGCGTTTACGGGGCTTCGCCATGTGGTCGAATACGCGCACGACATGAACTATATGGTTTTTTGCATAATCGACGAAACGCGGCTCGATGAAGTTAAGGGCATCGTACGCAAAGTAACCGACGAAATCAAACACAAAGTGGGTATAATGTTCGCTCAACCGCTTGCATTCGTCGAGGGGATCGAATAAATCATGAATACTTTGTTGTGTCTTGCCATAGCAATGTCGATAGGTCTGGGGCTTACTCGTCTTGCCAAACTCATAGGTCTTCCCAACGTAACCGCATATTTGCTTGCGGGGCTTGCCATGCGTTATTTAATGCAGGCGTTAAATTGCATTTATTTCGAAGGGCTGGATATAATTTCGAACGTAGCGCTCGGTTTTATCGCTTTTTCTATAGGTTCGTCGTTCAAGCTCAAACACCTTAAAGAAATAGGTAAAAGCGTAGTGGTTATTACTTGTTTTCAGGCGCTTATCACCGTCGTTTTTGTCGATATAGTTCTTGCGGGGCTTCATTTTGCAAATCTCGTCGATTTGCCCACGGTGCTTTGCCTTGGCGCGATAGCGACCGCAACGGCTCCTGCCGCTACCTTAATGGTCGTTCGCCAATACCGCGCGCGCGGTATAGTTACCGATACGTTGCTTCCCGTAGTCGCGTTCGACGACGCGATAGGTCTTGTCGTATTCGCCGTTTCGCTTGCGATAGCAAAAGTTCTGGCGGTCGAAGGCGGCTCGATAAACGTAATGGACGTTCTGGTTATGCCGCTTCTCGAAATAATCGCTTCGCTTGCCATAGGTTCGGTAATCGGCGTTGCGCTTTCATATCTCGCAAAGGTGTTCAAATCGCGCGCAAACCGTATTTCGCTTTGCATTGTGGCGGTTTTTGCGGGCGTAGGGCTTTCCGGTGTGTTCGGAAACGGCTTCGAACTTTCGGATCTGTTAACCTGCATGTCTATCGGCGTATTTTACGTTAACCTAAACAAAGAAAGCGGTTCGGTTATGGATATAATGGACAGATGGACGGCTCCGCTGTTTATGTTGTTCTTTATAATTTCGGGATCCGAACTCGATCCTTTAATAATTCCGTCTGTCGGAATACTCGGTATAGCATATATCATTTCGCGCAGCGCAGGCAAATATTTCGGCGCAAGGCTTGGCGCAAGGGTAGTAAACGCCGATCACAACGTGCGTAAATATTTAGGGCTTACCCTTTTGCCGCAGGCGGGCGTAGCCATAGGTATGGCGCAAAAGATAAAAAACACGCCGGCGCTTTCGGGAATTGCAGACGGAATCGTAACCGTAACGCTTTGCGCTACGCTCGTTTACGAACTCGTGGGGCCGCTGATTACGAAATGGGCGCTTGAAAAAGCGGGCGAAATTAAAATCGAACGCAAAAACAAAAACGATAAAACCGACGCGGGCGTTCCGCCCGAAGCGAAAACTCCGGTGGCCGGCTGATTCAGGCGGAAAACAATCGCTTAGCCGAAAAATTAAATTCGGCAAAAAATTATTTATAAACCTATTAAAAATCGTTGACAACGCGGTAAGGTTTGTGGTAGTATATTAAGGCTGACAAGCAGAAGCAAACCTTCTCGCCGTTTGGTTTTAATCGAAACGGCACATATTCTTTTAAAAATCGCGCGGCGGCGTGTTCGTATCGTTTGCGGTTTAAAAAAAAGGTATTAACGGGTTGCATTTGTTTGCAGCCCGCTATTTTTTTAAGTTTATTAAGGAAGGTAACCTACTATTAAAAATCAGCATCAAATCAACAACGAGATCAGGGACCGCGAAGTAAGGCTTATAAACGCCGACGGCGAAATGCTCGGGGTTATGAGTTCGCGAGCGGCACTCGAACTTGCCGAACAAGCCGATCTCGATTTGGTTAAAATATCGCCCAACGCCGTTCCGCCCGTATGCAAAATTATGGACTATGGCAAGTTTAAATTCGAAACGTTAAAACGCCTTAAAGAAGCCAAAAAGAACCAGAAAACGGTCGAAATGAAAGAAATGTGGCTTTCGATGAGTATCGACGTAGGCGATTTGAACGTAAAAGCCAAACAAACGCTCAAATTTTTGGCGGAAGGCAATAAGGTTAAGGTATCCATTCGTATGCGCGGTCGTCAGAACGCCCATTCCGATTTAGGAATAGACGTTATGAACAGATTCGCCGCCATTTTAGGCGACGCCGCGGTTGTCGAAAAAAAGCCTTTAACCGAAAACCGCAACATCCTAATGATTGTTGCTCCCGCAAAAAGTTAAATAGAAAAATAATTTCGGAGGAATAAAAGGAATAAATATGCCTAAAATGAAAACGCACAGCGGTGCTAAAAAGCGTTTTTCGCTTACCGCAACGGGAAAGGTTAAAAGGGGCCATCAGAACAAAAGCCACATCCTTTCTAAAAAAGACACCAAGAGAAAAAGAAGATTAAGAACCACCACCTACGTTTCGCACGCGCAGGAAAAAATGGTAAAAAATCTCGTTCCTTACAAAGCGTAAGTTATTTAAAGGAGAGTTATTATGCGTATTAAAAGAGCAGTAAACGGCGTTAAAAAACGTAGAAAAATATTAAAACTGTCGAAAGGTTATTTCGGCGCTAAAAGCAAACTTTACAGAATAGCCCGCCAGGCTGTTATGAAATCGTTGGCTTACGCTTACGTTGGAAGAAAAGCCAAAAAGAGAGATTTCAGAAAACTTTGGATCGCAAGAATCAACGCGGGTTGCCGCCTTAACGGTTTGTCTTACAGCAAATTTATGCACGGTCTGAATTTAGCCGGCATCAATCTTAACAGAAAGGTGCTTGCAGATATGGCTGTAAACGACGCGACGGGCTTCACCGCTCTTTGCGAAACCGCAAAAGCGAAGTTGAACTAATTTAGCAATCGTTTAGCACGGGCTGCACTTAAATAAAGGGCGGCCCGTTTTGGTGTATTATGCTTATTACGTCACGGCAGAACGAAAACGTAAAACGCGCCGCGTCGCTTAAACAAAAGAAAAACCGCGACGTTTTTTGCGAATACCTTGTAGAAGGCGAAAAACTCGTATCCGAAGCCTTTAAAACGGGGCAGATTGTCCGCGCGGTTTTTGCAACGGATAAATATTTGCCGCTTGCCGCTTCGCTTATCGAAAAAGCATGTGCCGGCAGCGAAAAGGCGGGCGTTCAACTTTTTAACGTAACGCAAAACGTGCTTGAAAGCATTGCCGACGAAATAACCCCGCAGGGCATAGCAGCCGTTGTAAAAATCAACAAAAACCCGCCTATAGGTCGATTAACGCATACTTTGCTGCTCGACAGGTTGCAAGATCCCGGCAACGTAGGCGCGATTTTAAGGCTTGCCGCCGCCGCGGGAATAACCGACGTTTTTTTAATTTCGTGCGCCGATCCTTATTCGCCTAAAGCGGTGCGCTCGTCGATGAGCGGGCTGTTTCGGCTTAACGTTCATTTTACGGATGAGCAGAACGCGGCGTCGTTTTTTAAACAAAACGGCATAGAACTTATATGCGCGGATATGAATGGCGAAAACGTGTTTTCGTTTAACCCGCCCGAAAAATTTTGTTTGTGCGTCGGCAACGAAGGCAACGGCATATCAAATTTTTTAAAAGAATCGGCGGATAAAACCGTGCGCGTTCCCATGCAAAACGGAGTTGAAAGTTTAAACGTTGGCATTGCGGCGGGAATAACTTTATACACCTTGATAAACAATCTTAACGATTTTAAAGGAGAATAACAGATGTCAGGACACAGCAAGTGGGCGAACATTAAAAATAAAAAAGCAAAAACCGACGCGGCAAAGGGTAAAATCTTTACCAAAATCGGCAGAGAAATAGCGGTTGCCGCAAAAGCGGGCGCCGATCCCTCCATAAACTCGAAACTCGCCGACGTTATCGCAAAAGCGAAAGCGGCGAACATGCCTAACGATAACATCAAACGCAGCATACAAAAAGCGACCGGCGAACTGGGCAACGTAAACTACGAAAACCTTATTTACGAAGGTTACGGCGTAGGCGGCAGCGCGGTTATCGTAAGCACCTTAACCGAAAACAAAAACAGAACGGTCGGCGAAGTCCGCCACATTTTCGACAGATACGGCGGCAGCATGGGTAACACCGGTTCGGTATCGTTTATGTTCGAAAACCGCGGCGTAATCGTTATCGAACGTACCGTTGATTTAAGCGAAGACGAAGCGCTCGAACTCGCGCTCGACGCAGGCGCCGACGACGTTATCACGTCGGACGACGTTTACGAAATCCGCACCGCGCCTTCTGCATTTTCGGCTGTAAGAAAATATTTCGAAGAAAAGGGATATACCTTCGTAGAAGCGTCTATCGAAATGGTTCCTAACGACAAAATAACCTTAAACGCCGACCAGATAGTTACCTTCCGTAAAATGCTCGACGCATTCGAAGATAACGACGACGTTCAGGATATTTACCACAACGTAGACCTTCCCGAAGACGAAGAAGAAGAGTAGTAACTTAAACGCCTTTTCTGCAAGAAACGCGGTTTTAAGGCGTTTTTTAGTTGCCGCATAATTAAGTCGCGTGGTGAAATTCCGCGCGGCAAGCGGCAAAAAACGGAGAAATGTTATGATTATAGATCCGCACGTTCATTCAAGCGGGGCGAGCATGTGCAGTCGTATCACATGCGAAGGTATAGTCGATCAAAAAAAGTCGGCGGGGTATAACGGCGCGGTTTTAACAAACCATTGCCAGTCGTGGTATTTCGAACCCAAAAATCAAGCCGACTGGACCGAACGCCTTATAAAAGAGTGGGAAAACGGCGCGTTATACGCCGAAAAAAACGATTTTAAATTGCTTTTCGGGGTTGAAGTTACCATAAGCGATCCGATTTTCAGCGACTGGCTTTTATACGGCGTAACGCGTGATTTTATGCGTAAATGTCCATGTTTGTATTTGCTTAATCAGGAACAACTGTTCGCGCTGTGCGAGCAGAATAACGTTTTTCTCGTTCAGGCGCACCCGTTAAGGCATCTTGATTATACGGGAATCACCAAATATATGAACGGAATCGAAATAAATTGCAGTTCGCTCGATTACGGCAAAAAGGATAAAATCATCGAAATCGCAAGGCGCGATAAACTGCTACTTACATGCGGCACCGATTATCACTCGGCAGAAAACGTTTTTAAGGGCGGAATGGTTGTTCCCGACGATATAGAAACAGCCGAAGATTTTGCAAAATATCTGTTTGCCGCACAGGAAACCGCATTGATTTTAGACGGCGAGCAAAAAACCTTTAAAACGAAATAACGAAAAAACAAAAAGATTAAAACAAAACCCGATTTGCAAAAAAAACGCAACCGGGCTTTTTGTTTTTATTAAGTTTACGTTGAAAAAATAATTTTATCGGTCGTTTTGGGTTACTTTTAATCGTTGCCGTTTTCCGAATTTTCGATATAAACGATTTTATTGTTAGCCGACATAAGCGCGGTAATAACGTTTTCGTAATCGGTGCGTTTTGCGTTTATAACGAAAAAGTTATCGGTCGAATAATAAATAACGAGTTTATCGGTAAGTCTGAAAAGGGTAATGCCCGTAATGTCTTTAAGCGGAATTTTGTTTGCGAAAAAGCCCCAGCGGGCAACGAAATCTTTGTTTTCTATCGAATAATACGAGTTAAGAACGACGGCAAGCAGCACAACGATGGCGATAACGCCGATAATTGCCGAAACCGAAGCCGACATATAATCGATCGAGGCGGCGGTAGTCGTCTGCAAAAGACCTACGAACCTTATAACGTTTAAAACGACGCATGCAAGCCCCGAAATCATGCCCAAAATTATAAAAACGAGCGCGAGCGGGGTAAATTTATATTTGAATTTCTGCATTTTTACCTTTTCAGCCTCAATTTTTCAGCCTTAACTTTTACTTTATCTATTTTTTTATTTTATTTTAACACATTTTTTTTAATATCGCAACGAAATTTAAAAAACAAACGGCGAAATTTAAAAAATAAGCTAAAAACGCGCAAAAAAGAATAAAAACTTTTCGTTTGAGAAAAATAAGATAACCGCATTAAACGGCTTGCTTTTTCCGTTGCTTCAGGAAAAGGGCAAGAAGGAGCGTTATGAAAGGAAAAGTAGAAATTTCGGGTTATAACATCGAAAACGCAAAAAAACTTACGCAAAAGCAAAGCGCCGAACTGTTTAAAAGAATAAAGCAGGGCGACGAGGCGGCAAAAGAAGAATTTATTTTAGGCAATATCCGCCTTGTTTTGTCTATAATAAAAAGATTTCCAAATGCTAAAGTAAGCGCCGACGATATGTTTCAGGCGGGCTGCATAGGGCTTATTAAGGCAACCGATAACTTTAACGACGAACTGGGCGTTCGGTTTTCGACCTACGCCGTACCTATGATACTCGGAGAAGTAAAGCGCGTTGTGCGCAACCACAGCGGGCTGAGAATTTCGCGCAGCATACGCGACACCGCTTATCGCGCTTTAAAAGCGCGCAGCGAACTTGAAAAAGGTTTTAAAGAAGTAACGATGGGCGACATCGCCGAAAAACTCGCCGTTCAGGAAAAAGAAGTGGTTTACGCGCTCGACGCCATATCCGACCACGCCTCGATTTACGATCCCGTTTACGATAAAGAAGGCGAATCTATAGAACTGCTCGAACAGTTGAAAGACGAAAACGACTGCGACGAAAAGTGGACCGAAAAAGTCGCGCTTAGTTCGGCGATTGAAAAACTCGACGAGCGCGAAAAAAAGATAATTTATTTAAGATATTACGAAGGCAAAACCCAAACCGAAATTTCGGGCGAAGTGGGGCTTTCGCAGGCGCAGGTTTCGCGGCTTGAGAAACTCGCTTTAAAATTTATGCGCAAAAAACTTATCTGCACTTAATTATCCGAACGTTATCTGAATATTATAACGGAATATTATCACGGTGCGCCGAAGTTGCGCGCGTTTTGAATATTTTTTGCCCCGCTTTAATAAAATAAGGCGGGGTAATTTTATGGAATACACCTTTAAAGAACTAAAAAAAAAGTACGTTATAAGCGTTTCCGACGGTAAAAAACTTGGCAAAATAACCGATATGAAAATCACTTTCCCACAAAACTGCGTCAAAAGTTTTTTTGCCGAAAACGCGCTTTCGTTCTGCGGCGAAAAATATGAAATAAACGTTTGCGACGTGCAGAAAATCGGTTCCGACGCAATTTTAGTAAAACTTCCGGGAGCAAAATGCGTTAAAAACGGCGGCTTTTCGCAAAGTGCGGGCGAAAGCGATAACGTGCAATCCGTTCGGGGAGCCGATTCGGACCGCGATTTTTCAAGCGACGAATACGACGAATAGTTTTATTCAGCATTAAACGAAAAAACTTTAAATTTTGAACGTAAAAAAAGAAAACGGACAGGCGATCGGACAAGCGGACAATCGGTCGGACAAGCCGGCGTTCTCGATACGGATTGAAAATTTACAAAAATCGCAAAACAACTTAAAAAACGACTTAATTATTTAAAAATTCGCTTTTTAAAAATGCTATAATTCGTTTTAAACAGACGAATTTTAATTTTTTATTTAAAATTCAAAATCTGCCTTTATTTAACGCGTTCCGGGGGAAAACGAATGGCTGAACGTAAAAACGCATATGCTAAAATTATAGTTATAACTTCGGGCAAGGGCGGCGTAGGCAAAACCACGGTGGCGGCTTTTATGGGCGCGGCGCTTGCCGAACGCGGAAAGCGCACCGTCGTTTGCGATTTAGATTTCGGGCTTAATAATCTCGACGTGACTATGGGGCTCGAATCGCGCGTTGCTTACGATATAGGCGACGCTCTCGAAGGACGTTGCAGGGCGAATCAGGCGATAATCGAAAGTGCCGTCAAAAACCTGTTTATGATAAGTTCGGGGCACACCTACGGCGTTAAAGAAACGCCCACGCACAACTTAAAACTGCTTTTCGAAGGATTAAAAACAAAGTTCGATTATATTTTGCTCGATTGCCCGGCGGGTATCGACGCGGGTTTTCACCGCGCTGTTTCTAATGCGGACGAAGCGATCGTCGCAGTAACTTCGGCGTTGCCGTCCGTGCGCGACGCCGACAAGGTTTTAAGTATTCTGCGTTCATATAACCTAAAAAAAATAAGCGCGGTAATAAACATGGCGCGCGGCGATTTAATGGCTTCGGGCGACGCGCTTTCGGTCGGCGAAATCGAAAATCTATTAAAAATTAAAGCCATAGGCGTTATTCCGCAAAGCGACGATATTCTGCTATGCAAAGATTGCCGCCTTTACGAAGGAACGCGTGCAGGCGCGGCGTTTTTGCGGCTTGCCGATAACGAAATTTCGGGCAAAAACAAAATAAAAAATCCCGCCAAAGAATATTTCGGCATAGCGGGAAGTATCAGGCGAAAATTAAAACGCGTGCTTTAAAGGTTAATTTTTTTGCGAAAAAAAGGTAGCCGAGCGGGATTTAAGCCCGTTAAGTTTTAGCGGCGCAAAATTTGTAAAATCTTCGTTAAACTCGCTTATAATACGCCAAGTATTATTGCGTTCGTTTGCCTTGATTTTTCTTAATTTATCGCCGCTAAAATGTTTCACACCTTAAAGAGCTTATTTTTAGATGATTTTTGGCAAGCGTGAACGAAGTTGTATTGGACATACTACGAGCGAACGGTTGCAAAAAAGCGGCAAAAAGACGCCTTTAAGGCTTGACGGGGCTTAGTCCCGCTCGGCTAACCGAGTAAATACAGCCCTAAAAGCGCAAAAATTTTAAAATAAAGAAAAAAAGGAGAATTTTATGAAAAAAGAAAAAGGTTCGTCCGCGTTAAGGCGGGCAAGCGCCATGATCAAGTCGGACAGAACGGGAATCTCGGCGGGTGCCGAAGGGGTTATAAGCAGAGAAGTAGGTTACGCTCTTTCGGATTTTTTCGCTCTTTCGGGCGACGTAATCACCGACGTTTCGGCATGCGACAAAGGCTTTTCGATTATAATAAAAGCCACGGCAAAATCGCTTAAAGAATTTAAAATAGTAGTTTAACGGTTGTTAAAATTGCACTTTTTTTAATCGGCAATCAAAATAAAAAAATAAAAACAATAAGTTTGCTCATACTCGTATAAATCGCAGAATGGTTTTAATTTTGCTTTTTACGGGTATGGGCAAATTTTTATTAAAAAACAAGTTCGCAAAAATAAAAAACTCAATAAAAAATTATATATCGTTCAGCACTCAAAAGCATGTTACCACGCTTGCGGGCGCTTTGGCGTATTTTTTGTTTGCGGGATTCGTTCCGTTTGCGGGGTTGCTTGCGTTTGCCGCCAAATTTATGGGGATTTCGCAGGAAGCAATAGAAAAAACGCTTTATCGCTCGTTCGGCGGACTGTCGCTGCTTGCCGAAGAAAACGTTTCGTTTGCCTTAAATCGTGTAAAAAGCGTGTTTCTGGCGTTAAGTTCGGTTTATTCGGCAACGCACCTTTATTCGCACGTTTTAAAATCGGGCGAAATAATTTGCGGAACTGATTTAAAAACGGGCGTAAAAGCAAAACTAAAAGCCTTTGCCGCGCTCGGTTCGGCGGGGTTGGTGTTTTTGTGCGCGTTGTCGCTCGATTTGTTCGGAACGGCGGCGATAACCGCGCTTAATTTGCCAAAAGTCGCGTCGTTTTGCGCTTATTATCTCGGCGGAATAGCCGTAAACGCCGTTTTGTGCGCAATTTTGATAAAGTTCGCTTCGCCGAAAAACTATACCGTAAAAAACAACGTTTACGGCGTTATTTTATGTTTTTTGGTGTGGGAGGTTACCGGTGCGGGCTTTGCCGTGTGGCAAGGGCTTAAACAAACTTATAACACGGCGCTTTCGACCGTTATGTTCATGCTTTACCTTTATTTTATGATGCTCGGCGTAACCAACGGGCTTTGCTTAAACGCGTTTTTATCCGAACGCGGGCAAAAAAGTGCAAAATAATAGCGGTTATATCCAAACGAAAGTAAATTTTGCAAGCTTAAAGGGCATTAAGCGCGCGCAAAGTTAAAATGTTTGACATTTTTTTTATTTGCGGATATAATTTGTTGTATCGCGAATTTAAATTGCTCTTCGGTTTAAAACCGTTTTGTAAAAGTCGATTTCGCAAAAAAAATTTTATTTTGCAAACATAAGAGGTAATAAAAATATGTCAGAAAACAAGTCCGCTTTTTTCGGCGGAAAACACCTTGCGAAACTCGGAATATTTGCCGCGCTTTCTACCGCGCTTTATTTTGTAAAGTTTCCGCTTCCGTTTTTTCCGCAATTTTTAGAAATAAACTTTTCTGATATTCCCGCGCTTATTGCGTCGTTCGCATTGGGGCCGCTTTCGGGATTTATCGTGGTTTTAATTAAAATTTTAATAAAACTTCCGTTCACTTCAACGTTGTGCTCGGGCGAACTTGCAGACCTTTTGATCGGCGGGGCGTTTGCCGTCGTTGCGGGAATAGTTTATAAAAAAAATAGAAACAAAAAAGGCGCGCTTCTCGGCGTAACCTTCGGAACGGTTGCAAGCGTAGTCGTTGCGATGATTTTAAACAGGGTGCTTATTCTGCCGTTTTATATGGCGGTTATGAACATTCCGTTTGAAGCGATAGTGAACATGTGCGCGGCGGCAATGCCGTTTATAAATCAAAGCAATTTTTATCCGTGTTATATTTTCGTTGCGATTTTGCCGTTCAACCTGTTGCGTTGCGCGGTGGCTTCGGCTTTAACATGGCTCGTTTATAAGCGCATATCCAACTTGCTTAACAGAATGTAAAAAAGCAGGGTAAGGCGATAAAAGTAAATAAAAAAGCGATTTATTTTATGAAATACATATCGAAAAGCCGCGAGCAAACAATTGATTTGGGCGAAAAATTCGGAAAAACTTTAAAAAGCGGAAGCGTGGTGCTTTTAAACGGCGAAATGGGCGCGGGCAAAACGGTGTTCGTTAAGGGAATAGCCAAAGCGCTCGGAATAAACGATGAGATTTTAAGCCCTACTTATGCTTATATGAACGATTATAGCGGCAAACTTTATCATTACGATTGTTACCGCTTAACGTCAGGCGACGACGCCGAAAGTTTAGGGCTTACCGATTATTTTTATGCGGGCGGCGTTTGCGTTATCGAATGGGCGCAAAACATAAAAAGCGTTATTCCCGATAACTGCATTATCGTAAACATCGAAAAACTCGGCGAAAACGAAAGGAGCGTTGAATTTTGAATTATCTTGCAATAGATACGAGCGGCGAGCATTTGTTCGTTGCCGTAAAAGCGGGCGAAAATTTGCAAACCCGTTATTTAAAAAACTGTTTAACCAAACATTCGCTCACGCTTTTGCCCGAAGTCGAAAGCGCGCTTTCGGCGGCGGGGTGCGAACTAAAAAATCTCGATTTTATCGCCGCGGTTACCGGCCCCGGGTCGTTTACGGGTATAAGAATAGGCGTTTCTACGGCGAAGGCGCTTTGTTTTTCTTTAAACAAGCCCGCGCTTAATATAACTTCTTTCGACGTTTTGGCATATAATGACAAAGCAAGCGAAAAATTGCTTTGTTTAATCGATGCCAAGCACGATAATTTTTATGCGCAAACGTTTATCCGCGAAAAAAACGGGCAGATTTTAAAAGGCGAACCGCAGTTTATAAACAAGGCGGATATATCCGAAAAATATTCGGATTATAAAATCGTTTCGGACGTAAAAATCGAAAACGTAAATTCGCTTGTTGCCGATATTCCCGCGGGGGTTATCGCCGCTTGCGAAGAAAAATCGGGCGGGCTTACGGATTATCATCTTTTGGCGCCGCTTTACGTCAAGCGCAGTCAGGCGGAAGAAGAAGCGTTATGCAAATAGTAGATTGGGGCGGCGCGCACAACGCGCGTATTGCCGAACTTGAAAAAAAGTGTTTCGAATATCCGTGGTCACACGAAATGGTAGAAGAAACGGCAGGCCTTTCTAATTTTTGCGGAGTGGTCGCGTTAAACGAAAGCGGCGAAGTTTTCGGATATGCCGGCGCGATTTGCGCGTTCGACTCGGCAGATATTGCGCTTGTTGCCGTTGAAAAAGAATATCGCAGGCAGGGCGCGGGATATTCGATGCTGAAAGTTTTGCTAAAAAAACTTGAAAAAATCGGCGTTATAGCGGTGTTTTTAGAAGTTCGCGTTTCTAACGAAAGCGCGAAAAAACTTTATAAAAAGGCAGGATTTTCGCCCGTGGGTATAAGAAAAAAATACTACGAAAACGGCGAAGACGCGTTGGTTATGGTAAGGGAATTGCCCTTTGAATTATAAAAAACAAACTTTAAATAACCAAGAAATTTTAACAGGCGAAAAAGGCAGACCTTTGCCCGTAATAATTAAAGGCGAGGGCAGTCCGCTAATATTTTTGCACGGTTTTATGTCGCAAAAAGAAGCGTTTTTATCGCAGATAAACTTTTTTTCGAAAAGGTTCAAAGTTTACGCTCCCGATTTGACGGGGTTCGGCGAAAACGATTACATGCCGTATCCTTACGCGCTTTGCGACTATCTTAACGACTTTTTAAGTCTTGTTAAGGCAACGGAAAACGCAAAAGTTTCGGTCGTTGCTCATTCGTTCGGGTGTAGAATAACTTTAAAAGCACTATGCGAAACGAACGCCGTAAAACAGGCGGTCCTGGTGGGCGCGGCCGGGCTTAAAACCAAAAAAAGCGCGCGTTATTGCTTAAAACGGTTGGGTTATAAACTTTGTAAGCCTTTTTTAACGAGAGAAATTCTTGAAAAAAAGTTTTTTTCGCAGGATTATAACATGCTTACCGAAGTGAAAAAACAGAGTTTCAAACTTGTAACGAGCGAACTTTTCGACGATAAGTTAAAACTTATAAAAGCGCCCGTTTTTGCCGTTTTCGGCGAAAAAGACAAAGAAACGCCGACTTATCTCGCAGATAGAATCGAACGCGGCGTTTATAAAGCGCAAAAATACATAATGAAAGGTTGCGGACATTTTTGTTTTTTAGAAAATCCCGCCGAATTCAACTTTGTCGTAAACGAATTTTTAAATTAACAAAAAAGGTTTTAACGCGCGTTGCAAGGCGCATAAAATAATATAAAGGAGAACCAAATGCCCGATTTTTCAAGCGTAAAAACGGTGGCGGAACTGTTTTTTGCAAAGTATCAACTCGTATACGTTGCCATAAGTGCCGTAAATTCGCTTTTGCTTATGGCTATTTCATATAAATTTTTGCAGATAATGCAACAATCGGGCTATGAAGGCTTCGGTTATTTCAAGTGGCTTCGTCGGCGCGATAACGTTTATTTAACCCGCCTTACCACCATTAGCCTTTTATCCCTTTTAGGGTATTTGCTCACCAACATTTCGCTGTCGTTCAGCAACGAATGGTGGATTTTATACGTCGGTTTTATTTTTTATATCTGCTTTGTTTCAAGATATTTCGAAAGCGAAAAAAAACGCGCCAAAAAGGTGCCGCTCGTTCGCACGGCGCGCATGAACAGGCTTATCGCAACTTATTTTCTGGTGCTTTTAATCGTAAACTATGCGCTCGTAATTCTGCTTAATATAGCCGCGTTTTATTTAAAATTTAACCCGCTTCTGGTGCGCATAAGGCTTTGCCCGCTGTGCGTTATGCCGCTCGCCGTTCCGTTTCTGGTTCTTGTTGCATATTATATTACAAAGCCTTACGAAAAGTCGGTGCAAAAAAAATACATCAAAAAATGTATGGCAAAACTTTACGCGCGCCCCGACCTTATAAAAATCGGCATAACCGGAAGTTACGGCAAAACAACCGTTAAAGAAATTTTAAAAACTTTACTTGAAGAAAAATTCAGCGTTTTATCAACTCCGAGTTCGTATAATACACCCATGGGAATTTGCAAAACGGTTAAGCGTTTAAAGTCTTCGCATCAGGTGTTTATTGCCGAAATGGGAGCAAGGCACGTCGGCGACATACGCGAACTTACCGAAATAGTCCGCCCGAATTACGCCGTAATAAACGGCATCGTCGGTCAGCATCTCGAAACGTTCGGTTCGCTTGCCGCAATCAAACAAACCAAGTATGAAATAGTAGAAAGTATGCCGGACGGGGTGGTCGCATACACCGTGGATAACGATAACACCGCCGAACTTTTTAACGAATGTAAACTTAAATGCGTGGGGGCGGGGCTTAATTTGAACCGTAACCCCGAAGTTTACGCAACCGATTTAAAAGTTACCACTTCGGGCAGCGAATTCGTTCTGCACGCGGGCGGCGAAAGCGTTAAGTGCTTTACGGCTCTGCTCGGAAAGCATAACGTATCCAATATCTGTCTTGCGGCGGCAATAGCGCGCGAAACGGGGCTTACGCTCGGTGAAATTTGCGCGGGGATTTCACGTCTTCGCGCCGTTCCGCACAGGCTCGAAGTGCGCGAAACGCCAAAAGGCGTTACGATTATCGACGACAGTTACAATTCGAATACGCAGGGCATAATCGCCGCGCTCGACGTTTTATCGAAATTCGACGGCAGAAAAATAGTGGTTACGCCGGGGCTTGTGGAACTCGGAAGAGAGCAGGACCTTGAAAACTATAAATTCGGCAAACGCCTTGCCGACGTGTGCGATCTGGCAGTTTTAGTCGGTCGCACCGCAACTTACCGTATTCAGGACGGACTTGTAGACGGTTATTTCGATTGCGAAAATATAATCGTCGCAAAAGATCTCGATTCTGCGCGCAAAAAACTCGAAAAACTTTTAAAAAGCGGCGACGTGGTTCTGTTCGAAAACGATTTGCCCGATAAATTTTCGTAAAATCGTTGCAAAACGTTTAAAAAAACAACTTAAAAAAGTTTTTTTTCACCAAAGCAAAAATCTGCGGAGGTGTTTTTTATATTTAATTTTTCAAAAAAGCAAGAAAAAACAAGCAATTTAAAGTCGGTTGCCGTGTTTTTCGGCGGTAAATCGACCGAACACGACGTTTCGGTTATAACGGGCGTTTTAACGCTTAACAGTATTGATAAAACCAAATTCAATCCCGTTGCCGTTTACGTTTCGAAAGACGGAACGTGGTATGGCGGCGACGGACTGAACGCGCTCGGCTTTTATAAAAACCCCGATTTCAAAAAACTTAAACGCATTTATTTTTCGGCGGGCGAAAACGAGTTGTATTACATAAAAAGCGGCAAAATCCGCACGTTTTTAAAACTCGACGCCGCGATTTTGTGCATGCACGGAATAAACGGCGAAGACGGCACTCTTTGCGGGCTTTTGCGGCTTTGCGGGGTGGCGACGGTCGCTCCGCCGCTGTTTGCACAGGCGGTTGCAATCGATAAAGATTACACGAAACTCGCCTTGAAGGCGCTCGATATTCCGTGCGTCGAATATATGCGCGTAATGCGCGACAGGTTTTACGAAAAAAAACAGGCAACCGTAGATTTTTGCGCAAAAAAAATAGGTTTTCCGCTTATCGTAAAGCCCGCGCGGCTTGGCAGCAGCATAGGCGTTAAAGTGGTTTATGAAAAAAGCGAACTCGAACGCGCGATTTCGGCGGCGTTTGCGTTCGACGATAAAGTTATTTTAGAAAAATTTTTAAGCGGCGCGCGCGACGTAAACGCGGCGGCTTACGCTTGCGGCGGAAAAATTAACGTTTCGCACCCCGAACAGGCGATTTCCGCGCACGAAATTTTAACGTTCGAAGATAAATACGGCGGCGGCAAGGGCGGTATGGGTTCGTCGAAGCGCGAAACCGATTTCGGAATTTCGCAGGAGGCGAAAAACAAAATCCGCGAGTATTGCGAAAAAATTTACCGTAAACTCGATTTTTCGTCGATAGTCAGGTTCGATTTTCTGCTTTATGAAAACGAAATTTATTTAAACGAAATAAACGCAATTCCGGGATCAATGGCGTATTATTTTTTCTGCGATAAAATCTCGGATTTTTCAAATCTTTTAACTCGGCTTATAACCGAAGCCGAAAGAAAATTAAGGCGCGAAAACAATTATATCACCGAGTTCGATTCATTCGTTTTAAGCGGCGATTTTTCAGGCGCGAAAAAATAACTAAAAAATAACTAAAAAAAGCATTTTACACGAAAATCGTATAAAAAATGCGTTTTTAAGCGGCTATCGGCGCGTTCGGTGCTAAATCGCTTTACAAAAACGCGTTTAAGTGGTATAATTTTTTGCGTTTGAGTCGGCTGTGCGGTTGCGGGGCGCGGGGCGAAAGCCTTACGCGTCACGAGGAAAGTCCGGGCTTCGCAAAGCAGGGTGCTTGCTAACGGCAAGTGAAGGCGACTTTAAGGAAAGTGCAACAGAAAATAACCGCCGCAAGGTAAGGATGAAAAGGCGAGGTAAGAGCTCACCGACTTTGCAGTGATGCAAGGTGCCGTGTAAACCCCACCCGAAGCAAGGTAGAAGCGTGCAAAGGGGCTTTGACCTGCACGCTTGATCGAATCGCCGCTCGAACGCGCGGGCGACCGTGCGTCTAGATAGATAACCGCACCAGACAGAACCCGGCTTACAGGCCGACTCAAACGTTTTTTTAGGTGTTAAAATGAGGCAAACGATAAAATTTTTAAAAAACAAATCGTTTAATACGAAACCGAAAACGGAAAAATAAAGGCGAAAATAATTCGCCCGACTTTTTACTTTACGATTGCCGAAAGCAACGGATATTTTTACACCTTGAACGGAAAAATTTATAACAAAAAAGATAACCTGCTTATAAGCGGAATAGTTTACGGCGAAAACCCCGCCGAATAAATCGGGGCTTCAAAAAATCAGACAAAATTAAACGAACAAAAAAACGGGCGAAAAAAATCGCTCGTTTTTAATTTTAATTTATATTTTTTTCGTTACATCATGTCAACGATAAGGGGCGAAACGGTGCTTAACGAATCTTTGTTTTCGTCAATTATCTTTTTAACGTCCTGTTCGCAGCCTTCGTACTTAATCGATGAAAATTTAAAGTTCGAAAAATCTACCGCTTTGTTCGCAATAAGGTTAATCGCCTGTTCGGTAAAGCCATAGCCGCTCGTAATACATTCGAAGTTAAGTTGTTTTTGCATTGCGAAGTGGAAGTTTACCCTAAGGTTGGGGTTAGAAAATCCCGCGAAACCTATGCGCGCGTTGTGCGCCGCTATTTTTAAAGCTACGTCGGTGTTTATGTTGCTGTCGGTAACGTAAACGACTTTCTGCGCCATTCTCGCGCCGGTTAAAAGCGAAACTTCTTTTTCGAGCTTGTTATCCGAAAACAAGTTGTAATAAATGCCCGAAAGTTTTGCTCTTTCTAAATTTTCTTGCTTTGAATCGATTAAAATGGGAACGCTTTGATAATAAATTATAAGCGACGATAAAATCGTGCCTATAAGCCCGCCGCCTATAACTGCGACGTGTTCGCCTTTTTTGATGTCGAGTTTGTCGATAATGGCAAGGGATAACGCAACGTAATCGATAAATAACGCGTCGTCGTCTTTAACGGTGGCGGGAAGAGCGAAAAGAATGTTGTTGTCTACAACCGCAAAGTCGCGTAAAAAGCCGTCGGCTGTTTTTCCCGCAATTTTCTGGTTTTCGCACTTTTCGGGTTCACCTTCTAAACATTCAGCACAAGAACCGCAGTTTTCGACCGAGCCGAGATAAACGCGTGTGCCTTTAGTTAAATAAGCCGAATCGCTTGCGTCGGTAATCTGACCTATGGCGATGCGCCCCGGAATAACGGGCAGGGTTACGTCTTCGTCGCCCGCAATGGTCTGAAAATCTTCGGGCGTAAGCATAACTTTGGTTATTTTAACTTTCGAAGATTCGGCATTGTCGCAAATCTCCATCTTGTTGATTTTGGTTAATTTACCCTTTTCGGATACCTGTAATCCTATCATTAAAAACTCCCTGCGACGGTAAAAAGCGTCACGCGCCCGAAAAGCGGGGCTGACGAGCATTTTTAGCCGCATAAAAACATTATACACAAATGCGTTTAATTTTGCAAGTAAATAATCGCGCCCGAAGCAAATAAAAACTTTTGCGGGGCGCAACCGCGCAAATTCACACAAATTCGTTTAAAAAACAAAAAAATAAAAAAGTAACTTAAAAAAGCGTTAATTTTTATTTGACTTATAAACCGAAATATAATATAATTACATTCGGCATTGTGCTTTAAAGCGTAATGTAACTAATTTTAAGAGGTGATAACATGAAGCCGAATATTCATCCGGAGTATAAACAGGTGAAAGTTCAGTGTGCTTGCGGCGAAACCTTCGTTACCGGCTCTACCAAAAAAGTAGACGTTATCAAAGTAGATATTTGCTCGAAGTGCCACCCTTACTTTACCGGTAAGCAGAAACTCGTAGAC
>JAXEDY010000030.1:0-109835 GCA_034104345.1 Christensenellaceae bacterium | reverse complement strand
AAAAACACCTTGCTTAAAAAGGCGTTCAACGAACTCGATGTAACCGCGTTCGACAGTGACCTTAACGGTCCCACTGCCGTTGCGTTCGGAGCAGACGAGACGTCGGCGGCAAAAGTTGTTTGCGATATGTGCAAGAACACCAACGACAAAATTTCCGTAAAGAGCGGATACGTAGACGGCGCGTACGTTGACGTAAAGACGGTAAAGGAACTCGCATCGATTCCTTCGAAAGAAGTACTCGTTGCAAAACTCGCGGGCGCATTGTCCGGAATTGTACGCGGCTTAGCGGTTGCTCTTAACGCTGTCGCTGAAAAGAAAGAGCAGAATGCTTAATAAAAGCGAAAAATAATTAAAAAGAGAGGAAATTAAAAATGGCAGATATTGCAAAATTCATTGAAGAAATCAAAGGTATGACCGTTTTGGAACTCAACAGCCTTGTTAAGGCAATCGAAGAAGAGTTCGGCGTAAGCGCAGCGGCTCCCGTAGCGGTTGCAGGCGCAGTAGCGGCTGCTGCTCCGGCAGAAGAAGAAAAGACCGAATTCAACGTAGTTCTTAAAGATTTCGGCTCGAACAAAATCGCCGTTATCAAAGTTATTCGTGAACTCACCGGTCTCGGTCTTGTTGAAGCTAAAAACCTTGTTGAAAAACTCGGAACCGTTAAAGAAGCCGTTGCTAAAGACGAAGCTGCTAAAATGGTTGAAAAACTTAAAGAAGCCGGCGCTACCGCTGTTGCTGAATAATTTTAAGCAAGAATCATTAAAAAAATGTCCGACGAATTTCGTCGGGCATTTTTTTGTTGAAAATAATCGTTTTTAATAGAAAAGTAGGCGGTTTCACCCGCGTTATACTGCCGAGTTTTATTATTTGCAGGTTTATTGTCGAATAATAAACGTTTAAAAAAATGTCGTAACTAATTATTATCCGTCGTTTTTTTTGGCAGGTTTTGGCGTTCGGGGTGGGTTATCGCATTAAAAATATTGTCTTTGGCGATGGGAATATCAGCGTTTATGCGCGCTAAAAGTTCTTTAACGTATTGCCTTTGCGTGTGTTTGTCGGCAGGGCAAGGGTTTTTTAAAACGGGCTTTTCGCGCATAAAAGCGCGGATATTTTTCTCTTTAACGTAAATAAGCGGGCGAATAACGCATACGCCTTTATCGTCAAGCGCGGTTACGGGCTGAAAGGTCGAAAGCCTGCCTTCGTAAAACGCCGAAAGAAAAAAGGTTTCGAGCATATCGTCGTAATGATGCCCTAACGCAAGTTTATTGCAGTTTTCGTTTAAAGCGGCGTTTATAAGCGCGCCGCGGCGCATTTTACTGCATAAACTGCAAGGGTTTTTCTCTTTTTTCTCGTCGAATAAAATTCTGCCGATGTCGGTTTTTACTTTTATAAATTTTAAACCGCAATTTTCGCACTCGGTTTTAAGCCCGGCGGCGATTTTTTTATCCGTGTTTTCAAAGCCCAAGTCGACGTTTATAGCGACCACGTCGAATTTTTTATCGTAAAATCGCCTTAATGCCGAAAAAAGATAGACCAAAAGCAAACTGTCTTTTCCGCCGGAAAGCCCTATCGCTATTTTGTCGCCGTCTTTAATCATTTCGTAATCTTCAATGGCGCGGCGAAAGGGTGATAAAAGTTGCTGTAACGTCATAAAACGAGCAAATATCCTTTAAAATTCTTTTAATTTGCCAAAAAATATGGTATAATATATTAAGTATACTAATATATTACCTTAACCGAGTTCAAAAATCAATAAAAAAGGTAACTATGGCACAAAAAATTGCAGATTTTTTAGTCAGTTTAACCAACAGTCCGCTTTTAAGCGTAGTTTTGGTTGCTATGTTCCCGCTTGTCGAGTTAAAAGGAGCAATTCCTATCGGCGCAAAACTCGGCATAAACCTTTTCGGAACGGCGGGGCTTGCCTATCTCGGCTCTACTCTCGTTTCGGTTCCCGTATTTTTTCTGCTTATTCCCATATTCAAACTGCTTAAAAAAATACCTTTAATCAAACGGTTTATCGAAAAAGTAGAAGCGGTTTTATACGGAAAAGCGCGTAAAATCGCAATAAAAGCGAAGGGCGCGCCCGACGAAAAATACGCCCGCCGTTTAATGGTTAAGGCTTTGCTTGCGTTCGTTGCTGTGCCGTTTCCCATAACCGGGGTGTGGACGGGCACCGCGATAGCCGCGTTTTTGGGCTTTTCGTTTTTCGAAATGATAACGGCGATATCCGCAGGCAACCTGATAGCGGGCGCAATAATCACGCTTTTAACCTACTTTTTTAAAGATTACGTCGATTATATCATTTACGGGCTTATAGTTATCGCTATAATTATGCTCATCGTGTTTATTATAAAAATAGCGCGCGCCAAGCCCGAAGAAAACGCCGGCGAAACGACGGAAAAATAACAGGCCTAAAACCGTGTTTGTATATTACGTATATTAAGCAAGGCGAAAAATGAACGAAAATAATATTTTAACGAGCGATTTTTTAAACGCCGAAAAAAGCGAAACAGAAAAACTGCGCAGCGCCGTAAGCGAAAGCAAAAACATTGTGTTTTTCGGCGGGGCGGGCGTTTCTACCGAAAGCGGCATACCCGATTTTCGCTCGACCGACGGGCTATATAATCAAAAATATGCGTATCCGCCCGAAACTATTTTGTCTCACACGTTTTTCGTTAACAATACCGCCGAATTTTATAGGTTTTATTTCGAAAAAATGATTTATACGGCGGCAAAACCCAACGCCGCGCATTATAAACTTGCCGAACTTGAAAAAACGGGCAAGGTTAAAGCGGTTATAACGCAAAACATCGACGGGTTGCATCAGGCGGCGGGAAGTAAAAACGTTTTAGAACTTCACGGCAGCGTGCATCGCAATTATTGCGAACGTTGCGGCAAGTTTTATTCGCTCGAAGACCTATTGAGGGTTGCACCCAACGTTCCGCATTGCGATTGCGGCGGGGTAATAAAGCCCGACGTAGTGCTATACGAAGAACCGTTAAACGATAAAGTTTTAACTTCGGCGATAAACCAAATTAAGCACAGCGACCTTTTGATTATAGGCGGAACGAGTTTAAACGTGTATCCCGCGGCGGGGCTTGTTGCCTATGCGGAAGGCAAAATCGCGCTTGTAAATAAGAGTAAAACGCCATATGACAAATATGCCGAAATAGTCGTTAATCGACCTATAGGCTGGCTTTTTGAAAAATTATAACAAAAAATCACACAAAAAATGAAAGCAGATTACGAAGCCGAACGCATAAAAATTTTTAAAAATCGAAGCGGCGAAGAAATAAGCGTTTTGCTACACAGTTGCTGTGCGCCTTGTTCTACGGCGTGTTTAGAGCGGCTTGTAGCGGACGGCGAAAACGAGAAAACGAACTTAAAGTCAGCCGTTTACTATTATAATCCGAACATAAACGAGAAGTATGAGTTCGACCGCCGATTAAACGAACAAAAGCGTTTTTTAAGCGAAGTTTACGGCGAAAAAATTCCGCTGTTATACGACGATTATAACTGCGACGAGTTCTACGCTGCGGTAAAAGGGCTTGAAAAATGCCCCGAAGGCGGCGAGCGCTGCGAAAAATGTTTTAAGTTACGGCTTGAAAAAACGGCGGAAACGGCGGCGAAAAACGGTTTCGAATATATTTCGACCACCCTTACGGTAAGCCCGCACAAAAATTCGCAAATCATAAACGAGATAGGATTTTCGGCAGCCGAAAAATTCGGGGTTAAATGGCTTTGCTGCGATTTTAAAAAGAAAAACGGCTTTCTGCGTTCGACCGTACTCTCGCAAAAACACGGGCTTTATCGCCAGAACTACTGCGGGTGCGTATATTCGAAAATCGAAGCGGAAGCGCGCGAAAAAGCAAAAGAAGTTAAGTAAAATGTTAGAAATAAGCGAAGTATCGAAAAAAGGCGTCGCTTTCGAAGAAGGATTTGAAAAAGGCGACAAAATAATAGCGTTCGACGGGCATAAAGCGGTAGATATATTAGACTATCTTTATTACGATTCGTTAAACGAATTTACGATTCAGGTGCTTGCCAAGGGCGGCGAAGAAGTAACCGTAGAAATAGAAAAAGAGGACGACGAAACTTTGGGATTGTCGTTTTTAGACGACGGGCTTGAAATAAAAACCTGCTATAACGACTGCATATTTTGCTTTGTTCGGCAAATGCCCTGCGGCATGCGCGATTCGCTTTACGTTAAAGACGACGATTACCGCCAGAGTTTTTTGCACGGCAACTTCGTTACGCTTACAAACGTAACCGACGAAGACGTAGAACGGATTATAAGGCTTAAACTAAGCCCTCTTTACGTTTCCGTGCATGCATTGCGCGGCGAAACGCGCGATAAAATGCTTAAAAACCGATTTGCTCACCGCATTACCGAGTTTTTAGACGCCTTTGAAAAGGGCGGAATTAAATTCAACGCGCAGGTGGTGCTTGTTAAAGACGTGAACGACGGCGAAGAACTCGACTTTACGGTGAACGGGCTGTATAAATACAAAAATTTGTTGTCGGCGGCGGTGGTGCCGTGCGGAATAACCAAGTTTCGCGACGGGCTTTATCACATCGACGACATCACGCCCGAATACGCGCGCTCGGTTATAAAGCAGGTTGACGAACTTAACGCGAAAAACGGCGGGCATAAGTTTTACCTTGCCGACGAATTCTATTTTAAAGGCGGCGTAGATTTGCCATCCTACGAAAGTTACGGAGAGTTTTTGCAGGTCGAAAACGGCGTCGGGATGAGCGCGAAGTTTATCCGCGACGTTGAGGAAATAATTAAAAAATATCGTGAAAACGGAAAAGTTCTGCTTGAAAAGGGCAGATATTTATCGGTAAGCGGCACAAGCGTTTACAGATTTATGCTAAGCGTTATTAAAAAAGTCGAAGCCGCCTGCGAAGGCGTAAGCATAAAACTTTTGCCCGTTGAAAACAGGTTTTTCGGTTCTACGGTAAACTGCACGGGGCTTTTGACGGGCCGCGATATTTTAAACGCCGTGAAAGAAAGCGGCATCGAATTCGATACGCTGCTTATTCCAAACCCCTGCCTTATGCAGGACGAAGACAAATTTTTAGACGATACCACTTTAGACGATTTAGCAAAGGAGCTTAACAAAAAAGTGGTGCGCGCCCGAATGGACGATTAACATGAATCGGCATGTAATTATAAAAACACAAAGATAAAGAAGACTACGCAAAAGCGAGCCGAAAGCAAAAGTCTGAACGCAGAAAAAGCAAAAAATTCCGAAAGACGAGAACGCACGCTTAAAAACGACGGAGAAATAAAATGACGAAACCCATAGTAGCTATAGTCGGCAGACCTAACGTAGGAAAATCGACTTTTTTCAATAAAGTAACGGGCAAAAAAATATCCATAGTAGAAGACAAACCGGGGGTTACGCGCGACAGAATTTACGCCGACGCCGAATGGTGCGGATATAATTTTACGCTTATCGACACGGGCGGGATAGAACTTAAATCCGACGACGAAATGTGGCGGCACATCAAGGCTCAGGCCGACGCGGCGATTGCAACCGCCGACGTTATCGTGCTTTTGTGCGACGTAAAAACCGAACTTACCGCTTCGGATTACGACGTGGCGGACATGCTCCGCCGTTCGCGCAAGCCCGTTCTTCTCGCCGTAAACAAACTTGATAACTATAAAGTCGAGCGGCTCGTCGAATATTACGCTCTGGGGCTTGGCGAACCTTACGGCATTTCGTGCGAGCACGGCACGGGCATAGGCGATTTGTTAGACGCCGTTTGCTCGAACTTCGACAAAATAGAAGAAGACGAGCAGGGCGAAGCGTTGAAAGTTGCGGTGGTCGGCAAGCCCAACGCAGGCAAAAGCAGTTTGGTGAATAAACTTTTGGGGTTCGACCGCACGATAGTTTCGAATATTTCGGGAACGACGCGCGACGCGATCGACACACCCGTTACCATAGACGGAAAAAACTATATTCTTATCGACACCGCGGGCATACGCAAGAAAAAAGCGGTTGAAGAAAACGTTGAATATTACAGCGTTATCCGCGCGCTCGGAGCTATTCGCCGCGCCGACGTGTGCGTTATGGTGGTAGACAGCAAAGAAGGACTTTCAGAACAAGACGTAAAAATCTGCGGTTATATTCACGAACAAGGCAAACCGTCGGTCATCGTTATGAACAAGTGGGACCTTATCGAGAAAAATACCGACACGATTAACGAGTTCAACAAAAAGTTGGATTGCGACCTTGCCTTTATGGATTATTACCGTTCGGTTTACGTTTCGGCTAAAAGCGGGCAAAGGATTGATAAAATTTTAGACTTGGCGCGTCTTTCTTATGAAAATTCGTGCCGCCGCGTAACCACCGGCGCTTTAAACGACCTTTTGGGCGATGCAATAAGAACAACCGAACCCCCTTCGAAAAACGGCAGACGGCTTAAAATTTATTATTGCACGCAAGACGACGTAAATCCGCCGCGCTTTATCTTCTTCGTGAACGACGAAACTTTGGTGCATTTTTCGTATAAGCGCTATTTAGAAAACGTTTTACGCCGCTCTTACGATTTTTCGGGAACGCCGATAAGGCTTTGTTTCAGACAGAAAACAGACGACTAAACGCTCAGACGGGTATTGTTTTATAGAGAAAAGCGATTCGCGCTTATTCATCGTGAAACGCCGCGTTGCGATTTGGTAAAGAAAAAACAATATTTAGTAAAGAAAAAAAGCAAAAATTATAAAAAATGCCGCGATAATGGCATGCCGCGATAAAGGCGGCAAAACTATCGATTTGGTGAACGAATGTATTTTAAAGACTTGTGGTGGAGTTTTTTATTGATTGCGATATGCTCGTATTTCATAGGGAACTTAAACTTCGCCATTTTAATTTCACAATCGAAAAAAAAGGATATACGAGATTGCGGAAGCGGCAACCCCGGAACACTTAACATGAGCCGCCAGTTCGGGCTGAAATTCGGCGTTTTAACGCTGTTTTTGGATATTTTAAAGGGGGCCGTGCCCACGTTTATCGCGTTAAAGGTTTACGGCGGAGCGGTTTTTGGCGATTCCACTTTGAAAGTAGGCGAAATGGCGCAGTATCTTGCGGGCTTTTTTGCTGTGCTCGGGCATATTTGCCCCGTCGTTTACAAATTTAAGGGCGGCAAGGGCATAGCGACCACGATAGGCGTGTTTCTGGTGGGTGAACCCATCGTAACCGTAATTTTCGCACTTTTGGCGATAGGGTATATTTTAATAACCGAAATCGGCTCGGTCGGCTCGTTTATAGCAACCGCTCCGTCGGCTGTTGCGGCGGGTATAAGGCTTTATAACGACGGATTTGCGCACGAACCCAACTTCGAATACGGAATGGCGTTTTTCATCGTGGCGGATCTTATGGTGTTCGGAATAATTTTGATGACATGGATAGCGCACAGACAAAACATAAAGCGGCTTATGGCGGGCGAAGAACATTTTACCGATTGGATGCGAATGATTCACGACGCAAAAGCCAAACGCAAATCGAAAGACAAAGCAAAAGAGAAAAAGCATAAAAAAAACAATAATCCCGAAAAAACAGAAAACGAGGAAACGGGTGATAATATGAGCGAACTTGAAAATATAAAAAATATCGAAATAAAAAACGATAAGATCACGGCAAAAATATCCACGCGCGGGGCCGAGCTTATAAGCGTTGTTGCGGGCGGCAAAGAGCGCGTGTGGCAGGGCAACGAAAAATCATGGAAAGGGCATCAACCCGTCTTGTTTCCGATGTGCGGCTCGCTCAAGGGCAAAAAATATACCTATAACGGCGCCGAATACAACGTCCGCGCGCACGGTTTTGCGCGTAACAGCGATTTTAAGGTGGTAGAGCACGGAGATGATAAGGCGGTTTTGCTTTTAACCGAAAACGCCGAAACCTTAAAAGCCTATCCTTTTAAATTCGAATTTTACGTTATCTACGAACTTATAAACGACTCGGTAAAAACCACGTTTAAAATTAAAAACACCGATACCTGCGAAATGTTTACTTCGTGCGGAAGCCACGAATCGTTTAATTTAGGCGGCGAAATCGGAGAAGGACAGCAGATAGTTTTCGAAAAAGACGAAAAGTTTTTGTCGAACGTGGTCGACTTCGACACCGCGACTATTTATCACGATTACGACGATTTCGGAAGCGGAAAAACGCTCGAACTCACGCGCGACAAATTCGACCACGACACCATAGTTTTCGTAAAAATAAATTCACGCAGAGTTAAACTCGTCGAAAACGGCAAAGTTCTTGCCGATTTTTCGTTCGACGCGCCAAACCTTTTAATGTGGACTTCTCCCGTTCCAGATAAATTCGTTTGCATCGAACCGTGGTTTAACTATCCCGATTATATCGACGCAAGCGGCGATATAAAAGAGAAGGAAGGGCTTATATGGCTTAAAGCGGGCGAAGAATTTACGTCCGTTCACACCGTAAAATATTTATAAGTTTTTAGTTTTCGGGCGAGACCTATCAGGTTAGACGAACGGATAAAATCGTTAAAAAACCGCTCGGGTAAAAAAGTTTGATCGGATAAAAAAGCAATAAAAAATGGCGGAGCTTTCGAAAAAACGAAAACTCCGCCGAGCGCGTTTACACGCGTAAATTTTTTGCATACCCGCCTGTGCCGTATAGGGTAAATTTATAACCCGCGAAAAATGCAGGTGGGTGCCGCGCACGACGAATCCGACTTCCTATCGTAATCGGTCTGCTCTTAGACAATAACCGTAGGCTTTGCGTATCGGCGATTTTGCTTGCTCCCGTTTATATATTGTGGATTAACTTTAACCCTACCTCGAACACCGCAGGCTTAAGCGATTTTTTTGCCGCGCCTTATCTGAGGCACCGGAAAAATCATTTGTTTCTCGTTACGATTATATTATATCAAACGCAAATAAATTTTGCAACGCTTTTATATAAAAAACAATTTTTTACGAACGAAAAATATGGATAAGGGTGACGAAAACTTAATAAAAACCGCGCCCGAAAGCGAAAATTACGGCGAAACTTTTGATATATCGAAGAATAAAACCGCCGATTTTGTAGCAAAATCCGACGATAACGGAGATAAACCGCGATTTTTTGCGCCTTTGTTTTCGATTTTTAACGCCCGCCCGTTTTTAAGCGGAGCGATAGGCTTTATTATCGGCATATTCGCCGTTTATTATTCGATATATTTCGGGTTTTACGTTGCTTTGGCGGTAGCGGTAATCGCCGCGGTGCTTTGCGTTTTTGCCTTAAAATTCGCAAAAGATAAAAGCAAAAAAGCCTGCGCGGTTATTTTCGCCGCGTTGATTTTGCTTGGCGGCATACGCGCTTTTATAAGCGCCGCCGATTATTTTTCGTGTAAAAACTACGGCGGCACGGTTGATTTTTCCAGGCGGGTAGAAAGAGTATTTGTAAACGGAAATCAGGTTTGTTTCGAAGTTTCGAACGGTTATGCTCGAGGCGAAAAACTTAAAGGCACCGCCTACGTTTACGTTTTTAAAAATCGGATAAACGGCGTTATTCCTTCGAAATACGACGTGATACAACTTAAAGCGACTTTAAAGCGCGCAACCGACCTTGACGGCGGTGAAACGAAAGCAAAATATTTTGCAAGCGGCGTTTATTATATTGCGAGTGGCGAAAGTAAGGTTAAAGTTGCGGGGCAAAACCGCAACTTTTTCGAAAATTGCCGCGCTTACGTCGAAAAATATATAAAATCAGCCTACTCAGAGCAAAATTACGGCGTTATGCTTGCTTTAACCGTAGGCGATACGTCGGCTTTAAGCGAAGAAACCGCAAATGCGTTCCGCCTTTCGGGTTTGGCGCATGTGTTTGCCGTTTCGGGGCTGCATATCGGCTTGTTTTCGAGTTTGTTTTTGCTGCTTAGTAAACTTTTAAAATTTAAACGCTTTAAAAAGTGCGCTTTGGTGCTGATTCCCACGCTGTTTTACGTCGGAATATGCGGTTTTTCGTCATCGAGTGTGCGCGCGTTCATAATGCTTGCCGTAATTCTGCTTTCGCAACAAATCGGATTTAAGCACGACAAACTTTCTGCGCTTTCGATAGCCGCGCTTATAATAACTTTTATTTCTCCGCGGTCGGCGTTTAATAAGGGTTGGCAACTTTCGTTTTCGGCAATATCGGGTATATTTTTGCTTTCGCCCGTGCTTAAACGCGGCAGCAAACCGTTGCCCGAAATTTTTGGAGAATCGGTTTCGGTAAGCCTTGCGGCGCAACTCGGAACGCTGCCGATTTTAACAGATATGTGCGGCTATATGTCGATTATCGCACCTTTCGCCAACTTAATTATGCTTCCGCTTATTTCGATAATTTATCAGATTACGGCGGTTTTGTGCCTGATAGGAATTCCGCTTTTCGCGCTCGGCGCGGGCGAAAACGCGTTTAAAATAATATCCTTCCTGCCGGACAACGCGCTGTCTGCAATATCGGCGATAATAACCGCCGTAAACTATGAAAAACTTATAATTCCGTTTACGTTCGGTGCGGCGGCTGTGCCTTATTATTTTGCGCTTATAACCGTTTCCGACGTAACGAACCTTAAAATGAAACGAAAAATTATGCTTTTTGCAGCGTTATTTTGTTGCGCATGCGTGCTTTTTGCCATAAAATAGAAAGTGTAATCAGCGCAAACCGAAAACCTATTTAAACTAGTATGCGCCGGCAATAAGCGGAAAAGGCGCAGGCAGACAACATACGGATAAAAACCGGAAACAAAACGAAAATGAGAATCGAAGAACTAAAAAAATCGCTGGCTGAAAAAGTTTATCCGGCGTATATAATAGACGGAGACGACGCGTATTTAAGGGAACTTGCCGTTAAACAAATAAAGCAAAAGTGTTTGGGCGATAACGACATAGATTTTTGCGTGTTTGACGGGGTAAACGTAAAAAACGACCCCGACTCGCTTGTTTCGGCGCTTATGCAATATCCGTTTTTAAGTGAAAAAAGGATAGTTTTGGTGCGCGATTACGCGCCTACCGCAGCCGACCTTAAAAACAAAGGGCTTTCAGCCTATTTTGCAAACCCTTCGGATACGAGCGTGCTAATAACGGTAAACGTTACCCCTTGCGAAAATTTAAGAAAAATAGCGTGCGCCGAAAGGGTAGACTGCTCGAAGGCTTCGCCTGCTGTTGTGGCGAGATACGTTACGGTAACTTTAAAGCGGCAGGGCATTGCCGTTTCGGAAGAAAACGCGCGGATTTTAGGCGAGTATTGCCTGTTCGATATGACGAGGGTGTACGGCGAAACCGAAAAACTTGCAGCCTATTGCTATGGCAAAACCGAAGCGACCAAAGCCGATATAGACGCGGTGGTTATACGCGATACCGATTATCGCATTTACGAAATGACCGAAAAACTTGCGCAGAAAAACGCAGACGGCGCGCTTGAAATATTAAACGACATGCTCTCGAAAAACGCCGATCCGCAAAAACTTTTTACTTCGGTTTATTATTATTTTCGCAGACTTTTCTTCTGCGCCGTTTCAAACAAAAGTTACGCCGAACTTTCAAAAGATTTGGGAATAAAAGAATATGCGGCGCAAAAAAGCGTTGCCCAGGCAAAGAAAATAGGCGCGCGCAAACTAAAAAACGTTATATCTGCCTTTGAAAATTGCGACGCAGGCTTTAAAAGCGGGCTTATTTCGCCGGATAACGCGCTGTTCGTGTGCGTTTTTAAAATTTTAATCGATTAAAAGTTTTATCGCGCGGCGTCGCCCGTTAAAAAACAAAAAAGCGGATTAATAGCGTCGTTTAGTTAAAAAATAAAAAATATGGCGAAAAAACGCTTTATTTTTCGGTAAATTTGTATTATAATCATGCTGTTAAAAAATTATTAAGTCTTTGTCGCGTTGAGGTTTTTTGCGCGATTTTTCAGGTGAAAGATGTTTTTTGAAAGATTACAAAAGTTTTTTACGGATTTTAAAACGGAATACGTTTTCGAGTTCATCGGGCTTGCGTTATTGTTTTATTTCGTTTTAACCGTTTTAAAAAACAACAACGCAAAAACGATAATCGCCGTTTTCGTGGTGTATACTTTAGTAACGGGGCTTATAAGTTATTTCAGCGACGACATGCCTGCGTATTTATCGCTTTTGTTTCCGATGGTTTTCGTTATAGCCATAGTCGCTATTTTTGCAACCGAAATTAAGCGCGCGATATGGAACAGCAAACTTAAAGGGCACGACGGCAAGCATTTAGACGGCGCGGCTCTTCGCGAAAACGCAAAAGAATGCATTAACGAAATTATAAAAGCCGTTCAGAACATGTCGAAAAACAACGTGGGCGCTATAATAATTTTATCCAATTCGAATATGCCTACCGCTATTTTAGACAGCGGCGTTTCGATAAATTCGGATATATCTTCGCAACTTATCGAAAGCATATTTTTCCCGAAAACTCCGCTTCACGACGGGGCAATGATTATAAACGGCACCCAAATTCAGGTTGCGGGCTGCTTTTTGCCTTTGTCGCAGGAAACGAATCTCCCCAAAGAACTTGGCACCCGTCATCGCGCGGGCATAGGTATAACCGAAACCATAAACGTTACTTCGATTATCGTATCCGAAGAAACGGGAGTTATATCGGTTGCGCACGGCGGCAAACTTAAACGCTATGCCGATACCGAAATGCTTAAAAATACACTTCGCAACTTCTATTGGCAAGATATGATCAACTGATTTAAAAAGGTTGCATAACGAATTTAACGCTGTTTTAAGGAGTAGAAAATATGAAAAAGAACGAATATAAACAGGGCGGTTTTTTAAAAGCCATACCTTATGCTCTTTTGGCGATAGCGCTTGCCGCCATAACCGTGATTTTAGTGAACATTTAATCTTAATAAAAAACGAAAAAGGCTTTTCGAAAAACCGAAAAGCCTTTGATTATATGCGGTTACATTTATACGTGGGTTATATTCCGTTTTAAAACTTACGCATATTTAAAATTTGCGCATAAGCCCCGTAACCTTGCCTAAAATCACAACGTCGTTTAAAACGATGTCGGAAAGGGCGCTGTTTTCGGGGTGTAGAATAATTTTTCCGTCTTTTTTATAAAAGCGTTTTACGGTTGCGCTGTCGTCGATAAGAGCAACGACGATTTCGCCGTTATCGGCGGTTTCCTGTTTGCGGCAGATAATTTTGTCGCCGTCGAAAATGCCGGCTGCTATCATACTGTCGCCCCTTACTCGCAGCATAAACGAATCTTCGTTCGCACCCGTAAATTCGGCGGGCAGTGGATAATATCCGTCTAAATTTTCAACCGCCAAAATCGGCGTGCCGGCGGTTACCGTGCCTACGAGCGGAACGGATACGAACGGAACGCATTCGTCGGTTAACGAAATGGCGCGGTTTCTGCCCGCGTCTTTGGTTAAAATTCCGCGGTCTTCTAGTTTTTTAAGGTAATAATGCACGGTTGCCGTAGACTTGATGTTAAGGTCTTTTGCAATTTCGCGCACCGAAGGAGGATAACCGTTTTGCTGTTGAAATTTTTTAACGTAATCGTGAACCGCGTCGAGTTTAGATTGAATTTTTCCCATTTTTTTACCTTGGCGCAATAGTTTTTTTTTTAACCGATTATATTTTAACACACAAAGAAACAAAAATCAAACGTTTGTTCATATTTTTAATAAAAATCATTACATAATTTTAAATTATTTTTTGCGGAAATTTTTCCGCGCAAGGGAATATATGAAAAAAGAAGTTAAAAAAAGCGAAAAATGCGTTTTATACGACCGCGACTGCATAGGTTGCGGCGAGTGCGAGTTTTGCGATCTCGATCCGCTTAAAATCTGCGATAATTGCGGAAAATGCTTGCAGACGGACGATTACGCTTCGTTTAAAATAGACAGTATCGACGGCGTTGCTTTGACCGAAAAACACGGCGGCGGTTGCGACTGCGGCTGTGGTGACGAGTTTGAACATGACGATTGTTGCGGCGATTACGATGAACATGGCGATTGTTGTGATAACGACGAATGCTGTAGCGGGCATATTCACGTTCACAGCCGCGATCTGCACGGGCATAAAAACTGAAAAACGCGAAAAAAGACGCAAAAAAAAGTTTGACGATATAAAGAAAGGGGCACGAGGGCGAAGGTTATTCGTTTTCGCGCTTTTTTGTTAAAAAAATTAAGGAGGTAAGGCAAAAATTTTTTAAAAACTATTGAATTTTTTTGACTTTTGTTGTATAATGATATAGTAAAAAGGGGCAACTTAAACCGCTTGATTAAGCGCGGCGCACTTAAAACTTAAAAGGTTTATATTGTAGGCATGGATAATTTACCGATATATTTATTTCATCAAGGAACCAACTACCGCAGTTACGAATATTTCGGCAGCCATTTCGGCGAGAAAGACGGCGAGAAAGGCGTCTTTTTTCGCGTGTATGCGAAAAACGCGCAAAGCGTTTCGGTCGTAGGCGATTTCAACGAATGGAATAAAAATTCGAACCCGATGAAAAGAATAACAAACGGCGGTATTTACGAAACGTTTATAACAGGACTTAAAAAGTTCGATAATTATAAATACGCCGTAACGGGAGCAAAGGGTAAAACCGTTTTTAAGACCGATCCGTTTGCTTTTCATACCGAAACTTCGCCCGCCACCGCTTCTAAAATTTACGATTTGAGCGGATACGACTGGAAAGACGGCGAATATATGGAAGCGCGAGCCGAAAAAGACGTTTATTCGCTTCCGATGAACATATACGAAGTAAATTTGGGCAGTTGGCGGCGCAAAGAAAACGGCGACGTTTATTCTTACCGCGAACTTGCCGCAAAACTCGTTTCATATTGCAAAAACGCGGGCTATACGCATATCGAACTTATGCCGCTTACCGAATATCCGTTCGACGGAAGTTGGGGGTATCAGGTAACGGGCTATTTCGCGGTTACTTCGCGCTTCGGCACCCCGCACGATTTTATGTATTTCGTGGATTGTTGCCACAAAAACGGGATAGGCGTTATTTTAGATTGGGTTCCCGCGCATTTCCCCAAGGACGAGCATGGGCTTTACGAATTCGACGGATCGTGTATGTATGAATATTCCGATCCGCTTATGCGCGAGCATAAGGGCTGGGGAACCCGCGTTTTCGATTACGGCAAAACCGAAGTGCAGTCGTTTTTAACTTCGTCGGCGATATTCTTTTTCGATAAATATCATATCGACGGGCTAAGGGTAGACGCTGTTGCTTCGATGCTTTATCTCGATTACGACCGTAAGGCGGGCGAATGGCGCCCCAACGAAGAAGGGGGCAACATAAACAAACAGGCGGTTGCGTTTTTGCGCAAGGTGAACACCGCCGTGTTTGCCGATTTTAAAGGCATTTTAATGATAGCCGAAGAATCAACGGCGTTTCCGCTTGTAACCGCGCCCGTGTCGAGCGGCGGTTTAGGCTTTAACTTCAAGTGGAACATGGGCTGGATGAACGACGCTCTTTCGTATATGCAGACCGACCCGTATTTCAGAAGCGGCTGCCACGATAAACTTACGTTTTCGATGATGTATGCTTTTTCCGAGAACTTTATTCTGCCCGTATCGCACGACGAAGTGGTGCACGGCAAATGCTCGCTTATAAGCAAAATGCCGGGGGTATACGAAGATAAATTTGCCAACGTCCGCGCGTTTATGGGGTATATGTATTCACACCCCGGCAAAAAACTCAACTTTATGGGTACAGAAATAGGGCAGTTTAAAGAATGGAATTATAAAGAAGGCGTCGAATTTTTTCTGCTCGAATATAAGGCGCATAAAGATTTGTTTAAATTTTTTAAAAAACTTAACGAGTTTTATATTAACTCGCCCGCGCTTTATTCGGTTGAAAAATCGTGGGAAGGGTTCGACTGGTTGGTCGTGGGCGACAGGGCGAATAACGTAGCCGCTTACGAACGCATAGGCGCAAGCGGCGAAAAACTGGTTGCGGTTATCAACTTTTCGGGCGTTGACAGAAAAGATTATCGGATAGGCATAGAAAAGGGCAAATATAAAATAGTTTTCGATTCAGACAGTAAAAGTTTCGGCGGCAACGGCACGTTCGCGCACCGCGTTTACACGGCTAAAAACGTTCCGTCTCACGGAAAAAAGCATTCGATAAGCGTAAACGTAGCAAGGCTTTCGTTTATCTATCTTGAAAAAGTCGAATAAAAAGCGACAAACGCCGCAATAAAAAACCGTAAAAGCCGCAAGTCGGAGATAAACAGGGCGAAAAAACAAGAACCGACGCCGCGCGCAAACGGAGAAAAAATAAAACACGAAAAATATATAATAAGGAGAAATATTAACACAATGCTTGCAAAAAAAGAATGCGTCGCGATGCTTCTTGCCGGCGGGCAGGGCAGCAGATTATACGCTTTGACTTCGCGCATAGCAAAACCCGCGGTGCCGTTCGGCGGTAAATATCGCATAATCGATTTTCCGCTGTCGAACTGCATAAATTCGGATATAGACACGGTAGGCGTGCTTACGCAATATCAGCCGCTCGTTTTAAACGACTATATCGGCAACGGTCAGCCGTGGGATCTCGACAGAATGTACGGGGGCGTGCATATTCTTTCGCCTTATCAGGCAAAGCACGGTTCCGAATGGTATAGAGGCACCGCCAACGCCATTTATCAGAACCTTTCGTTTATTAAAAATTACGATCCCGAATACGTTCTTATTTTGTCGGGCGACCACATTTATAAAATGAATTACGAAAAAATGCTCGCCGAACACAAAGAGTGCGGGGCGGACGTTACGGTCGCTACCATAAAAGTTCCGATGAGCGAAGCTTCGCGCTTCGGAATAGTAAACACCGACGCAAACGGGCGCATCGTTCAGTTCGAAGAAAAGCCCGAAAAACCCAAAAACGACCTTGCGTCGATGGGCATTTACATTTTTACGGCGGACAAACTTTATAAATATCTTGAACAGGACGAAGCCGACGAAAAAAGCCACAACGACTTCGGCAAAGACGTTCTGCCAAAAATGCTCGCAGACGGCTGCAACATGCACGCTTACGTTTTCACGGGATATTGGAAAGACGTAGGAACCATAAATTCGCTTTACGAAGCGAACATGGACTTGCTCGGCGACAAACCCGAATTCGACATTACCGACCAAAGTTGGGTTATACATTCACGCAATCCTATCGCGCCGCCGCACTACATAGGCGAAAACGGCAGAGTCGTGGGCAGTATCGTGGCTTTGGGCTGCGAAATCTACGGCAACGTAGAAAATTCTATACTTTCGGCTAACGTAATCGTAGAAGAAGGCGCAACCGTTAAAGGCAGCGTTATTTTCAGCGGCAGCATAATTAAAAAAGGCGCTACCGTAATAAATTCGATAATCGACGAAAACGCCGTTGTAGGCGAAAAAGCCGTTGTAGGCGAAAAAGCCGTAAACGGCGAACATAAAAAAATAGCCGTTTTGGGGCGCGGCGTTAAAATTTCGCCCAAAACCAAAGTCGAAAGCGGCGAAATGGTTGAAGGAGATAAGTGATATGGACGCGTTAGGAATTATTTTTTCGAACATTCACGACGGAAACGTTCCCGAACTTACTATGGGAAGAACCATGGCCTCGATACCTTTCTGTGGCAGATACCGCTTAATCGACTTCGCTCTTTCGAGCATGGTCAACAGCGGGCTTACCAAAGTGGGAGTTATAACCAAAAGCAACTATCAGTCGCTTATGGACCACGTCGGCAGCGGTAAAGACTGGGATTTGGCGCGCCGACATGGCGGGCTTATAATTCTTCCGCCTTTCGGCGTGCAAGAAAGCAACAAACTTTATTCGACAAGGCTCGAAGCCTTGAAAACGGTTACCGGATTTTTGGCTAAGTCTACCGAAGAATACGTTATAATGTCGGACAGCGACGCGGTTTGCTCGATGGATTATACGCCGCTTTTCGAAGCGCACAAGAAAAAACAAGCGGATATAACGCTCGTTTACGTTAAGCAAAAGGCTAAAAATCTTAACGGCACCAACAACGCGCTTTTAAAACTCGACGAAGACGGCAGAGTTAAAGATATAGCGTTCGATCCGCCCAGAGTAAAAGGCGACGCGCTTTTGTACACCAACGTGTGCATTATGCGCAAAGACCTGCTTTTAAACCTTATAGCCGACGCGACCGCGCACAACAAACGCCATTTCGGCGCGGATATTTTGGCGGCCGGGCTTAACCGTTTAAGAATTTACGGCTTTATGTTCGACGGATATTACGTTAAAATCGATTCGATGCAGTCGTATTACGAAGAAAACCTGAAGTTGTTAGACGCCGACCGTCGCCATAAACTTTTTGCAAGCGGCGGAATTTACACCAAGGTCAAAGACAGCGTTCCCACAAAATACGGCAACAATGCCATAGTTAAAAACTCGATGATAGCCGACGGTTGCGTTATCGAAGGCGAAGTTTATAACAGCGTTATTTTCCGTGGCGTTAAAGTAGGGCGCGGCACGGTTATACGCAATTCTGTGCTTATGCAAGGCACGCTCGTCGGCGAAAACGCGTTTGTAAACTGCATTATTACCGATAAAAACGTTATAGTTAAAGACCGCCGCGAACTTTCGGGCTGCGAAACGCACCCCTTCTTTGTAAGCAAGGGCAGCGTTTTATAATTAAAAAACCAAACGCGGGCGATTAAACGCAAGCGGCGAAGAGATAAATAATTTACGAGCGCCAAGTTTTATAAAAATATTCTTCGGCTTTTGCCGAACTTATTACGCTTTTAAAGGAGAATATATGAAAAAAACCGAAAACAAACCTGCAAAAGAAAAAACGGATATAAAAAAAACGGCGAAGAAAAATACCGAAAAGGCTGAAAAAGCGGTTAGGGCCGCAAAAGCCCCCGTCGAAAAAACGGCTAAAACCGCTAAATTAAAAACCGAAAAGCCGAAAAAAACAATAAAAACCGAAGATAAAAAGGTTGAAGAAGTAGCGATTGAAAAGGTCGAACGCAAAAAAAGCGTGATGTTCGTCGCTTCGGAAGGGTTACCTTTCGTAAAAACGGGCGGACTTTCGGACGTTATAGGTTCGCTGCCTAAAACGATTGCCGAAAACGATAATTACGACGTAAGCGTTATTATGCCGCTTTACGGGCAGATGGACGAAGGCATTCGCGCGAATTTGAATTTCGTGGGAAACTTCAACGTAGGGCTTGCATGGCGCAACCAATATTGCGGGCTGTTCGCATGCAGACTTGGCGGCGTAAACTATTATTTTATCGATAACGAATATTATTTCAAGCGCGATAATTTATACGGATATTACGACGACGGCGAACGTTTTGCCTTCTTTTCGAAAGCGGTGCTGGATAGTTTGGGTTATATGGGTTATTATCCCGACGTTTTAAACTGCAACGACTGGCAGACCGCCGCAACCATAATTTATCTGCGAGGGTTATACGGCAAAAAATTTGGCTTTGACCATATAAAAACCGTGTTTACCATTCATAACATCGAATATCAGGGAAAATACGGCTTGAATACCGCCGCCGACGTTTTCGGCTTTCCCGAATGGATTTTGGGATCGGTAGAATTCGACGGTTGCGTAAACCTTATGAAAGGAGCCATAGAACTTGCCGACAAGGTTACCACCGTAAGCCCAACTTACGCAAAAGAAATAAGAAATCCCTTCTTTGCGCAGGGGCTCGATACCATAATTAACCGAAACGCAGGCAAACTTTGCGGTATTTTAAACGGAATCGACGAATCTCTTAACAATCCCGAAACCGACGGCGCGCTTTTTAAAAACTATTCCGTAAACGATTTAAGCGGAAAAGCGGTTTGCAAAGCCGAACTTCAAAAAATGCTCGGGCTTCCCGTGCGCGACGTTCCGGTAATCGCTATGATCTCGCGCCTTGTTTCGCACAAGGGGTTAGATCTCGTAAAATGCGTGCTCGACGAACTTTTGTGCGAAGACGTGCAGTTTATCATCCTCGGCAAGGGCGACGTAGATTACGAAAACTTTTTCAGATATATGGAAAGCAGATACAACGGCAAATGCCGCGCGCTTATCGCCTTTAACCGCGACATGGCTTCTAAACTTTATTCGGGCGCGGATATTTTTCTTATGCCGTCGAAGCAGGAACCTTGCGGGCTTTCGCAGATGATTGCCTGCCGCTACGGCACTATTCCCGTGGTAAGAAGAACGGGCGGACTTGCCGACAGTATTAAACCCTTTAACGACGATCGCGTTTCGGGCGACGGATTCGCGTTTAACAATTATAACGCGCACGAAATGCTTTACGTTATTAAAGACGCAATTTTCACTTTCGGCAACAAAGAAGTGTGGAACGGCATCGTAAAACAAGCCATGACCGCCGATTTCGGCTGGAAAAAATCAGCTGAAAAATACGAAGAAGTTTATAACGAACTTACGTAAGGGGCGACTAACGAATCGCCCGTTATGGGAATAAACAAAGTAGGGCGACCATCGGTCGCCCGTAAAACAACGTAGGGGCGACCATTGATCGCCCGCAAAAGAACGTAGTGGCGACCATCGGTCGCCCGTAAAAACTCGTAAGGCGCGATTATATGCGGCGCGTGTTCAACGCGTCCGATTTGCGCTTTGCGTTTTTAACGATTTGGGGTAATGACGGGCAACGACAAAGGAGCAGACTAAAAAATATGGCAGAAAAACTTAACCTTACAAAAAAAGAAGCCGAAGAAATTATAAGCGGCAAGCTTTCGCGTTTTTTCGGGGTGAATTATAAAGAAGCGACCAAAGAGCAGATATATAAAGCCGTAGTTATGGCGGTAAGGGATATTTTGCTTGAAAAACGAAAAAGTTACCATTATAAAGTGAAAGACGCTAAGGGCAAAAGGGTATATTACCTTTGCATGGAATTTTTGTTGGGGCGGTCGCTTAAAAACAACGTTTATAATTTAGGCATCGAAAAACCTTTGACCGAAGCGTTAAAACGTTATAAAGTTACTCTCGAAGACCTTTACGAAAACGAACCCGACGCGGGGCTCGGCAACGGCGGACTCGGCAGGCTTGCCGCTTGTTTTTTAGATTCTCTCGCCACGCTCGACTATCCCACGATGGGGTATTCCATTCGTTATGAATACGGGCTTTTCAAACAGAAAATAGTAGACGGGTGGCAAATGGAACTGCCGGATAACTGGCTTCCGGGGGGCGAAGTGTGGCTTACCCAGCGCATGGATAAGGCGTTTAAGGTTAAATTCGACGGAAGAATTGTAGAAGAATGGACGGACAGCGGGCTTAAAATCCGCCATGTCGACGCAACCGAAGTGGAAGCGTTGCCGTACGATATGATGGTTTCGGGCAAAAATTCGGAAGCGGTTTCGGTTTTAAGGCTGTGGAGCGCGAAAAGTTGCCGGTCGTTCGATATGCGTTCGTTTTCTGAAGGCGACTATATGCGTTGCATGCAGGAAACGGGCGAAGCGGAACTCATTTCGAAGGTGCTTTATCCCGCGGATAACCACTTCGAAGGCAAGTCGCTGCGCTTAAAACAGCAATATTTTCTGGTTTCGGCGTCGCTTCAGGATATAATTTACAATCATATCCACCGCTACGGCACGCTCGATAATCTGCACGAAAAAACAAGCATTCACATCAACGATACGCACCCCGCGCTTTGCATACCCGAACTTATGCGCATAATGCTCGACGATTACGGCTATTCATGGGAAAAGGCGTGGGATATCGTCACCAAAACCGTCGCTTATACCAACCACACCGTTATGAGCGAAGCTTTGGAAAAGTGGAGCGAAGACTTAATCGAACGCAGGCTTCCGCGTATTTACAGCATAATTAAAGAAATAAACGCGCGTTTCTGCGCCGAAATGTGGAATAAATACCCCGGGCAATGGGATAAAATCGACCGCATGAGCATAATGTCGCACGGGCAGGTTAAAATGGCTAACCTTTGCGTACTTGCTTCTAAAAAGGTTAACGGCGTTTCGGCACTCCACACTGAAATCATAAAAAACAGCATATTCAAGGATTTTTACGAACTTACTCCCGATAAATTTATAAACGTTACCAACGGTATCGCGCACAGGAGATGGCTTTGTCAGTCGAACCCCGAACTTTCGGCGCTTTTAACCGAATGTATCGGCGACGGTTTCGTTATGGACGCAAGCGAACTTAAAAAATTCGAAGCCTTTAAAGACGACGAAAGCGTTTTAAAACGCATAAACGAAATTAAACTTATCAAAAAGAAGCAACTTGCCGACTTTTTAAACAAGCGCGACGGCGCGAATTTAAACCCCGAAACGCTTTTCGACGTTCAGGCAAAGCGCCTTCACGAATATAAGCGCCAGTTGCTTAACGTAATGCATATAATCGACCTTTACGAGCAGCTCAAAGAAAATCCCGATCGTGCCTTTTTGCCTCAAACCTTTATTTTCGGCGCAAAAGCGGCGCCGGGATATTACATGGCAAAGCAAATTATCAAACTTATTTGCTTTTTGGCTGCCGATATCGATAAAAATCCCGATAAACGCATACGCGAAAAACTTAAAGTTTTTTATATCGAAGACTATTGCGTAACCGCCGCCGAAAAACTGATGCCCGCAACCGAAGTATCCGAACAGATCTCGCAGGCGGGTAAAGAAGCAAGCGGCACGGGCAACATGAAATTTATGATAAACGGTGCGCTTACGATCGGAACGTTAGACGGCGCGAACGTTGAAATGAGCGAAAACCTGGGGCTCGATAACATCTATATTTTCGGGCTTAACGCGGGCGAAGTCGAAGAACTTTGGAAACGCGGCTACGACGCCAGCGGTTATTACAATTCGAACGTGCGTTTGCGCAGGGTGGTCGCCGCGCTTAAAAAAGGCTTTAACGGCGAAAGTTTCGCAAACATCGCAGATTATCTTTTAACGGGTTCGCCCGTTGCCGATCCGTATATGTGCATGGCAGACTTCGGCGCTTATTGCGACGCGCGCGACAGAATGCTCAAAGATTATGCGGATAAAACGCTTTGGGCTAAAAAGAGCCTTTTAAACGTTGCGGCAAGCGGCGTGTTCTCGGCAGACAGAAGCATAAAAGAATATGCCGAAAAAATCTGGAACGTAGAGCCCGTAAAATAATTTTTCGCATTTGATTACGGCGAAGTTTTTCTGATTATATAATGTATTTTTACTTCGATCCTTTAAAAGCCGAATATAAAAGCGTAAGAGGCGGCGTTAAAGCCTTATCGCCGCTTTTGCTGCGCGTAAAAACCGATGCGAAAAACGTCAGTTTGGTGCTTGCCGCCGACGGACAAGCCGAAAAAACGTATCAAATGAGCGCATCTACGGATAGTGAAAACGTGTTCGAAACGTGCGTTTCGCTTGAAAACGGCTTGTATTTTTATTTTTTCGTTGCCGACGGCGTTAAAATTTTTGCCACCGACGAGTTGTTGCCTTGCGTTCCGAGTTGTGTAGGCGGTGGCGGCAATGGCACATTTTGCGGTGAAAACGGCTTTTTAAACGACTTTTCAAACGGCGGTGCGGGGGCTTATGGCAGAAAGTGGCAACTTACCGTTTACCCCGAAAACTATTCTACGCCCGAAAGCATAAAAGGCGGCGTTATTTATCAGATTTTTCCTGACAGATTTTGCCGTTCGGGCGATTTTTCGGTGAAAAGCGGCAAGGTTAAGCGCGAAGATTGGGGTGGCGAGCCTACGTTTCGCGGAGCAGACGGAAAAGTTAGAAACAACGAATTTTTCGGCGGCAATTTTAAAGGAATTATCTCTAAAATCCCTTATTTAAAGGCGCTTGGTGTAACCGCGATTTATTTAAACCCGATTTTCGAAAGTTATTCGTCGCACCGCTACGATACGGGCGATTATTTAAAAATCGACGAAGTTTTGGGCGGCGACGACGCGTTCAGGCAGTTTTTGGCTGCCGCAAACGAAGCGGATATAAAAGTTATTTTAGACGGCGTGTTTAATCACGTCGGCGCGGGCAGCCGATACTTTAACAAATACGGCGATTACGATTCGGTCGGGGCGTATAATTCGCAAAATTCGCCTTATTACGACTGGTTTACTTTCAGGCGTTTTCCCGACGATTACGAGTGCTGGTGGGACTTTAAAACCCTGCCTTCGATAAACAAAAACTGCGCCTCGTTTCAGGAATTTATTGCGGGCGATAACGGAGTTCTGCAAAAATACCTGCAAATGGGCGTTTACGGTTTTCGGCTTGACGTAGCCGACGAACTTACCGACGACTTTATTCGAAAAATCCGCACGCGCCTTAAAAAACACGGCGAAAAAATTTTAATCGGCGAAGTGTGGGAAGACGCGACCAATAAAATCGCTTACGGCGTGCGTCGCGCGTATTTTTACGGCGGCGAACTCGATTCGGTTATGAATTATCCGCTTCGAAGTGCCATAATTTCGTATGCAAAAACCCGCAACTGCCTTGATTTAAATAAAGTTATGCGCGAGCAGATGAACAACTATCCCGCGCCCGCGTTAAACGCGCTTATGAACGTTTTATCCACGCACGATTCCGTTCGGCTTATAAACGTGTTAGGACGCGAAAAACCCGTTTTAAACAAAGACGAAATGGCGAACAATTTTTTAACTTCCGCCGAATACGAGCGGGGCAAAAAGTTACTTTTAATCTGCTATGCGATAGCGTGGTTTGTTTACGGCGTGCCTTCGCTTTACTATGGCGACGAAGGAGGTTTGCAGGGCGATTTAGATCCGTATAACCGCCGATGTTATAACTTCGAAAGTGCCGATAACGGACTTATAGACGGGTTTTTGAAATTATCGCGCATAAGAAAAAACGTTTCGGCGTTAAAAAACGGAACCTTAAAAATTTTAAAAGCAGAAGGCGGTTTGTTTGCGTTTTCTCGCACGGACGAAAAGGGCGAACTTGTTTTTATAAGCAACCTTAACCGCTTTACGCAGATTTTAACTTTTTCGAAAGAAATGAAAGACGAACTTTCGGGCGGCTGTAAAAAAACGATAGAAATAAAACCCGAAACTTTCGCGGTTTTAACAAAAGAGTTTTAACCGTTGCGTATTAAAACGGCTAAATAAAAACCAAAAAACTAACAATATAATTGTAAAAGCAAACAACAAAAAATAACGATTGGAATCCCCAACCAAAAATTATTGTAAAACAAAAGGTGTAAAATGGACATTTTAAGCAAAATCACTTCCGAATTCGGGCTGAGAAGCGACCACGTTAAAAACATCGTAGAACTTTTAGACGAAGGCAACACCATTCCTTTCATCGCGCGTTATCGTAAAGAACTTACGGGGCATATCGACGATCAGGTTTTAAGGGAACTTGCCGACAGGCTTACTTATTTACGCAATCTCGAAACCCGCAAAGAAGAAGTTAAAAAAGCGATAGAGGAACAGGGCAAACTTACCGACGAAATAATGCAGGCTCTTTCGGCGGCGGTAACTTTAACCGAAGTTGAAGATATATATCGCCCATATAAACAAAAAAAGAAAACCCGCGCCACGGTTGCGATCGCCAAAGGGCTCGAACCGCTTGCCGATATTATGCAGGCGCAGCAGGTTAAAGATGGCGACGACACCGCCGAAAATATCGCAAAGGCGTATATCAACGAAGATTTGGGCGTAAAAACAGCCAAAGAAGCGTTGCAAGGAGCAATGGATATTATCGCCGAACGCATTTCCGACGACGCCGAACTTCGTAAAAAACTGCGCAAAATATTCATGCGCAACGGCGAAATTTCTTCGAAAATGAAAGATACGACCGACGAAGCCGCCAAGGTTTACGAAGGTTATGCCGATTACAGCGAACCTATTTCCGAAATTAAAAGCCACCGCGTTCTGGCAATAAACCGCGGCGAAAAAGAAGGTTATCTGCGCGTTAAAGCGGGCATAGATAAAGATTTCGGCGCGCGCGTTTGTCAGGCGGCTTACGTTAAGGCGGGCAGCGTGTTTACGCCTTACGTCGAAGAAGCGGCGGCAGATTCTTACGAAAGGCTTATCGCGCCGTCTATCGAACGCGAAGTGCGCAACGAACTTACCGATACCGCAAGCGAACAAGCCATTAAAATGTTCGAAGTAAACCTTAAACCCTTGCTTATGCAGCCCCCCGTAAAAGATAAAATCACCTTGGGGTGGGACCCTGCATACCGCACCGGTTGCAAAATCTGCGTGGTAGACGAAACGGGCAAAGTGTTGGATAAAACGGTTATTTATCCCACTCCGCCGCAGAATAAGGTCGAAGAAGGCAAGGCTGTTATTAAAAAACTCATCGATAAATACGGCGTGCAGGTAATTTCGATAGGCAACGGCACCGCTTCGAAAGAAAGCGAAATCATCGTTGCCGACATAGTTAAAGATTACAACGGCAAAGTAGGCTATATGGTGGTAAGCGAAGCGGGCGCTTCGGTATATTCCGCTTCGAAACTGGGCGCCGAAGAATTCCCCGATTACGACGTTTCGGAACGTTCGGCTGTTTCTATCGCGCGCAGATTGCAAGATCCGCTTGCCGAACTTATAAAAATCGATCCCAAGTCTATCGGCGTAGGGCAATATCAGCACGACATGCCCGAAAACAGGCTCGACAGCGTTTTGAAAGGCGTTATGGAAGACTGCGTAAACAAAGTAGGCGCCGACCTTAACACCGCAAGCGCGCAACTATTGTCGTATATAGCGGGGCTTAATTCGGGTATTGCCAAAAACATCGTTGCCTATCGCGAAAAGAACGGAAAGTTTACTTCGCGCAAAGAACTTTTAAAGGTTTCTAAACTCGGCGAAAAAGCGTTTACGCAATGCGCGGGTTTTATGCGCATCCCGGGGGCTAAAAATATTTTAGATAACACGGGCGTGCACCCCGAATCGTATGAAGGCACGCAAAAACTTTTAGATCTTTTCGGTTATACCGCCGCCGACGTCGAAAAGAACAACCTTGCCGATCTGCCCGATAAAATCAAGGCTTACGGAGTTAAAAAAGTGTGCGACGAAACGGGGCTGGGCGAACTTACGCTTAACGATATAGTCGCCGAACTTTTAAAACCGGGGCGCGACGTGCGCGACGCTTTGCCTAAGCCTATGCTCCGCAAAGACATTATGGACATCAACGATTTAAAACCCGGAATGAAAGTTAAAGGCACCGTGCGCAACGTAATCGACTTCGGCGCGTTTATCGATATCGGCGTGCATCAGGACGGACGTGTGCATGTATCCGAAATGTCCGATAGATTCATTCGCCACCCCGGCGAAGTTTTAAAAGTAGGGCAGGTGGTCGAAGCAACCGTAATTTCGGTCGACGTTAAGAAAAACCGCATAGGTTTAAGCCTTAAATCCGCCCCCGTAATCAAAAAGAACGCTTAATTATTTTGGTTGAATAAATCATATAAAAAAAGAGAGATTTTCGTTCTCTCTCTTTTTTTAAAGAATCGTCCGCCGGAACTGACGCAGATGTTTTTTATTAAACTTCGTTTTTTGGTTTCAGTTGATTTTATTTGCAAAAACTCTATATAATTTTCCGCTCTATGCCAACGAAAATAACACAAAACTATCACAAATAATGGGCAATTGGGTAATTTTTGACTAATAAAATGCGTGAATAAAGGTACTAATATCAAAACATGCGGGTTTTTGCTTGACAAAGGGCGGGGCGTTTGCTAAAATAAAAAGCGAATTTTGCAGTTTTTTTAAAAATGCAGCGTTAGTCAATCGGCGTTAAAATTCCGATAAAATAAAAAAAGCGCAATCGGCTTTAGCAAAAAAGCAAAAACGCAAAAAACCAAACGCGCCGCAAACGTTCGTTAAAAATTTTGCTTAAAACTTGATTTTGTTTTAACCGAATTTGCTTTTTAGCGAATAAAGAACAAATAAAAAATATATAAATACTGCGGATTTAATTTTAAGGAGAATTAAAATGGATAATAATACTTTTGAAAAAGTAGCCGCTCTTATCGCCGACCAACTCGGAATCGATAAGGCTGCCGTAACCCCCGAAAAAGAAGTCGTTAAAGATTTCGGCGCCGACTCGCTCGACATCGTTGAAATGCTTATGGGGCTCGAAGAAGAATACGGCATTACCATTTCGGAAGAAGACGCAGGCAGCGTTAAAACCGTGGGCGACATCGTTGCGCTCATCGAAAAACACGCAAAATAATTTAAAATTTAAGCCCCGACCTTTTTTCGTCGGGGCTTGTTTGTTATTTGCCGCCGAAAAAAATCGACTTACGAATATCCGCAAATAAAATTACCTGCAAAAAACGCATATAGGAAATATTATACAGGAGAAAAAAACATGAAAGTATGCGACATACCTTACAGCCGCGTTGACGTAAACGACGTTTTGTCGGTTTATAAAACTGTTATCGAAAAAATTAAAAGCGCGAAAAGCGTTGGCGAAGTTTTGGCCGCGCGCAAAACGCTTTTAGATAAACTTCTCGATTTCAACACCGAAAATTCGCTTGCGTATATGCGCTGGTCGTGCAACACCAAAGACGAATTTTATAAAGCCGAAAAAGAATATTATCAGCAGAACGCGCCCCTGCTTTCGGGCGTGCAGACCGATTATATCAAGGCTATGCTCGAAACGCCTTATCGCGCCGAAATAGAAAAAATTCTTGATAAGCCCATTTATAAATCTTACGAAGTTACGCTTAAAACCTTAGACGAGCGCATTATCCCCGAACTTAGGGAAGAAAGCGAAATCGTTAACGAATACGCCACCTTTATGAGCGAATTCACAGTTGAATTCCGCGGGCAAAAATTGCCTTTTACCATTTTGCGCAAGTATATGGAAGACAAAGACCGCGAAACCCGCAGGGAAGCGTTCGACGCGCTCGGCAAAGTGTTCGAACAAAACGCCGACCTGCTCGACGGAATTTACGACCGTTTAGTTAAAGTCCGCACGCGCATGGCTAAAAAAATGGGGTATAAAAACTATATCGAACTCGGCTATAACCGCATGGGCAGAATTTGCTACGACCGCAAAATGGTCGAAAAATTTCGCGAAAACATCGTGCGCGACGTAGTTCCCGTGGTTTCTCGCATCCGCACCGAACGCGCAAAGCAAATGGGAATTAACGACCTTAAACTTTACGATTACGGCGTTTGTTTTTCGGGCGGCGATCCTACGCCCGTGCTCGACGCGCAGGGAATGTTTAAGGCGGGGCGCGAAATGTATCGTGAAATGAGCAAAGAAACGGGCGAATTTATCGATATGATGATAGACAACGACGCTTTCGACGTTTTATCGCGCGAAGGCAAGTGGGGCGGCGGTTATTGCACCGAATTCCCCAAATATAAACAGCCGTTTATTCTTGCCAACTTCAACGGCACTTCGGGCGACGTCGACGTTTTAACCCACGAAGCGGGGCATGCGTTCGCAAGTTATCTGTCGTTTAAAAACGATCTGGATCCCGAAGATCCGTTCGGAATGGAAACAGCCGAAACCCACTCGATGAGCATGGAGTTTTTGTGCTGGAAGTTTATTGATAAATTCTTCGGCGACCGAGCCAAAGATTATAAATATAAACACCTTTTAGATAGTTTGTCCTTTTTAACTTACGGCCCTATGGTCGACGAATTTCAGCACGTCGTTTACGAAAATCCCGATTTAACGCCCGCCGAACGCAACGCCGAGTGGAATAAGTTAGAGAAAAAATTCCGCCCCTATTTAAGCACCGAAGGCATGCGCTATTTCGAAAAAGGCACGCGCTGGCAATATCAGATGCACATTTACGAAAGCCCGTTTTATTATATCGATTATTGCCTTGCGCAGTCCGACGCATTGCAGTTCTTGTTTGCTTCGCTCGAAAATTACGACGACGCGTTCGGCAGATATTATAGGTTCACTTCGAAAGGCGCATCGGAGTTTTTCACCGATATGCTCAAAGAAGCGGGCATAAAATCTCCGTTTGAAGACGGCGCGCTTAAAGAGGTTGCATTAAAAAGCGAAAAACTTTTAGCCGAACTTTCTAAATAAGCTGAATTTTTTAAGTAATCCGAACTTTTTAAGTAATTTTGCGGCTGTCGGCTTTAAGCAAAAAGCAAGCGCAAAAGCACACGTAAAAATAACGAAGATACAATAAAATATAAAAAAACAGCCTTTAACGGCGTAGCGATAGGGATTTTATTAAATATACAAAGTGGAGCATTTTGTTATGCTCCACTTTTTTACCGTATTATAAAATTAATCAGTTTCTTTAAGAAATAAATCTTTATGTTTATTAAAAAACTCAAAATAAATTTTAGGATTTTCTAATTCCCACCACTTTGATAACGTAATAGGGGTGGTGTCTAAATTGTATATCTTTGCGTTTTCAATAGCAAGTAAAAAAGGAGAATGCGTTGCTATAACAAATTGACAACCACAATATTTCGCCGTCTCTTCAATATTTTTAACAAGTTCAATACGATCTGTCTGGTGACGTTGGTATGTCGCAACGAATGCACCGGTCGGTGTGGAGTCCTGCCGCGTCACACACCTTATGTGCCCATGTGTACACACTGCCGGTAGTTTTCAATATACAAAAACAGACCGCCTACATAATGTAAGCGGTCATTGATAATATAGACTCAGTTCGGCAAACCCTAAAGTCGGTAACATCACAAATCCTTTTCCTCATACGGCTTGTTCCAAGAAGCGATTTCGATGATATTCCCTTCAGGGTCAGCAATAAAGCATGTCCTTTGTCCCCAAGGCTCGGTAGTTGGCTCTAACAAAGAAGTTGCACCTTGGTCAACAGCATTTTTATACTGTATATCAACCTGTTCATATGTGTCAACGTACAATGCCATCTCGGAATGTGCGATTCGGTTTTCCTATATTCCCGAATTTCTGATATTTCCGTCTTTTATACTGTTGTTGAGCATATAGGCATAGCCTTCCAGATAGTCGCCCTGCTTTGTACACAGCCCGCGAAGCACCAGCTCATCAATCACCGAGGTGCATATCTTCTCGATTAGGTCCTCCGACTGCCGTTGTGTGATATCCTTATCGGTTATCAGCCGCTCCACGTCCGCTACGCTCCCGCGCATTTCGGGCAGATTTTCTGCGGCTTTGAACAGCCATTTATAATAGGGCGCATGGGCATGGTTAAGGAGGAAAATCATCTCAAGGGTTGCCTCGGCGAATCTTGACAGCGTTATGGCGGCACTTGCCGTGTCGCCTCTTGAGAGTATTCTCGAAAAATTATACTGCCCGGTTTGCGCCATAGTAAGGGCTGCCGAAGCCGCCTTTTTCAGCCATACATCCCGGGGCATACCGTGGAGAATCTCGTTTCGTATGCTTGTAAATTCACCGAGGGGGTCCCAAAATACCTCTCCGTTGGTAGCCTCGGCCAAATAATGGCTCGGAATGCTCAGCCAATGCTCGGCAGATGTGGGCGCACCGCCGCAGCCTGTATAAAAAGAATAAAATTCGGGTATGGTGTGAACACCCTTGTGGGAGTTTCCGAAGATGCTTTTGTTTTTGATTTTGCAGCCCATGTACTCCTGCGGCAGCTTTGAATATGCGCGAAAGAGCTTAAAGCCGAAAAGCTTTTCGTCTTCTTCAGTAAGCCAAATGCAAAATCCTGCGTCAAAATCGTGGTCGGTGGAGAGTTCATCGTCAAATCCAAAGCACTCGGAGCCGTGTCCCACAAGTCCTGCTGCGATTCTGCCTGAATACTCCGAAAACTCGTTTTCAATCATGGGGCGTCCGTACTCTTCCCAGAAGTTACGTGATATTTCAAGCCCCTTCATATATCCTCTTTGCCTCTCCTTCCAGGAAGGAGGCCTTCTGCTCAAATCCGAAGTAAGCGAAGGACGGAGCGCACTTACTGCAAATAAAGGCGTAGTTGCCGTCCTTTTTTATGCTGTCACGATTCAGATAATCCCAGGCTTTATCCATGGCAGATGCAACGTCTGTCTTGCTCTTTGCCATATCCGCATACAGATGGGCGAGATTTACATAGCTTATCGCTATCTCTCCGTAGTACTCGCTGTCGTCAGCGAGAAGCTCGATTGCCTTCAGATAGTGGGTTTCTGCAGCCTCCGCATCTCCCATTTCGGCATATGCCGAAGCCATATTGTTGTTAAGCGCCGCTTTTTGGAAAAACGACACATCGGCACTTTCATATAGTTCCTCCGCCTTTTTATAGTACGGCATACCCTCCGGCGCCTTGCCGAATGCCTTCAGCGTTGTGGCGATATTTACATATATGGTGCCTGTAGATACATTGTTTTGCAGAGCTTCCGACTCAATGATTTTGAGCGCGAGCTCCACGGCGTCAAGGGCTTTGTCGCGCTCGTTTGTCCTGCGATAAAGACCGATCTGCTCACTTAATATTTCAAGCTTTCCCCGCCGGTCGCCCAGCATATCTGCCTCGCCTGACCAATACTCAAGCAGTCTTGCGGCGCCGCTTAAATCGTTTCTCGAAAACAAATCGTCGAGCTTGGATATGACCCTTACAATCGGGATTCTATCCTGCTGTTCTTTCGAGCAGCTGCAGCATCTTTCCGTATCCATGATTTTCACCTCGTTTTATGTATTATTCATTGCAAATAAGCAGCGATATATTCCGCCGCAAATATTTTCATTAACCTCTTAACGCATCAAACAGTTTTTTGTTCAACGCTTTGTCGTTAGTGCCAATATGCATTTCGATGCGCGCGCAATCAAAGTTAGCAACGCAAGAAATGCTACATCCTCCGAAGCCAAAGAATCCGGACAACCGGTTTTCTTTGGATCCGGTCACATTGCTAAAGGATCCTGTATCTGCGTGCGCAGCCTAAATATCCGGTAACGCAAACTGCCAATACTTCTTGCGGGTTTCAAAGTGAGTTCCAACGATTGCGGAGTATTCTTCCGACTCATCTAAAGCGGATATTTTTGTATTATCTATTATAGCCAAAGTACGTCGAATAGTCAATACAATTTTGAAAATAAATTCGGGTTCTAAGAACTTGGACATTTGCCTATTGACTTTTATAGATTCTTATGGTAAAATAGAATTACCAATACGAATATATGTTTAGATTATTTTAGATAAACCAAACGGGAAACCCGTTTATGTAAAAATAAAAATGGCGTAGTGATAAATCCCTATCACTACGCCACATTTTTGCGGTGCTGTTTTTTTGTGTGATTTTATTTTGTTTTTATGTAATTTAACCTTTACGTTGCGTTTAAAAAACCGCGCCGAGTATCCTTTAAAATTGTTGTTTTTTTAAATTATTGCTGCGCTTTCGAAAGTTCTTCGTTATAAGCGGCAAGCACTTTTTTAATAAGAGCTTCGCGCACTTCGGTGTTGATGGGATGGGCTACGTCTTTATAATCGCCGTCTGCCGTTTTGCGTGAGGGCATTGCCACGAATAAACCGTCGTTGCCTTCGATTATCTTGATGTCGTGAACGACAAACGCATTGTCGATGGTTATCGAAGCGACCGCTTTCAACTTTCCGTCCGACTTAGAAATCAGCCGCACTCTTAAATCTGTGATGTTCATATTTTACCGCCTTTCATTATTTTTTGCCCGTTACTTTCAGTCGGCGTTTCTGCGCCTACGAGCCTTGTTACAAATATAATACTATAAAATTTTATAAATTTCAATAGTTTTTCAAAAAAAATTTCGTTAAACCGAAAATTTTTTGTTTCTTGCGTTATTTTTTATGGTTTTTTAAGATTTTTTTTAAAGCAAGGGCGCAAAACAACCGTTTTCAACAAGTTATTTCGTTGCAGGCAACAAGTTATTTCACCGCGCAACATAGAATAATAGAGTGAGAAAATCCGAATGGAAAATTACAAAAATCTTAAAAAGGATTATAAAGTTTATTTTTTGGGCGCGGGGGGAATAAGTATGTCGGCACTTGCCGTTTATCTTAAAAATCGCGGGTTTTCGGTGGCGGGTTTCGATAAAGAAAAAAACGACTGCGTTTTAAAACTCGAAAAAACAGGTATAAACGTAGACTCGGGCGATAACCTAAAAATTTACGACGGGCTTAAAAAGTGCGACGCGGTAGTTTACAGTTCGGCTATATCCGAAAGCGATTTTATGCTCGATTACGCTAAAAAAAGCGGGAAAGCGGTTATGTCGCGTGCGGAACTTCTTGCCGAAATAATAAAAAATTATAAATTTTCGTTCGGAGTAAGCGGCACGCACGGCAAAACGACGACAACGCTTATGCTTTGCCATGTTTTAAGGTGCGCAAACAAGCGTTTCGACGCGCATATCGGCGGCGCGGATAAAGTTTTTGATAATTTTTATTTCGGTTCGGAAAGCGGAAACGACGAGTGCATTATAAGCGAAATTTGCGAATATAAAAGGAATATCGCGCTGTTTTCGCCCACTTTTTCCATAGTTTTGAACGTCGACGACGATCACCTTGAAAGTTACGGAAGTTTTTCCGCATTGGCTGACGAATTTTTAAATTTTGCGTTGCGCGGCAAAAAATTCGTTTATAACGCCGACGATAAAACTTTACGCGCGCGCTTTTTCGGCAAAGGAAATCGTGTGGAAAACGAGCGCGAAAATAAAAACGAAAAATGCGGCGACAAAACCGGCGTTTCGTTTTCGGTAAAAGATAAAACATGCGATTATTACGCCGCAAATATACGAAAAACGGGTGCTAAAATCGCGTTTAACGCATTCGAAAAAGGAGCGCTTATCGGGCGGTTTAAAATAAACGGCGTTTTTAAACATAACGTTTCAAACGCGCTTGCCGTTATTGCCTGTGCGCGGCTTTACGGCGTTTCGGCAGGGGATATTTACAAGGGGCTTATAGAATATACCGGAGCTTATCGCCGCGAAGAATTTTTGGGCGAATATAACGGAGCCGCGGTTTTTGCCGATTATTGCCATCACCCCAAACAAATTAAAGAAACGGTTGCCGCGCTTGAAAAAAGCGATGCGAAAAACGTTATAATAGTTTTTCAGCCGCATACGTATTCGCGCACTAAAAATTTATTTAAACGCTTTTTATCCGCATTAAAAACTAAAAGGGCGCGTATTATAATCTGCGAAACGTACGCCGCGCGCGAGGCCTACGATTTTTCGGGTTCGGGAAAACGGCTTGCCGAAAATATTGACAACGCCGAGTTTACTGCGAATTGTTGCAACGCCGTAAAAGCCGCGTTTTTATCGGCGGAAAAAGGTGATTTGGTTGCTTTTTTAGGTGCGGGCGACGTTTATTTTAAAGCCAAAGAATTTTTGCGAAAAAATAAAAAAGCGAGCCTATAAGCCCGTTAACGGCACTTTCGGTAAATAATATACTAAAAAAACTCGGCTAAAAAAATCCGGTAAAATTAAAAACGTGCTTAATCGTTTGACAACTTTTGCTTGTTAAAGTATAATTGTTAACAAGGAAAAACGGCGCGCGCTTATAAATGCGGATAATTTTTTAATATTTTTACGGCGCGCAGATAAAAAGCGGAGAGTTTTATGCGCATAAAAAACGCTTTTCGAATTTTGTTTTCGAATGTAAACTATTTATACAGAGCAACGCTTTATCGCTCGGTTTGCACGGCGATTGCGGTTTTAATCGCTTATTTCGGTATTCGCCCGGGGCTTGCCCCCGTGTTTTCGGCGGAAGAATATTATAAACTGCTTGAAAACTTAAGGGATATTTTTACCGGATTTTTTCAAGGCACGGGAGTAAAAGCCGCTACCGATGCATTGCCCGCGACCTTTGCAGCGTTTTTATCGATGGTTAAAGATCACATGTGGGGCATAAAGTGGGCTGCCGCGGGCGGCGTTATCGTGCTTTACGTCTGGCACATGCTTCTTGCCGCCGGCGATTATGCTTTCGGAAAGATTTTTAACGGGCACATGTCGTCGTATACGCATTTCGGTTTTTTGCCCACGTTTTTCGTTTCGATAGGCAAAGCGTTTCAATACGGCTCGCTTATTTCGCTGTTCTTTTTAATAAGCGGGGCGCTTGTGTTCTTCGTTTCGATAACCATTGCGGTGTATTTAATTCAATATATCTCGGTGCTTGCAATACTTTTGGGGATATTGCTTCTTGTTTTCGGTCTTGCAACGCGCAACGCGCTCGTATCAAAACTTCTGCCCGTTATGATAAACGAAAACGTAAATTTCTTTAAGGCGTTCAAACGCTCGCTTCCGAGCGGAAAATCGTTTATGTCGCTTACGGGTAACTATGCGTTTATGTTAATGCTTCTTTATTATATAAACGCATCAATCGCGCTTTTTACGTTTTTGGTGGGGCTTATCGTTTCTCTTCCGTTTAGCGCGCTTGCGGTCGTTTCGCTTAATCTCGTCGATTATTATTGTACCAATGATAAAAAGTTCTACGTCGATTATACCAACGTGGCAGGCGCCGAAAAAGAAGGACAGGATTCGGATTATTTAAAACTTATGTAGTTTCGTGCGTTCTTTAACCGTCGGTTTTTGCGGGCTAAAAAATAAAAAAACGGGTCTATAAGCCCGTTAACGGCACTTTCGCACGTTTTGCTCGCTTAATTTAACGCAAAAATTGCGGCGTTTTTGCCGGAATAAATTCGAAAACAAAAAAAATAAAAAATTTAATATTTAAATGCATATAAAAACGAACGCTGCGGATAATAGTAATACAACGAAGCGTTCGCTTTTAATTTAAGTGAAAAACGGAACGTGGATACATTTCGCTTTTTACGGTTGCGTGCGGTCGTTGATTAAATATCTTTGCCGAAAACTTTTTGTTTTTAATAAGCATACGTTGTTTGTTAAAAAACGAAAAACGGATCGATACGGACGATCGCAAATAAACGCAACAATCTCGGATTAAGCGAAAAAATAACGGTGTTCATAAGGCTATGAAAATTCGTGAATTTATTAAAACAAACGGGGCGCGTTTATAACGCTTTTAAGGCAAGCGGTTGCCTTTTTTGCGCAACGTGATAACGTTTTAGTGAAATCCGGAAAGCGGACGTTTCCGCTTTTAAAAAGCAGAACGATTTTTCGCTCTGCTTTACGGCAGAGCGAAAGATCGTAACAAGAATTTGCGGTCTTTCTTTTTTTTTATAAAATAAACGGCTGTTTTACAGCCGCTATAATTAAGAAAGTTTTGTATGATTTGTTAGCCTTTGGTAAATTCTTCTTCGTCCATCGGCAAAAGCGTTCCGTCGAGATCGAATAATATTGCCTTAATCATTTTTCAGGTCCCTATTTTCGTTTATTTTTGTTTTTTATAAGGTTTCGTATAAACGGCGCCGAATAGGTGATAATCGCTTCGAAAACCGCTAAAACAAGCCATGCGATAAGCGCGTTTTTGCCAAGGTGCGCAAGTTCTACGAAATCGGCTAAAATAAGCGCTGTGGCAACAAATCCGCCCACGCATATCACGACTACGATTATGCGGTAAACGGTAACGGGGCGCATCGCCTGAAATAAAAGCAGATATCCCGCCGTTGCAAGCAGATATAAAGTAAGGGTGCTTAATTCGTTATGCGGAATGCCGATTTTTTCGCCGAACGCCATTAAAAGTATGCGCGCCAAAAACGCGCCGAGCGCCGCGGGAAAAGCCCTTATAAGCGTTTCGGTTATAAACTTGCCTTTTTGCTTTTTCTCGTTGGGTTCGAGCGTGAGTAAAAAAGCGGGCAAGCCTACGTTAAACAGCGATACGAACGAAATTTTTACGGGTTCTAATGGGTATGGTGCGAACACGATAAGCGAAAATACCGCAAGCAGCACCGAAAAAATGTTTTTGTATAAAAACAGCGTGGCGGTGCGGGTGATGTTGTTTATGTCGCGCCGACCTTCGGAAACGATGTTTTTCATGTGCGAAAAGTCCGAATCCATTAAAACCACTTGCGAAGCTTCTCTTGCGGCGTCGCTTCCCGAACCCATCGAAATAGAGCAGTCGGCTTCTTTCATGGCGAGAATGTCGTTTACGCCGTCGCCCGTCATTGCGACTTTAAGACCTTGGGCTTTTAACGCAAGAACTATCTGTTTTTTCTGTTCGGGCTTAACTCTGCCGAAAACCGCGAAGGTTTTTACGGCGTTTGCAATATCTTCGTCGGTTAAAAGGGTAGAAGCGTCAACGTATTTGTCGGCGTTTTTAATTCCCGCTTTTTGCGCCACCTTCGAAACGGTAAGCGGGTTATCGCCCGAAATCACCTTAATTTCAACGCCCTGTCGGTCAAAATAGGCGAATATATCGCGCGCGTTTTCGCGCACCTCGTTGTTTAAGCACACAAAAAAGCACGAAGTTATTTCGTAGTTTTCGATTTTGCAAAAAGCCAGCACGCGCTCGCCGTTTTCGGCGTGTTCCGCAATTATGTCTTTGTGCTTTTCAAGAAGTTTTTCGGATAAAATAAATTCGGGCGCGCCGAGTTTGTAAACCGCGCTTTCGGTAGTTATAGCCGAATGTTTTGTTTTCGAATTGAAGTTTTCGATTTTTGTCGGCTTAAACGAATTAACGGTATCGCCCAATTTTGCGTCGTTTTTGTCGGGCAATTTAGTCGAATAAAACTTGCCGCCGCTCACAAAATATTCTTTTATCGCCTCCATGGTGGCGTTTTCGTCGGTTATCGCCTGAACGTAGGCTTTTAAAAGAGCAAGCGAAGTTTGTTTCTCGTCTTCCGAAGAAAACTCGCTTTCGGGGAAAACTATGCCCGAAACGCTCATTTTTTCGCAGGTTATGGTGCCGGTTTTGTCAACGCACAAAACGTCGGCGCGCGCAAGCGTTTCGATGGAGCGCATGTCGTGCAGCAAAACGTGATTTTGCGCAAGTCTTATCGCGCTTAACGCAAGGGCAAGGGTGGTCAAAAGGTGAAGTCCTTCGGGAATCATTCCGATAATCGCGCCTGCCATGTTGCTTATCGACAAGGCTACGTCGTTGTGGTCGGGGCCGAAACGCGACTGGCAATAAAGCAAAATTCCAAGCGGAATTATAATTATTCCCGCGCATGTTATAATGCGGTCGATGTCTTTATTCATTTCGGACTTTTTGTCTTTAATTTCTTTCGCCTGCGCCGTAAGTTTTGCCGAATATGAATTTTTGCCTACTTTTGTAAGCGTTGCAAAGCACGAACCCGAAACCACGAAACTGCCCGACAAAAGTTCGCTTTTTTCATGCTTTTCTATTTCGTCGGATTCGCCGGTTAAAAGCGATTCGTTCGCTAAAATTTCGCCGCTTTCGACTATGGCGTCGGCGGGGATTTGTTGCCCGGCTTCGAGTTTTATAAGGTCGCCCAAAACAAGTTTATCCGACGGCAGTTTGATTTCTTTTCCGTCGCGGATGACGGTGTAGTTCGATTTGTCAAGCAGGGTAAGTTTGTCGAGCACCGCTTTCGAGCGTAACTGTTGAAATATGCCTATCACCATGTTTGCAACGATCACGGGTAAAAACGAAAGGTTTTTATATTCGCCGACGCTTATTAAAAGTATGGCGATAAATGCGAAAATCGCGTTGAAATACGTGAAAACGTTGCTTATCAAAATCGACAGATAACTTTTGCTCGACGATTTTTTAAACACGTTCACGTTGCCTTGCTTTTCTTGGTTTAAAGCTTCGGCCGAAGTAAGTCCTTTATTGTTCATATATTTTGTTTTTAAAGCGTTTTAATTTATCGTACGCAGCCCGTTCGCCGTGTGCAATATAAAAAATGATATCATTTTTTTGTCCGCCGTGTCAAGGTAAAAACGCCGATAACTAAATTTTGCTTATTTATGAAGGGTATCGCAATCGCTTAACTGCTTTTTTTTGGCGTAAAAACGCCGTATAAAATCTGCATATAAGAGCAGGTGTGCATAAATCGATATATATAAGTCAATTTTATGTTTGCGATAAAAAAACGGTATACGCAAGTTTTAAAAGTCGTTCGTTTATTATTGCCCAAAAGCAAAAACTATGCTATAATTAGTTAGTGCGAGAAGGGGCGTTTGCCTTTTTTAAATGTTTTAGCATTAAAATTTTGCGCGTATTTTTAAGTGTGATACGCAAAATACCGAAGTTTTTAAGGAGAAAATATGCCCGATAAATATGTAAGTCCGCTTTGCGAACGTTATGCCGACAAAAAAATGCAAAAAGTTTTTTCGGCGGATAACAGATATTCGACGTGGCGCAAACTGTGGGTGGCTCTTGCCGAAGCCGAAAAAGAACTGGGGCTCGATTTTATTACCGACGAACAAATTTCGGAACTTAAAAGCCATATTTACGATATAGATTACGCCGCCGAAGCAAAGTTCGAAAGTTCGCTCCGCCACGACGTTATGGCGCATATTTACACATACGGCGAAGTTTGCCCCAAAGCGCGCCCTATAATACATTTAGGCGCCACTTCGTGCTACGTTACCGACAACACCGATATTATTTTAATCCGCGAAGGGCTTACCGAAATTAAGGCGTTGCTCGTTAACGCGATAAAGGCGGTTTACGATTTTGCGGATAAATACAAAGATTTGCCCGTTCTTGCATACACGCATTTTCAGGCGGCGCAACCAACTACTCTCGGCAAGCGCGCTACCTTGTGGCTTAACGATTTAGTCGAAGACTTAAAGCGCGTGGATTTCGAACTTAATAACTTAAAATTTTTCGGGTGCAAGGGCACAACCGGCACCGGCGCGAGTTTTCTGGCTTTGTTCGGCGATGAAAACAAGGTTTTCGAACTTGAAAAAATCATTGCGAAAAAGTTCGGCTTTTCGTCGGTCGTTCCCGTTTCGGGGCAGACCTATTCGCGTAAAATCGATAGTTTTGCTTTAAACGTTTTATCGTCGATAGCGCAGTCGGCGGCAAAATTTTCGTCTGACGTGCGCCTTATGTGCCACATGAAAGAAGTAGACGAACCGTTCGAAACCAATCAAATAGGCTCGTCGGCTATGGCTTACAAGAAAAACCCGATGCGCAGCGAACGCATTGCGTCGCTTGCACGCTACGTTATCGTGGATGCGTTAAACCCTGCCATTACCGAAGCGCAACAGTGGCTCGAACGCACCTTAGACGATTCGGCGAACAAGCGCATATCCGTTCCCGAAGCGTTTTTGGCTACGAGCGGCGTTTTAAATCTTTATATAAACGTAATAAGCGGGCTTGTGGTTTACGATAAAGTTATAGAAAAAAACTTAAACCGCGAACTTCCGTTTATGGCAACCGAAAACATTTTAATGTATCTTGTCGAGAAAAAAGGATTCGACCGCCAGTGGGCGCACGAAAAAATCCGCGTTCATTCGCTCGAAGCTGGCCAAGTTGTAAAAGTCGAAGGTGGCGATAACGACCTTATAGACCGACTTATTGCTGACGCTGAACTTAATTTAACCAAAGAAGAAATATCGTCGGTTATAGACGGCAAAAAATTAAGCGGGCTTGCAAGCGTGCAGACCAAACAGTTTTTAGCCGAAGTCAAAGCCGAAATTTTAGATAAAAACGCGCAATTTTTGGGCATAAAAGCCGAAGTAAACGTATAATTTTAATACGCGCCCGCAAACAAATGCGGCTTTGCGCAATTAAACAAATAAAACGTTTTGATAAAAAGTTATAAAAACTTTTAATAAAAAATTATAAAACCAACTTTAAAGGAGTTTTTAAAATGCTTACAGCAATAGTGGGTATCAATTGGGGCGATGAAGGAAAGGGCAGAATGGTAGATTTGCTTTCGGATAACTATGAAGTAATCGTTCGTTATCAGGGCGGCAACAACGCGGGGCATACGGTTATAAACGAAAAGGGTAAGTTTATTTTAAACCTGCTTCCTTCGGGCATACTGCGCGATAACACCGTAAACGTAATGGGACCGGGAATGGTTATCGATATCGAACACCTTTACAACGAAATTGCAAAACTTCGCGAAGGCGGCATAGAAATTACGCCCGCTCACTTAAAAATAAGCGATAAGGCAACCATCTGCATGCCTTATAACAAGTTGTTAGACGGGCTTGAAGAAGACCGCCTTAAAGACAGAAAGTTCGGTTCTACCCGTCGCGGTATCGCGCCCGTTTATTCGGATAAGTATATGAAAAAGACTTTCCGCATGGGCGACCTTAAACACCTTGCCGATTTAAAACAAAAAATTAAAGACATCGTAGAGTGGAAAAACCTTTTGGTTACCGCTTACGGCGTAGAACCCGTTAAAGCCGAAGATATTTACGCATGGCTCGATAAATTCGGAACGCCTTTCATTCCGTATATCTGCGACGCGGGCGAATTTTTAGAAAGCGAAATAAAAGCGGGCAAAAACGTTATGTTCGAAGCCCAACTCGGCGCCCTGCGCGACATCGATTTCGGCATATTCCCTTACACTTCGTCGTCTTCTACGATAGCGGCTTACGCGCCTATCGGCGCGGGCATCCCCGAATATAAACTCGACGAATCGATAGGCATTATGAAAGCGTATTCGACCTGCGTGGGCGAAGGACCTTTCACCTGCGAAATGTTCGGCGATGAAGCGCAAAAACTTCGCGATGCGGGCGGCGAATACGGCGCGGCTACCGGCAGACCGAGAAGAGTAGGCGGATTCGACGTGGTCGCTTCGCGCTACGGCATAAAAATGCAGGGCGCAACGTATATAGCGCTTACCAAAATCGACGTTCTGTCGTATTTCGAAAAAATTCCCGTTTGCGTCGCTTACGAAATCGACGGCAAGCGCGTAGATAAATTCCCGTTCGGCGAAGAACTCGACAGGGCTAAACCCGTTTACGAATATCTCGACGGATTTAACTGCGACGTTTCGAAGTGTCGCAAAAAAGAAGATTTGCCCGTAAACGCGCTTAAATATATCGAATATCTCGAAAAAGCCACGGGTTGCAAAATCAAATACGTTTCGGTAGGCGCCGAACGCGACAGTTATATCAAAATGTTTTAATCGGTTTTAACCTTTTGTTCGCCTGAAAACTCGTTAATTAAACCTTAAAATTACTTTGTTGCCGCTTTTATCTTGTTAAATTAAGCGGCGAAAACCACAAAAAAATAAAAAAGCGGTGCCAAGGCTTGCAAAAAAACTTTTCTCGGTGTATAATTATACCCGCGTTTTGGTTTTTTGAAACTTTGGCGCTTATATGCGGATATGGCGGAATTGGCAGACGCGCCAGACTTAGGATCTGGTGTCACCGACGTGGGAGTTCGAGTCTCTTTATCCGCACCATAAGAAAAGCAAAGGTTTGATACAATCGTATTAGACCTTTTTTTCTTTGCATAAAGGGAGTTTTTCCGTTATACGGTAGGCGAATGTGTTGAAAAATGCGATTTTTATGCTATAATAAACTGAACGATAAATAAGAATTTGATGGAGGTAATATTGTATGTGGTTTGTACTCGCATTACTGTCTGCAATATTTGCAGCACTTACCTCTATACTGGCGAAGGTCGGCATAGAAGGAGTCAACTCAAATCTTGCAACAGCAATAAGAACCGTTGTTGTAGTTGTTATGGCTTGGGGAATGGTGTTCCTCACGAATGCACAAAATGGAATTGCTGAAATAAGCAAACGGAGTTGGTTGTTTCTAATTCTATCGGGTTTGGCAACGGGTGCCTCATGGTTATGCTATTACAGGGCGTTACAGTTAGGTGATGCATCAAAGGTTGTTCCCATTGACAAATTGAGTGTTGTAATCACATTGGTTTTGGCTTTTGTATTCTTACATGAGCAATTTACAACGAAATCGTTGATAGGTTGCATACTTATTGGAATTGGAACTATGGTAATGGTTCTTTAATCCTTTATTGAACAGTTATACAAACCCCAATTTATCGGTGCGTTTACCTGTACGCATTTTAAATGTACTGTACGCACTTTTCAAGGGGTGTACGCAAATTGTATCAAAATAGGTATTTACACACAAACAAGAATAAAACGAACCTTGCGGCTTTTTGCGTTATAGTCATTCATAAGCACTATAAGCGTTAAGTCGGGGTTCGTTTTTTTTATTGCGGTTTTTCGTTTTTATGCGTTTTGCGCGGTGGTGTTAAGCGGCAAGTTCGGGCGGTTCGGGCGGGAAAGAGCGCAAAAAAATTAAGCGAAAATTTAAAGCGCAGAACTGTTAAAAGCAGGGCTGTCAGGCGATTATGCGGGCTGATTTGCGTTGCGATATTCGCGCGGGCGGACAAGCGGGCTTTTAAACACACGGAAGTTTTCATTTGATTCCCGCCGACGTGATTTCGTGCTTTTGCGACGAAAAGAAAATAGAAGTAATCGCCGAAATAAACGATACCGCGCTGTTCGGCAAAAATTTAAAAGTTATACGAAAAATAAAAACCGAAGTCGGCTCGGAAACGATTATAATAGAAGACGAACTTATAAATTGCGGAACGAAAGACGAAAATTTTTGTTTGCTTTACCATGTGAATCTCGGTTATCCTATGCTCGACGAAAATGCCGAAATTCTGTTCGACGGCGCAAAAGTAACCCCGCGCACGCCGCTTGCCGCAAAAGAAATAAAAAATTTACATTCTTTCTTAAAACCGCTTGATAATAAAGAAGAAATGTGCTATTTTATAGAAAACGACGTGCCGAGCGTAACCGTTATAAACAAAAAAACCGGCAAAACGTTCACGCTCGACTATTCGAAAGCCACGTTGCCTAAAATCGTGCTTTGGCAAAGCAACTCAAGCGGCGATTACGCTTTGGGCATCGAACCCACCACCACTTTTCTCGACGATAAGTTCGAATACGGCGTTATAAAAAAGGGCGAAAAAATTAAATTTGCCTTGGGTTTAACCGTAAAATAAACTAAACTATTTGAAAGACGGCAAAAATATGGAATATGTAAAAAAAGAAAACGACTTAATATCCAAAATAGCCTTGGGCGCCGCCGATTTCGGCACCAAAACGGACAAAGAAACGAGTTTTTTGCTTATGGACGAGTTTTTATCGGCGGGCGGCAACGCAATCGACACCGGCAGGGCGTATTGTTATTGGGTAGAAAACGGCGCCAACGCGTCGGAAAGCACCATCGGCGAGTTTATGCGGCAGCGCAAAAACAGAAGGAAAATTTTTCTTGCCACAAAAGGCGGACATCCGCCCGTGCCGCATTTTGAAATTTCGCGCATAAACGAAACCGAACTTACAAAAGACGTAAACGAAAGCCTGCATTATTTAAAAACCGATTATCTCGACGTTTTTTATTTGCACCGCGACGACGAAAGCAAGCCCGTTTCCGAAATTATGCCCGTTCTCGATAAGTTCGTAAAGCAGGGAAAAACGCGCTATATCGGCGCTTCCAACTGGAAAAGCGAGCGTATTTTGCAGGCGAACGAGTTTGCCTTAAAAAACGGGCTTACTCCTTTTTCGTTCAGTCAGATTATGTGGTCGTATGCTAAATTTAACACCGAAAATCTGCAGGATAAAACTCAGGTTATAATGAACGATAACGAATACGAGTTTTATAAAAATCACAAAGAAATTCAACTTACGGCTTACAGTTCGCAGGCGCAGGGTTTTTATTCGGTGCTTAACGAAAACGGCGTTGAAAATTTGCCCGATTTTTATAAAAAGTTTTATTTAAACGATTGCAATTTAAAGCGTTTTGCCGAAATTAAGGCATTTTCAAAAGAAAGCGGCTTGTCGCCTACGGCGGCGGGGCTTTTAAAACTTATTGAAAACGAACTTTCGCCCGTTGCTTTAATCGGCGGAAAAACGCAGGAGCTTTTAAAAGATTCGCTTTCGGTTTTCGGTGTAAATCGACAGTAAAAAACAATTTAATATAATAAGTATAATAAGCCGCCTATGTGCCGATAATCGACCTATAGGCGGACTTTTTTATATTTTTACGTTTTTTTCGCTTAGCCGAGCGGCGATAAAAAACAAAAAAAACGATAAAAGTCGATAAAAAACAAGGCGAAAAAACAAATAAGTGTAACGATAAAAAATCGGGGCGAAAACGGGTTTGTTTGTCGTTGCATTTTTTTCGCTTAAATGGTATAATATAACCTGCGATATAAAATAAAAACGGAACGGAGAACGAAAAACCGAAAAAAGGTAGATTATGGTTGATTATTACGGCAACGATTGCTCGCTTTTAAAAAACAAAAAACTTTGGCTTTTAGATATGGACGGAACCATTTATCTGGGCGACCGGGTTTTTGACGGAACGATTGAATTTTTAAACGCCGTCGAACAAAACGGCGGAAAATACGTTTTTGTTACGAACAACTCGTCGAAAGGCAAAGAAGATTACGTTAAACGCGTAAACGCCATGGGTATAAGAGCGGACGAAAGCAATTTTTACACTTCGGTAGACGCCGCGGTTATGCTTTTGAAAAACCGCTTCGGCGGCGAACTTATTTATGCGCAAGGCACAAAGTCGTTTATAAACAACCTGAAACAGGGCGGGCTTAACGTAACCGAAAAATACGACGAAAATTCGAAATGCGTGATAGTCGCTTTCGATACCGAACTCACGCTCGAAAAGCTTTCGGCCACGTGCAAAACTCTTTTAAAAGAAATTCCGTATTACGCGACCAATCCCGACTGGGTTTGCCCCACCGAGTTCGGCTACGTTCCGGACTGCGGCTCGATGTGCTTCGGTATAGAAAAAGCGACGGGCAAAGCCCCCGCCTTTATAGGCAAGCCCAGCCCCGTTATGATAAACGAAGTTATTAAAAAATTCGGCGCTTCGAAGCAGGAAACGGTAGTCGTGGGCGACAGAATTTATACCGACATCGCGTCGGGCGTGAACGCGGGCGTGGATACCGTGCTCGTTTTAAGCGGCGAAACCACCGCCGAAGTTTGCGGGCAAAGCGAAATTAAACCCGCTTTGGTTTTAAGCGACGTTAAAGAAATCGCAAAAATAATTAAATAAAAAGTAAAAAATAATCGACGATAAAAGAACCGAAAAACGGTAAAAGGCGGCTAAAGATGAGCGAAATTGAAATTTTAAAAGAATTTAAGTGCGCGTCATGCGGAAAAACGCACCGCGCGCCTATCGAAAAAGTTATAGTAAAAAGCGGCGCGACCGATTACGTTTATGACGCGCTTAAAATTTACAACGCGAAAAAAGCGTTTGTGTTAGCGGATAAAAACACGTTTAAAGCGGCGGGCGAAAGCGTTTTGAATACGATAAAAAAAGCAAACGCCGATTACGCGCTTTACGTTTTCGAAAGCGAAAAAGTAGTTCCCGACGACGCGAACGTAGGAAGAGCGATTATGGCGTTCGATAAATCCGCGGATATTGTTATCGGCGTGGGTTCGGGCGTTATAAACGACGTAGGTAAAATCGTTGCTGCTACGGCGAAACTTCCTTACGTTATAGTGGCAACCGCTCCTTCGATGGACGGCTATGCTTCGGCTACTTCGTCGATGGAGATAGGAGGATTCAAAGTTTCGGTAAACTCGAAAATCCCCGAAATAATAATCGGCGATTTAAACGTTTTAAAAAACGCGCCCGAAAAAACTTTTGCCGCGGGGCTCGGCGACATGATAGCGAAATACATAAGCATTGCCGACTGGCGGATTTCGCACCTTATAAACGGCGAATATTATTGCGAACACATCGCCGATATGGTGAGAAAAGCGGTAAAAAAGGTTACCGAAAACGCGGGAGGGCTGTTAAAGCGCGACGAAAACGCGGTTTCCGCCGTATTCGAAGGGCTTATAATAAGCGGCGCGGCTATGTCTTACGCGGGGCTGTCACGTCCGGCTTCGGGCATGGAACATTACGTTTCGCACATTTACGATATGCGTTCGCTGGCGTTCGGCACGCCTTGTTCTTCGCACGGGGTGCAGTGCGGCATAGGCACGTTGATTGCGGCAAAGGCTTATCATAAACTTGTTAAAATGCCTTTCGATAAGCAAAAAGCGCTCGACTACGCCAAAAATTTTGACCGCGAAAGTAAGTATGAAAAACTTCGCGCATACATAGGCCGCGGCGCCGAAAAAATGATCGAAATCGACGAAAAAACAGGGCGTTACGATACCCGTCTTCATGAAAAAAGATTGAACGCGATACTCGAAAATAAAGACGAAATCATAAAAATCGTGAACGAAGAAGTTCCGAGCGAAGATACGATTAAAAATCTTTTAAAATCGGTAAACGCGCCGCAAAAACCCGAAGACATAGGGCTTTCGTCGGGCGATCTGCCATTTGTTTGCGCGGCAACGAAAGACGTAAGGGATAAATACATCTTATCGAATTTGTGCTGGGATTTGGGGCTTGAAAAAGAAATTTGGGAAAGCGGTTTTAAAGATTGAAAATTTTTAATTTTCATGATAAAATTAAAAAATAAAAACGTCGGCGCAATACTTCGGCGTAATCGGGCGGGGAAAACTCGCTCGCTCGGCTAAGGGTTAAACTTAAATGAAAAAAAGCGATTATAAAATTAAATTTTTAAAAATTTGCGCTCTCGTTTGTTCGGCGGTTGCCGTTTTGGGAATGTTCTCGGCGGCAAGTTGCGATTCGGGCAATTCGTCGGTTACGCCCGAAAAACCGAGCGGCGGCTTTAAAACAAACGACGAAGTGCGGGTTACTTCGGTAAACTTTACGGTTGTAAACGAAGAAAGTCGCGGCGAATACGAAAAACTTCCGCTAACCGAAATTATCGAAAACGCGCAAAAAAGCATAGTTACGTTAACCGTAAAAACCGAATCGGCAACAACCACCGTTTCGGGTGTGGCGGTTGCCGCTTCGAACGACGGCAAAGATACCTACGTCGTGGTGCCGCACAAGTCGCTTGTGGGCGCAAAATCGGTAACGGCAAGTGCCAGCAAAAAACTTCAGACACCGGAAGAAGAAAAAACGCTTGAATTTTCGTCGGACGACGGAACGCTTACTCCCGTCGGAACCGATCCTCAAACGGATATTCTGGTTATCAGGTTAAGCGGCGCGCTTCCGCTTGCGGTAATATGCGACGATCCCGATATGTCGGCGGGCGAACCTACGGTGGCGGTCGGCAATCTGTTAGGCGACAAAAACATACTTTCGACGCACGGAATTATCAGTTCCGACGAATATATCGCAAGCGTGGGCGAAGGCAAAACCGCGCGCTATATTTTAACCGACGCTTACTCCGGCACTAACGCGGGCGGCGGGCTGTTTTACGAGCGCGGCGGTTATTTCGCGGGGCTTATAAGTTCGCTTTCCGAATTCAAACAATCGAACATTACCTGCGTTATTCCCGCTTCGACTATTAAAGACGTAGCCGCGGCGATAATCGAAGACGGATACGTAAAAGGCAGATATAAACTCGGCGTAAGCGTTGCCGATAACCGTTACAGTTGGGGCATTACCACGGGTGTCGAAGTAACCGAACTTGCCAAAGACGGCAGTTTTTATAACGACGGCAACGGGCTAAAAACGGGCGATATCCTGCGTTCGATTACCTTCGGCGGAACCACTTACAGCATAAACCGCGCCGAAACGTTTTTATATTACGTTTATAATTCGAGCCTAAAAATGGGCGATATCGTTTACTTCCAGTTAGAACGCAACAGAACGCAACTTACCATAGCGATTGAAATAAAACAATATAACTATTTCGATTATAACTAAATTTTTAAGCGGATTTTCGGGCGGCGAACTTTTGCTTTTGCGGCGATTTTCGCTTTTTACGGCAACTTCGGCACAAAAAAACAATCGGAATAAGGCAGAGTATTTATATACGAAACAGTCTGGCATACGGAGCAAAAAATGTATCAGGTTTGGTTAAAAAAAGGCGAAGAACGCAGAATTTTGCGCGGCGAACCGTGGGTGTTTGCCAACGAAGTGCAAAAAATAATCGGCGAAGGCAAGCAGGGCGAAATAGCGCGCGTCGTTGCCTCCGACGGCAGATTCGTCGCGCTCGGTTACATAAATCATCTTTCTAAAATTCTGGTAAGGGTGCTTTCGTATAAAGAAGAACCTATCGACCGCGCGTTTTTCTTTAACCGCATAAAAGAAGCCAACGATTATCGCGCGGCGCTCGGCTATAAAAACAACTATCGCGCGGTGTTCGCCGAATCGGACAGGCTGCCCGCTTTGATAGTCGATAAATACGGCGACTATCTGTCGTGTCAGTTTCTATCTCTCGGAATGGATAAGCGGAAAGATATGATAGCGGATATACTCGTCGAAATTTTTTCGCCAAAGGGCATTTACGAGCGCAGCGACGTTCCCATAAGAAAAAAAGAAGGACTCGAAGAAAAAAAAGGCTTGTTATACGGCGAAGTTCCCGACCTTGTAGAGATAGAAGAAAACGGGCTTAAAATGCTCGTCGATATTAAAAACGGGCAAAAAACGGGATATTTTTTAGACCAGAAAGAAAACCGCGACGACCTTAAATGCTATGCAAACGGCAAAACCGTGTTAGACTGTTTTTGCAACGAAGGCGGGTTTTCGCTGTGCGCGGCAAAATACGGGGCGAAATCGGTTACGGCGGTCGACGTTTCGGCTCGCGCTTTGCAACTCGTAAACGAAAACGCGAAACTTAACGGGTTCGAAAACGTAATAAAAACCGTGCAAGCCGACGTTTTCGAATATCTTCGCGCGTGCCGCCGCGACAAAAAGGAATTCGACCTTATAGTTTTAGATCCTCCCGCATTTACGAAAAGCGCCGACACGGTTAAAGAAGGCATCAGAGGGTATAAGGACGTAAATATTCAGGCATTAAAACTTTTAAAAAAGGGCGGCGTGCTTATAACTTGCAGTTGTTCGCAGCATTTAACCGTTAAACTTTTTACGGATATGCTTAAAGACGCGCTTTACGAAAGCGGCGTTACGGCAAAACTTATGGAACTTCGTATTCAGGGCAAAGACCATGCGGCTTTTGCGGGGCAAGACGAAAGTTTATATTTAAAGGTGGCGGCTCTTTACGTTTTTTAAACTTTTGCGGTTTTTAATGAAAAGCGAATTAAAAAATCAAATAAAAATCGTGGTGTGAATTATGGCTTTAAATAAAAACGATTTTGAGCAAAGCAAAAAAGGCGGTAATAAATCCGCAAAAAATAAAAACTATGAAAAAGCGGATAAACCCGCAGGCAAAAAATCGACTAAGTCTAAAGGTGAAAACGGCTCGGCTAAACGTAAAAGCAAAAAGCGCGGCGCAAGTTACACCGTTTGCATTTTAATATTCGTGGCGATTTTGGCAATTTGCTTTTATCTTTATAAGGGCGGCTATTTCGGAAAGAATTCGGGCGAAAACGAAACTCCGCCCGTTTCGGGTTTAACCGATATTTTTAAGGGCGTAACTTCGTCTGAAAGCGGAGAACTTAAAGTGCATTTTATCGACGTAGGTCAGGGCGACTGTATTTTTATCGAGTTCCCCGACGGCAAAAACATGCTTATCGACAGCGGAGACAAGGGCGCGAAAACGCGTTGGAACGCAGCCGAAAAGGATAAAACCAACGAACAGATAATCATCGAATATTTAAACGGCATAGGCGTTAAAAAGGATATAACGGTAGTGCTTGCAACCCATGCCGACGCCGACCATATTTCGAACATGGCAGCGGTTTATAGAGCGTTCGACGTAACGTATAGTTTGCGCCCGTCGGTTTATTATAACGGCGACAACGCCAACGAGTTCACCGAAGAATTCAACTCGCCGTCATCCGCAAAAAAACACGACGACAAAAATACCAAAGTTTATTATAACTATTTAAAAGCCGTGCAGAACGAAAATTGCGGCTGGGAATATTTCAACTATCAAAGCGATTTTTCGCAAACCTTTACCTTCGACGGCGGAACTTACGATTATAAAATGGATTTTTTAACCCCGCTTGAAAGTTTGGGCAATATCGGTTATTCAGACCGCAACGACTATTCGCCCATAATGTGGCTTAAATACGGCGAATTCGATCTTGTTTTAACGGGCGACGCAAACGTGCTGGTCGAAAATCAATATCTCGATTACGTAAACAACAACAGCGTTAAAGAATATCCGCACGACGTCGAAGTTTTAAAAGTAGGGCATCACGGAAGCGATACTTCGTCGGGCGAACGGTTTATAAATTTGTTAAAACCCAAAAACGCCGTTATTTGTTTGGGTAAAGGCAATAAGTATAATCATCCGCACCAAAAACCGATGGACAGGCTTAAAAACGTAGGTTCGACAGTATGGCGCACCGATATACAGGGCAATATAGTTTTAACGGTAAAAACGGATGGCAAATGTGACTTTACGTTGCAAAATACGAATTACGTGCCGAGCGAACTTTACGTTTGCCCGCCGCGCGCTTAATAATTAAAAAACGTTTAAAACATCTAAAACGTCTTAATATAGATTTTTTATCGGCGCTCCTGTTTGAAAGGGGCGTCGTTTTTTTAATAAAAATTATTTTTGCGCGCATAATAAGGCAGGGATTCCATTCGTCACCACTAATTACCGAAAAGGCGGCTTTTTAGTCCTTTTCCGCGACCGTTCGCTCGTAGTATGTCAATACAACTTCGTTCACGCTCGCAGAAAATCATCAAAAAATACGCTCTTTTCGGTGCTACGCATTTTTGCGGAGAAAAAATCGCCGCTTGCGGTTCGGTTTTTGCAAGGCAAACGACCGAAATCGTATTTGCCATACGTTTATGGCTTTGCAAAAACCGATTTATACCCGCAAAAATAATTAGTGATAATGATTGGAATCCCTGGTAAAAGCCGCCGTTTTCGCGGCGCGTGCAAGGAGAATTTATGAAAGAAAGCGGACTTATACGAATGGACGAAGTGGGGCGTATAACCCTTCCGGCCGAAATGCGCAAGGTTTTAAAACTCGATAAAGAGCGGCTCGTCGAACTTTATATCGAAAAAAACAAACTTATAATAAAAAAATATTCGCCGGTATCGTCGCTAGGTCGTTTTTCGGCGCGGCTTGCAAAGGCGGCGGGCGACGTTGCGGGCGCGGTGTGTTTTATTTGCGACACTACTAAAATTTTAGATTGTTCGTCGGAAATATTTGCCGAAATGCAGGGCAAAAAAATATCGGGCGAACTGTTAAACCTTATAAACGCGGGCGAACCTTCGCTTATAAACGCCGCCGACGGCGGCAAACTTTTTCCGCTGTGCGAAGGCTTTTCGTTCGAATATCGCGCAATCGCCGCGCTTCCCGTAATCGAAGACAAACTGCCGGTAGGTTGCATAATTTTAACGGCAAGCGGCGAAAACGACGTTTTTTCGGATAACGAAATTAGAGTTTTAAAAATTTGCCGCGAACTTGTTTTAAGCGCGCTCGAATCGGGGGGATCGGGCGAAAAATGAGCGAAGAAAGGGTAAAAAAAATAAGTTTTTTCAATTTAAAAAATACTAAATTTTTAAAAGCGTTGCCGCTCGGCGCGCTTTTTTACACGCTTTCGTCGGTGGCGGTAAAGGGTGTGGGCGCGCTTTATAAAATTCCGCTTTCCGCGCTTTTGGGAGCCGAAGGTTCGGGGCTTTATCAAATGATTTTTCCGCTTTACGCCTTGCTTTTAACCGTTTCGGGCGCAAGCCTTCCTACCGCGCTTACCCGAATTATCGGCGGCGGTTACGATAAAAAATCCGCGATAAAAAAGTCGTTTGTTTGTTTTTTGGGCGCGGGCGGCATAACGTTTTTGCTGCTTTTTGCTTTTGCGCCGCAAGTTGCCGCCGTTCAGGGCAATAAAAACGCTGCGTCGCTTTACCGCATAATTTCGCCCGCTATTTTAATTTGTTCGGCTTCGGCGGTTTTGCGCGGAGCGCTTCAGGGCGGCGGCTCGTTTTTTTACACCGCCGTTTCGCAAATTTGCGAACAGGGCGTTAAAGCGGCGATAGGGCTTACGTTAATTAGCGTGTTCGGGGGCGATTATCTGCAAAAAGCGAAAATTGCCGTGGGCGCGGTAACCGCTTCAGAAATAATAACGCTTTTATACCTTATTGCCGCTTATTTTTTTAAAACTAAAAAAGAAAATTCGGCACTAACGGGCGATAAAGCAAACGAAACGGTTATAACCGAAAAAACATTAAGCGAAGAAAAGGGCAAAAAATTCGGCTATAAAACGCTGATTTTTTACGTTGTGCCGCTTTGTTTAACGGGGCTTATAATGCCGCTTTCGGCATTTTTCGATAGCTTTATTTCGATAAACGCGTTAAAATTGAATTTTTCGAACGCCACCGCTCTTTACGGAACGTTTGCCGGCGGAGCCGAAACCGTTATCGCCTTGCCAGTGGGCGCGATAACTGCGTTTGCAACGGCGTGTTTGCCCCTTTTTTGCAAAAACGGCGGGGCGCGTAAAAAAGTTTTTGCGTTCTGCGCGGTCGTTTCGGGGCTTTCGGCGGCGGCGATATTCATTTTTTCGGAAACGATAACCGATTTGTTGTTTTTTAAATTCGGCGAATACAAGTCACTTACGTCGGTGCTTTTAAGGGCGGGTGCGGCTAACGTGGTTTTTCAGTCGCTTTTAACGGTTTCGAACGTTATTTTGCTTTCTTACGACAAACAATTCTATTCGGTATTTTCTATGTTTTCGGGGCTTATAATAAAGGTTGCTCTCGACTTTTTGCTTATAAAAAACCCGCAAATTAACGTTTTCGGACTTGTAATTTCGGATAGTTGCTTTTATTTGGTTGCGCTCGGCTTAAATTTAGGTTATATTATTTATCGAGGCAAAAAAGTCGCCGCGCCGAAAAACGACTTCGGCGGCGATTTGTATAACGACGAAAAGGAAGTAATTTGTTCCGATGAAAATAGTTCTGATAGGATTGGGCAGGCAAAAAGGCGAACTGTCGGTAAACGCGTATGAAAAAATTAAGAACGCGAAAGCGGTGTTTTTGCGAAGCGCCGTTCCGGATTCTGCCCGAATTTTCGAAGATTGCGCTATAAAAACGCAAAGTTTCGATTATCTGTTCGAAAAAACCCGTTCGTTCGACGCGCTCAATGCAAAAATAGCCGCCGCCGTCGTAAAATACGTTAAAGAAAATAAAGCAGACGACGGATACGCCGTTTATTGCGTTGACGGAAGCGTTGCCGAAGATAACGCCGCCGCGATAATTTTAAGCAAAATCAAAAACGCCGAAGTGTTCGAAGCGGCTTCGCGTTCGGGGTTTTTGGCGGCTTCGTCGCATATAAGGGGCGGCTATACGGCTGTTTCGGCTTACAGCGCAGAACTTATAAACGCCGCCGTAACCCTTCCGCTTCTGGTTTACGATATCGACGGCGAATTTGTCGCCGCCGACTTAAAAATAAAACTTTGCGATCTTTTCGGCGACGAGACGCCTGCCGTTTTGCTTATCGGGGGCAAAAAAATAAACATAAAACTTTACGAGTTAGACAGGTTTACGGGCTATTCTTACGACACGGTTTTAATGATAACCCGCCTTGAATTAACCCAAAAAACCCGATTTAACTTTGAAGATTTACTTAAAATTCTTGAAATTCTGCGCTCGGAAAACGGCTGCCCGTGGGACAGGGCGCAAACGCGCGACAGCATTTCGGTTAACTTAATAGAGGAATGTTACGAACTTTACGACGCGCTTAAACGCGGCGACGCGACCGACATAACGGAAGAAGCGGGCGACGTGCTTTTGCAGGTTGCTTTTCACGTTTTGTTCGGCGAAGAAGCGCACGAGTACGACCGCGGCGACGTTATAAGCGGAATTTGCGAAAAACTTATAACCCGCCACACTCACGTTTTCGGCACCGATAAAGCGAATTCGGGCGACGGCGCGCTTGCCGTGTGGGAGAAAAACAAACAAAAAGAAAAGGGCTTTTCTACCGCGAGCGAATATTTAAACAGCGTGCCAAAAAACTTCCCCGCATGTATGCGCGCGCAAAAAATTCAGAAACGCGCTGCAAAATACGGGTTCGATTTTGAAAACGTTTCGCAAATTTACGATAAATTAAGCGAAGAAGCCGCCGAGTTAAAATCGGCGAAAACGCCCGAAGAAGTGCAGAAAGAAGCGGGCGATTTACTGTTTACGGCAATAAACTTAGCGCGTTTTTCGGGCGCAGACGGCGAACAGGCGTTAAACCTTTCGTCGGATAAATTTTTAAAACGATTTAAAGCCGCCGAACAACTTGCCTTAAACGACGGAAAAGAACTTAAAAACCTTAGCGCGGAAGAATGGGACGGATATTATAATGAAGCTAAAAACCTTGAAGATAGGCGATAAAACGCTTAAAAACAACGTGTTTATCGCGCCTATGGCGGGGTTTACGGATAAAGCGTTCCGCTCGCTGTGTTTGTCGCTGGGTGCGGGATTCGTGGTGACCGAAATGGTTTCGGCAAAAGGGCTTATTTATAAAAACGACCACACGCGCGAACTGCTTTCAAGCGGCGACGATATCGATTTTACCGCCGCGCAGATTTTCGGCGGCGAACCCGATATTATGCGTGCCGCATGCGAAAGCGACGACTTAAAGCCCTTTGAAATCATCGACATAAACATGGGTTGCCCCGTGCCTAAAATTTTTAATAACGGCGAAGGTTCGAGTTTATTGGGCGATATAAACCGCGCTTCGAAAATCATATCCGAATGTGTTAAATCGGGTAAGATAATAACGGTTAAGTTTCGCGTCGGAATAGCCGATAACGGACTTATAGCCCCGCTTTTTGCAAAAATATGCGAAGATTCGGGCGCGAGCGCGATAACTATTCACGCAAGAACCCGCCAAGGCATGTATTCGGGCGAAATTTATTACGACCAAATAGAAAAAGCCAAAAAATCGGTTAAAATTCCGGTTATCGCAAACGGCGGAATTTTCAGCGCGGAAGAAGCCGACGAAATGATGGATAAAACGGGTGCCGACGGCGTGGCTATTGCCCGCGGCGCGCTGTACAATCCGCTTTTAATATCCGAACTTACGCAAACGAAAACCGAAAAAACGCTTAAAGACTGCGCGTTTTATCTGCTCGACGAGCGCGTAAAATATATGCCCGACAAAATTGCGGCGCACGGAATGCGCAAATTTTTATCGCAGATACTGCGCGGCGTTCGCGGCGGAAAAGAAGCAAAACTTAAAATTTTCGAAGCCGATTCTACCGCCGAAATAAAGCAAATTTTAAACGAAGTGCTTTAAAATACCGGTTATTTTTCGGTTTAGCCCTTTTTTTGCTTTTTCTCGCATATTGTTGTGCTTTTTTTGCTTTTTGCGGACAAAAAAATTGCCGAACTTTTGCAAATCGTTCCGAATATAATAGTTCGGGGCGTAAAAACTATGCAGGTTCGCGTGTTGAAAGATTTTAAATGTACCGAAAAGTGTGAAATAAACGTTATACCTTTCGGCGTTATAGGCGAAATCGATTTTAAAAAACAGTTAAGCGGCGGCGCTGAAGAACTCGTTAAACTCGGTCGTTTTTCGGCGCTTGCGGGCGATATAACCTTGCTCGGATGCGTGTCGGATAATTACGGTATTAAAAAGCGTTCGGTTTTTGTTTTCGAGCGCGGAAAACTTACGTCTATCTGCGATATGAACTCTGCCGAAGAAGGTTTTTCGCCGTCGGCGGGCTATAAAATTTTTAGCTCGGGCAACCGTAAAATAGGCGTTTTGGTTGATAAAGATCTTTATTCGCCGATGGCTGTTTCGTCGCTCGCGGCGGTGAGTTGTAGTGTGATAATCGACCTATACGAAGGCTTTTCGGCGCGCAAGGCAGAAATCGCCGCCGAATTTTACGCATACGCTTTCGGCGTAAATTTTGTTCTTGTATCAGAAAACGCGTTTTTCGCATTCGATTCTTACGGCGACAAAATTCTAATCGAAAATCAGAAAGCGGTTTTACCCGATTTGAAAATCTGCCGCGAAGTGCGGCTTAAAAAACGCGGCGCGAATATTTATTGAATTTATTTAAGTGCGGGCGTTAGCGAAACGAGCGGGCACGGAATAGGGCTTTCGGTTGCAAAAGCCGTTGCCGAAAGGCACAACGCTGCAATTTCTGCTTATTCGCCGGACGAAAAGCGCATAATTTTTACGGTAACGTTCTGATTTTTGCGATTTTTGCAAAAAGATATCGGCGGCGCAGCCGGTTAATTGCCATTATCCGTTATATTTCAATTAAATTTTAATCGGGCGCAAGTTTAATTTACAAAAAAAACAAAACGTGATACAATAACGTTGCGTTTTGTTTTTATTTTATAAAAATTTCAAACAAAACAAAACCCGAATTTGCGTTTTTGATTTTTTAAATTTAAAATTCAATTTTTACACGCAGGAGAACTCCGTTTTATGAATTATATAGGCTCGAAATATTCTATTTTGGATTTTATAACTTCATCGGTCGAAAAAACTTTATCGTTAAACGGCGAGAAAAAAAACGCCGACGAAATGGTTTTTGCCGACCTTATGGCAGGCACGGGCGTGGTTGCCGGCGCGTTTAAAAAACTCGGATATTCGGTGCTTGCCAACGACAACCAATATTACAGTTACGTTATGCTTAAAAACATGCTTTCGGGCGGCGAAGAACTTACCGAAAGCAGGCGCGCCGAGCTTATTAAAAGCGTGAACGAAGCCCCCGAAGCCGAAGGGTTTATTTATAAAAACTATTCTTACGGCGGAACCGAAGGAGGGGAACATCGCCGCATGTATTTTTCCGACGAAAACGCGAAAAAGTGCGACGGCGCCCGCATTTTTATCGAAAACGAGTTTAAGGGCGGTAAAATTACACAAAACGAATATTACTTTTTGCTTGCGTCGCTTATAAACAGCGCCGATAAATTCGCAAACACCGCTTCGGTATACGGCGCGTTTTTAAAATCGCTTAAAAAATCGGCGCAAAAACCGCTCGTTATAACCGAAGTCGCGCCCATTTCCGAAGGTAAGGCGGGCAAAGCGTATAACGAAGATATTTCGGAACTTATAAAAAACGTTTCGGGCGATATTTTATATCTTGATCCGCCGTATAACGCGCGCCAATATTGCACCAACTATCACTTGCTCGAAACCATCGCGCGCTACGACGAACCCGAAATCAAGGGCGTTACGGGGTTAAGGGAATATTCTGCGCAAAAAAGCGACTTCTGCGTTAAGGGTAAGGTTTTGGAAACTTTTACCGAAATAGTTAAAAACGCCGATTTTAAATATATATTTTTAAGTTATAACAACGAAGGTCTTATGGCTTTTAACGACGTTGAAAAAGTAATGTCGAAATGCGGAAAATACAAGGTTTATATGCGCGAACACCGCCGCTTTAAGGCAGACAGCGCGCGCAGCGCAAAAGCCGACGCAACCGTCGAATATCTGCATTGCCTTATAAAAGATAAAAAATAAGAGTATTTTATGAAGATTTTAATAATCCGCCACGGCGATCCCGATTATTCGATAGATTCGCTTACCGAACGCGGGAAAATCGAAGCGAAAGCGTTAAACGAATATTTAAAAACCGTGGGCATAACTCACGCATACCGTTCGCCGCTCGGCAGGGCAAAACTCACAGCCGAAATGGGGCTCGACGGCATAAACGTTCCGCTTGAAACCTGCGACTGGCTGCGCGAATTCGAAGGAACTATAAAAACCGAAGAAGGCGAACGCCACGCATGGGATTTGCTTCCCGCATATTACGCTATTCACCCCGAACTTAAAAGCGACAACTGGATTTCGTCTCCGCAGATAGTCGAAACCGACTTTAAGAAAAAGTATTTTATGGTTGGCGGCGGGCTCGACGAAATTTTGCAAAAACACGGCTATAAGCCCGTTAACGGCTATTTGAGCGTTGAAAACGGCAACAAAAACGTAATTGCTTTTTTTTGCCATTTCGGGGTTGAATGCGTTATGCTTTCGCACCTTTTCGGCATATCGCCTTATCCGCTGTGGCAAAATTTCTGCGCGCTTCCGTCGTCGGTCACCACGATCGTAACCGAAGAGAGGAGAAAAGGGATAGCAAGTTTAAGGCTTTTGGGGTTCGGCGAAACTGCGCACCTTTATAAAAAGGATATAACTCCGTCGTTTGCGGCGCGCTTCCGCGAAAACGCCGAAGATAACGACAGGATGTAAAGCGTTTTGCGCCGAAAGCATTGCAACTGCGAAACAAAAACGCTGCGAGCATGCGGTTAAAAATATCGCCGTATGCGCTAATAAAGCCAAAAACAACGACAAACATACTTACGATAAAAGATGAATTATTTATTTTTCGATACCGAAAGCGCGAACTGCCGCACGAACGGCAACGTTTTCAGCTTCGGTTATATGATTACCGACGAAAATTTCAACGTTTTAAATCCGCCGACCGACATTATAATTAACCCGCGTTGCAGGTTCGACGGTTACGTTAAAAAGCATATTTTGGCATATAAGGCCGAACAGGTGAAAAGCGCACCCGATTTCGGCGGCGTTTACGAAGACGTTTGCAAACTTATGTGCGATAAAAACACCGTTTGCATAGGTTACGGCATAGAAAACGACCTTAAATTTTTAAAAGGCGATTGCCTGCGCTATAAAAAAGAGCAGATTTCGGCAAATTTTTACGACGTGCAAAAACTTATAAAGCAGGCGCTAAACAGACCTTTTCGAAAACTTTCGATAGAATATTGCGAACTTATAGGCGAAACGGACGAGCATGCTCACCGAAGCGATGCCGACGCATATTTTACGATGCGCATAGCGCAGGAAATATGTTTAAAAACGCAAAAGCCGCTTTCGTTTTACATAGAAAAAGTTAAAGAATTCGACCGATCGGAAGCCGAAAAAAAGCGCGTTCGCGCAGAAGAAAAGCAGAGAAAATACCTTGAATATTTAAAGGAAAAAGAACTTAAAAGCGGCGCTATGGCAAAGAGCGGGCAAAAGTCTTGACTTTTTTTTCGGCAACTGTTAAAATAACCTTATGAGTAAAATAATCGCGTTCGACATAGGCGACAAGCGTATAGGCGTTGCCGTTTCCGATCCGTTCGGCAATATGGCTTTGCCTCTCGAAACCTATTTCAGAAAAAATTTCGCTGCCGATATTGCGGCGCTTTGCGACCTTGTAAAAAAGAATTACGCCGAAATAATCGTTTGCGGGCTTCCGCTGAACGTTGACGGAACTTTCAGCGAACAAACCGAAAAAACGCTTTCGTTTATCGAAGAATTAAAAAAGCACACCGATTTGCCCGTCGAAACGCAGGACGAACGCTTTTCGACCAAAGAAGCGCACCGCGTTTTAATATCCGAAAACATGCGCCGCGAAAAGCGCAAAAACCATGTCGATTCGGTTGCCGCTTCGTTTATTTTAGACGATTATATGCGCCGCAAAGCCAATGAAAAAGCGGCAAACAAGCAGTAATCGTGTTAAAAAGCGACCTAAAAACGGCAAAAACGCGATATTATAAAAACGCAGGAATATAAATTTTTAATTTATAAAAACTAATATAAAAAGCAAACTTACAGGAGTAAAAATTATGGCAGACGAAAACTTAAATAACGTCGAAGTCGAAGAAGACGACGGCGATCTGGTAGAACTCGTAGACGATCAGGGCAGAGTGTTAAAATTCTTTCACGTAGGCTCGCTCGAACACAAACAAAAATGGTATGCGTTCTTTATGCCCGCCGAAGAAATCGAAGGCACCACCGAAGACGAAGTTGTTATTTTCAACATCGCGGCGGACGATAAGGGCGAAGAAGTTCTTCTCCCCGTAGAAGACGAAGTGCTTTTAGAAGAGGTTTACGAAGAATTCTGCAAACAAATGGAAGAAGAAGCCGACGCCGCCGAAGCTGCCGAACTCGAAGGCGGTTGCTGTTGTTGCGGGCATGATCATAACGAACATCATCATGATCACTGTCACGGCGAACACGAATGCAAGCATAACGAACACAAACACGAAGATCATTCGCGCGGCTGTGCCTGCGGTTGCGGCAACGACCACAAAAACTGATTTTTGCGTTTTTGTAAAAACGACGTATTGCAAAACGTTATCGCTTTTAAGGGCGTTATTTACGATATTTTTTAAAAAATCGCGTAAAAACGCTTGCGATATTGTTTTTTCTATGATAAAATGTTAAAGTGACTTCGGACGGTCCTCTTGCGCATAACGGCAACGAACGTCTGGTAATATAAGGAGGTATAAGTCAAATGGCTAATATTATCGATCAAATCAATCAAGAAAATATGAAGCAAGAAACTCCTTCTTTCAATATCGGCGATACCGTTAAAGTATCCGTTAAGGTTATTGAAGGGACCAGAGAAAGAATTCAGATTTTCGAAGGCGTAGTTATCGCTAAAAGACATGGCGGAATCAGCGAAACCTTTACCGTTCGTCGTTTGTCGTTCGGTATCGGCGTTGAAAGAACTTTCCCCATTCACTCGCCCAAGATCGCTAAAGTTGAAGTCGTTCGTAAAGGTAAAGTCAGACGTGCTAAACTTTATTATTTGCGCGGTCTTACCGGTAAAGCGGCTAAAGTTAAAGAAGTTTTATAACTTAACCGAAAAAAAGAAAAAACATGCGGAGCAATTTTTGTTGCCCCGCGTTTTTTTTGTTTATTTTAATGAGATGCGTGTGCATCATTGCTTTTTATAGATAAAATTTAGTAATTGAAGTTGATTGTTTTTTAAGCAAATAGAATAGAATCCTAGTTTTAAAAATTTAGTTAACAATTGAAAAGTTTTCTGTTGAATAATCGCCTTTTTCGAAGTCCAACAAAAAAAATACTAACTCCGAGTTGCAAGGCATTTTTTTTCTAATGGTTAACAATTGATTATTATACTTAAATTTAAGATAAACAGAAACGTTGTTGTTTTCGTATTCTGTTACTTTTACAAAGTCTAACGAACCCCGAGCAGGAAATCTTTCTAAAAGCAGATAGTTATTTTTATTCTTTTTTAAGTCGTATATTGAGCCAATCAAATCAAGTCGTATCGGATTTTCAATTCTTTGTATATCGTTTTGGTTGCAAGTCGTTAATGCAAACGAGTCTTTAATTCTTTTTGCTTTTCGCGTTTTTCTTGGGGCACTTGCTGCTTTTTGCTCATAGGGTGGATAATTGTCGATGTTAACGCATAGCGGTTTAATTATATAATTAAGTTCATCCATGGCGTCGTGTATTGCGCAATGTTGCTCGCCTTCTAAACCGGTCAGCATTTTTTTAATGCTTGCAACAGAATAATTGCGTTTTAATCTGCCGGTTGAATTACACTCAGCATCTCCGATTTTTTTATTGTATTGCCGATACGCGGCAACGCGTGTAATATCGAACCATTCAAAATCTTTTAATTCGGGCAAATGTCTATAGTCAAATGCTGCATTATACGCGAATATTTTACTTGTATTATTTTCTTTTAAACAACGAGTTAAATCATCGATTGTCGCTTTTCTGTCTAATTCGAGTGTTTCGCATTTAAAATCAATCGGCGTTCTTAAACTTGATGAATACATTCCGCCTACAACATATTCTGGTGAAATAATATAATATTTTGATGTAATAATTTCTAACGAATCGGCTTGTGCTATGACAAGACCGATAGACATTGCTTCATCGTTCCAATTAGTTTCTGTATCGATAACAGCAAAAGTTTTCATTTTTTTATCTCCTTAGGTAAAAAATAATTTTTTATTTTGTTTTTAGTAATAGCGTTGGTAACGCTGTCCATAAAATTTTTTCTATCGGATATTTTTATTTCAAAAAGTTCGTTTTTTCGGGTGTTCCAAAGTCTACCGGCATTTAAATTTAAAGCGATCATGTAGCATGCGCATTGTAAAAAATGTTCATGTTTTAGTTCTGATGTAAATTTCAATTCATAAACAATATCATTTTTAACAACATCGGCTAATCCGCTTGCTGAAAATAAGTTGTTGCCACCTGTTTTGTCTGAAAAGTCAATTGTGCACGGAACCTGAACTTGTTCATCTTTTTTTAGAATAGATAATAATCGGTTTTCTATTTGTTCTTGTTCGCTTTTTGCTACAAACGGCGTTATTACTTGCTTTCGGTAACGTTCTTGATTCGTGTTTAAAGATGTTAAAAACAAAATTTTTTTATCGAGAGAAGACCGTTTTACTTTCTTGGTATAAAGATGCTTTTGGTCAGGTTTAATAAAGAAGAAATGCTCGATTTCTTTGTCTATATCGTATTCATTGAAAAACATTGCTTCTTGATAGATTCCGATGCAGGGGGCAAGGTCTATTAAACAATCGTGATTTTTTATAACTATCTCAGAAGTGTTTTGCAAGTCGATTTTTTTTGTTTGTAAAAACGAAAAACATTTTTCTATATCTTCTTTATACTTAAAATCGAACATGTTCGAAATGAAAACATTCCTGAAATTTTTATTTATGTCGATTTTTGTAGATAGGGTTTGTTCAGATAGAATTGTTTCTTTTTCGACGAAAATAATGTGTTCTTTGCCGCGGCTCGCCGCAACGCAAAAAATGTTTCGTAAAATCTCATAGGATTGTTGTGGTTGATTTATTCTGGTTTCCCAATATATTTCGGTAAAATCAAACACAACGCATATCTTTCGTTCTAATCCTTTACTGCTGTCGAAAGTTGTAAAAATTGCAGTTGTTGAGGTGGGAGTGATGTTCCTGTCTTCGTCTGAAATGCTGGCATAAGTTGATTCCTTGTTGAATTTTTCGGGGTAGCGGGTTTCCAGTATATTTAATGTTTCGCTAAGAGCACCGGTTCTTGATCCAAGACATAAAATATCGCTTGTGTTTTGTTTTGAAAGAAATTCAACTACTGAACTGATGTTCATTTTTTCAACAATGCAATTGCTGTTAATTCCGATGATTTTTTTATTCCATATTCGTCCTAATGCGTCGGCGATATTCGAGGAAAGCCTGAAACATTGGGTGAATTCAAGATTGATGTGCTCGCCAAGAAAGTTTTTAATAAAGGCTGGAACACATAAAGTAGTTTTATCGTAGATTTTTTGAGCCATATCGCCAACAGCTATAATTTGCATATTCGGATTGGCTGATTTGATGTATTCAAGCATCTCTGCAAGTTCTTGCTCTATATCTTGATATTCGTCGATTATTAAAACATCGTATGGATAAAGCAAAGGTTTTTCTTTATTAAATACTTGTATTAAATCGGAAATACCCGCTGAAATTTTCGATTTCTTTAAAGCGGAAAAGGCAAAACCATGATAGTTTGTAACATAAATGTTTTTGTTTCTTATTTTTGATTGTGCATCGATTTTCAATAATTTGTTATATGTTAAATATAGTATTTTCAAGTCTGCGGATAATTCGTTGCAAAGAAATTGTATTGCCGTAGTTTTTCCGCTGCCGATGCATGCGTCGACAAGAATGTTTTTGCCTTCTTTTGCCTGTTGAATAAATTGTTTTTGTTCTTCGGATAATTCGAATAAATTATAGTTGTTCATAACGTAAAGCATTATAATATAATAATAATAAAAAAGCAAGCAAAAAAACATAATTTTTTTTAAAAAATTCCGCATAAAATCAAGGATTTTGCGTCAAGTCAAGTTGCTGCAACTCGACTTATGTCAAGTCGATTTTTAATCAAAGCACAATAAAAAATATGTGTTATTGATAAATATTTAAAAAACTACAAAAATGAATATTTTTTCTTTTTGATATAAAAAATTGAATAAAAAAAGTTCGGAATATTTTTTTCTTTTCAGAAAAATCCGAACTCGTATTATTAAAAAAAATATCACGTTGTAATTTTTACGAAGAGCCTTTTAAAAGATATAAATCAAACGTCTTCGTGTTTGGCATACATCGGCAAAAGACTTTTGGTAAAAGAAACGGCGGTTTGCGTTTCGGCGGTTTTCGTAAACGTGCGCGCGCCGAAAAACGAAATTGCGGTTTGGTTTTTCTTTTCGCAATCGGCGTTTATGCGGAGCGATAATCTTAGCGTGGCGTAATAAAACGCGCTTACCAAGATCACGCTGCCTATTCCTTGGCGGCGCAAATCTTTTAAAACGAAAATATCGGTTATTTTTTCTTCGCCGCGCGGCAAAAGTTCGCCCGTCGCATAGCCTACGGGTTCGCCGCTTTCGTTAAGGCAAACGAGAGCCCAAACGGTTTTGTCGTTTTCGGTTCGCGTTAAAAATTCGCCGAGCGCAGCCGATTTTTCGCTATCAAGTTCGCCGCTTATCGCGTTTAAAAGCGCGGCTTTATATTTTTCGTCGTATTTAATAACTTTTACCATACCGCATAAAAGTATAGCACCGCTTAAAAAAAATGTCAAGCGATATATAAAGCCGCTTTTTTTCGGCTTGAAAAACAAAAAATTTGCGGTGTAAAGCAAAAATACTTTACAAGCGCGCAAAAACGCTTGACAATGCCGCCCGCTATATATATAATATGTAAGGTAATCGCGCTTTACGGTGGCGCGGATATTTGCGGAATATCGCGGCGCGTGCCGCCCGCGTAAAAAACTTGCCTTTTGCGGCAAAAATCGCAAACAAGGTGCGTGAAAGGGGTGTCGTTGTATGGTCGAAAAAGATTTTTCGGTTTACGAGTTATACTCGGTATACGGCAAAATGCTTACCGAAACGCAGGCGCGCGCGGTCGAAGATTATTTCGGACTCGATTTGTCGCTCGGCGAAATCGCCGAAAACCGAAAAATTTCGCGGCAGGCTGTTAAAGACGCGATTTCGTGCGCCGAAAAACAGCTTTTTGCACTCGAGAAGAATTTGGGTTTTTATTCTAAAATCAACAAAATACGCGCGCTTTTATCAAGCGAAAATTCGTCTGACGGCGAAAAAACCGCCTTAAAATGCGCTTTGGATATTTTGGAGGAGTAAGTTATGGCGGTTTTCTCGTCGCTCGGTGAAAAACTTAATCATATTTTCAGCAAGATGACCAAGCGCGGCAAACTTACCGAACTTGAAATAAAGCAGTCGATGCGCGAAATCCGCATTGCGCTGCTCGAAGCCGACGTAAACCTTAACGTGGTAAAAAACTTCGTCGCTTCGGTTTCCGAAAAAGCGGTGGGGCAGGATATTTTAAAAAGTTTAAGCCCCGCGCAACAGGTCGTTAAAATAGTAAACGACGAACTCGTCGCTTTAATGGGCAGCACGAACAGCAAACTCGCCGTTTCTTCGAACCCGCCTACGGTTATTATGATGTGTGGGCTTCAGGGCGCGGGCAAAACCACGCTTTCGGCAAAACTCGGGTTGCTTTTAACAAAACAAGGCAAAAAACCGCTTTTGGCTGCGTGCGACGTTTATCGTCCCGCGGCTATCGATCAACTTCAGACGGTCGGCAAAAAAGCGGGCGTAGAAGTGTTTTCGATGGGGCAGATAAACCCCGTCGAAATCGCTAAAAAAGCGATAGAATACGCGAAACGTTTCGGGTTCGACACGGTTATTATAGATACGGCGGGGCGTTTGCAGATCGACGAAAAGTTGATGCAGGAACTCGACGATATCAAGGCTGCGGTAAACCCCGACGAAATTTTGCTTACGGTCGATTCTATGACCGGTCAGGTTGCCGTTGAAGTTGCCGATACGTTCAACAAACGCCTTAACGTAACGGGCGTAATTCTTACCAAACTCGACGGGGATACGCGCGGCGGCGCGTGCCTTTCGATAAAAGCGGTTACGGGCAAGCCCATCAAATTTATCGGCGTGGGCGAAAAACTCGGCGATTTAGAACCGTTTTATCCCGACCGTATGGCGAACAGAATTCTGGGAATGGGCGATGTGCTTTCGATTATAGAAAAAGCGCAGGAAGCCGTTACCGAAGAAGACGCCAGGCGCATGGAGAAAAAGTTTAAAGAAAACAGTTTTACTTTAGACGATTATCTCGAACAGTTCGCAATGCTTAAAAAAATGGGCGGAATAAGCAGCGTTTTGGGTATGATGCCGGGAATGGGCAAACTCAACGTTAAAGAAGAAGATATCGACGAAAGCAAAATCGAACGCGTTAAAGCGATAATTTTGTCGATGACCAAACGCGAACGCAAAAATCCCGACGTTTTAAACTATTCGCGCAAAATGCGCGTTGCAAAAGGTAGCGGAACCACCATTCAAGAAGTAAATTCGCTTTTAAAACAGTTCGAGCAGAGCAAACAAATGATGAAGCAACTTAAAAACCGCGGCGGCAAAATGCCTTTTCGGTTTTAAGAAATAAATTAAGTTATTTTTTATTCGGAGGAATACTCAAATGGCAGTAAAAATGAGATTAACCAGAATGGGCGACAAAAAAAGTCCTTTCTATCGTATCGTAGTCGTTGATTCGCGCGTTGCACGCGACGGCGCTTACATCGACAAAGTAGGACATTATAACCCCACCGTTAACCCCGCCGAAGTGGTAATCGACGTAGAAAAAGCCAAAGATTGGCTTGCTAAAGGCGTTCAACCCACCGAAACGGTTAAATCGCTTCTGGTAAAAGCGGGCGCTATGGAAAAGTCCGCTAAACTCTCTCCCGCTAAAACCAACCCCAAAAAGAAAAAGGGCTAAACTTTAACGCGGAACGCTTTGCGGCGGTTTGAATTTTAAATATTCGCAGGCGAAAACGATTTTAAAAACGATTAGGCTTTTTGTCGTTTTTCGCTTGCCGATTTTTTGTTTAAACTTGCTTTATTGCCGCAAAGTAAAATTAAAAAATAAGGCTATAGGTCGATTATCGCATATTTCGGGTTTAACGACGCTTATTTATGCGCGCTCGCTTAAACTTTAAAACGTGTTTTTAAAAAGCGTAACGGCTTAAACTTTTTTAAAATAAATCGATTAAATAAATCGGAGCAGATATGTTAGACTTAATTAAATATATAGTAGGCACTTTTGCCGAAAACCCCGAAGCCGCCGAATACGTTGTCGAAGAAAAGGGCAACACCATAAACGTAACCGTTCTTTTGGGCGAAGACGATATGGGCAAAGTTATCGGCCGTCAGGGCAAAATCGCAAAGGCTATGCGCACGCTCGTAAAAGCGGCGTCGGCTAAAAGCGGCAAACGATACAATATCGACATTAAAGAAAAAAACGAAGCAAGATAATTCGCGGGTTTGCTTTTTGAAAACTTAACCTGAATTTTTGCTTTTACCGAAAAATATGGAACAAATTCTTATCGGTGAAATTTTAAAACCTCAAGGCATTCGCGGCGAAGTTAAAATGAAAAACTTTACCGACGGGTTTTTTGCGGTTAAAAATCTTAAAGAAATCACTATCGAAGGCGTCCGTTATCAGGTGCTTAAAATGCGCGAAGATAAGGGCGTCTTTATGCTACTTAAAGGGGTTGCAGATCGTAACGCCGCCGAACTTCTGCGCGGAAAATCCGTTTATGCCGATAAAAGCGCCGTTACGCTCGAAAATGGCAAGTATTTTATAAGCGACGTTATAGGGTGCGATTTATATCTTTCCGATGGGCAGAAAGTGGGTGAAATAACCGAGATTTTATCTGCTAAAGTGGATATTTATTATATCTCGCGCACAAACTCCGCGGGCGAAAACGAAAAAATGCTTTTTCCGCTTATTAAAGAACTTAACCCCGTTTTCGACATCGAAAATAATCGCGTTACGGTTGATAAAACCGTGTTTTTGCGCGAAGTAATAAACTATTAAGGGGCGGTTTATGAGAATAGACATTTTAACCCTTTTTCCCGAAATGTTCGCGCCGCTTACCGAAAGCATCATCGGCAGAGCGACCAAAAACAATAAGGTAGAAATCAACGTTTACGACATACGGAACTACACGCTCGATAAGCACAAAAAGTGCGATGATTATCCTTTCGGGGGCGGGGCGGGAATGCTTATGCTTCCCCAGCCCATATCTTCCGCAATCGACGAGATAGATAAAAATCACGAAGCGTTACGCATTTACACTTCGCCCAAGGGCAAACGTTTCGAGCAAAAGCACATTAAAAAACTTTTAAAACGCGACAGATTGCTTATTTTGTGCGGACATTACGAAGGAGTCGATCAACGTGTGCTCGACGAATATATCGATGAAGACGTTTCGATAGGCGATTACGTTTTAACGGGAGGCGAACTTCCCGCAATGGTTATAACCGACGCCGTTTGCCGTTACGTCGAAGGCGTTTTAAGCGCCGACAGTTTATCCGACGAAAGTTTTACGGGTAATCTGCTCGAATATCCGCAATATACGCGCCCGCAGAATTTTAAAGGGCGTGCAGTTCCCGAAGTGTTGCTTTCGGGAAATCACGCAAAAATCGACGAATGGCGCAAAGAACAAGCCGAAATTTTAACAAGGCAAAAGCGTCCCGATCTGTGGCGTAAATACAGCGCGGCTAAAATTCGCGCAGAAAAGAAAGAAACGGAGCGCAAAGCCGCCGAAAAAGCGGCTGAAAAAGCCGAAAAACTTGCCGCAAAACGCGCAAAAATGCGCATAAGCCGCGAAAATTCGGCCGATAATACCGAAGATTAAGGTGAAATAAAATGGACTTACAAAAAATTCAATGGTTTCCCGGGCACATGACCAAGGCCATGCGAATGATGGAGGGAAACGTAAAACTCGTTGACGGGGTGATTTTCGTACTCGACGCGCGCGCTCCGTTTGCCTGCGAAAACTATTCGCTTGAAAAGTTGTTTTTGAATAAGCCCGTTTTATATCTTTTGAACAAAAGCGATTTAATAAGCGAAAGCGACCGCGACTATATTATTTCGGCGTTCGAAAAAAACGGGAAGAAAGCGATATTCTGTTGCGGAATCGATTCGCGCGGTTGCAAAAACGTGATTTCGGCGTTTAAAGAATTGAATAAAGAAAAATTAGAACGCAACGCCTTAAAAGGCGTAACAAAAGTGCTTAGAGCAATGGTTGTGGGCGTTCCGAATACCGGAAAATCGACGGTTATAAATTGTTTAAGCGGCAAGAAAGTTGCGCAAACGGGCGATAAAGCGGGCGTTACGCGCGGCAAACAATGGATACGGCTTGACGGAATCGAACTTTTGGATACCCCCGGAACGATGCCGCCGTCGATAAAAAACAACGCGCTGGGGCTTCACCTTGCGTATATAGGTTGTTTGAACGACGCGCTTTTGGATCAGAGCGATTTGTGTTTCGAACTTCTTAAAGAACTTTTAGCTATCTGTCCCGAACTTTTAGAACAGAAATACGGGGTTGCAACTTCAGTCGAACCGATTGAATTTTACGAATCGGTTTGCAAAAAACGCGGCTTTCTGCTTAAAGGCGGCACTTTCGATTACGAGCGCGCAGGCAAGGCTATTATCGACGATTTCAGAAAATGCAGAATAGGAAAAATTTGTTTAGAAGGGAAACCGCGCACATGACTATTTACTTTTAAAAGTGAAAAGTGTGGCTATAAGTCGATTAACGCATAGTTTGCGTTGTTAAAAACATAAAATTGAGTTAATAAAAGAGTTGTTTTTATGACCGAAAAAGAAGAAAAAAAACTCGTATACGAACGCGAATATCTCGAAAAAGGGTATTCGTTTATCGCGGGGGTAGACGAAGTGGGGCGCGGTCCGCTTGCGGGGCCCGTTGTGTGCGCCGCCGTGATTATGCCCCTTAAAGAAGAAGATATTATAGAAGGCGTTGACGACAGCAAAAAACTTTCGGCTAAAAAACGCGAAAAATTATCCGAAGAAATTTTGAAAAAAGCGATTGCCGTAAGCATTTGCCGCGTCGAACCCAAAGAAATCGACGAAATAAACATTTTGAAGGCCACTAAAAAGTGCATGGCGACCGCAGTAAAATCGCTTGAAAAAGTGCCCGACGCCGTGTTTGTTGACGCGCTTAAAATCGAATGCGGCAAGGCGCTTTGCGTTTCGATAATAAAAGGCGACGCGTTATCTTATTCGATAGGTTGCGCTTCGATAGTCGCAAAGGTATATCGTGACAAACTGATGGACGAATATGCCGAAAAATATCCCGAATATGCGTTTGAAAAAAATAAGGGTTACGGCACGGCGGCTCATATAAAAGCAATAAAGGAGATCGGTCCATGCGAGATACATCGTCGCAGTTTTATAAAAAACTTCTGGGCGGAAAAGGCGAACTGATCGTTGAAACCTATTTAAAGAATAACGGTTATAAAATACTCGAAAAAAACTATCGCACGAATTTCGGCGAAGCGGATATAATTGCAGTAATAGGCGATTTGCTCGTGTTCGTCGAAGTAAAAACCCGTTCGGGTTATAAATACGGCGCGCCCGCCGAGGCTGTGGGCTTTTATAAACAAAACCGTTACGTTAAACTTGCCGAATATTACGCTTTGAAAAATCCGAAGTATAGGGATAAATGCGTCAGATTCGACGTTGCCGAAGTAATGGACGATGAAGTAAATTATATAGAAAATGCATTTTATTGCCGCTGATTAAATGCTCGTTTTAACATGTGCAAAAATGCCGAACCGTGCGATAATCGACCTATAGACGGGCTTTTTAATAAATTTTTGTATTGAAAATGAAAATATCCGTATCTTCTGCGGCAGGGATAGAACTTGCCGTAAAAAAAGAACTTTATAAATTGGGCTATGGCGATCTGCCTGCCATAAACGGACGCATTTCGCTTGAAGGCGACGAAAAAGACGTTTGCAGGTTAAACTTGCTTTTGCGTTCGGCGAACAGAGTTTTTATCGAACTTAAAAAATTTAAGGCGATAAGTTTCGACGAATTGTTCGACGGCGTAAGCGACGTGGAATGGGAAAAATTTATCCCGTCTGATGGTAAAATAATGGTTGAAGCAAAGTGCGTAGAAAGCGCGCTTCACGCCGTTTCGGTAACTCAAAGCATAACTAAAAAGGCGATTTGCGGCAGGCTTTTAAAAGTTTATAAAAACACGCTTGACGAAAGCGGCGAGCGCTATAAAATAGAAGTTTCGGTTTTTCGGGATATGGTTACGCTGTCGCTCGATACTTCGGGCGCGGGGCTTCACAGGCGCGGTTATCGCGCGCTCGTCGGCGAAGCGCCTTTAAAAGAAACTTTGGCAAGCGCAATCGTGCAACTTTCGGTTTGGAATCCGTCGCGTCCGCTTGCCGACGTATTTTGCGGAACGGGGACGATCCCAATCGAAGCGTGTTTATACGCGCTTAACGTTCCGTCGGGCATAAATCGCGATTTTGACTTTTTATACTGGAAAAAATTCGATTCGTCGGCGTTTGACGAAGTAAAAAAAGATGCGCTTGCGGCGGTAAGAACGATCGATTTCAGGGTAAGCGCTTTCGACATTGATGAAAATCAATTAAAACTTGCCAGAAAGCATGCCGAACTTGCGGGCGTTGCCGACCACATTCATTTTCAGCGCGCCGACATGCGCGACTTTTCGTCGCAAAAAAAATACGGCGTAATTATTTCGAACCCGCCTTACGGCGAAAGGCTTTCGGATATTAAAGAAGTTGAAACGCTTTTAAAAGATTACGGAAAAATGATTTCGTCGCTTAACGATTGGAGCGCTTACACCTTAACTCCTGCCAAAAATTTCGAGCGGCTTATAGGTAAAAAAGCGGATAAAAAGCGTAAACTTTTCAACGGTTCGATAGAATGTTGCTTATATGCGAATCTCGGCAATCCGCCGCCGAAAAAGAAAACCGAAGAAAAATATTAGCCGAGCGGGATTTAAGCCCGTTAAGTTTTAGCGGCGCAAAATTTGCAAAATCTTCGTTAAACTCGCTTATAATACGTCAAGTATTATTGCGTTCGTTTGCCTTGATTTTCCTAAATTTATCGCCGCAAAAATGTTTTACACCTTAAAGAGCGTATTTTCAGATGATTTTTGGCAAGCGTGAACGAAGTTGTATTGGACATACTACGAGCGAACGGTTGCAAAAAAGCGGCGAAAAGACGCCTTTAAGGCTTGACGGGGCTTAGTCCCGTTCGGCTAGCCAACTTACGACAAAAATTACTACAAAACGCAAAGATAAATGACTAAAAAAACGTAAACATAAAAAAAGGAAAATTTTTTAGATGCAAAAGACGAAAGAACTATTAAAAGATTTTATATCCGCCGCGCTTGCCGGCACGTTTATCGGAGTAGGAGGCACGGCATATTTAACCGTCGCGGCGCAAAGCAAAATAGCGGGAGCGTTGTTTTTTGCCGTAGGCTTGTTTTCGATTTTGCTTTTTAAGCTAAACCTTTTTACGGGCAAAGTTTGTTATGCTTGCGAAAACGGAAAGTTTTATTTTTTACGCCTTCTCGTTATATTTTTCGGTAATTTCGTCGGTGCGTTTTTCTTTGCTTTTATAATAAACCTATCAAGGCTTTCCGCTTTAAGCGAAGTTGCAAAAAGCATTTGCGAAGCGAAATTGTCAGACGGGCTTTTAAGCGTTTTTGTTTTAAGCGTGCTGTGCAACGTGATGATATATTTGGCGGTAGAAGGCTTTAATAAAAGCGAAAGCGCGGTTATAAAACTTGCGGCGGTGCTATTCGGAGTTAGTGTTTTCGTTATATGCGGATTCGAACATTGCGTTGCAAACGTTTTTTATATTTCGCTTTCGAACATGTGGATAGGCAAAGCGTTTTTGTTTTTAATCGTAAACGTTTTAGGAAATTCTGCGGGCGGAATTTTAACTCGCGTTTCTTTAAAATACGTTGCGTCGCCGATAAATGAGAAAAAAGTGCAAAACGACGGCGAAACCGAAAAATAGTTAGAGAAATTTTAGCATAATTTAAAAAACGAGGCTTAAAAATTTTAGCGATAAATTTTTTACCCCTAAAAACATTATTTTAACGTTTAACGAAGGCGCAAAAACGCGCTTTCGTTTTTTTATATGTTTTTTCGCCAAAAGCAGACACTTTTTTAAAAAAGTTTGATGATAAAATACAGGTATATGGAAGTGTATATCGAATACGTCATAATCGACAATTTTATAATCGACTATCTGCTTTTGATGCTTGCTTTAAAATATTCGAAAGAAAACGCGAAAAGGGGCAGGGTAGCGTTGTCTGCCGCTATCGGAACGGTGGTCGCGTTGTTGATGCCGATTGTTAATATGCCAGCGATAGTAAAGTTTTTCGTTAAAATAGCGCTTGCTTTTATAATGACGCGCGTGTGCGTAAAGCCGCAAAGCACGGCGGCGTATTTTAAAACGCTCGGTCTGTTTTTGCTGTTTACGCTAATTTTCGGCGGCTCGGCAATGCTTATTATGAATTTTTGCGGAATAACTTACGACTTTTTTTACGGGAGCAGCGCTTTTCCGCTCGGAATTTCGCTCGTTATCGCGGTTACTTTATATCGCGCACTAAAAAAGGCGTTTTCGGTCGTATTTGAAAAAACTTTGGTTTATCCGTTTACAAGGCAATGCGTTTTAACCTGCAAAAATAAAAAAGTCGAAGCCAAAGGACTTATCGACAGCGGCAACCATTTAATTTTTAACGGCGATTTTGCGGTGTGCGTGCCTTGCAAAAATCTTGTTAAAAAAATGAAACAAAAAGGATTTTTCGACGAGCAAAGTCTGGGTGAAATGACCTTTAAAACTGCTTCGGGAAAATCTTTTTTAAAAATTTACGAAATCGACGAAATGCTGATATATTGCAACGGAAAGTCGAATATAATAAAACGACCTAAAATAGGAATAGGAGTTTCGTCGGATAGTTTCGGCGACGATTTTGAGATAATTTTAAGCGCGGCGTATGCGCAATATTAAGCGGTGCAATTATTGCTTGAAAGCATAAAACCCCGGCTATAGGTCGATTAACGGCGCTTTTAACTAAAAGACAATAAAATTTATATAAATCAAACAATAAACGACGGACGGGCAAAAAAATGAAGGACAATATAAAAAATAATTTTTTTAAACGGCTTTTAAGCAAAATAAAAAACTTAATTGAAAAAATAAAGTCGGGGGTTGCGGCGCGGCGCGAAAGCGGCGGATATTTAAATTATCTTGCAAGCGGCGAAAGTTTGCCAAAGCCTTATACAAAAGAAGAAGAGCAACAAAAAATCGAGTTGTTGCTTTCGGGCAAAAGCGAAGTGCGCGGCGACCTTATAGAACACAATCTGCGGCTCGTGGTTTACATAGCGCGCAAATTCGATAACACCGGCGTCGATTTAGACGACCTTATATCGGTGGGCACGATAGGTTTAATAAAGGCGATAAACACTTTCAACGCCGAAAAAAACATAAAACTCGCAACCTACGCGTCGCGCTGTATCGAAAACGAAATTCTTATGCACTTGCGCAAAGTCGTTCGCATAAGGGGTGAAGTTAGTTTAGACGAACCCTTAAACGTGGATTTCGAAGGTAACGAATTGTTACTTTCGGACGTTTTAGGTACGGATAGCGACTGTGTTTTTACGTCGATCGAAAGCTCTGTGGACGAAGAACTTTTAAAAAAAGCGATCGATAAACTTCCCGAACGCGAAAAACGCATAGTCGCGCTAAGGTTCGGGCTTTATGGCCTTGAAGAAATGACGCAAAAAGAAGTTGCCGATATGCTGGGGATTTCGCAGTCGTATATTTCGCGGCTCGAAAAAAAGATAGTTGGCAAACTTAAAAAAGAAATAAACAAAATGATTTAGGCAAAAAGCTCGTCGATAAACGGCGCGTTAAAATCGCGTGCAAAAAAATGCGTGATAAAAAGCAAAAAAACATATAAGTAACAAAAACGGGCAAAAATCGCGGCTGAAAAGTGCTTAACGGTTTATCGCTCGTTTTTTATTTGACTAAAAATGAATAAAATGTTAAAATTTATCGGTAAAATTATAAAATAACAGCAAAACCGGCAAAAACAACGTCGATAGGTTTTAAGGCAAACAGATATGAGCGTTTTAGAAATAAAAAACTTAACACACCGCTACGAAGAAAAGTTTATATTCAACAATGCTTCGCTAACCATAAACAACGGCGAGCATGTCGGGGTGGTCGGGCTTAACGGCGCGGGCAAGTCTACGTTTATAAACATAATCGCCGACAAACTCACCTACGACGAAGGCGAAGTTTTGTGGCTTCCGAATATCCGTAAGGGCTATCTCGATCAGCATGCCACGCTCGACGGCAGTCTTACCGTAATGGAATATTTAACGGGTGCGTTCGATTATCTTTACGATTTAGAAAAAAAACTCGACGCGCTTTACGAATCGATGGGAAGCATGGAAGGCGACGAGCTCGACAGGGCGATAAAACGCAGTTCGCGCATGCAAGAAACGCTTGAAAACGAAGGGTTTTACGATCTGGAATCGAAAGTTAAAAAGGTTGCGAACGGCTTGGGCGTAAACTTTATAGGTTACGATTCGCAAATTTCGCGCCTTTCGGGAGGCGAGCGCGCAAAACTTATGCTTTCGAAACTTCTGCTTTCCGAACCCGACATAATGCTTCTCGACGAACCTACGAACTTTTTGGATATCGAACATATCGACTGGCTCGTTAAGTTTTTAAATTCGTTTAAAAAGACGTTTATCGTTATTTCGCACGACGTTAAGTTTTTAAACGCAGTGTCGCAATTCATAGTGAATATCGAAAACGGAGTTATAAAAAAATATTCGGGCAACTACGATAAATTTTTGGTTCAGCACGAAATGAATGCGAAACAATACGAAGAAGAGTATAACCGCCAGCAGGAAAAAATAAAAAAATTGCAGACTTATATCGACAAAAACTCGTCGCGCGCGGCAACTGCGGGCATGGCGAACGCGCGCAAAAAACAACTTGCCAAAATCGAAGTTATGCAAAAACCCGTCGTGGTTTACGACGCCGAGTTTAACTTTCCCGAAATCGAACTTAACACTAAAGATTTGTTAGACGTTAAAAATTTAAGCGTGGGCTACGGCTCGCCCATACTTCCGCCGATTAACCTGCATATGAAATCGGGGCAGAAGTTGTGGGTGCGCGGCACCAACGGCGTCGGCAAAAGCACGCTTATAAAAACGCTTATGCGCAAAATTTCGGCGCTGGGCGGATTTTTCACCTTTCACAGCGGCGTAAAAATCGCTTATTTAGAGCAAGATTTAAACTTCGGCGACGCCGATTATTCGGCTTTACAATATTATTCGAATTTTTATCCGCGCGCAAACCCCAAAGAAATTCGCAGCGAACTTGCGAAAGTAGGGCTTAAAGGAGAACTTGCCGCAAAACCGCTTAAAAACATGAGCGGCGGCGAGCAGATAAGGGCAAAACTTGCAGTGCTTTGCAAAACGCCGAGCAACCTGCTCGTATTGGACGAACCCACGAACCATCTCGACGTAAAGGCGAAAAACGCGCTTAAAAAAGCGCTGCTTAGTTATAACGGCGCGCTTATTCTCGTCAGCCACGAAGAAGACTTCGTCGAAGGAATTTGCGACAGCGTAACCTTGCTGCGCGATTAAAATTTAAAAGACGGACTCATCCGATTAAAAGTGTTTTAAAAACGAATTAAAAGATAAAACGCGATTTTTTGTGACGCTTTGTAAAAAGCCCACCTATAGGTCGATTAACGGCACTTTGCGAAAAATTTTGTTTTTGCAGGCGGAAATATGGGTAAATAACAAAAGTGCGGCTATAAGTCGATTATCGATGCTTTTACGGATTTTTCAAGGAAAAAAATTTAAAAAGAAAAACATAATCGTATAAAAGCAAAACCTATTGCGGTGCTCCGCTTTAACCTATTGCTGCGCTCCGCTTTAACCTATTGCTGTGCTCGCTTTAACCTGTTGCTGCGCTCGCTTTATTTGAAAGCGGGCGGTTTTTTATTGCAAAAAACGAAAAAAAGATATATAATATGAAAAAACGTTAGTGCAACTTGCACAAAAACAGGCTGAAAAACGGCGTTTTTCCGATAAAAATCAACGAAACGCCATTTAAACAGTAACTAATAAAACGGTAAAAGGTTAAAAAAATGGACAGAGAGCTGACTCAGACCGTAAAAAACTTAAAACAAAAAACGGGAATCGAAATGGACGTGTATTCGGGCGCGAAAGAATATTTGTATTCTTCGGGCGAACGCATACCTTTCGTGCATGCTTCGCGGCAAACCGACGGCTATCAGGATAAAAAACAGAACGCCACGGTGTTTCGGTTCAAATATAAAAAAGATTATTATTACGGCGTAATCCGCGGGGCGGGCGACGTTGAACATAACTATGCGCTTTTAATCTGCGGTCATCTCGAAAACAGCGGATTGCAGGAAGAATCGCTGCCCAAAGCCGATTTTTTGCGCGGCATAGTTTCGGGCGAGTGCAGCGGCATGCAAATTATGAAATATATGCGCAAATTCGCGGTTCCGCCCGTGCCTTGCTACGTTATGTCGGTCGTAAGCGAAGGCGCGCACGCCGAAGAGATTTCGGATTTTTTAGAAAGTTATACCATCAACGGGCTGGATACGCCGGTGGTTATAAACGACAACTGCTGTTTGCTCGTAAAATATTTAAACGGAGAAGAAAGCGCCGAGTATCAGTCGCCCACCGATTTTGCCGAGATTTTTATTCAATCGCTTTACGAAGAAACGGGAATTAAGGCGCAGGCAGGGGTCGGCGGCACGGTTCGTTCGCTTTCCGACGCGTTTCAGTCGTTTTCGCAGGCAGACAGCGCGCTTAAAATAAGTAAGTTGTTCAGTTCCGACGCGACCGTTCATTCGTATAAAGAATACATTATGTATAAAATGCTCGAAGAACTTCCGACTTCGAAAATTTCGACGTATTTCGATCTGCTTGCCGATTCCGACGCGAAACAACTTTTTGCCGACGAAGACATGATGCGCACCGCCGAAGAATTTTTAAACAACAATCTTAACGTAAGCGAAACTTCGCGCAAACTTTATATGCACCGCAATACTTTAACTTACAGGCTCGATAAAATCGCGCGCACCACGGGACTCGATATCCGAAATTTCGGCGACGCGGTTACTTTCAGGCTTAACACGTTGCTTTATAAAATTTTGAATAAATAAAAGGGGCAGTTATGGACGAATTTAATAATAACGTTTTCGACGAATTCGAAAAATCTGGCGAAAACAGTCAAGCGGAAAACGAAAATATCGTAACGTCTGCCGAAAAAGCCGCAAAATCCGAAAAAACGATTAAAACAGAAAAAAACGGCGATAAAAAAGGTTTTTTTGCACGCCACGGTAAAAAAATAGCGACTTATGCGCTTTGTTTTATAGCGGGCGCGGGAGTGTTTTGGTCGGGCTGGCTTACGCATTATTTTTCGCAAAACGACCGCATGAAATCGCTTAACTTCTTTTTGAATAACTACGACAAATATTATTTCGAAACGCGCGACGGCGAAGGGGATAAAAACGTAACCAAAATTCTTGCCGACGCGATTTTAGACAAATATTCCGAGTTTTACACCGCCGAAGAATACGCCAAAGAAACAAAATCGTCGCTCGGAGAAAAAAAGGGACTTGGGATTACTGTTTTATCTGATAAATTCTCGATTTATTCGGTAAGCGGTAACTCTCCTGCCGAAAAAGCGGGCGTTAAAGAGGGCGGCGAAGTGGTAGGCTATAAGTTTTCGGAAAGCGAAACTTACACCGAAACGGGCGACGATAAACGTAGCGCGCTTAACGACTTTATAGAAAAAGCGAACAAGCAGCAAAGCGGAGTTGTTTATTTAAAAATTAAATATAAAAATGCCGAAAAAGCCGTCGAATATCGGTTAGAAAAAGCCGAATATAACGAAAGTTACGTTTATTATGCAGATCAAAGCGGGTATTTCGGGTATGCGGGCGAAAAAGAACTTGCCTTTTATAAAATGGGCGAAACAGCCGATTTCGGTTTTACTCTCGGCGAAAAAACGGGTTATGTAAAACTTACGCAGTTCAACGGGTTAAACGGCGGAACGCTCGGCGGAGCGGGGCAGTTTGCGGGCGCGCTTGAAAAATTCAAACAAAACGGCAAAACCCGCCTTATTCTTGATCTTCGCGGAAACGGCGGCGGATTTATGAGCATTCTTTGCGACGTTGCTTCGTATTTGTGTAACTTCGACGGAAACAGCGCGCTTTGCCAAAAAGCGATAGACAAAAACGATAACTTACAACTTTTCAATATGCCCGCGTCGAAATATAAAAACTATAATTTCGAAAAAATAGCGGTGCTTGCCGACGAAGACTCGGCTTCGGCGTCTGAAGCGCTTATCGGGGCGATGCTCGATTACGACAAAAAAAGCGGTTTAAACGCGGTAAGCGTAATTTTAAGCCCGTCGCAAAACGTTAGCGGCGAAACGGTTTATAAATCTTACGGCAAAGGCATAATGCAGTCAACGTTTATAAATCCGCTTTCGGGCGAAGCGGTTAAACTTACTACCGCAAAAATTCAGTGGCCGATAAGCGGAATTTGTATTCACGGCACGGGCGTTACGCCCGCTTTAAGCGAAAACGGTTATAAAGTGTTTTGCGCGGGCGGAAACGGCGTGGCGGACGCCATTTCGGCTGCCGACGAATATTTCTCGGCTAAAAACTATGTTAAAAACGAAACGAGCATTTAATTTCGTTGCTATTTTTCGTTTTTTCGGTTATAATTTAGGCATTCGAATTTTTTGTTAAGGAGCAATTTTTTTTATGGATAATTACGAAAATAACGATTCGGTTAAAATCGGGCTTTCGGATATTATAAATGGCGCCATGCTGTTGTTCGGGCTTACCGCTTTTTGCATGCTTTTCGTAGACTGCGTAAAATGCGTAAAGGTTTTCGGCGGCGAAACCGTATGTTTTAAAGGATACGAAATAGCGTTCGGCGGGGCGCATGTTTTAACTTTTTCGTTTTTCAACTTTTTACCGTTTTTGTTCGTGCTTGCCGCTTCGGTTTTAGTAGGGCTTAAATTTTTCGGCATAAAACTCGACTTTAAAGTGATCGACGCAGATTGGGTGATAGCCGCGCTTTTCGGTTTTGCAACCATATTCTTTTTTATTTCGCCGGTTACTTTGCAGTTTTCGTCTGACGCGACGGCGTTTAAAAACGGGCGCAGTCTTTATATGGCGGCAGGGCTTATCGTCGCTTCGATATTGTCGCTTTTGTCGGCGCTTGTGATTGCGGCGCAAAAAACCCTTCGGATTCTTATTAAAAAAGGCGTTATCAACGTTCGATTTTAGCCGGCGTGTTCTCGGCTCTTTCCGGCCTTGCTATTTTGGCAAAAAAGTTTGTTAAATAATTTTTAAAGCAATAATAAAAAAACGCTCCTATGCCGCTTAGCGGCACTTTCGGGGCGTTTTTTTGTTGATTTTTTTATTCGAAAAAAGCGTTGAATTCGTTTTTTAAGTCTGCGGGGATAAAAGCAGAAACGGGTGTTAAACCTTCGCCTTGTTCGTAACTTTCGGTAGCGTTTGTTTTTTGTCCGTTTTGGTTTTTCAGCGATAAAGCGGCGATTAAAGGCGCGGCTTTTTTTATTATATCGGCTGGTTTTAAGTTGCCGCTTAAAAGGTCGGGCAAAATCGAAAGCACCGAGTTAAGCGTTTGCCCGTCGACGCCGAGCATATTTAAAAGCGGCAGAATTTCGCTCGGTTCTATCGATGACAAAAGGTCGTTCAATCCGCCCGAACCGCTTTTTTGAAACATAAAATAAAACAGCGCAACGGCTAAAATAAGATAGGTCATTTTTAACTCTCCCGAAAAATTTGCATCGTTTTGGCACGTTTAAATGTATGCTCGGCATAAAAATAATATACGGAAACTTTGCGTTCGGCGGTGTTATTTCCGCTTTTCGCAAATCGGGTTTAAAAATGAAAAATTTTAACGATTACGCAAAAAACAAACGGGCGGGCGAGTTCGGCGGCGAGCAAAACGAAAGACAAAACGGCAGACAGGGCTTAAATAGCGACAGCCGCAAAAACGGGCAAACCGGACAGAACGGGCAAAGCGAAATACCTGCGGGCGCGTTCGAAATGCTTAAAAAATTCGCGGGTAAATACGAAGGCGCAAGCGAAAGCGAAATAATGCAGGCGATATTAGCCGAAGCAAAGCGTTCGCGCAAAAACGGTACTTTATCCGACGGCGAAATCGACGAATTCGTAAACGCCATAACCCCCATGCTCGACGGCGCGCAGGCAAAAAAACTTAAAGCGGTTGCCGAAAAAATCAAAAAAACGTAATTTAGAAAAGCAAAAAGTTTAATTTAAATCGAAATTTTCGCAAAGCGGTTTTATTTTTTACTTGTTTTAAAAACGTAAAGGCGAAAAAAGCTATGGGGCTTTTGCCGCGATTTTGCACTAAAAACAGCGCTTAAAACAACAAAAAAACACGCAAAAGTGCGTGTTTTTTAACATGGAGCAGGTGATGAGAATCGAACTCACAACCACAGCTTGGGAAGCTGTTGTTTTGCCACTAAACTACACCTGCAAACGCTTTTATGTTGCGCACGCCGAAAATGCGGCGCGCAAACTTTTAACTATTTGATTATATAAAACCAAAGCGATTATGTCAAGCGTTTTAGGCGTAATTTTTTGCGGTTTTTTAAAATATGTTTTCAAACCTCAATAAAAACGTGTGCGGAATTTGGTCGGCAAGTTCTAAAAGCACCGTAATTTTTGTGCGCGCTTCTTCGAAATTTTTTTCTTCGGTAAATGCCACGCATTCCGCAAGCCAAAGGTCGATTTCTTTGATTTCGTTGTGCGGAATAAAAACGTGAAGTTTTTGCTTTTTGTCAAGCCAGAACGTTTGCAAAGCGCGGGTATCTTCGGCGGTTACGTTTTCTTTTTTAAGTTTTTCTTCGGTCTGTTTAAGATATACCGTGAACGTTGAAAAAGTTTGATTTATATAATAATTTTCGTAAGCGCTGGCACCGAAAAGTATCACAAGCGAGCACAGTACCGATATTAACGATCTTACCATTTTATGCCCCCTTTAAGCTGAATTTTTAACTTTTTATAGGGCGAGTTTTTAAGTTGCAGGTAGCAATCGCCCGTTCCGTCGAGCGTTAAAACTTCGACCTTTTTAAGCGAAAGCGCGTCTTGTTTAACGCCCGCCGCCTTTAAAAGTTCGCTTTGTGAAAAGCCTGTTTTTTCAAGGTTGCCTTTTTCGATTTTTCCGTTTTCGATAATAAGCAGGGGAAAGGAACTTCCTTTTTGGGCGTTTTGGTTTTCGAGCGCGCTGAATTTGCCGTTGCTTTCGAAAATTCCGTAAGATAAGTCGTCGAGTCTGAAATATCCGCCCATTCGCATGGCTTCGATTAGGTCGTTTACGCCAAGGTTGTTCTTTTTAAGCTCGCTTACGTCAACGCCTTTGGGGGTTATAACGACCGAAGGCTTGCCGCTTATCGCAAACTTTACGCCGCCGCCGGCGCGCTCTAAAACCGACATAAGCTGGTGAATGATAAACACCGCCAAAACTGCGACTATTCCGTAAGACAAGGGGATAGAAACGTCGGTCATGGGAACGCACGCAAGTTCGGCTATCAAAAGGGTTATAATAAATTCAAACGGTTGCATTTCGCCTATCTGCCGTTTGCCCATAAGCCGCATAACCACAAGCAAAACGACGTATAAAATGACCGCGCGTATAAAAATAATAAGCATATATGTAATATTAAATTGCGCGGGCGAGCTTTGATGCACGTTTGCTGTTTTCTGCTTTTTTAATAAGTATGCCCGAAAAATATATATTAAAAACGCGACGGCGCATTTTTGCTGAAAATTTTAATTAAAAGTTTAAATAAAACCAAAAAAACATAAAAAATACCCGACCGTAAAATTACGGAGCGGGTATTTTTTAAACAAAGGAAGGTTTTGCGATCAGACGTTTAAAAGTCTGAAAATCTTGTGCGAAAGAATCATGAATACAAGGTCTAAAACCCAGATAACGTTGAATCCGAAGAAAATGCGGATAATTGCGGCAACGATTTTGCCTTCTTTAAGTCTGGTTAAGATGCCCAAAGCCCACGAAGTGACGGGGATGATGGCAAGAATTAAACTAACCAGCCAACCTAAACCGAAATAATCGCCCTTGTTTGCCATAGTACACGCCTCCTTATTTGATAATCGAATTATATCATCGTTTTATTAAAAAAGTCAAACGCTTTGCGTAAAAACGAAGGTTTAAACTGTGAAAAAATTTTCACAAAAGCGCGCCCGACTTAAACCTATAAGTTTTAATACCCATAAGTTTAAATTCGGGCGCGGTATGTATGACGGTCGTTCGTGCGTAAAACTTTTGCCGCGCTTTTATGTTTTTTGCGGCCGTTATTTACGGTTTTTTAAGAAGTTATGTTGCAAAGCGCGTTCTGCGCCATAAAACAAAGCCGAATTTTCGGTTTTTTTGTCGGTTTAACGTTGCGGTTAAAACTTTTTATATCTTTATATCTCTATATTTTTATATTTGCTTATTTGCAGCCGCAACCGGGAAAGGGAGGTTTGGGTTCTCTGCCGCATCCGCCGCCTTTATTGCAGCAGCACAGAAGAACTAAAAGGATGGGGATTAAACAGCCGCAACCGCAGATTTTATCGATTATTTTGTTAACGCAACCGCATCCGCCGCAGCAGATTATTAAAAGTATGATAAGCAACCAAAGATTGCAGTTATCGTTTAAAAAGCCGAAACAATTCATAAAATTTCTCCTTGAAAATATTTTCGATAGGTGTTTTTGCTATCACTACATATTACGTTTTTACAAAAATATTTGTTACGTTTTGCCTGTTAAAAACAAAAATTATTTAAAAAAATAACAAAACTTTTTTGCCAAACCAAAAACTTGAGGCAAAAGGTTGCTTTTTATTAAAAAATGGGCTAAAATAAATATCGGCGTAAAAAATTAAAAGGCTTGCGGATACGTTTTTACGATTCGACGTGCTTTTTGCAAAAATTTTGTGCGCCTAAAAAATTGCTACGGCTATCTTTGTGAAGCCGATGGGAGAATAGTTATGCGTTTAAACTCTAAAACGATTGCCTTTTACGGCGTAAGCGTTGCGCTTTTGTTCGTAACCTTGCTTGTCGAAACGTTCGTTTTTAAACTGTTTATGCCAATCACGCCCGCGATAATTTCGCTGCCGCTCGCCTTTTCGCTTTCTATGTTCAACGGAAAGAAATCGGCGTTTTTCGGCGGAACTGCGCTGGGCGTTTGTTCGTTCGTTTTATCGTTTATTATAGGCGTTCCGCCGTTTATGAATCCGCTTATTTCGGTTTTGCCGCGCGTTTTGTGCGGGGCGGCTTCGGCGGGCGTTTACGCTTTAACGATAAAACTTTGCAAAAACAAAAAGTTTTCGGGCCATCTTGCGGCTTCGCTCGGCGGCGCGGCGGGCGTTTTGCTTAATACTTTAACGGTTGTGTTTATGCTTTTCGTTTTCGAATACGGCACCATAAGCGCGGTTTTAACCACCGTTTTGTCGATTAACTTTTTGTTCGAAGTTTTAGGCGGCATAATTTTATGTCCGATAGTCGTAACGCTTCTTTTAAGGTTCGTGAAAAAAGGCACGGGAGAAAATCCGCAGACCTAAAATATTGCCGAAGAAAAAGGCGAGAAAATCGACGAAACTTTTATGTATAAATCGCCCGACGAAAAGGGCTTTGAAAACGAAAAAGACGAAAGTATATACGGGAAAATAAATAAAACGAATTTATAAAAAATTTTATGATGTAATAAGGAATTAAAAAATGGAAACGAAAGGAAAAAAAATTGCGTTTTTGGGCGATAGTATAACCGAAGGCGTAGGCGCAAGTTGCTACGAAAACAGTTACACTCGGGTTTTTGCTCGTTTAAGCGGGGCAGACGTTAAAAATTACGGCGTAAGCGCTACCAGAATAGCCCGCCAGAAAAATCAAGGCGTTGCCGGTAACGACGAAGATTATATTATGCGCGTAGATAAGATGGACGACGGATTCGACGTTGTCGGTATTTTCGGCGGAACTAACGATTTCGGGCATGGCGACGTTCCGATCGGCGCGTTTGCCGACAGAACGGAATATACTTTTTACGGCGCGCTTCACGTTTTAATAAGCAAACTTATAAATAAATATCCTTTTGCAAAGTTGTTTTTTATGACTCCGCTTCACCGTTTAAGCGAAAACGTTACGGTGAACGAAATAGGTATTCCGTGCGTTCCGCTTAAAAAATACGTCGAAGCGATTAAAGAAGTCGCCGAATATTATTCGATTCCCGTGCTCGATTTGTGGGGCGAAAGCGGCATGCAGCCCGTTATAAAAATCGTTCGGGAAATCTATATGCCCGACGGTTTGCACCCTTCGGACGCAGGCGCGAAAATAATCGCCGAAAAAGCGTATAATTTTATTAAAAACCTTTAAGATTTGCGTAAAAAAGCGGGCGATTCAAAGCTGCCACTACGGAATAAAAATACAAAAGTGCGGCTATAAGTCGATTATCGCCACTTTTCCCCCTTTAAACACGCGATTAAAAAACACAGGATAGATAATTTTGGTTATGATACTTTGCATAGACATAGGTAACACCAACATAAAATTCGCCATTTACGAAGGCGATAAACTTACCGCTTCGTTCCGCGTGGCTTCGAAGCGCAGTTCCACCGCCGACGAATACGGCGTTTTAGTGCGCGATTTGTTTTCTGCCGCAGGGCTCGACAGCAAAAACCTTCAGGGTATAATAATGTCGTCGGTAATTCCGCAACTTAACTATACGATCGTGCACATGTGCGAAGATTATTTCGGGTTAAAACCGCTCATCGTCGAAGCGGGGCTTAAAACAGGCATAAACGTTAAGGTTGATAACCCGCGCGAAGTGGGTGCCGACCGCATAGTAAACAGCGTTGCCGCGTATAAAAAATACGGCGGCAAAGTTCCCGTTATCTGCATAGATTTCGGCACCGCCACAACGATAAACGTAATAACCGAAAAGGGTGAACTTATCGGCGGGGTTATCGCTCCCGGGATAAAAAGTTCGCTTGATTCGCTGGTAAACGGCACGGCAAAACTTCCGAATATCGAACTCGAACTGCCTAAAAACGTTATCTGTAAAGACACGATAACCAACATGCAGGCGGGGCTGTTATACGGATTTGCGGGGCTTGTCGAATATCTTGTGGCGAAAACGAAAAAGGAACTTAAAAACGAAAACGCCGTGGTCGTTGCTACGGGCGGGCTTGGCGCGATAATCGCCGAAGAGGCCGCGTGCATCGATTACGCCGACCGCACTTTAACGCTCGAAGGGCTTAAAATTTTATACGATTTAAACAAAAATGACCAAAAAAATTAAAACAGGCGGCTTGTATATCGGCGGCGGCGAAAAAATTGCGGTGCAGTCGATGTGCAATATAAAAACCGAAAAATACGAAGAAGTTATTGCGCAGATAAAGCGACTCGAAAATCTGGGGTGCGATATTATCCGCGTTTCGGTTAAAGACGAAGCGGATGTAAAAGCGCTAAAAAAAATAAAAAGCGGCATAAACATTCCGCTTGTAGCCGACGTTCATTTCGATTATAAACTCGCAATAGGCGCTATCGAGCAAGGCGTTGACAAAATCCGCATAAACCCCGGAAATATAGGGCTTGAAAGAGGGGTTAAGGCGGTTGCCGAAGCGCTTAAAAGCAGCGGAGCTTCTTGCCGCGTAGGTTCGAATACGGGCAGCGTAGAAAAGCATTTTCTGCAAAAATACGGCAAAAACGAAGTTTCGCTTGCCGAAAGCGCGCTCGAAAAGGTCGCGATGCTCGAAAAATACGGATTTTACGACATAGTAATATCCGCAAAGGCGTCGTCGGTGCCGCTTACGGTTAAAACTTATAAATATTTAAGCGAAAAAACGAGTTACCCGTTGCACGTCGGCGTTACCGAAGCGGGAACGTTATACGGCGGAATAATAAAAGAAAGCGCGGGAATAGGCGCGTTGCTTTTGCAGGGCATAGGCGATACGATAAGGTATTCGCTTTCTGCTCCGCCCGAAGAAGAAGTTAAGGCGGGCGTTAAACTTTTGCGCGCGCTCGGCATCGAAAAAAACTTTGCCGAAGTTATAGCATGCCCCACCTGCGGCAGAACCGAATACGACTGTATAGGACTTGCCGAAGAAGTTGAAAATTACGTTGCGAACGTTAAAAAACCTTTAAAAATCGCGGTTATGGGGTGCGTGGTGAACGGCCCCGGCGAAGCGAAAGACTGCGACCTCGGCATTGCCGGAAACGGCGAAAAGTGCGTTATTTTTAAAAAGGGCGAAGTTTATAAAACCATTCCCGCAAAAAACGCTAAGCAAGAATTTTTAAAAGAAATCGACCTTGCTCTGCTTTCTTTGAAAAAATAAAAAATAAAAAACAAGCAAAACCTACACGCTAATACACAAAAAACAATAAAACAATAAAACAAAAATCGGGTTAAATGTATCAGTTTAAATGAGCGAATTTTCAGAAATACTTAAAAAAACGGACGAGTTAAAAAACGTAAAACTCGAATCTGCCGAATATAGCAAAAGCGAAAAAAACTTGCGCGTTTCGGTTATATCGTCCATCGATCTGGGTGAAAGGGGTAAAAACGAAATAGCCGCAGCAATAAAAGAAAAACTGCCGTTTGCAAGCGTAGAAGTAGACCTTAAAAAAAGCGTTTGCGACTGCGATATCGCAAAAAAAAGCATTTACGACTTTATATGCGAAAAGTTCCCTTCGGTAAAGGGCAGCGTTAAAATCGAAGATATCGTGCCTTCGGTGGTATGCGCCGAAACCGACTGCGATAAAAATGCCGTAAAAACCATCGCCGTGGATATATGCGCCGAAAACGAAGTGTGCAGGCATTTAAACGGCGAAAGATTTTTCGACGAACTAAAAAAATATTTAGATAAAAGGTTTTGCGAAAACTTTACTTTTTCGTTTAATCCGCGCGCCGACGAAAACGATTTAACCGCTTTAAAACAGCCCGAAGTAGACGTTGCTCGCATCGAAGCCATACCGCTCCGTTATTTTAAAGTGGGCGGGGTAACGCGGCTTTTCGATGACGACGAAACCGACGAAGCCCTGTATATCGCCGACGCGCTCGTACACACGGGCGAAACGGCGGTGGCGGGCAAGGTTTTATCCGTTCGTCAACGCGAAACGAAAGCGGGCAAACCTTTTTACATAGTAGACATTTCCGACGGAACGGGCAGAATTTCGGGCACCGTGTTTTCTACCAAAGAAATTATCCGCAAAATGGAAAAAGTACAGGAAGGAAGCGAGATTATTGCGGTAGGCAAATGCGAAACGGTAAACGGCTATCATCGTTTTACAATAAAAAGCATAAACTATTGCGAGTTTCCGAAAAACTTCGTTTACGTCGAGCGGCAGTCGCGCCGTCCGCCCGAAACCTATCTTACAGTTAAGCCTTCGGATATAGAAGAAATAAGGCAGACGGATATGTTTTCGGATATGACTTTGCCCGAATGCTTCAAAGGCACTTCTATCGTGGTAGTGGACCTCGAAACCACGGGTACTTCTCCCGTCGACGACAGAGTTACCGAAATAGGCGCGGTTAAGATAGTAGACGGCAAAATCACGTGCAAGTTCGCAACTATGGTAAACCCCGAACGTAAAATCCCCGAACGGGTGGTTGAACTTACGGGAATTACCGACGATATGGTGGCGGACGCGCCCAAATTCGAAGACGTTGCCGGCGATTTGTATAAATTCTGTTACGGAAGTATAATCGTCGCGCATAACCTGCCTTTCGATTATACTTTTATAAAAAATCTTTCAAAACCGCTCGGTTACGTTTACGAAAACCGCGGAATGGATACGCTCGATTTGTCGCGCGCTCTCGTAAAGGGGCTGCCGAATTATCAACTTAACACCGTTTGCGGGCATTTCGGGATCGAATTTTTGCACCACCGCGCTTACAGCGACGCTTTGGCTACCGCACAAATGTTTATCGAACTTATCCGCATAAAAGGCAATTTGTCGGTTTAATAGCACAAAATAAAGACAGACGTCAGGCGAATAATGCGAATTTATGCGAAAAAACGCCCTTAAAACGATTTAAAAAACCGGAAACGGGCAAAAATATCGATCTGTCGTACTGAAAAGGCATTAAAAAACGAAAAAAAATATAAAAAATTCGTTTTAGTCGTTAAAAATCGGCTCGGCGGCGAAAAAACGCTTGCAAAACGTTTTATAATATGTTAAAATAAATACGCTTGATAATAGGACTTTAGTTTGAGAGTGGACAGCCGCTCTCAAATTTTTATGTGCTTAAATAAATTCGGATAAAAGTTTAAATAAAAAGCGATTAAAACACGTAAGGAGAGAGAGTGAAAACAAAAAATTTCGACGAACTTAAAAGTTTGTTAAACGGCGTTGCTGAAAAAATGAACATCGAAATAGTCGACGTAGAATTTAAAGTAAGCAAAAATCCGTCGCTCACCGTTTTTATCGATACCGAAGACGGCGTTGATCTCGATACCTGCGAAAAGTTTCATAACGCCATCGATCCCGTTTTAGACGATTTCGATTTTACTTTGGGCGCCTCTTACACCTTGAACGTTTCAAGCCCCGGGCTCGACCGTCCGCTTAAAACCTCGCGCGATTTCGAAAAAACTTTGGGGCAAGACGTAGAAGTAAAACTTTTTGCGCCCGTTAAAGGAAAAAAATATTTCGAAGGCACGCTTATCGCTTACGACGACAACACTTTTACTATTTTGGTAGAAGGCGAAAACGGTGAACAAATCAAGTTTGAAAAAAGCCGCGTGGCAAAGGTGAACGCGGCGATTAAATTCGACTGAACCGCGGATAAAAAACCGAAAGGCAAAGCCCGCTTATTTTAAAAAACCGCCCGCAAGGGCAAAAGGAATAAAATTATGAATAAGGAATTTTTTCTCGCACTCGAAGAACTTGCCGAAAAGGGTATGGACACGAACATGCTGCTCGAAACGCTTGAAAACGCGCTTGCGCTTGCGTATAAGCGTCAATACAGCATTCAGGGCAACGTTCGCATTAAAATGAACCCCGAAAAATACGCCGTTAAGTTCTGCATGGTTAAAAACGTGGTTGCCGAAGTGGTCGATCCCGAAACCGAAATTTCGCTCGAAGAAGCCAGAAGCTATAAAAAATCGTATAAAGCGGGCGACGTTTTCGAACAAGAATTTATTCCCAAACAGTTCAGCCGCATAGCCACGCAAACGGCCATTCAGGTAGTTAAACAAAAACTGCGCGAAGCCGAACGCGACAACACTATCGCCGAATTCGAAGATAAAGAAAACGAAATTCAGAACTGCATAGTCCGTCGCGTCGAAAACAAAAACGTTTACGTTGAAATCGGCGGCGGGCAGATCGAAGGCGTTATGCGCCCGCAGGATCAGGTTCCGAACGAAACTTACAACGTGGGCGACGCCATAAAGGTTTACGTTCGCCGCGTAACCAGCGACGCGAGGGGCGCGCAGATTTTAGTATCGCGCAGCGCACCCGGTCTTGTTAAAAAACTTTTCGAAAACGAAGTACCCGAAATCAGACAGGGGCTTATTCAGATTAAAGCCGTTGCGCGCGAAGCGGGGCAACGCACAAAAATCGCAATTTACACCGAGGATAAAAACATCGATCCGGTCGGCGCTTGCGTAGGGCCTAAGGGCGCGCGCGTAAACGCTGTCGTAAGCGAACTCGGCGGCGAAAAGATAGACATAATCGTTTACAGCGAAGATCCGTTGGAATTTATAGCAAAAGCGCTCGCTCCCGCAAAAGTCGTTATGGTTACGGCGGTCGAAGGCGAAAAAGTAGCAAGGGTAATCGTTCCCGACGACAAACTGTCGCTTGCTATCGGTAAAGACGGGCAGAACGCTCGCCTTGCCGCAAGACTTACCGGCTGGAAAGTAGACGTTAAAAGCGAAACCAAAGCCCGCCTCGAATACGGATACGATCCCGAGGCGTTAAACGCAGAAAATTCTGAAGCAGCCGAAGACGAAACGGGCGAAAACGGCGAAACCGCAGAATAATATCCGCGGCAAGCGACCGATAACCCGCGGCGGATAAACAAAAATCCGCGTTATGCCGATAAAAGCGGCATGCGGTCAAAAAGTAAAAAAATAAAAACATCACAAAAATCGGGCGAGGGTTAAAATGGATTTAAAACGGCCCGTGCGCACGTGCATTTGTTGCAGGCGCAAGGCGGAAAAAAACGAACTTTTGCGCGTTGTGAAAACGCCCGACGGCAAAATCGAACTCGATTTAAGCGGTAAAAAAGACGGGCGCGGCGCTTACGTTTGCGCAAACGCTGAATGTTTGAAAAAACTTAAAAAATCAAAGGCGCTTTCGCGCGCGTTTAAAACCGAAGTTTTAAGCGGCGTTTACGACGAAATTTGCGATATGGCGGAGGCTGCTTTTGACGGAAAGAAGTAAAGTAGAAACCTATATCGGGTTCGCCATTAAAAAACGCGATTTAATAACGGGAAGCGATTCGGTTACCCGCCTTAAAAAAGCATTTCTTATCATAATTTGCGCGTGTGCGGGTAAAAACGCGAAAAGCGACGCGCAAAAAATATCGAATAAACTTAAATGTCCGCTTGTCGAAAGCAAAATTCCGCTTGAAGACCTTACGGGCAAACTCAACTGCAAAATTGCCGCGGTTACCGACCGGAATCTGGCGGCGGCAATATTAAATAACTTAAACGAAAATTTTTCCGTTATTTCTGGAGGCAACGTTCGCTAACATGGAAGAAAGACAGGACAACACCAAAAACATCAAAGCGCTCGGTCAGATTTTAAAAGAAGGCAATCTTGACAAACTGCTCGAACAAATCAAACAATCGCAGGCAAAAGCGGGTTTGGTTATGAAAAAACTCGGCGAAAAGCAAGCCGAATTCGAAGCCGCCCAAAGAGCGGCGGAACTTTCGGATGCCGAAGTTGCCGAAAAAGAAGCAGGCGCAGATATATCTGCAGGTATGCCCCTCGACGAAAAGGCGGAAGAAGTTAAACCCGCCAAAAAATCGCGCAAAAAGGTCGAAAGCGAAAGCACCGAAGTTATTGTTGGCGATATAAAAGCGGAAAAACCTGCCGAAAACGTTGACGAAGTAAAAGCGGAAACTATCGAAAAAACGAAAGAAGTTAAACCCGCCAAAAAATCGCTTAAAAAGGCAGAAAGCGAAAATGCCGAGATAAGCGTCGAAGCCGAAAAGACCGCGCCCTCTAAAGTAAAAACGGAAAAGTTTGAAAAGGTTGAAAAAACCGAAAAAACGGTAAAGGCGGAAGAAACTACCGCCGAAAAAGCGGCTGTTTCGGATAAAAAAGCGACGGCAAAAGTCGACGAATCCGTAAGGGCGGAAAAACCCGAAGCAAAGCAAACCGAAAAAACCGAAGAGGTTAAAGCGGAAGAAACAAAAGCGGCAGAAAAACCTGCCGAACCGCCTAAAAAATCGATTTTAAGTTTTATAGTAAAAAAGGCTGATCCTACCAAGCCGCAACGCGAATATACGCCCGACGGAAAGCGCATATTCAAAAACGAACGCGGAGAAAGACCTGCGGGCGCCGCGGGGCAACGCCCGCCGCGCGGCGACAGACCTTATAATCCTGCCGGCTCGGGAACAACCGGAACGGGCAGACCGTTCGGGCAGAAACCTTTCGGCACGGGAACGGGATTCGGTGCAAAACCCGGATCGGGCGCGCGCAGACCACAAGAAATCGAGTTTATTCCGCCTAAGGACAACAAACCCGTTAAAAAGAAAAACGACAAATACGAAGAAAAGCGCAATCCGTTAAGTCCGCTTAACAAACGCGCGCACATAAAAGAACTTACCGTTGCCGATTTCGACGAAAACAAAACCGGTTACAGAAAACTGCGTAAACCAAAAACGCAGAAAAAAGAAGAACAGGCGAACTACATCAAGATAGAAAAAGCGGTTTTAACCAAAGAACTTACGCCTATCAAAGAACTTTCTGAAAAGTTCGGCATTTCGGCGGTTGAAATTTCGAAGCGCCTGTTTAAAGAAGGTATTTCGAAAACTATAAACGATTCGCTCGATTACGATACCGCGGCGTTTCTGGCTGCCGATTTAGGCATCGAAGTAGAACTTAAACTCGAAAAGAGCGCCGAAGAACTTATGAACGAAGGCTTTAACGAAGAAAAGGACGACGAATCGCTTCTCGTTAAACGTCCGCCCATCGTTACAGTTATGGGGCACGTCGACCACGGCAAAACTTCGCTTCTCGATAAGATAAGAAGCGCGAACGTAGCCGACGGCGAAGCGGGCGGCATAACCCAGCACATCGGCGCTTATTCGGTAGACGTAAACGGAAACAAGATTACGTTTATCGATACCCCGGGGCATGCGGCGTTCACTTCGATGCGCGCGCGCGGCGCACAGGTTACCGATATTGCGATAATCGTGGTAGCCGCCGACGACGGCATAATGCCGCAGACCATCGAAGCGATTAACCACGCGAAAGCTGCGGGCGTTTCGATAATAGTTGCGGCGAACAAAATAGATAAACCGCACGTCGATTTAGACAGATTAAGAAATCAGCTTTCAGAACAAGGCTTGCTGGTCGAAGACTGGGGCGGCGACGTAATGATGATTCCCGTATCCGCAAAAACTGGAGCAGGAATCGATAAACTTTTAGAATCGGTGCTGTTAATCGCCGAAATGCGCGAACTTAAAGCAAATCCCGCAAGAAAGGCGCGCGGCACGGTTATCGAAGCCAAACTCGACAAGGGCAAAGGTCCTATGGCGACCGTTCTCGTTCAGAACGGAACGTTAAGAACCGGCGACAACGTGGTTGCCGGAACGGTCGTAGGCAGGGTAAGAGCCATGATAAACGACAAGGGCGCAAACGTGAAAGAAGCGGGCCCGTCGGTTGCCGTTTCGATTTTAGGCTTGGAAGAAGTGCCTAACGCAGGCGACGCGATTTTCGCGGTCGATCAGGAAAAACTTTCGAAACTCGTCGCGCAGGAACGTAAGAACAAAGAACGCGACATGATGATTCGTCAGCAATCGAAAGTCAGCCTTGACGACTTGTTCTCGAAAATTTCCGAAGGCGAACTTAAAAACCTTAACATTATTATTAAAGCCGACGTTCAGGGTTCTGCCGAAGCGGTTAAACAATCGCTTACCGAACTTTCGACCGACGAAGTTAAAGTTAACGTGTTGCACGCGGCAGTCGGCGCAATCAACGAAACCGACGTTATGCTTGCCGATTCGGCAAATGCCGTTATTATCGGGTTCAACGTTCGTCCCGACGCAAAAGCGAAAACCTTGGCGGAACGTTCGCATATCGACATCAAGCTTTATCGCATAATTTACGAAGCGATCGAAGACGTTAAAAAGGCAATGAAGGGTATGCTCGCGCCCAAGTTCAGCGACCAATACACAGGTAAAGCCGAAGTGCGCGATACCTTCAAAATTACGGGCGTAGGTACAGTTGCGGGTTGCTACGTTACCGACGGCAAAATCGTTCGTCAGGCAAAACTGCGTATTTATCGCAACGACGTAATGATCTGTGAAGGAAACGTTATGCAACTTAAACGCTTTAAAGACGAAGTTAAAGAAGTTGCGCAAGGCTACGAATGCGGTATTTCTATCGAAGGATTCAACGACATTAAAGTCGGAGACTTTATCGAAAGTTATATCGTGGTCGAAAACAAAGACTGATTTATTTTGTAAAAACGGTTTTAACGTAAGCGATTTCAGCGCTTGAAAAAATTTAAATTTTTAAAATTCAAACGCCGCTTTCGGCAGCGAAAATCGGCGGAAAACAAAAGGCAAATTCGGGCGAAAAACGCGTTTCGGTTTGCCTTTTTTGTAAAATGCAAATAAATTTTGCGTAACGATTATTTGACGAGGTCGATTTTTTATTCTTTATAACCATCGATACTTTTAATAATCGTTGCGAAAACTATAAAAGCGGCAAAAGGTCGCTTTCGGGGGTGAATTTATGAAAGAAAAACGTGAAAAACGCCTTAACAGCGAATTTAAAAAACAAATATACGAACTTTTAACTTCGAAAGTTAAAGATCCGCTTATATCCGAAATGTTTTCGATTACCGCGGTAGAAACCACCGCCGATTTAAAGCAGGCTAAGGTTTACGTAAGCGTGTTTTCGGGAAGCGAGCAGACAAAAGAGCAGACCTTTAACGCGATCAAGCAAAAATCGGCGTATCTGCGCCGCGAACTCTCGCGCGAAATGCATATCCGTACCGTGCCCGAATTTACCTTTTTGCTCGACCAAAGCGAAGTTTACGGCAACAAAATCGATAAAATTTTAAGCGGAATTACTTACAGCGAAAGGCTTAAAGAAGAAGCCGAAAAACAGGCTGAAAGCGAAGAAAATTAAAAAAATGACAGAAAACGAAAAATCTTTAAAAAATCTTGCTGCGGATATAATGCTTTGCAAAAGCGCGCTTATATTTTGCCATACCCGCCCGGACGGCGACACGCTCGGCAGCGCAATGGCACTTTGCCTGGGGCTTGAACAAAAAGGCATTAAATGCGACGTAGTTTGCGACGGAATTATTCCCGAAAAATATAATTTCGAGCCGTTTTTCAAGCGCATTTTAACGCCCGATAAGGTTACGGGCGCGTATGCATGCCACATCGCGACCGACGTTGCAAGCGAAAACATGCTCGGAAACGCCGAACGCCTTTTTAACTCGAACAAAAACACTTTCTGCATCGATCACCACGTTTCAAACACCCGCTATACGCGCGAATATTACGTGCGCGACTGCGCGGCGAACTGTTTAAACGTGGGCAAACTACTCGAAGAATTCGGCGTTACAATCACCGAAAAAATTGCCGAAGCGTTGTTGCTCGGAATAGTTACCGACACGGGTAACTTTTCACATTCGAACTCCGATTGCGAAGCGCTTACTTATGCGGGAAAAATGGTTGCCGCGGGCGGCGATTTAAACAAAATTAACTTTTATATGTTTAAAAACCAGAAAAAAGAGCGCGCTCGGCTGTTTATCGACGTTATGGATAAAATGCGTTTTTATCATAACGAAAAAATCGCGCTTATTACCATAACGCAAGAACTGCTTGCAAAAAACGGCGTAGGTAACGAAGTTACCGAAGGGTTCGTCGATTTTCCGCTTTCGATCGAAGGGGTAGAAGTTGCGTTTTCGCTGCTCGAAACCAAAAAGGAACTTTATAAAATCAGCTTGCGCAGCAAAGGTAAGGTAAACGTTAACAAAGTTGCGGGCGAATTTGGCGGCGGCGGGCATATTCAGGCAAGCGGCTGCGTAATTTCGGGACCTTACGAAGAAGTTATCGAAAAACTTATAAGGGCAACCGAAGTAAATTCGGATATTTGATATTTTATTGCCTTATTTAACGCTTTAAGGGTTTACCCGATATTAAAGCCGATAATAAACAGAAAGATGAACGGATTTATAAACGTATATAAGCCGAAAAAAATGAGTTCGGCGTTCTGCTTAAACAAAATAAAACGAAAATTCGGATTTAAGTGCGGGCACATGGGCACGCTCGATCCTTTGGCTTGCGGAATTTTGCCCGTGGGTATAGGTCAGGCGACAAGGCTGTTCGATTGTTTGCTCGACAAGAAAAAAGTTTACGTAGCCGAATTTACTTTCGGCACCGAAACCGATACCTTAGACTTAGAAGGAAAGCCCGTTTTTACGGGCGGCAAAATTCCTTCGAAAGCCGAGATAATCGATCTATTGCCCCACTTTTGCGGGAACATACAGCAGGTTCCGCCCGCGTTTTCTGCAAAATGCGTCGACGGCAAAAAGAGTTATAAACTCGCCAGAAAGGGCATCGCGGTAGAACTTAACCCCAAAGAAGTTACCGTTTATTCGATTGAAGTTTTAAGCGACGACGACGGTGGCGAAAAAAACAACAACGGAATTTTCCGCTTTAAAATAGAATGCGGCGGCGGAACGTATATTCGCTCGCTTGCGCGCGACATCGGCAGGGCGGCGGGAAGTTACGCCACCATGACGGGGCTCGAGCGCGTTGCATGCGGATATTTTACCAAAGAAAACAGCGTTACGTTGCAGCAGATAGAAAACGCGAAAGATATAAGCGAACTGCTTATAAAAAGCGACGAAGTTCTTGATTTCCCAAAACTTTATCTCGATAAGGCAAAAGCGACGAGACTTTTGAACGGCTTGCGCGACGAGTATGCCGAAAACGACGGAGATTATCTCGTTTATGCCGAAACCGAAAACGGCGAAAACGAGTTTTGGGGCGTAGGGCATATCTCGCAAAAAATATTGATTATAAAACCTTACGTCCGCGGTTAAAATTTACGGACAAAAAACTTGCGGGCAAGGCGTAAAATTTTACATAAAAACCGAAATGAAAGAATATTTATTCAATAAAGACAAAACCGAAAACAGCGGCTCGGTTATAGTGTTGGGCGGGTTCGACAGCGTGCATCGGGGGCATCGCGCCCTTATTGCTCGCGGCTATGCCGTTGCAAAAAAACTTAATCTTCCGCTTTTGGTTTTTACTTTCGACGGCGACCTTTCGGCTGTTTCGCCCGTTAAAAAAGGGCTTGTTTTTACTTATGAAGAACGCCTTGATATTTTCAGCGAATGTGGCGTTAACGGTGTTATACGCGCACATTTTAACGAAAAGTTTGCAAAAATAGCGCCAAACGAATTTTTAAATATCTTAAACCGCGATTTTACGCCGAAAGCCGTTTTATGCGGCAAAGATTATTCGTTCGGTTATAAAGCGGCGGGCAAAGCCGATACCGCCAAAGAGTTTTTCGTCAGACGCGGCTCTACGTTCGAAGCGGTCGATTTTTTATCGTCGGCGGGTGAAAAAATATCCACAAGGCGAATAAAAGAAGAACTTTTAAAAGGCGACGTAAAAAAAGCGAATTTTTTGCTCGGCGAAGAATATTTTATAAAAGAAAAAGTAGTGCACGGGCGCGAAGAAGGCAGAAAAATCGGCTTTCCCACGGCGAACATGCTTTTAAACGAACAAAAATTCCCGCTTAAACATGGCGTTTATTCTACAAAAGCGGATATAAACGGAAAAACTTACCGCGGAATAACCAATTTCGGGTTCGCGCCCACTTTCGGCTTTGAAAAACTTATAATCGAAACCTATTTTGCGGGTTTTTCAGGCGATGTTTACGGCGAAGAAATCACGCTTAAATTCTGCGATTTTTTGCGCGACGACCGAAAATTTTCGAGCGTAGACGAATTAAAAGCGCAACTTAAAAGCGATTTAAAAAAGATAGAACGATAACTGTAACCTGCATATAAATTTTAAACAAACAATCCGAAAAAAAGGAGCGAAAAAATGATAAAATTCGGACCGAGCGGCAATTCGGAAGAGTTTTACGCCGCAGGCAAAAAAACGAGCGAACAAAGCGCCGAATGGGTTAAAAATTATGGGCTCGACTGCTTTGAATATTCGTTCGGGCGGGGCGTTTTGATGGGCGACGAAAAGGCGCTTTCGATTCGCGCCGCGTTTGAAAAAGAAGGCATAGAGATAAGCGTTCACGCGCCTTATTACACTAATCTTTCCAATCCCGACGACGAAATGATACAAAAAACTTTCGGTTATATTCTGCAAAGCGCGCGCGCCGTTAACCTTATGGGCGGCAAAAGGGTGATTTTTCACCCCGCAACGCAGGGCAAGGATGACCGCGAAACGGCGGTAACCCGAGCGAAAGATAATTTTAAACGGCTTGCAGAAAAAATTTACGCCGAAAACGCGCAGAATATGATTTATTGCCCCGAAACCATGGGGAAACTCGGGCAAATCGGAACGATAGAAGAAATAACGGAATTTTGCCTGACCGATGAAATCTTCGTTCCTACCGTCGATTTCGGGCATGTAAACGCGCGCGAGCAGGGCAGTTTGAAAACCTCGGGCGATTTTAAACAAAGGCTCGAATATATGATAGAAAAACTCGGCTATGAAAGAATGAAACACTTTCACGTGCATTTTTCTAAAATTCAATACGCAGGCAAGGGCGAAATCCGCCACCTTAATTTCGACGACGAAACATACGGCCCCGAATTTTTGCCGTTTGCCGAAGCACTATGCGATTTGAGGTTAGAGCCCGTAATAGTTTGCGAATCCGCGGGGCATCAGGACGCCGACGCGCTATATATGAAAAAAACCTATTTCGAAGTTTTAAACCGGAATTAAGACTTTTTTAAATTGAAAATTTTGGTTGAAACCGGCTGAAAAAAAAGCATAGGGATTCCATTCGTCATCACTAAATACCGAAAAGGCGGCTTTTTAGCCCTTTTCCGCGACCGTTCGCTTGTAGTATGTCAATACAACTTCGTTCACGCTCGCAGAAAATCATCAAAAAACACGCTCTTTTCGGTGCTAAGCATTTTTGCGGAGAAGAAATCGCCGCTTGCGGTACGGTTTTTGCAAGGCAAACGACCGAAATCGTATTTGGCATACGTTTATGGCTTTGCAAAAACCGATTTATACCCGCAAAAATAATTAGTGATAATGATTGGAATCCCTATATAAAAACGCGTTTTCGATATTTTTCGACGCGTTTTTTTATTTTTCGACTTTTTTATGCAAAAAAACACATAATTATTTGCGTTTTAAGTCATAAAACCGTTGTTTATAATAATATCGTCCGTATAATTAGGTATGGCGAATATCGTTTGCCGCACATAACGTTCGGGCGGCGCAAAACGCCGTAAAACAAAAAATGACAACGACGATAATAAATAACGATTAACAATGCGGAGAATTATATAAATGAACGAAAAGGACGTAAAAAACAAAAAAACAAAAAATAACGTAAGAAACAACAACAACAGCAAAAACAGCGAAGCCGCCGAAAAAAATCCGAAAAACAAAGCGAGCGCGCAGGATTTTATGTTGTGGCTTTTACCCGTTTTAAACGAAGAAGCTTGTGCCGAAATAACGGGCGAAAACGAAATTACCGTAACCGACGTTTTCGGCAGTTCGTTCAAACTTAAAGTTTCGGTTTAAAATTACCTTAAAATTTAGTCTTAAATAACTTTAAAACGCTTAAATAGCGAAAAAATCGATTGACTTTTTTTGCTTGTAAGTGTATCATGTGTTTCGGAAAACAAATTCAAAGGAGTTTTTACCATGAATAAAAAGTCGATAAAAGACGTAGACGTAAAAGGCAAAAGGTGCCTTGTAAGGGTTGATTTCAACGTTCCTATGAAAGACGGCGTTATAACCGACGAAAACCGTATCGTCGGTGCGCTTCCCACGATAAAATATCTTATCGAACACGGTGCGAAAGTTATTTTATGCTCGCATCTCGGCAAGCCGCACAACGTTTTAACTCCGGGTTGGGGGCTTAACAAAAAAGAAAAAGCCAAACTCGAAGCGCTTCCCGAAAGCGAACGCGCCGCCGCCAAAGACGAAATGATGGCAAAAGCCGCAAAAGATTTAACCAAACTTTCGCTTAAACCCGTTGCCAAACGCCTTGGCGAACTTTTAGGGCAAGAAGTTAAAATGAGCGACGATTTCGTCGGTCCTTGCTCGGATAAACTCGTTTCCGAAATAAAAGACGGCGAAGTAGTACTTTTAGAAAACACCCGTTTCGACGCGGGCGAAGAAAAACGCGACGAAGCGCTTTGCAAAAAACTCGCTTCGTATTGCGACATTTACGTTAACGACGCTTTCGGAACCGCTCACAGAAGTCATGCAACTACCGCGGCTATCGTCGAATACGGATTCGTTAAAACCGCTGTTTGCGGATTCCTTATTGAAAAAGAACTTTCGGTTATGGCAGAGGCGCTCGAACATCCCGTTCGCCCGTTCGTTGCGATACTCGGCGGCGCAAAGGTTGCCGACAAACTCAACGTTATTTCCAACCTGCTTGAAAAATGCGACACGCTTATCATCGGCGGCGGTATGGCATACACTTTCTTAAAGGCGCAAGGCTATGAAGTAGGTCTTTCGCTCGTAGACGACAGCAAGATAGACTATTGCAAGGAAATGATGCAGAAAGCCAAGGATCTCGGCAAAAAACTTTTGCTCCCCGTCGACGGCGTTCAGATAAAAGAATTCCCCAATCCTATCGACGCACCCGTCGAAACCTGCATCCGTAAGGTGGGCGAATTCGATAAAGATATGGAATCGGTAGACATCGGACCGGAAACCGCAAAACTTTACGCCGAAGCGTTAAAGGGCGCGAAAACCATTATCTGGAACGGACCTATGGGCGTGTTTGAAAACCCGACTCTTGCACAAGGCACTATGGCTATCGCCAAAGCGATGGCAGACTGCCAAGGCGCAACCACCATTATCGGCGGAGGCGACAGTGCGGCGGCGGTCGCCCAACTCGGCTTTGCCGACAAAATGACTCACATTTCTACCGGCGGCGGCGCTTCGCTCGAACTGTTCGAAGGCAAAAAACTCCCCGGTATCGAATGCCTTAACGACAAAGACTAATCGATTTTTTAAGTTTCCTTCTTCCGTTTTTTCGGAGGAAGGAATTTTAAAGAATGAATAAATAAAAATAAACAAATTCGAAAATAAACAAATTTATAAAAACGAAAGTTTACCAAAGGAGAATTTAATATGAGAAAACCCATAATCGCAGGAAACTGGAAAATGAATAAAACTCCGTCCGAGGGGGCGGCTCTCGTTAAAGAACTTATTCCGCTCGTTAATGGCGCCGATTGCGACGTTGTCGTTTGCGTTCCCGCAACCGATCTTTACGCCGTAGGCGAAGCAATAAAGGGCAGCAACGTTCATCTCGGCGCGCAAAACGTTCACTTTGCCGAAAGCGGCGCTTACACCGGCGAGATTTCTGCAGACATGCTCAAAGAATTGGGCGTCGAATACGTCGTTATCGGGCACAGCGAACGCCGCCAATATTTTGCCGAAACCGACGAAACCGTTAACAAACGCACCATAACCGCGCTTTCTAAGGGTCTTATTCCTATCGTTTGCGTAGGCGAAACGCTTGAAGAACGCGAAAGCGGAAAAACCGAAGACGTTTTAAAACGCCAGCTTTCAGAAGGGCTTAAAGGTATTGCCGACCTTTCTAAACTCGTTATCGCTTACGAACCCGTTTGGGCTATCGGAACCGGCAAAACCGCTACCAGCGAACAAGCCAACGAAACCATCGGTTATATCCGCAAAGTTTTAGCCGAAAACTTCTGCAAAAAATGCGCCGAAGCAGTAAGAATTCAATACGGCGGCTCGATGAAACCTTCGAACTGCAAAGAACTTATGGCGATGAGCGAAATCGACGGCGGACTTATCGGCGGCGCGTCGCTTAAAGCGGCGGATTTTGCGGCTATCGTAAACTATAACAAATAATTTTTATATATTTTTCGTGAACGACAAAGCATTTCTTTTATAAATAATTTAAGGAGATTTTAATTATGGACACCAGACCTGTTTGTTTATTTATAATGGACGGCTACGGAATCAATCCCGAAACCAAAGGCAACGCCATTTATGAGGCAAACGCAGGCGTTATTAAAAAACTTCAGGAAAAATATCCCCATACGCAACTCGGCGCAAGCGGCGAAGACGTAGGTCTTCCCGACGGGCAGATGGGTAACAGTGAAGTAGGGCATCTTAACATCGGCGCGGGCAGAATTATCCGCCAGGAACTTTCGCGTATCACTTACGAAATAAAAACGGGCGAATTTTTCGAAAATCCCGAATTCGTTTCGGTTATGGACGACGTTAAAAAAAGCGGCAAAAAATTGCATCTTTACGGGCTTTTGTCGAACGGCGGCGTTCACAGCCACATAAATCACTTGTTCGCGCTGCTCGAAATGGCTAAAAAGCGCGGACTTAAAGAAGTTTACGTTCATTGCTTTATGGACGGGCGCGACGTTTCGCCCACCAGCGGCGTTGAATTTATAAAAGAACTTCAAGCCGAAATCGACAAAATCGGCGTAGGCAAAATAGCAACCCTTGCCGGCAGATACTACGCTATGGACAGAGATAACCGTTGGGACAGGGTTGAAAAAGCCTATAACGCGCTCACTTTGGGAGAAGGCGTTAAAGCCGATTGCCCCGTTTTCGCTATCGAAAAAAGTTACGAAAGCGGCGTTACCGACGAATTCGTTCTGCCCACTAAAATTTACGAAAACGGCAAGCCTTTGGGGCTTATCGAAAAAGGCGACGGAATTATATTTTTCAACTTCCGCCCCGACAGAGCGCGCGAACTTACCCGTGCGTTTACCGAACCCGAATTCGGCGGTTTCGAGCGCAAAAGCGGCTATTTAGCACCCGATTACGTTTGCTTTACCGAATACGACGCTACTTTTTCGCATGTTAAAGTCGCGTTTAAAAAACCGCATTATAAAAACACTTTGAGCGAATATCTTTCGAGCAGAGGGCATAAACACTTAAAAATCGCCGAAACCGAAAAATACGCGCACGTTACCTTCTTTTTCAACGGCAGCGTAGAAGCACCCACCGCTTTAGAAGACAGAATTTTAGTGCCTTCGCCTAAGGTTGCAACCTACGACTTGAAACCCGAAATGAGCGCTTACGAAGTTACCGACAAAGTTTTGGAGGCGATAAATTCGGATAAATACGACGTTATTATTTTAAACTATGCAAACTGCGACATGGTAGGGCATACCGGCGTGTTCGAAGCGGCGGTTAAAGCCGTTCGGGCAGTAGAAGGCTGCATGGATAAAATCGTGAGCGCGGTTTTGGCAAAGGGCGGCAGCGCACTTATCACCGCAGACCACGGCAACGCCGATAAAATGATCGACGAAAACGGCGAACCGTTCACCGCTCACACCACCAATCCCGTTCCTTTTATTTTGGTAAGCGAAAAATTCAAGAACGTAAAACTTCGCCGTCACGGCATTCTTGCGGACATCGCGCCCACGCTTCTCGAAGTTATGGGCGAAGAAATACCCGCCGAAATGACCGGCAAATCGCTTATCGAAAAGTAATTTTAAGTTTAAAAGCAGAATTTGCGGCTTTAATTAAGGCAGATAAACGTTGATTTAAGCCTGAATGGGTTAAATTAGTGCCGAATTTTAAAAAAACTTAAAAAAACTTATAAAAAACGCTTGTTTATTTGGCGGTTATATGATATAATCGTTGAGTAAATTTAAAAAAGTATAAAACCTTTGCGGTTTTTCCGTAGGAGTTTGTTATGGAAGCAATTTTAGCGAATTTATTGTTTAATTACGACGTATATATGATTTTAAGCCGCGTTTGCGTCATTTTATCGGTGCTTTGCGCGGGTTTCGTAACCATAGTAGTTATGATTCAGTCGGGCAACTCGAACGGCGTTTCCGCTCTCGGCGGAAGTTCCGACACTTTCTACGGCAAAAATAAATCGAAAACCGTCGAAAGTAAGTTAAGAAGACTTACCGTAATCTGCATTGCGATTATGACCGTGCTTCTTATCGCCTACTATATCATCGAAAGATTTTATAAGTAAAATCAAAAAAACTAAAACGGCTTAACGAAAGCCGTTTTTTTTTGACCTTAAAGTAAATAATTGATCTAAAAAGCAAATAATTTAATTACTTAAAAAGCAGATAATTGCGGTTATTATTATGAACAATAAAGATTTTAACGGATTCGGCGCCGAAGTTTTAAACGTTTTTGAGCAGAGCAAAAGCATTTATTTATCCGAACGCGCTGTTCAGAACGAGTTTAAGGCATACGATAAACTTTCGAAAGAAGTGCTTAATTCGGCGCTTAAAAACCTTATTAAACAAGAAAAACTTATATTTGTCAGCGGAAAATATGCCTTAATCGAAAGGGCAGGGCTTATAAAAGGCGTGGTTCATCGCAACGAGCGCGGGTTCGGCTTTTTAACGCCGGAAATTGCGGGTGGCGACGAAGCCGAAAATATTGCGCGCGGCGCTAAAAAAGAATGTTCGAACGATTTGTTTTTGCCGCCCGATATGATTAAAGGCATTTATAACGGCGATAGAATTCTTGCAAAGCGCCTGCCGCCCGATTTCGGCAAAGGCGACGCGTGCGAACCCGTTTGCGTTTTGTCGCGCGGGGTGCGGTTTTTAACGGGAACATGCCGCGTGGGCAAAGGGTATTTTTACGTTATCCCCGACGACGCCGCTTTCGGCGACGATTTGCAGATTATAGGAGGAGCGAAAAAGGCGGGAGATATTAAAAACGGATGCGAAGTGTATTGCAAAATAGTCTCGTATCCGCAAAATTCCAAGCCGCAAGCCAGAATTTTAGAAGTTTTGGGCGATAGCCGCAATTATAAGGTGCGCGAAGAATGTATTCTGATAAGTTCGGGCGCGCCCGAAAAGTTTTCGCAATCGGCGTTAAAACAAGCTAAGAATTTCGGAAACGAGCCTATGGGTTACGATTTAAATGGCAGAACCGATTTTACGTTTTTAAATACGTTTACTATCGACGGCGACGATTCGCGCGATTTCGACGACGCGATTTCGATTGTCAAAGTCGGCGCAGGCGATAAAAAAGAAACGTTCGGCGAAAACGGCGGTTACGAACTTTACGTTCACATTGCCGACGTATCTCATTACGTCGAATCGGGCGGCGCGCTCGATAGCGACGCGCTGTCGCGCGGAACGAGCATTTACCTTCCGGACAGAGTAATTCCCATGCTTCCCGAAAAACTTTCTAACGGGCTTTGTTCGCTTAACGAAGGCGAAAAGCGGCTTGCAATAACAGCAAAACTTTGCTATGACGAAAGAGGCAATTTAGTCGATAAGTCCTTCTATAAGTCGATTATCGCGTCAAACCGCCGTTTAACTTATAAAAAAGTTCAGGCGCTTTTCGACGGCGATAAGCAGGCTGAAAACGAACTTAAAGACCTTGCGCCGGACCTTGCGGCAGCGCGCGAACTTAAAGATAAACTTAACTTTAAACGCAAACAAAAAGGGTTCGTCGATTTCGAAACGGGCGAAACAAAAGTGTATTTCGAAAACGGCGAACTGTTCGTCGAAAGCCGCGAAAGGCTTGAAAGCGAAGTTTTAATCGAGGAATTTATGATAGCCGCGAACGTAGCCGTTGCCGAATATCTTTATTATCTCGATCTGCCGTGCGTTTACCGCGTGCATGAAAAGCCGTCATCCGAAAAAATGTCGGCACTTTCCGAAATTTTAAAATCGATGGGCGTAAAATGCGCGTGGCGCGGAGAAAAAGTTTATCCCGCGCAGATTCAGGATACGCTAAACGAAATTTCAGACGAGGAAAAGCGGCAGATAGCCGCAAACGCTTCGCTGAGGGCAATGCAAAAAGCTTATTATTCGCCGCGTTGCGACGGGCATTTCGGGCTTAACGAACAGTTTTATTGCCATTTTACGTCACCTATACGTCGCTATCCCGACCTTGCCGTGCACCGCGTGCTTAAAGACGTGATAGACGGAAAAACCGAAAACTTCGCTTTATATCGTGAATTTTGTGCTACCGCCGCTCAAATTTCGTCGGAAGCAGAGAAAAAAGCGGAAAAAATCGAACGAGCCGTCGACGACGTGTATATATGTGAATTTATGTCGCAATTTATGGGCGATTATTTCGAAGGAAGGATAAGCGGAGTAAATTCGTTCGGCTTTTTCGTTCGGCTTGAAAACGCGGTCGAGGGGCTTGTGCGGCTCGATTCTCTGCCTGCCGGCGATTACGTTTACGATGAAACTCGGCTTACGTTGTCGAGCAAAAAGTTAAAATTTTCGCTCGGTAAAAAGGTGCTCGTTAAACTTATAGCCGCAGATATTTCAAGCGGAAAAATTACCTTTAAGTTCGAAGCGCTTTGCAAATAATAAACCGTTTTTATAATAATCGGCAGGCGACTTTATATAAAATATTTATCGTAAAAGTGCGCCTATAAGCCCGTTATCGGCACTTTTACGCAAAAATCGGCATATAAATATAAAAGCGAAAGGGCGCAAAAAAATCAAACGGAATTAAAATTACTTTACATTTTTAAGTTGGTTGTGCTAAAATAAAGAAAAGGAGCGATTATGAAAGTAATATGCAAAAACCGCGAAGCGCGGCACGAATATTTTATTACCGATTCGATTGAAGCGGGCATATCGCTCGACGGCGGCGAAGTTAAGTCGATAAGGCTTGGTAACGTGAATATGAAAGACAGTTTTTGTTCGGTTTCGGACAAAGGCGTTTTCGTTAAAAACATGCATATTTCCGTTTACGATAAGTCGGGCGCGTACAACGTGCGCGAAGCCAAGCGCGACAGGCGGCTTCTTCTTCACAAAAGCGAAATAAGAAAACTGCGCGCGAAAATTGCCGAAAAGGGTTTTACTCTCGTTCCGCTTAAACTTTATTTTAAACAGTCGCTTATAAAAATGGAACTCGGGGTTTGCAAAGGCAAGCACACGTTCGATAAAAAGCAGGTTTTAAAAGAAAAAGACGCAATGCGCGCCGCAGAACGCGAACTTAAAGACTATTAAACTAAGTTTGCAAAAATTTATCAGACCGGTTTTCACCGTTTATATCGTTGGGCGGTGAAAAATCGCATAATAAAAATAAAAAAACAAAATACGGGGGTGTATCGGTTTCGACTGTTTGCGAGTTGGAAAGCATAAGCATACCGCAGACCGTGGCTGCGTTAAAAAACGGAAAATTTAAAATTAAATGCTGATAATAACAATTACGCATTTGCCGCTTAATTAAAGCGGTTGTTCCCTTTGCCGTAACCGCAGCGGCAAAGCGGGGCATCATTTTATGCGGTGAACGCTTTTAAGGTTTTAACCGTGGCTTTAAAAATGTATTTTAGCGGTTTGCCCGCGCTGTTGCCCGTTTGTCGGCTGCAACGCGTTAAGATAAAGGCAAAATAAGTATGTAGAAGGCTTTTGGGCTTGCAGGCAACACGGCGGTTCGACTCCGCCCATCTCCACCATCTTTGTTGTACGAAAAAGCTACAACAGACAAAAAGCACAAGTTACCCACGTATCTTGTGCTTTTTTTGTTACTATATCTTGTGTTTTTGTCATCGGACAAAATCTTTGAATTTAACAGCTGCATTTAGTTAATTATTCGTGGGGAATTTTCGGGTAGGTAGGTTTTAACTGCCTACCCGTTTTACAGTCCCGCGTGCTTTAATATAAATTATACTGCGGTAAATTGATTGCGCCTACGAACTTATAGATGATTTCTACTTCCTGCATTTTTCTGCCGTTGTATTTCTCGGTTTCGCCGATATAAATCTTTTCGATGAAACTGTTGAGAATTTCGGGCGTCAACTCTTCGATTTTCGTGTAACTCTTTACGACTTTCAGAAACTTTGAGAGTTTTTCTTCGTCCTGAACCGATGAAGCAAGAGCGTTTTTGAGCTCATTGATTTTCGTTTTCAGGTCGTTACCTTCGTCCTCGTAGGATTTTGCAAGGAAGTCAAATCGTTCGTCGGTGATTCTGCCGTTTACGTTATCTTCGTAAAGTTTACGGATAATTTTGCCGATTTCTTCCTGTCTTTCGGAAAGTCGTTTTAATTCGGCTTTCGTTTTAGACTGAAACTTCGCCGTTTCTTTTTTAGAACCGGACAAATATTCGTCCGTAAATTCCTTTTCGTGAAGAAAAACGTATTCGCATACTTTTTGCAAATCTTCTTTAACTATCGTTTCAAGGTCGGATACCAAAATTCGATGGCAACTACACAAGCCTTTCTTTTTCTTGCGATAGGTCGCACAGGAAAAATTGTCCATTTTTCTGTTTCGTGCCACGCGCTGAATCGT